>JBAXVG010000022.1:0-72978 GCA_037129255.1 Desulfuromonadales bacterium | reverse complement strand
TCATCCCTTGAATCCACAGTAACGGCAATATTCAGGTTGCCGTCGGCAATGTGGCTGGCTTTGTCGGCCAACTCACGCAGTGGTGCGCTTATCATGCGAGAGATTATTGTGGAAAGGATTACGCCGATGATAATGCATATGATCAGTACAATGGCAACCGTAATGCGGGATTTTGAACTGATGTTTGCCATGGTATTGCTATGATCAACGGTTTGCCTGCCCTGTGCGTTCATTACTGCTTCCAGAGCTTTAAGTGCCTGATTGAAAGATTTGCTGGAGGCGCCACGGGCAAGTTCGCTTGCCTCGGCATCCTTATTTTCAAGAGCCAGCGCCACAATCTTTGGATTTTCTGCCAGATAGAGCTGCAAAGCCTGGATGAATTCTGCAAAGGCTTTCCTTTCACCTTCAGAATCAATCAACTTCTCGTAGACAGCTTGCTCGCTTTTCAGCTTTTCCATAGTTTCATTATTACGTTTGATATATTTCTCGATGTCTTCCTTCTTGTCTGAAAGAATTTCAAGTAATTCTCCTCGACGATAGCTGCCAAATAAATCGTTGATCTTTGAAATCGACAGCATGGCTGGCAGCTGTGTTTTGGCCACATCTTCAGCAGTAGTAGTGATGGTGGTCAGCCTGACAATCTGGAAGATGCCAAGGGCGGCTGAGAGAGTCAGTATGAACATAAATGAGATCATGAGCTTCGAGCCGATTCTGATGTTTTTGAACCATTGCATGACGTGTTCCTCCGTATTTTGAATGTGGGCATGACAGATCGTGGGCTTGGTATTTGTATAGCAGGGCGTGTGCCAACTCAATAAAATAAGTAATAACAGTGAGTTGAGAGAATAGAGCGATTGAAAAGGGTAGGACAAATGTCTATGGGATACGGTGGATATAGCGGATATTATTTGAAATATCAGGATGTTATGTCTGATTGAGACAAATGTCTCGATTAGACAATTGTCTGAGGGGTTGGAAGATGAGCCCGCTTACGGTAGAGCAAGAGAGGATATTTTTCTGAAAAATTCCGGATAATCATTGATGGGTTTTTGGATTACGTACTCCTGAGTCATGCCAAGAAGTTCAAGTTCATCAGAGATCTTATAAAAAGAGCCTGTGAGGATCATACAGCGAACCGTTGGCGCAACCTTATGAATCTCTTTAACAAGTTCCTCTCCGTTCATGCCTGGCATACGCAAATCCATAATGCAAACATCCGGAGGGTTATCCTGTACTGCCTGGAGAGCCTCCTCCGACACCAAATAGCCCGAAGAGCGGAACCCCATGTCTTCGAGATTGACAAGTAAACTGCAGACAAACAGTTCTTCGTCGTCAACAATCATTACTGATATCTGACTGTTAATTGATTCCATTACTCTTCCTCCTGGTCAGTTTTTTATTCAATGCTGCCCGGCTGATCCCCAGATAGTTGGCCGCAACACCCTGGTTTCCCTTTGCCAAGTACATTGCCTGATTGATCAGGGTCTGTTCGGCTTCATCCAGGGTTGGCATACGTTCGCCGCTTGCATCTACAATAACAACCCGGGTTCTCTCAGCATCTGAGGGAAAGGGGGAGGTTGCCGGCCTGGTCCCCATGACATCCAGAAATGAATTCATGGAAAGAACGCCCTGTGTGTGACGGGTGACAGCATCGTAGGTCATCGCTTTCAATTCTCGAACGTTGCCCGGAAAACGATACGCTTTAAGATACGCAGACAGTTCAGGGGGAGGGCTGGGTTTACTTTTATTGAGGCTGGTTGCAGCGTCTTGCAGGTAATGATCAAGTAACACCGGAATGTCCTCAATGCGCTCCCTGAGTGGTGGAATAGAGATCTGATGGGCAAAGAGCCTATAGTAGAGATCCTGGCGAAACGTCTCTTTTTCTACCATGGCCGGGAGATCTCTGTGAGTCGCCATAACTATCCGGGCATCACTTGTGCGCGGGTAATCTGATCCGACCGGATGATATTCACCTTCCTGGAGTAAACGTAACAGCTTGATCTGGGAATTCTCTTTCAAGTCTCCTATCTCATCAAGAAACAGGGTACCACCTGCAGCCTGCGCTATCATACCATCCCGTGCTGCATTGGCACCGGTAAATGCGCCTTTCGTATGCCCGAAAAGAGTGTCGGAGAACATCTGATCGTCAAGACCAGCGACATTTAATGCAACTAATTTACCCTTGCGACCGCTCGCTTTATGAACGGCGCTGGCAAACAATTCCTTGCCTGTACCGGTTTCGCCGCATATCAGGACAGGCTGATGTGTCGGAGCAACAACTTCAATATACTGGAAGATGTTATGGATTACGGGGGAGCGGGTTATGATGGCCGAAAAAGACTCCGGTGTGTGGATGCCGCCGGAAAGAAGTTTTTGCTTTAATCCCGCGACCTGGTTGCGCAGCAGCCTCTTCTCCAGAGCCTTGTCGGCCATATGTTCCAGGGCTTCCAGGTCAAGAACGGGCTTTTCAACGTAGTCCCATGCGCCGCTCCTCAACGCATCTACCGCATCCTTGATGACTCCGGTTCCTGATATGACAATGAGCGGCGTCTCAGGACTCAGCTCATTAATGGTCCTGATTACATCAAGGCCTCCCATGAATGGCATCCGCAGATCAGTGAAGACAATGTCCGGCTGTTGTTCACGGAAAAGCGCAACACCCTCTTTACCGTTGCTGGCCGTGATGACTTCATAGCCGCTATCGCTGAAGAACGAGGCTATGCCTCGACGTATATCATCCTCGTCTTCTATGATCAATAACCTGGCACTGTCAAAGCTCTGCATGGAGACTCCGTGCTGAAAAAATCAGCCCCGGCATTCTAGCCTGAATTGACCGGAATACAAGCGAAATAGACCAACATTATTCCGACATCTCATACGCCCCGTTCAGACAGTACACGTACCGCTCCAGAACCCTCTGACAGCGTTCCTCATCAACATTCGCCTTACGCATCATCTTCAGACAATATTCCATCTGCGCACCTGTGCCGGATGGTTTACTGTAAAGCTGCAGGGCGAATTTCGACATGTCGCGCAGCATGAAGTCGAAAACCTGATCGACGATATCATCATCTATAGCGAGCAGGACGGCGTTTTCCAGGATCAGTTGCCCGTAGACTACCAGAGTGAACATTTCACCAACCGTCAGAAGAAAATCGATATCCTTCCGTTGGGCCGTATCCGGAGTCGCTTTGAGCAGGAATTCGCGGAATACGCTGATCTGCTCCCTGAAGATCTTAACATTGGGCAGGTTGCACGCCGCGTAGACCGGCCGGTAATCATGGAAACGGATTGTGCCGAGTCCCCTGGCCTCACCCTGGTTGAAGAGAAAATCATCGTTTGCCGGATCGAGGCGGAGCGGTACCGCAGTATACCCGGCCGGATTGAAGAAATAATTCTGCATGAACTTGACGATCAGCGCGATATTGACGTGTACCGTTCCCTCCAGCTTTGGCAGCGCCCTGATATCACGGGCCGCTGTTTCAAAATACATTTCTTTTTCAAAGCCTTTGGCCGCGATCACGTCCCACAGCAGGTTGATCACCTCTTCCCCCTGGGTCGTCACCTTCATCTTGACCACCGGATTGTACAGCAGATATCTCCGGTCATCCGCCGAGGCCGAGCGGAGGTAATCCGAGGCTCGCCGGGCAAAGAGTTTCATCGCGACAAGACGGGCATAGGCATCAACGAACATCTGCTTCACATGCGGGAAATCGGTGACATGCATTCCGTAGAGGCTGCGTCCTGATGCGTGATTGATCGCCTCGTAGAAAGCGTGGGTGCAGATGCCGATAGAGGCCCATCCCAGATTGTACTTGCCGATATTGACGGTGTTGAGTGTTGCATTCCAGGCAGCATCCCCCGTTGAAAGGATGTCGGACTCGGACACCGGATAGTCGTGCAACACGAATTCAGCCACATAGGATTGAGTGGCGGTTATATTTTTTACCAGCTCGTACGCCTCATGCTTGCTGTTGACGACAAAAAAAACGTATTCACCTCCATCCGGTTTGCGCCCGAAGACAGAAACCATGGCCGCCTCATTGCCGTTGCCGATGTAGTATTTGTCCCCTTGCGCCAGATAATTTCCCTCGCCCCGGGGGATCAGCAGCATGTCGCTGGCGTAGATATCGGCGCCATGTTCCTTTTCCGACAGGCCGAAGGCGAAAATCGCGCCGTCATCCAGCAGCTGTGCCGCTCTGCGTTTCAGCTCCTCATTGCTGCTCATCCAGATCGGTCCGAGTCCAAGAATGGTAACCTGCCAGGCGTACCAGTAGCAGAGACCGTAAAAACCGAGCAGCTCATTGAAGGCGCAGAGCCGCGAGGTGTCCCAGCGACAATCTTTATCGCCATATCCGGCAGGGGTCAACAGTGTGGCGAAGATTTTTTCCCGTTTGATGAAAGCGAGGAAGTCCGTATACCAGACACGGTTGAAGTCGTCTTCCTTGAGACTCTTTTTCCCCCTGGACTCGAAAAAGGCTGACGTTTTGCGGAGGATCTCGTTCAGCTTGGGGTCGGGATGGTTTTCTGTCAACCGGTTCGGATTGAGCAGGAACATGGGTTACTCCTCTATGATTGGTATGATTGTCTTTGCGGATTTTCTTTTCAGGAGACCGCGCAGGCTCTTCTTGATGCCGCTGATGACAAACGGTGTCAGCCGTTTTTTTTCTTTGAGAATCCGCAGGTACAGATCCTTGCGTTTCAACGGAGGCAGTTCCCTGTTGGCTGCCGGAACCATGGAGAGTGCTCCCTGTCTGCAGGCGCTGATGCAGGCACCGCAGCCGAGGCAGACAGCGTCGTCGACCACGGCGCAGCGGTTGCTCTTCCGGGCGGACTGAACGCCGTCCGGCAGCGCAATGGCGTTGACATTACAGGCTCGGAAACAGGCGCCGCAACCGTTGCAGCGCTCTTTATCGATGACGGCGCAAAAGCCGGTCCTGGCGACTCCGTTCCGGTAGCCCATCTGGACACCGGCCAGCAGTTCGCAGCAGCAACTGCAGCAGTTGCAGATGAAAGACGGTTTGTGACGGATATTGTCGGTAATATGGGTCAAGTGCAGTTTCCTGGCGCTGTCCAGCACCGCCAGAAGCTCGTCCACGCTTTTTTCCACGGCAAAACCGCGACGCGCCATGAATCGGGCGGCGCTCCCCAGCGAGATGCAGATGCCATCAACCGGTGCTCCCTTGTCGCAGGTTTCATCAAGGTGTTCTTTCTTGTGACGGCAGTAGCACATCCCTGCCGCGCCGAAACCGGCTTCCCGGATGAGTTCGCGGGCCCTGTCGTATGTTGTGATCTCGGAGGTCACCGGGATATGTTCTTCATAGGGGAGTGAACGGGTCAGTGCTGTTGCGCTGCCGAAGAATTCACCGGCCTGACTCTCTTCCAGATACTCCTTCATCAGTTGGGCCAGGCGCTCCATCGGCAGATCAGTACGGTTCTTCATGAAGGTAAGTTCGAAGAAGCCGATCAGACCGGGCAGCAGCAGGTAATAGACCTCATCTCCATAGGGCATGTCCATCACCAGACCTTTGTCAGCCATCCGGTCCAGCAGCGGCAGCAGTGTGCTTTCCGGGATTGCGGTCAGTCTGCTCAATTCGGGGAGCGTTGCCTCTTCCAGCGGAAAGCGCGAAGCCACAAACGCCTCCTGTTCGTCGAAAAGCAGCGCAAGAATCTCGCGCAGTTTGGCGCTGTCCACAAGGCCGATCGGATATTTGTTCAGCCGGTCGATCAACGGCACGATGCTGCTTTTTGATCCCAGATGATGTCCCACGTTATCTCCCTCGTGCTTTTAAAACGTCAAAACAAATGTCCTATCATTTGTGATGCGCTCTTTTCAGGTAAACTGCGAAAAATCCGGTTTCCTGCGCTGCATGAAAGCCTGCAGGGCTTCGGTCGCCTCGGGTGATTTCAGTCGTGCCATGAACTGTACACCCTCTTCGGTGATAGTTTCCTGCAACTGAGCCGCATAGTCACGCTTGAGCATGCTCTTGGCCAGTCGCACCGCCGCCGCCGGTTGAGCCGCCAACTGCAGCGCCTTTTTCCGGGCTACTGCCGGCACCTCGCTGTCAGGACAGACAGCGGTAACGATGCCGAACGCACAGGCCTTGTCAGCATCGAAAGCCTCTCCCAGTAACAGCAGTTCCGCAGCACGCCGGTGTCCCATGATTCTGGGCAGAAGCAATGTGGAACCAGCCTCGGGACAAAGCCCGAGATTAACGAACGGCATCTGGAAAGTAGCTCCGCGTCCGGCGTAGACCAGTTCGCAATGCAGCAGCATGGTGACGCCGACCCCTACAGCGGCGCCATTGACCGATGCCACTATCGGTTTTCGGGCATTGCTGATGGCCGTCAGAAACTGCATGACCGGACTTTCCGGACCGGTTGGCGGGGCGGTCAGAAAATCGGCCAGGTCATTGCCGCTGGTAAAGCACTCCCCGCTGCCGCTGATCAGAATCACACGCACCGCATCATCGCCGTCCGCCTCCGCAAGGCCATCCGCCAGGGCCTGATACATGGCCAGGTTCAGGGCGTTTTTCTTATCCGGCCGGTTGATGCGGAGAGTAAGGATACCCTCGCTGAGCTCGCACTGGATCAGGTGTATAGCGCTCATGCCGCAAACTCCTTTTAAAACCGTGGTAAATATTTTTTATGAGTACGGGAGGGGGCATAATATCAAAGTATGACAACAAATCAAGTTGTTACCGAGACATTTTTCAGCAGATTACTATTTGATTGAAATTCGCATTCATTTCAGTAATATGCTGAAACACCGTTTTGAATTATTCAGGGGGAATTATGAACATCTTTCCGGCAGCCAGATTCGTGCGACATATATGCTTCTTCCTGCTGACGGCTCTCGCAACCCTGCTCAATCCTTGCCATGCCGAGGCCGGTCGTACGGTAAGAGTTGGTATCTATCAAGCCAAGCCGTTAGCCTTTTTCGATAAAGACGGCTCCGCTCATGGTTTTTTCGTGGATATGCTCAGCCATATTGCTGAAAAAGAGCAGTGGAATGTGCAGTATGTGCCGGGTAGTTGGCAGGAGGGGTTGGATCGCCTCAAAAACGGCAAGATAGACATGGTACTCTGTATCGGCTACACCGCAGAACGTGAGAAGTACATGGACTTTCCGAAGGAATACCTGCTGCTGAACTGGGGAGTCCTCTACAGACCAAAGGGAGCGCAGGTAACATCTCTAATGGAACTTGAGGGAAAAAGTGTCAGCGCTCTCAAAGGAGATGTATATCTGACAGGCTTTCTGGAGCTCGTCAGACAATTTAACGTACACGTCAGGATACAGGAGGTTGATTCGTATTCCAAGGTATTCAAAGCTGTTGAATCAGGTGCTGTTGCAGCCGGAGTAGCTGGAAATTTGTACGGCATACTGAATGAAGACGGCAGGAGAGCGGAACAGACACCGGTCATATTCTCTCCGATAAAAGTGGGATATGCGGTAAACGAAGGTAGCAACGGTGATCTGATCGCAACCCTCGACCGTAATATTGCGGCGATGAAAGCGGACAAGACTTCGATTTATCACCGTGAGCTTGAACACCTGCTCGGAAAAAAGGATCAGATTATACCGAAAGAGGCATACTGGGCATTAATAGGTATTATTGCCGTATTGCTTCTCGCCATCATATGGAATGTAATACTCAAGCGACAGGTAAAAGCAAAAACAGAAAGTATTGAAATAGAGATTGCCGGGCGGAATAAAGCGCAGGAGGCTTTGCGTGAAAGCCTGGAACAACTCCGCAGCTATGTGGACCTCTCACCAAATGCCGTATTCGTAGCTGATGAGAACGGCCGATATATCGATGTTAACCCGGCAGCATCAACTATCACAGGATTTTCAGCCGCTGAACTGTTGACTATGAATATTCCTGATTTGCTGCCGCCGGAATCGCAGGAATGGGGGAAAAGCAATTTCAGGCAGCTCCTGGAATCCGGTTATTCCAGTGGTGAAGCTGCATTCAAGAGGAAAAACGGAGAAACCGGCTACTGGTCGCTGGCTGCCGTCAGACTTTCAAACTCAAGGTTCATGGGTATTGTGACTGATATCACAGAACGTAAGCAGATAGAAGATGAGTTGAGTCGAAAGAATGAACAGTTGCAGTTTGTATTGGATGGCAGTCAACTGGGGTTCTGGGACTGGAATCTGGTCACGGGAGAAGTAGTTCGGAATGAACGATGGGCAGAGATTCTTGGCTACACTCTCGCTGAGATTGATTTTTCCACCAATCAGTGGACAGACCTTATTCATATTGATGATCGTGATTATGCCTGGAAGTCCATTAGTGATCATCTTGAAGGTCGCACGCCTCTGCACAAGATAGAGTACAGGATGTACGCAAAGAATGGAGAGTACAAGTGGATTCTTGATCAGGCCAGAATCGTTAAACGTGATGCCGAAGGCAAACCTGTACGTATGAGCGGTACTCACACCGATATTACCGAAAGTAAAATTGCTGCGGATGAAAAACATGCCTTTGAACAGCAGATGCAGCATACCCAGAAACTGGAGAGCCTGGGTGTGCTGTCAGGCGGCATCGCCCACGATTTCAACAATATTCTGGCAATCATCATGGGGTATTGTTCTCTGACAAAGATGGATTATGAAACCGCAGAGAACAATATTTCCGAGATAGAAAAAGCGGCTGAACGTGCCGCCGGATTATGCCGCCAGATGTTGGCCTATGCCGGAAAAGCCCAACTCACGAAAACTCGGGTCAATCTATCGATGCTGGTGGACGAAATGGCTACGATGCTGAAATCGACCATCCCTCAAAATGCGGCTATCAAACCCGTTCTTTCTGCTCATATTCCTTTCATAAGTGGTGATGCCAGTCAGCTCAGACAGGTAATCATGAACCTGATTATCAATGCTTCTGAGGCAATAGGTAAAGAACAGGGTGAAGTTCAGGTGTCACTTGTCAGGACTACGGTGATAGCTGGTCAATCTGACAGGGATTATCATGGCAAAACAATTCCTTCAGGAGAGTATGTATGCCTGGAAGTTACCGATAACGGTTGCGGTATGGATGAGGAAACAAAATGGCGAATCTTCGAGCCGTTCTATACGACTAAATTTACGGGGCGCGGGCTGGGGATGTCAGCTGTACTCGGTATCATAAATTCTCATGATGGCGCGTTACAGCTCTTTAGCCGGCTGGGTCATGGAACTACCTTCAAAGTATATCTCCCGGTTCTTAAAAATGACTCTGCTGGAGATGAAGAGCAAACATCCTCTGTTGCTCCTGCGCCCTGGCAAGGTAGCGGCACCGTATTGCTTGTAGAAGATGAAGAGCAGATCCGGTTTTTGGCGAAGTCCATGCTCATGATGTTCGGATTTTCTGTGCTGGAAGCTGTGAATGGCAAGGAAGCGCTGGAGTTATTCCGGAAGAACGCCGCAGATGTTACCCTTGTTGTAACTGACATGGGAATGCCGGTCATGGATGGTTATGAGTTGTTCCATGAGCTGAAAATACTCAGGCCTGAATTGCCGATCATAGTCTCCAGCGGTTTTGGAGATTGCGAAGTCACCTCCAGAATAGGAAGTGACAATATAGCAGGATTAATCAACAAGCCTTATACCCCCAACCAGTTGCGGGATGTGCTGAGGAACGCAGTCGAAAGTTCACACAAAAATAGTGCTTGAGATGTCTCTATTGCCGGCGTTGTACCGTGATTGCTTCACGAGAGTATGCAGTGATCCTGAACCCTTTCTGACTCAGGCCGTTAGCCAGATAAATCGGATTTTCCGAAAAACTCACCCACAATTCATCCAGCCCCTTCTCTTCGACTTTTGTCACCCACGATATCTTTTGCAGTTGATCCCGCAGCGCAAAAGTTTCTGCGGGGTCCTTTACACCGATGATCTTTACAAGCACTTTGCCCGAAATTTCATCAAGCCTGGAATGTATTTTATCGACGATGACCGGCAAAAAAACTTCGGAAAGATTTTTTAAAGCTTCTGCATAGGCATCTTCCTGGTTGGGAGCCAGACCTTTTGCTTCTTCGTTTCCGGCAGACAGAACCACCATCTTGCCGCTGCTGTCCTTTGCCATCAACCGGTAGGTAAGCCTCGCGGTAACCGCATTGAAAGGCATGGATATTCCGTACCCGGCGTCTGAACCCTTCACTGCGGAGGCAACAGGTTCAACTTTTCCAATCAATATCGAGTTGGCCAGATAACGGTAAGCCAGGCTGCGCACCGATGTCTGATCTCCCCCTTTCAGTGCCGCGTCGATATCCTTCAGTTTCAGAGCATGGGATTCGGCCAGGTCCCGGACTGAATATCCCTGCTCGGCCAGTTTGCCGATGATGGACTGGGACAGAAAATTTTCGTCGTCATATTCCTGTTTCCCGGATCTGGTCAGTTTTCTGGCCGGCAGATACACCGAAATTGCGGTGTTGAGAGAGAGGGAAGACATGGCTTCTCTGGCATTGACCGGTTCAACACAGACATTAACAACCACTTTGGCGGTATCGCCGATCTGAGCTTCTTTCACGATCCGATAGCCGGTAACGACGCCGCGTGTCCTGGTTGTGATGATATCGTCCAGCAGGGCCGAATCCTCAACAACGGTCCTGCTTTTAACATCTACCCCGGCAACCTGTTCAACTGCCGCAAATTTGGCCCGGTTTACCGCCTCAATCTTCGCAGAAGGAAGGTCGCCACGTAAGACGATGCTCTCTCCGGTTGCGTTTACACAGACAGGTGCTGCCGATGCCGCAGAGATAAGGATGAACGAAAAGAACAGAGCAGCAACTGACGACACGATTTCAGAATAATTCATGGCAATTCCTCTTGATCCGGAACATTCATTGATTCAGTTGGAAGTATACGTTTAAAATGTTCATTTTGCCAGCTTGCTCCGTATGGCCTCAACTACATGATAGGCATCGTTAATTGCTGTGTAGATCAGGTTGGGATGCTTTTCTTCGGCAATCGAACCCATACTTATCTTCATGTACGAGGGTGAAATCGCACCGCCGATGACATAGACCCCTTTTCGGGTTGATTCGAATTCCGAGGAGAGCAGCACCAGACGCTCTCCCTCTTTGGCAATTTTGCAGACTCCGGCTGCACAGGCAATGCTCTGGATATTCAGTTTATCAAAAATCGGAACCGGGCCCTGCGAACCGATACAGGCGATTACGTTCTGCATCGGGAAACTTAAGGCATGGTACAGATCGATGCCGTCAGCCTGTTTGAATTCGTTGATACGAATAACCAGCCGATCGACACCCTCATCATCGACTTCACCGATACGAACAATCGCTCCTGGCAATAACCTGATATTCCCGCCAAGCAGGATCTCTTCTCCCAGTCTTTGGGCAGTCTCCTTGTTGACATCAAACGTCTCGGCCTTATGCGCCCAGTAGACCGGATGGGTGTCGTTGACTTCGCGTTTGGCCTTGAGGATGTTGATGAGAACGTCGGCCGCGGTATTGCCACCGCCGATCACCAGCGTTTTGATACCTACATACTTGCTGGCATCGTCAACGTTTTTTGCCACCATTTTGGCATCACCATAGACCGAAAGCTCACGCGGGATGTTGCTGCCAAAGGATAGAACGACTTTTTTTCCTTTGAAATTACCTTTGGAAGTAACTACCGTCAGACCGTCACGCTCGTCCTTGATATCTTCGAAATCGACTTCCGTTCTGACATGCAGGTTTTCGTGCTGAACGAAATGCTGAACATACTGCAGATAGCTTTCGACCGTGACCGGTTTGTCGGGCGGCCGGAGCTCTTCAACCATGAACGGTTCGGGAGCGTCTTTCGGTTTTGACGCATACACCAGCTTTCCTTCGGGATAGGAATTTGCAATTCCCTGAAAAATCGCCTTGCCTGACTCCAGCACAAGGTAGGAGAGTCCATGTTTGTGGCAGAGATAGGCGGTCGAGAGCCCGGCCGGACCGCCGCCGATAATAAGAACATCATAGGTAGAGGCGTACATAAACTGATCCTTTTGAGTAGCTCATAAATTTGACGCAGATGAATGTATATATCATGCTGCCTTTCAAAGATAAAGTTTTGAGGAAACGGAGCATTGTCCGGTTAGGCGCTTAGGCGCCTGATTTTCTTTCTGAAGTGGCAAGAAAATATTTTACATATCCGATAATATGATCTTTGAGTTTATAGGTTAAATCCACCTTTATCTGTAAAGGTGTGCCCATGTATTCGATCACACTTAATGGCCATCGGGTACCCCCGTGAGCCGGTGAGCAGAATCGATTGTGAATGTCTTGGAAATTTGCACGTATTTTCTCCATAAAATGATTAAGACAGAGGATTTGAATTTCCTCCCTATTTTAGCATATGATCCGGCGTTAATCTATATTTTGATGGTAATAGTTCAATAAGATTTATTGTCGCGATGACTGCCTGAAAACTGAGCTGGTTGAAGTCATTAAAAAATTGCACCTGAACCACTCTATAAAATAGATGAAAATACGTAAAGTTGAAGATGAATTTTGGGCAGATGATTTACAATTTGATTCGCAAAAAAATGAGTAAAGTAGTATCATTTCATCTGCTATGAACTATAGTCTGTCTGAGGATCAATGCTTTAGAGGATGACCGGCCTGTTTCTTGGCCGGTCATTTTTTACCGCATTCTTTTGGCCTAACTCATCACAACGGAAACACAATCGAGTCCACGCATTGCCGAAGCCGCTGTCATCGCGATTTCAAGCTGGTTTATGGTAAACGTTTTAACATTAATTTTTATCAAGTCGAGCAGTTTGCTTGTGACCAGAGCAATCAGCCTGCGATACGCCTGGGCATCGTGCATGCCTGATTGTTTCCAGCGGCTATTCACATGATCCGATCATGGCAGATTTCAACAAATACGGGTTGAGCGGGGCAATTGCAAAACCATGTAACATCAAAGACTTTGGACAATTGGTAGGTTTGTTGATACAACAGTTCATTCACCAATAGAAAATCACTTAGAAAAGGGGGCAATCATGCAATGGTTCAGAAATTTGAGTATCGGCACAAAACTAATGGTATCTTTCCTGTTTATCCTTTCTCTCTCAACGGTTCTTGGAGTCTTCCAGATCATCAAGCTGACTGGAATCAATACTATTTCTGAAGACATCTCCAAAAACAAGATTCCCGCTTTGTTGTCTATTTCAAAGATCAATGATTTTTTTGGCAGCTACCGTCGCGGTGAATTGCTTGAGGTCCTGTCCGACAAAAAGGAAGACGTCGAGAAATACATCAAACGCAATCAGGAAACTCTCGAAAAGCTGAAGAGCGAACAGGCAAGTTACGAAAAATTGATCGACAGCCCGGAAGAAAAGAAAATCTATGCAGAATTCAATCAGGCCTTACAACTTTACCTTGCTGAAAACCCCAAGATCGTAGCCCTGGCTTTGGAAAACAGGGATGTCGAGGCAAGCGCTCTTGCCAGAGGCGCTTCCAGCAAATATTTCAATCAGACCTTAAAAGCTGTCCAGACACTTCTCGAATTGCAGAGTAAACAGTCAGTCGAACAGTGTGGAAGCATGGTTAGCATCAGCGCAAAATCCCGGATCATTACTGCTGTAGCTCTGATCATCTGCATAATTATCGGTGTGATCCAGTCAACAATAATCTCCCGGATGATAAGTGCTCCGTTGCGTGATCTCGCCCGCAAGGCAGAACAGATCTCGAGTGGCGATCTGAATGTAACTGTTATTCAGGCTTCCAATGACGAGGTCGGTCATCTGAGTGGCGCCTTCGCCACGATGACCCGCAACCTGCGCGAGCTCATAGGTCGCCTTACTGAAACGTCCCAACAGTTGTCAACCGCGTCTGCCCAACTGAGAGCTACCTCTGAACAGATGTCCAACGGAACTGAAGAGGTTGCCGCACAGGCAGGAACAGTGGCGGTGGCAAGTGAAGAGATGTCGGCCACATCCTCGGATATCGCCAACAACTGCCACATGGCGGCCGATAGCGCACAGCAGGCTGCGTCAACGACTCAAAAGGGGTTCGACGTTGTCAGGGAGACTGTGGCCGGCATCCGTCAACGGGGCGAGGAAGCACGAGTCAATGCCAGGAACATTGAATCTCTCGGCCAGCGTTCTGACCAGATCGGTGAAATCGTCGCAACCATTGAGGATATCGCGGACCAGACAAATCTGCTGGCATTGAATGCTGCCATTGAGGCTGCCCGTGCAGGAGAACAGGGGCGAGGTTTCGCAGTTGTTGCCGACGAAGTTCGTGCACTGGCTGAGCGTACCACACGCGCCACCAAAGAGATAAGCGGGATGATAAAGGCGATCCAGAATGAGACCAAGTCTGCAATTGTGTCTATGGAGGCCGGAGTCAGGGGTTCTGAACAGGGGGCTGCTGCGGCAGCACAGCTTGAAATAGCGCTACAGGCCATTCTGGAACAGGTAAACGCCGTCAGCATGCAGGTCAGCCAGATCGCTACGGCAGCCGAAGAGCAGACCGCCACCACCAGCGAGATCACCAATAACATCCATCAGATCACCCAGGTAGTGCAAGAGACTTCTCGCGGGGCACAGGATGCGGCTGGTGAGGCTTCCACTCTTTCGCATCAGGCCGGGGAGTTGCAGTCCATAGTCAGTAAATTCAGGTTATAAGTTGTGGAAATGAAATGCCTTCAGTAAGACTACCCCCCATATCAAAAACCGGATTCGTTCACATGATACTGTGCGCTGCCCTGGTGTTTGCCCTTCGGCCCGCCACGGCGGCAGATTACGCGCTTGTTGCACATAAGGGTGTGCAGGTGAACAGCCTGACAAAGGACGAAGTCCGTTCAATCTTTCTTGGCGACATGACACGCTGGAATGATGGCAAGGCGATCAAGTTTGCCACCTAGCTTGAGTGGACGACTCCTGTTGAAGGTCTCAGAATTATTGCTACGACATCATACCTTATCGAACTTTCCATGACCGGGATCGTACCGGACGTTCCTGCCATGTACGGCCCTTATGCCGGAACCACTCAAACGGGGAAGGCTAAAGAGTGGGCGCGCTATGTTGTCGCCACTGAATATACCTGGGGTGATCTTGTGCTTGCGGCGGAATATATGCAAATGAGGCTGAGACGCGAGGACTATTCCGGCAAATCGCTGTCCAGGCCGGAGTCTTATTACGTAAGCGCCACCTATCGGTTTACCGGCTTTTTTGAACTTGGATCATATTATTCGACCTATTATGTTGATAAAGACCATCATCACACGCCAAGTCGCGGATTTCCGGAATACAGTGCCTGGCAAAAGGATCTGGCTCTGACCACCCGGTTTGACATTAACAACTACATCGTTTTTAAATGTGAAGGGCATTACCTGAACGGCACCAGCATGCTTGGAGACGTGGTATCTCCCGCGCAAGCAATAAAGGGTCGGGAGGACGGGTTCATGTTTGCCACCAAGCTGACAATCGGTTTATGATGCGTCATGCGGGAGTCGGACGTAAAATATGAGAGTTGATCTTGATCAAGAACAGGTAAGAAAGCATGAAAAACCTGACAAACTGGCGTTCATTCAGCATTGCAAAAAAGATTTACCTCTGCCTCGGTATAATAATTGTTGCGTATGTCGCATCAATGACTTTCCTTCTGAATGAGCACCATGTAGAGCAAAAACGCCTGGAAGCTGTCTCTGACTCATATTTCCCCGCTTCATTGCTCAGTCAATCTGCGAAAAATTCTTTCCTTCAGCTTATCAAAGCGTACGAGGATGCTGTCACGACCGGACAGCCTTCACTTCTCAAGGTCGCCGACCAGCATAAGAAGGCCATACTTGCAGATATCTCAAAGCTTTCTGACATTGCTCCTTCCGGAAAACCGGCGGTGCAGGCGTTATCCGGGAAACTTCAGGAGTACACGAAAAAAGCACAACCCAATTATGACATAATGGCTTCAGGCAGAACCGTACCAATTGAAACAGCCAAAGCACTGACAACAGAAGCCCAAAGCCTCAGGTTGCAGTTCGAAACAAATGCTGCTGGGTATTCCGAGCTGCTCAAAACAGAAATCAGCAGTATTAATATCGAAGCGCGCCGCGTTCTGATGATCACGGTGGGCTTGTTTCTTATTCTGGCCGTGCCGGCACTTATCATAGTCACGTTGGTTCTGGCAGGGATTGTCCGGAAGCTGAATGCGACTGTAGAGCGGATCAGATATGTTGCCCTGGGTGAAGGGAGCATCAATACACGCCTGAATGAGGCATTATCGAAAGGTGATGCCGGTCAGGAGCCAATGAGCTCCGGAATAATCGATGAGATATACCTTCTGTCGCAGAGCTTTGATCAGATGGCAACCGAGCTGCGCTCCAGTTTCCATCAACAGAATATTCTGCTTAATGACTTGAATGAACGTAATGAAGAACTGACTGCAACGGAAGAAGAACTGCGCGATCAGCTTGATGCAACGCTGGCTGCACAGAAGGCCCTTAAAGAGAGTGAGGGCAAGTTCCGGGTTGTTTTTGACCACTCCCCGGCAATCATTTCCCTGACAAGACTTTCAGATGGAGTAATATGCGAGGCAAATCAAGCCTGTATCGAATCGCTTGGTTATGAGAGGGATGATATAATCGGGAGTTCAACGACTCAAGTCGGTGCCTTGGTTGATCCGGATGACAGACATAAAATTCTCGATGCACTGAAGCGGTTTGGCGAGATCCGTGAAATGCCGACCATTCTGAAAAAGAAGGACGGCGTTGACATTAATGTCCTGCTTTCCTCCGAGGTCATTGAACTTGACGGAGTTCGGTATAGCCTGAACGTTTTACAGGATGTAACGCAGCGTCTGAAGCTTGAAGAGCATCTGCGCCAGCAGCAGAAGCTGGAAGGGATCGGCATGCTTGCCGGCGGCATGGCCCACGATATAAACAATCTTTTGACGCCGATCTTCCTATTGACAGAAATGGTCTCGCGTAAAATTCCGGAAGAACAGAGTGGCAGAAAACATCTTGCCTCGGTACATGAAGCCGCCTTGAAAATCAAAAGCCTTGTGTCACAGGTTCTGATGTTCAGCAGGAAGCAGCGTGCCGAGCTGAAGCCACTTGATCTGAATTTCGTCGTAACGAATTTCATGGGCATGCTTCGCAGAACCATTCGGGAAAGTATAACGATCGATCTCAGGGCCAGTACCAAGCCGTGCGGCGTCATGGCGGATGACACCCAGCTGGAGCAGATTCTCATGAACCTTGCGGTGAATGCTCAAGATGCCATAGAAGGCGCCGGGAAAATTGTCGTGGAAACAGGTTTACTTGTTCTTGATTCTGAGTACTGCTCATGTTATCCGGGAGTTGAACCTGGCCGGTATGTCATGCTGGCCTTTTCAGATAGCGGATGCGGCATGGATGAAGAGACCCTTTTCAAAATATTTGAGCCGTTCTATACGACAAAACCGATCGGCAAAGGCACAGGGCTTGGGCTGTCAACCGTCTACGGGATTGTCCGGCAGCATGGCGGACATCTGGACGTGTTGAGCGCTATCGGCAGTGGCACAACGTTCCGGATTTTTCTTCCCGTGCTTGATACCTTTGCCGGGCACTTCGCTGGTAAGAGCTCCGGAAATTTGCAACATGACACTCCGTTTACCGGTACCCTGCTGCTGGTTGAAGACAATACCATGCTTTCTGACAGCATCCGGGAGGCTCTTATCGAGAACGGCGTTCACACTATTGTCGCATCTTCGCCGCGAGAGGCTTTGGATATTTTCGAGGAACGCGGCACAGACATACGTTTCCTGTTGACAGACATAGTCATGCCCGAGATGAACGGCCTGGAGCTCTACCGGAAGCTTCAGGGAGTGCGCACCGACCTGAAGGTGCTTTTCATGAGCGGATACACCAGTGATATCGATCAATATGAGGAACTAACCAGTAATCCGGCTATATTTCTGCCGAAACCGTTCACTATTCAAAATCTTGTACAAAAACTGACAGAGGCTGGTCGTCAGTAGCAGATCGGTACATAAAATCATTCTGCCCCATGCGACTAAAGTTGCACAGATACGGTTAGCTTATGATACGAAATCAAACAAATATCAATAGTTAGCCACTATTGCCATAAACCCCTGTCAAACAGAGTCTCACCCGCTGTATCGTTCTGATACGTACAATACCCTGTAATTGTTTGCTAAATGTACGCAATTCAGATTGGCACACCGCATGCTGATTGATTTCGGCAGCTATTCAGGCTCTGTCATCAAAGGGATGTACCACATCACAGAAAAGGAAAATGGAGAACATCATGCTTTCAAATCTTAAAATCGGAACCCGACTGTTTGTAAGCTTCACCGTCGTTCTGCTGTTTATCATCACCATCGGCATTGCCAGTTATAAAGGCATGGGGAAGATGTCATTTTATATCGATGACCTTGCTAATAATGATGGCGCACTGATGGATAACGGCCAGCGGGCGCGGGCCAATATCAACATGATGCGGCGCTATGAGAAAGACCTCTTCATGAATATCGGCGATGGCGCCAAAATGGAAGAGTACAAAAAAAAGTGGGACGATGCGCGTGAGCACTTTAACAAACGTATGGATGAGTCGGCAAAACTTCTCTCCGACCCGGCGAATCCTGATGGAATAAAAGACAAGGAAACTATCGGCACGATAAGAAAACATATGGATGCTTATGCAGCAGGTTTCACGACAGTATACGACCAGATCAAGGCCGGAACAATTACCACGCCTCAGGATGCCAATAAGGCTATCGGCCAATACAAGGAAGCTACCCACAAGTCAGAAACCATGGTAGGCGAGTTTTCCAAGAAGATGGACAAACAGATGGATGAAATGGTCAAGGAGGCAACCGTTGGCAGCAAAAAAATACAGCTGACAGTGATGCTGCTGGCTGTTGCGGCGATTCTGATTGCCTGGCTGCAGGCATTTTTTATCGTACGTTCAATCACCTCCCCGCTGAATAAACTTGTCTCTGTTGCTACCATCATTGCAAGCGGTGATCTGACCACTCATGTGGAAGTGACATCAACAGACGAGACCGGTCAACTCATGGCCGCCATGAAGAGCATGACCGAAAACCTGCGCAGTATCATCGGTCAGGTTTCCAGCACCTCTACCCAGGTGGCTTCGGCCGCCAGTCAGCTGCATTCCACCGCCGAGCGGATCGCCACCGGGGCGGAAGAGGTTGCCGCTCAATCCGGCACCGTTGCAACTGCTGGTGAAGAGATGTCCGCTACATCCAGCGATATCGCCCAAAACTGCCAGATGGCTGCGGAAGGGGCCCAGCGGGCATCTCAATCGGCCAGTAACGGTGCCGGGGTGGTTGAGAAAACCGTCGCCGTCATGGGGCAGATTGCTGAGAAAGTTCAAGAGTCCGCCAGAACAGTTGAGAGTCTGGGAGCCAGAAGCGACCAGATTGGCGCAATTATCGGCACCATTGAAGATATCGCCGACCAGACCAACCTGCTGGCGCTGAACGCCGCCATCGAAGCCGCCCGGGCCGGTGAACAGGGACGAGGGTTTGCCGTTGTAGCCGATGAGGTTCGCGCACTGGCTGAGCGCACCACCCGTGCCACCCGCGAGATCGGCGAGATGATCAAGTCCATCCAGAAAGAGACAAATAATGCAGTAGTCGCTATGGAGCAGGGGGTTCAACAGGTTGAGGCCGGCACTGAAGAGGCCGCCAAATCCGGCGTAGCTTTAAGAGAAATTCTGGAACAGGTAAATGATGTAGCCATGCAGGTCAATCAGATTGCTACTGCCGCCGAAGAGCAGACCGCCACAACCAGTGAGATATCCAGCAACATGCATCAGATCACGGAGGTGGTTCAGCAGACATCTCAGGGGGCGAATGAATCTGCTTCGGCAGCGGCACAGTTGAGTGGTTATGCAGATGAACTTCAGAGACTGGTCAGACGGTTCAGGCTTTAAGGGCGTACAACACTAATAAAACAGCTAATATGGGAGGTCAATGTGAAACACTCGTTTATTCTTAATGCAGCAACGTTTGTTCTGTCAGCATTTATTCTATCCGCAACACCCTCGCATTGCCGGGATCTGCAGGAAATCAAAACCGAGGGGGTTATCCGGCACCTGGGGATTCCGTACGCAAACTTTGTTACCGGCAGCGATGACGGTATGGATGTTGAACTGATAAAAGGGTTCGCCAGGCATATCGGAGTCAAATACGAATATGTAAAGACTGACTGGGGAACCGTTGTGGAAGATCTTATCGGTAAAAAGATCACTATGGAGAATGGCCATGCCGTTCTGGGGGCGGATGTCCCGGTCAAGGGTGACCTTGTGGCAAATGGATTTACCATTCTTCAGTGGCGTAAAGAGATTCTGGAATTTTCCGAGCCGACCTTTCCCAGTCAGATATGGCTGATCGCCAGGGCCAATTCGTCGCTAAAACCGATCAAGCCGTCAAAAGACATAAATAAAGACATTGACCTGGTGAGAAAGGCTCTCAAGGGCAAAAAGGTACTGGCGCTACCGAAAACATGCCTTGATCCCTCGCTTTACGATCTTGACGCCACCGGGGCGACCGTTGTCAATTACAACGGCCAACTCAATGAATTGGCTCCGGCCCTTATCTTCAAAAACAATGAATTTACCATCCTCGATGTTCCGGATGCACTGATCGCCCTGGAAAAATGGCCCGGCAAGATCAAGATCATCGGCCCGATGTCACCGCCGCAACTGATGGGGGTCGGGTTCCATAAATCTTCTCCGAAACTGCGTGAAGCGTTCAACAAATATCTGGAAGAATGCAAGCATAACGGTACCTATGCACGACTGGTGAAAAAATATTATCCGACAGCGTCGTATTACTTTCCCGCATTTTTTAAGAATCTTTTTTAATTACGCAAACACAGACTAAAATAACCCGGAACAGAAAAGGAGCTATCATGAAAAATACAGCCGCTGAATTCCTGAAAAGGACCTTCCTCAGTATTATACTTACCTCTGCGACATTATTGGTGACATCCAGCGCATACTGCCGCGACCTGGATGAAATCAAACAGCAGGGAGTGCTGAGACACCTGGGTGTTCCCTATGCCAACTTTGTTACCGGCAGCGGCGACGGAATGGACGTAGAAATTGCACAACTATTCGCAAAATTCCTCGATGTCCGCTATGAATATGTAAAAACTACCTGGGAAAACGTTGTTCCGGATCTCATCGGGCGGAAAGTAAAACTGGACGGAAACAATGCCGAACTGCTTGATACTGTTCCGGTCAAGGGTGACATGGTGGCAAATGGTTTCACCGTACTTCCCTGGCGTGAAAAAGTCCTAAATTTTTCGACGCCCATCTTCCCTACCCAGATCATGCTGGTGGCTCCCGCCAACTCCAGACTAAAGCCGATCAAACCTTCCGGTGATATCAACAGGGATATCGACAACGTAAAAAAACTTACAAAAAACAGGACCTGCCTCGGTGTGGAAAATACCTGCCTCGATCCGGCCCTGTACAATCTTAAGGAAGAGGGAGCAAAAACCAAAAACTTTACCGGTGCGCTCGACGACCTCTCTTCGGCAGTTATCAAGGGAGAATCCGATACCGCTATTATGGAGATACCGGATGCCCTGCTTGCATTGAAAAAATATCCGGGCAAAATGAAGATAATCGGACCGCTCTCGCCGACGCAGAACATGGCAGCCGGTTTCGCAAAGGATTCGGTTCAGCTGCTGAGCGAATTCAAGAAATTTTATGCCCAAATCAAGAAGGATGGAACGTACTTGAAAATCGTTAAAAAATACTACCCCTCGGCTCCGGAACTCTACCCGGCATTCTTCAAATAAACAGGGGACCGGTTCATTATGACTGTCTATTCACAGATCCTCCCTAATAAGCCTCATGCAGGCAGGAAGTGGGGGGTTGCAGGAGTCTTTGCCGTTCTGATGCTGGTAGCGTACCTGGTTTTTATGGTGTCAACCAGCTATCAGACCCAGGTAAAGCTCAGGAATTCGCTGAAAGAACAGTTGCGCCAGGATGCCGCCAAGCATGCCGGTACAATCGAGCATTATTTCGATGAACGGAAAAATGATCTCCGCTACCTCTCCTCTGCCAGAGAGATCGCCGTCTACTTCGAAAACAAGGCCCTTGGAATGTCTATGGAGTATGGGCTGGGAAGCAGTCTGGTTGATATTTCGGCATATTTCAAATATTTCGTGGCAGATAGAAAGGCCGCCGGTGATCAGATTTACACCAGAATAATGATGCTGGACAACCAGGGTTCAGTACTGGCCGACACATTAAAATCAAGAAGGTCTAAACCTGCGGCCTCACAACAGATAAACCCTTTAATCCATACTGATATAAAAATAGCTGTCAACGAACAGAGGAAAAATGAAGAAATCGAAATATCCCAACCGATACTCCATAAGAGTAAAGCTTCCGGATATCTTATTGCGTATATTTCCAGCAAAACCCTTTACGAACATTTTGTCAGTCCCCCCTTGGGCAAGACGAGCAGACTCCATTTTCTGAATTCAGGCAATCTGATGCTTGGACCATCAGGAAAGGAATTGCTTGGCGCTACACTACTGTCTCAAGTAAAATCGTCGTTTCTTACAGACTACGACCTGCACCAATTTAATGCTGAGGGTGCTAACGAGATTGAATCCCAAAAAGTGGCGCTGTCACTTCCGATTACTTCAACACCATTCTCGCTGATAGTTGTCTTTCCCGCATCCGAAGTATTTGCTTCCGGTTCTCCCTGGCGCATACCACTGGCGCTTGCCTTGCTGTCACTCGTTGTCGTCGGCAGCATGATATACATCATCAGGTCCAACACCAGAAATCTGCTTCTGAAAACACGCTTGGAAGAAGCGGAAGCCGCTACCTACGCAAAATCCAGATTTCTGGCGAATATGAGTCATGAAATCAGAACTCCGATGAACGGCATAATCGGAATGTCCGACCTTCTCCTTAAAACACCACTTTCTCCCACTCAGAGAAAATATGTCGATGCCATGCACCGTTCCGGAGATGTTCTGCTTTCAATTATCAACAACATTCTCGATCTGTCAAAAATAGAAGCCGGCAGGACCGCTCTTGAAAAAATCCCCTTCAGCATCAGAGATACCATCAAGATGTCATTGGTTCTTTTTACCCGCAAGATGGATCAGAAGGGTCTTGCATACAAATGTTCAATTTCTGAAGATGTTCCTGATGCACTGCTGGGGGATTCCGGCCGGTTTGCACAGATCCTGAACAATCTGCTGGGTAATGCCGTCAAGTTCAGCGACTCCGGCAGCATCTCGGTTTCAGTCTCCGTAGTTGAGCGGCATCGTGAAGAAGTAACTCTGCGTTGCCAGGTACGCGACACTGGAATCGGAATACCTTCCGAAGCTCAATCTGAAATTTTCAACAGCTTTTCACAGGCAGATATAGCGACAACGCGCAAATATGGCGGAACCGGTCTGGGGTTGGCGATTGCCAAACATCTTACTGAAATGATGGGAGGTTCTATAGGAGTAGAAAGCGTGGTCGGCAAAGGCTCTCATTTCTGGTTTACCTGCCGGTTCGCGACCACTTTTGCCCCCTTGCCGGACAAATCGTTAATGGAATCGTTAAAACCATTTGCCCTGTCTCAAAATGACAGCATAAGAGTTCTACTGGTGGAGGACAATTCCATTAATCAAGAGATCGGCATAGCAATGCTGGAGAGTTTAGGCTGTTCTGTCGTGCTTGCAGATACGGGGTTAAAGGCGCTTGAAGCGTTTGATAAAGAGAACTTTGACCTTATTTTAATGGACTGCCAAATGCCTGAGATGGACGGGTATGAAGCAACCAGAAATATTCGCAGGAACGAACAGAAAGCTGAGCTATCAGGTTCGGTACGCAAGAGGACATGTATTATTGCACTGACTGCCAATGCACTTCTGGGGGACAGGGAAAAGTGCCTGGCCGCAGGGATGGATGATTATCTTCCGAAGCCATTCACTATGGAGCAACTTCACACGGTTATGTCCCGCTGGCTCGGCGTCGATTCTGTGTCAGCAGTTGACTCCTCTTCAGCACCCGGTAGCGATACCGGATGCAGCAGCCCGGAAATTTCGGATGATGGGCAAAATGTTTTGAACAACCTGAATCTGTCGGTTATTGATCAAGCTCCCCTTAAAGAGCTTGCCTCTCTGCAAAAGCCCGGCAAACGGGACATTTGCGGGAACACAATCAATAAGTACCTGATGACTTTTCCCGCTCGAATGGATGATCTCGTCAAAGCCGTCACAGCCAGAGATATCCAAAATATGGACTTAATCTCTCACACCCTGAAGTCGAACTGTGCCATGGTCGGTGCGACTGCTCTGGCAGAACTGTTCGGTCAGGTTGAAAAACTCGCAAAGAACAATACTACTGACGGGGCGCTGGAACTACTGGGTAAAATTGAAAATGATTTTTCAGACGTAAAAAATGCTCTGTCTTATT
Source organism: Desulfuromonadales bacterium (assembly GCA_037129255.1). Classification (GTDB taxonomy): domain Bacteria; phylum Desulfobacterota; class Desulfuromonadia; order Geobacterales; family Pseudopelobacteraceae; genus JACRCG01. Next base: position 48,593 of record JBAXVG010000022.1, on the reverse strand, counting down.
TCATGAGCAACGGACTCTCCTGATGCGATTCATTCGCCTTACCATTATTTTCTCCATTCTTATAACCGTACTCGCGTCTTATGGGCATGGTGATGGGTCAGTCGTGGACGGCAATCATACTATCGTTCGTCTGGGGCTGGAGCAGGACATGCCATTGGCTTTTATTAACAAAAATGGCAATCCGTCCGGCATCATGGCTGCGGCCATATTCTTTGCGATACTACTTACGTTCATAACAACTACGCTGGTTCTGCGCGTTACCGTGAGAAGAAGAACTGTGGAACTGGAGCAGGAAATCGAAGTTCATAAGCAGACTGCAAAGTCACTGGAGAAGAGCGAGAAAGAGCTCCGAAACATTCTGGTCGTCAACGAAGATCTGAAAAAATCGCTGAGCGGTATTCTTGATACGCTCCCTTCGATCATCGCCAGAATCGATCGCGATGGACGGGTTGATCTTGTCAATCGACGTTTCGAGCAGTTCAGCGGTGTTTCTGCAGCTGCCGCACGCGGGATGCTGCTTGAGTCTCTTATTCCGCATTTCACTCCTCAGTTGCAGCAGGTGTCCGAGGTGATTGACCGGCGGACTCCTGTCTCCTGCGAGAGGATACAGCAGCGCAGCGGCAAGGAGTTGAGTTTTTTCTCACTGCAGATCTATCCGCTGAATGAAGAGGAGTCAGGCATGGCGGTTATCCGGATCGACGATATCACAGAACACGTACGCATCGAAGAGATGATATACCGCACTGAAAAAATGACAATGATAGGCGGCCTTGCGGCCGGTATGGCTCACGAGATCAACAATCCGCTGGGAGCCATAATGCAGCACTCCCAGAATATTGAGCGGCGGGTGTCTCCATCCATTTCCGCCAATGTAAAGGCGGCCGAAGAGGTAGGGGTCAGTCTGAATCTGGTAAGAGCATACATGGAAAAACGTGAAATATTCCAGTTTATCAGCCATATCCGCACAGCTGGAGAGCGGGCTTCGACGATAATCTCCAATATGCTCCATTACAGCCGCCGGAGCGAGTCCCGTACCGAGACCGCCAGACTTTCAGATGTGCTGAACCGGGTGCTGGAGCTGGCCGCCACCGATTATGACATGAAGAAGAGCTATGATTTTCGCCGTATAGAACTGGTGCGCGACTTTGCTGCTGACATGCCGCCGGTCAACATGACAGTACTTGAGATGGAACAGGTATTCCTGATTATTTTGAAGAATTCGGCCCAGGCCATGACCGGAGCCGGTCATGGCAGGACTCCCTGTATAACTTTGCGAACCCGGACCGACAACGGCATGGCCGCGATAGACATCGAAGATAACGGTCCTGGTATGGATGAGGCCACTCGTCTGCGAATTTTTGAACCGTTCTTTTCGACCAGGGAAGTTGGTGAAGGGAGCGGTCTGGGATTGTCGGTAGCCTATGCCATTGTCACCAAGGGACATCACGGAACGATTGAAGCGTGGTCCCAGCAGGGCGATGGATGCCGCTTTACGATCAGGATTCCAATGTATGGGAGGGCGTGATGAACGAATCTGATATATCCGTACTACTGGTAGATGATGATGAGATTATCCTTGAATGCATTGGTGCATATCTGGAGGACGAAGGCTTTACCATGCATTATTCAGACAGCGGAGAAGCTGCGCTGAAATCGATCGCCGCGATCAACCCTGTCGTCTGTATAACTGATATGCGACTATCGGGTATGAACGGTGAAGCATTCATTTGCAAGGCTCATGCGATCTGCCCGAATACCGGCTACCTGCTGCACACGGGAATGGCCTATTCGCCATCAAATGAGTTGTTGTCGATTGGAATGACGGCAGCGGATGTATTTCAAAAACCGATGCATGAGTTTTCGACCCTTACTGACAGAATAAAGGCAATTGCGCGAGCAGGAAGGATGTGTAATGGCACGTAATGAAGCCAATCTGGTTTTGTTGACAATTGATGACGAGGAGGCCATTCGCAGCAGTGTGGCGGCCTATTTTGAAGATTGCGGATTAACAGTCATACAGGCCTGTGACGGCAGAGACGGGATTGATAAGATCAAGGCCATGCGTCCGGATGTGGTCATCACCGATTTGCGCATGCCATATGTCGACGGTTTGGAGGTTGTTGATACTGTGCACCGGATGGATGACAATTTACCGGTCGTGGTTCTCTCCGGCACCGGAGTTCTTGCTGACGCCATTGAGGCGCTTCGACGCGGAGCGTGGGATTATCTTGCCAAGCCGGTCAAGGATCTGATGGAGCTTGAGTTGATAGTCACCCGATGTATCGAACGTGCCCGGCTGATCACTGAAAACCGTAACTACCAGGAAAATCTTGAACTTCTAGTAAACCAGCGCACCGCCGAACTTCGCAAGCTCACTGCTGCTGTCGAGCAGAGTGCCAATACAGTCGTTATAACCGGTCTGGATGGCCTGATCGAATATGTGAATCCGAAGTTCACTCAGACAACCGGTTTTACACTGGAAGAGGTGATCGGAAAGACTCCGCGAATCTTCAAGTCCGGTAAACAGACTGAATTATTCTACCGGAACCTGTGGGAGACCATCCGTAGCGGCCTGGAGTGGAGCGGCGAATTCTGCAACAAGGCCAAGGACGGGAGAGAATACTGGGAATTGTGCAGTATCGCACCCATCAAGGACGAAACCGGTACCATAACTAATTTTGTGGCTATCAAGGAAGATATCACCAGTCGCAAACGCAACGAAGAGCAGCTTCATTATCAGGCCAACTACGATTCGCTGACCGGACTGCCCAATCGGTACTGCATGCAGAACTATCTGTCGCACCAGCTTGAAATAATGGATAAATGTACCCAGTTTTTATCGTTAATGGTGCTGGATATCGATAATCTCAAGTTTGTCAATGATACCTTCGGCCATGACTTCGGAGATAAACTGCTTATAGAGATTGTCAAACGGCTCAACGATGTATGCAGGGAAGAGGGCATGATCAGCCGTTTCCTCGGAAATGAATTCATAATCATTCCGCCACTTTCCGGTCAGGCCGACGCAGTAGTTTTTCGCGCCGGGAAATTGCTGCACGCCATGAATTCCGCTTTTACAATCAATGGGACCGAGGTGATTACCACCGTCAGTATCGGAGTTGTTGTCTATCCGGAGGACGGCGAATGTGTCGAGAGTCTGCTGAAAAATGCCGAGGCGGCGATGTTCGAAGCCAAGAAGAATGGTAAAAACAGAGTTACATACTACACTCGCGAACTGAACAGCCAACTGGAAGAACGATTCACTCTTGAAACAAAACTTCGCAAGGCCCTTGATCGGGGTGAATTCAGTCTGCACTACCAACCCCAGATCAATCATGTCCTGGGAACAATCGTTGGTGTAGAGGCCCTTCTGCGCTGGTCTCCTGCCGATGAGTCCCCGGTTTCTCCGGGACAGTTCATTCCGATTCTGGAAGAGAGCGGCCTGATTGTTCCGGTAGGTGAGTGGGTATTGTGGCAGGCGTGCCTGCAGGCCGTGAAATGGCAGAAAGCCGGTATGCCCCCCATGCGCATATCGGTCAACATATCCAGCCTCCAGTTCATGCGCAGCGATCTGGATGTTCTGGTCAAGCGCGTGCTGGACAGCACAGGACTTGATCCTCACTTTCTCTGCCTGGAGTTGACCGAAAGTATGATCATGATCGACAGTGCCAGGACCATGAATATTTTCAATGCGTTGACAAAAACCGGGGCCTTGCTTTCGCTTGATGATTTCGGTACCGGCTATTCATCTCTGGCTTACCTTGGCCGTCTGCCGATCCATGAGTTGAAGATCGACCAGTCTTTCGTACACAGAATGCTCACAACCAGAAATGACGCCGCTGTCGTGAACACCATTATCTCAATGGCACAGGCGTTGGAATTGGAACTGGTTGCCGAGGGGGTCGAGACGGAAGAACAGCTCTGCTATCTGGCCGGAAAACAGTGCGGTACGATACAGGGCTATTTTTTCAGCCGACCGCTTCCGCCCGGGGAGTTCGGAATATTCTGTGGAAACTGGCAATCATCGGCTGTGAATAGTGTGACCGCGTAATGCAGAATCCGGAAGAGCCTCTTGCAAAAGTCCTAATACTGTCATTCCCGAAGCGCTTCTGATCGGGAATCCAGACTCTAAGCGACTGAAAAGACTGGATCCCCGATAAAGGCATTCGGGGATGACAATCACTTTGCAAGAACCTCGGAATACATCGAATTTAACAGGTGAGCATATGAACTGTACGCATGAAAAATTTCCGGATGATCAGGGATTACAGCTTCAACGTCAGTCGAAAAACGAAGAATCATTGGAAAAGTCGCAATCTTTGCTGACGGGGATCATCAACAGTACTTCAGATATGATCTGGTCAGTTGATCCGGAGACATTCGGACTCAGATCATTCAACCTCAGCCTTTACGATTATTTTCTCAACAAACGTGGAATCCGTATTGAAAATGGCATGCGCCCCACTGATCTTTTCCCCCCCGGCGAGTATGTTCATGTGTGGCATGCTTTCTACAAACGGGCATTAGAGGAGGGTTCCTTTTCAGTTGATTATATGACGTACGCAAACACGGATATTTTACAGCTGAATTTCAATCCACTGATATCAAATGGCACGGTGTTCGGAATTGCAGTATTCGGAAGGAACATTACCGAGAACAGACGGATTCAGGAAGAACTGCTTGAGAGTGAACGGAGATACCGCTTACTGGTTGAAACTGCCTCCGAAGGTATTCTGGTTGCCCAGGGAACCAGCCTTAAGTTTGTTAATCAGGTGATACCGGAATTGACCGGTTATACGAAAGAGGAACTGCTCTCACGTCCGTTTCTGGAATTTATACATCCCGACTACAGGGAGCTGATGCGGGACAATTACGTGAAACGCATAATGGGGGAACTGGTTGACCAGAAATATGAAATACTCATAAATAACAAGGATGCGAGCCTTAGATGGGTTGAGATAAGTGGCGCTGCGATTGAGTGGGAAGGTCAGGTGGCAACACTGAACTTTGTGACGGATATTTCAAACCGCAAACATGCGGAGGAGGCATTGCGTGCGAGCGAGAGGACGCTGCGATTAAAAACAGCTCTGCTTGAGGCACAGGCGAATGCAACTATTGACGGAATACTGGTTATAAACGACGACCAGAAAAGAGTTTTTTATAACCGGCGAATCACGGAGCTGTTTAACGTCCCCTCCCACATACTTGAAGATGAAGATGATACCGCGTTACTTGAGTATGTTGTCAGTCTGACTAGGTATCCGGGTGAGTTTCTTAAAAAGGTACGGTATCTCTACGATAACGTTGACGAGACCAGCCGTGACGAAATAGAGTTCAAGAGTGGAATGGTTCTGGATAGATATTCTGCGCCGGTGCTGGCGTCGGACGGAAAATCCTACGGGAGAATCTGGACGTTTCGCGATATTACGGATCAGAAAATATTTGAAAAAGAGCGGCTGAAAATTGAAAAACTGGAGTCGCTGGGAGCCCTCGCCGGAGGCATTGCACACGATTTCAATAATATTCTGGCAGGGATCATGGGAAGCATATCTCTTGCGCGTAAATTTGTCGACAACGACCATAAGGCCCACAAACCACTGGAAACAGCTGAAAAGGCATCTGTCCGCGCCGCGGAACTTGCAAGGCAGCTTCTTACCTTTGCCAAGGGGGGTGAACCGGTCAAAAAGATTGTTTCCATCAGGCACATTGCTGAAGAATCGCTCTCATTGATGCTGCGGGGTTCAAAGGTGAAAGCTTCGGTAGAGATGCCTGACTCACTGCATGCCATAAAGGCGGATGAGGGGCAGATAAGTCAGGTATTCAACAATATCGTCATCAATGCCGTCCATGCGATGTCTGAAGGAGGGATATTGACTATCTCCGCTCAAAATGAGCTCCTCTCCTCCCATAACTACCTGTCGCTCACGGCCGGAACGTACGTTAAAATATCTATCAGCGATCAGGGGTGCGGAATATCCGATGCTGATATGGAGAAGATCTTTGATCCCTATTTCACTACAAAGTCGTTCGGAAACGGACTGGGACTGGCCTCGGTCTATTCGATAGTCAGCAGACATGGCGGGCATATCAGCGTCTCTTCCAAAATCGGAGAAGGGACTGTCTTTACCATCCATGTGCCGTCAATCGGCGAAACGTATACCAGCACGCATCAGGCGGACCCGGTTTTTCAATCTGCGGATGTTCAAGCCGGTGGATTGATACTCGTCATGGACGACGAAGAGATTATCAGGGAAAATATAACGGGAATGCTGGAACACTTCGGGTATCAGGTTACAACCTGCGCCGATGGCGAGGAGGCAATTGCACATTTCGAAACTGCCCGGAATGCAGGGGTTCCCTTTACAGCGATTATAATGGATCTGACCGTTCCGGGGGGCATGGGGGGGAAGGAGGCCGCGCAACGGATACGCGCCATCGACCCGACGGCATGCCTTATTGTTTCCAGCGGCTACTCAAATGATCCGGTTATTTCCGGCTACAGCAGCTATGGTTTCAGGGGGGCGGTAATAAAGCCTTACAATATTATGGAATTGGGGCGAGTGTTGAGTACGGTGTTGTCTGCGCAATAACGACTGCTAACGATTGGGATACTACTATGAATATACTTCAGACCGGATACAAATCCTGTACGTTGACCGCTTTCATAACGGCAACGATTCTGACCATCAGCCTTCATGCAACGGCAGCTATGGCCGAAGAAGGACAAAAACTTTCCCAGAGTTTCAGGTTCAGCGCATTCGGAACTCTGGGGCTGCTCCATGACGACAGCTCACTTTATTTTCAAAGAGACTTCGGCCAGCCGGACACGTTTCATGGCGGGCATTATTCTCTTCTTGCCGACTCGCTTGTGGGGGCGCAGGTTGACTTCAAGATTCGTAATGGCCTGGATGCGACAGTCCAGATGGTTGCCAAGGGCCGGGCGGAGCAGACAATAGAAGAAAATCTGGAGTGGGCCTTTTTGAGCTGGAAGCCACATGAAGATTTTACACTGCGCGCCGGCCGGTTGGGACTGGATCTGTACTTACTGTCCGATTATCGCAATGTTGGTTTTGCCTATCTCTGGCAACGTCCCGTTGTTGAGTTCTACGGCCCTCTCATGATCCAGAACTTTGACGGCGCTGATGCCAGTTACAGCTTTAAACTTGGTGACGGGAGACTCAGTGCCAAACTTTTCGGGGGTACCGCAAGCCGTTCCCTGATGCTGACCAAGGACGGAGGCACAAACCACCTTGACATCGCATCGATTTTTGGAGCCAGACTCTTGTATGAAGATGAGCAGTTTCACCTTTCAGCAGGATATGCTCGGGCAACCATCGGCAACAATCTGGAGACTTTTTCCGAGATCATGGCTCCACTGTCATCTGCCACACCACTATGGCCGCAGGCTGCAGACATCGCCGGCAACCTTGCCAGTAGAAACCGCATTATCCACTACTATTCCGTTGGTGCCTCCTACGAAGAGAACAACTGGGTGATCCAGGGGGAAGGGGGCTATCTTGAGTCAGGTTGGCCAACGTTGCCCGATATCCTTTCCGGGTACATAAGTGTCGGTTATCATTTCGGCGACTTTACCCCTTACGTGGTACTGGCAACCGCAAAGAGCCAGAATACATCAAAAGCCGAGATGACTCCCCCTGCGTCAACGGGAGACCAGTCAGCCGATGACCAGCTTGCAGCGCTTCATGAAGGGGCAAAACTTCTGTCGCAAGGGATCAGGGTGGATCAGCAGACTCTTTCTCTGGGTCTCAGGTGGGACATCCATCAGAATCTGGCCGTCAAATGTCAATGGGACCTGAGCAGAGTGGCGCCGCAGGGAAGTGCATTATGGTGGGGACCGACGTATCAGGCGTATTCTGATACAAAGTACGTCAATCTGCTTTCAGCCAGTCTGAATTTCGTGTACTGATATGAAAATAGCGCACTCTTTCATACTCCTTGCAGTTATTCTTCTTGCGCCGGCCCGGGTGGTTACTGCCGAAACGGTCATAATCGTGCATCCTGACAACCCTGTTACATCTCTTAACCGGGAACAGGTTGTAGATATTTACATGGGCAGGAAGTTGAATTTTCCCGGTGGTAATACCGCACTCCCCATAGATCTCCCCCCCGATTCTGAGGTGCGTTCCGATTTCTACCGGAAACTCGTTGATAAAAGCATTGCCCAAATCAATGCATACTGGGCACGTCTGCTCTTTACCGGTCGGGCAACTCCGCCAAGAGTCTTATCCAGCGACACTTCAATCCTGAAAAGTGTACGTGAAAACCGGGATGCGATCGCCTATATTGCGAGTGAAAATCTTGATGCAAAAGTCAAAGTCGTATACCGTCTGAAATGATATGAAACATCATCTGCACATCCGGATAGGGGTTACCGTTGCGATGATCGCTTTGATCGTCGCAGTTGTAACTTCGTTTTTCTCCTATCGTTTCACCCACTCGCAGACCCTCAATAACGCAAAACAGACACTATCCCAGCTATTGTCTACCGTTCAGCGGACAGCCAGCATAGCAGTCTTTCTCGACAACAAGGAGATTGCGGATGAGGTGATAACAGGGCTTTCCAATAACGATTTCGTGCAGGCTGTTTCCCTTACCAGCGTGACCGGGTTCAAGGTTACGCACGGAACGTTTTCCGAAAATAATAATCGTTCGGATCTGGTGACTCTTCAGCTTGAATCCCCCTTTAACCCCGGAGAGAAAATAGGCGAGCTGACTATTCTCCCCAACATTAAAGTGATTGGCCAAAAAGCCCGGAAAAACGCGCTTATCGGGGTTGTGGTACTTGCCGGGTTTATTCTGCTTGTTGCATTTATCATTACCCAGGTTGTTCAGGTCATGTTTATTTTTCCCCTTGGTCAGGTCGCGACATCACTCAATACGGTGCTCCCCGGCGGAGATGTTTTTATCCCCGCGCCGGATAAACACAAGGAGGATGAGATTGGCAACCTTGTCAAATATATCAATAACCTGCTCGGTATGGTAAAACAGGAGCTGGATACCGAACGGCGCCTCCGTGAAGAAATCCAGGGGCTTGAAAAAAGATTCCGGATGATCTTCGAGCGTGCCGGAATCGGCATTTTTCTTATCGATCAACAGGGACGTCTGATTATGGCAAATCCCTCCTTTAAACGTCTTATCGGCCCTGATCTTTACGAGAAAATTGAGTTGCATAAAGACAACTGCCTTGACAGAATTTTTAAAGACGCCGATTCTATTGCAGGTATGCTGAAGGAGGCTATTTTAAAGAATACATCCGTATCGAGTGATTTACTTCTTCACACAACCGATGAAAATGACGTTCGCTGGGTGAATTGCCTGTTTACCCGCGTGCTGGATGAATCCGGCGAGGCGCTGCTCGGTGAAACATTGATGCAGGGGATAATTAACGATATAACAGACCGCAAGTTGCGTGAACAGCTGATCAGTTTCCAGGCGGAACATGATCCGTTGACGCAGCTTCTGAATCGCCGCGCAGCGGAGCAGAAGGTCATCGCTGCATTGAAAAAAGCCGGGGACGGAGATTATTGCGTCGCACTGTTTCTGATAGACCTCGACAAATTCAAACCGGTGAATGACACCTATGGCCATGATGCCGGAGACAAGGTGCTGGTGGAAGTTGCCAGGCGACTCCTGCTGAATCTGCGTCATGCAGACATAGCGGCACGTCTCGGCGGAGATGAATTTCTGGTGGCGACGATCGGCAAATCGACACGGGCGGGCACCACACTGGTTGCCGGAAAACTGCTGCAGAATCTCAGAGAAGATATTACACTGCCGGAAGGGGTTGTTGTCAATATCGGTGCGAGCATCGGTATTTCATTGTCCACTATCCACGGTACTGACCTTGCCGAACTGCTGGCAAAAGCCGATCGTGCAATGTATCAGGTCAAGATGGCGGGGCGGAACGGATTTTGTATTCATGAATAATATTATTGTGTTACTGGTGGCACTGGTATTTTGGTGCTGTGAAGCGGGGGCTGGCGATACGCCTGCCAACAATCAGGAAGATGTCGCCGTCAGTGACCTGACCAAGTTGTCACTTGAGGCATTGATGGATATTGAGGTTACTTCGGCGTCGCGCAAGCCTCAGCGACTCGCGAATACCGCAGCAGCCGTCTTTGTTATAAACCAGGATGATATCCGTCGTTCCGGAGCAACAAACATTCCCGACCTACTGCGAATGGCGCCCGGCGTTCAGGTCGCCCGAATTGACTCAAGCAAATGGGCGGTCTCCATTCGGGGCATAAACGGGCGCTACTCCAACAAGCTGCTTGTGCTCAAGGATGGCCGCAGTATCTACACTCCGCTCTTTTCCGGAGTCTACTGGGAAACCCAGGACACGCCCCTGGAGGATATTGAGAGGATTGAGGTGATTCGTGGCCCGGGTGCTGCGATGTGGGGATCGAATGCGGTTAATGGCGTGATAAATATCATTACCAAAAATGCATCGGACACCAGGGGGGGATTGGCGAGTGCCGGTGGCGGCAGTTTCGAAAGAGATTTTGAAACTGTCCGCTACGGAACTCGACTGGGGGAAGAGAGTGATCTGAGCGTCCATGCAAAGCACTCCGGCAGGGGCAATGGCCTGAACAGCGGCGGAGGCGACGCTCATGACGCCTGGGATATTTTCACCGGTGGTTTTCGACTGGATGCGCAATCGTCTGCAGGTGATACTCTGAGCCTGCTGGGATCCTACTACAACGGCAGTTTCAATGAGACCTATACCCTCTATCATCTGCCGGGTGAAAACGATCCGACATATTCCTGGATCCAGCCGACTACGTCGCGGGACAACGGCGGCAATCTGATGGGCCGCTGGCACCGCACCCTCACTTATACCGACAGCCTGTCGCTGCAGATCTCCTACGATCATTACCAGCGACGCATGATTGTTCTTGATGAATCACGGGATACGGTTGATCTAGATTTTCAGCACCGTTTTGCCTGGGGTGGCCGTAATGACCTGATCTGGGGGGCCGGATACCGTTTCAGTCACGATAATCTGGGTGCCACCCCTTTTATCTCCTTCAATGCTCCGAGTAAAGGAACCAATCTTTTCAGTGCCTTTCTGCATGATGAAATCAGTCTGGTACCCGCGAAACTCGCCCTGATTCTCGGGTCCCGGTTTGAACACAATGATTACACCGGCCTTGAAATTCAGCCCAACGGGAGACTGATCTGGACGCCAACTCCCCAGCATACCTTCTGGGGAGCTGTTTCCCGGGCTGTACGAACGCCGTCGCGGGGCGATAACGACATTGTATACCGCTATCGCACTCTGCCTCCCGGTGCTGTCGGCAATCCTCTGCCGCTACGCCTGGAGATTGACGGCAACACCGGTTTTGCATCGGAAACGATAATAGCGTATGAGAGTGGCTATCGTGCTGAACTGTCACATCACATAACGATGGATATCGCACTGTTTTACAACGACTATACCAGGTTGAGGGTTCTCAGCATCGGGGAGCCTTCCCTGCTTGCGGGCACAAGCATTTCACAACCCATGTTGCTGACCAACAACATGCATGGCCATACCTACGGTTATGAAGCCTCTGCAACGTGGAGTCCGTTTGATTGGTGGCGTCTGCAGAGTACCTACGGTTATCTCTGTTCAATCATGTACCTCGACAATGGCAGCACTGATGAAACCAACCGCAAAAATGCCGCCGACGGCACTCCGCGCCACCAGTTCTCGCTCCGTTCCGGTTTTGATCTCGGCCACCATTTCGAGTTTGATATCTGGTTACGGGGTGCGGATCGTGTCGGTTCCATAGATAATGTCTCCATCCCCGGCTATGTCACAACTGACGTACGCCTCTCCTGGAAAGCCGGTAAAAAGCTTGAATTGTCTCTGACAGGCCAGAATCTGCTGAAAGCGAGACACCCCGAGTATATACCCGAGATGATAAACACCTCTCCTTCTGAAGTACCCCGGACTCTGTACGGTAAAGTGACCTGGAAATTCTGATGTCGATAGCCAGGGTATATATGTATCGCACATGCACATGCCTGATTCTGCTTTTCTCGCTCTGCATCTGCCCGGGAGTTCAGGCGGACGGCATCAGGCCAAGCGAGAGTAACGTCAAATCGGCCATGCTCTTCAATATGATCAAGTTTGTCGATTGGCCGCAGGGCGCAATTTCGGCTGATAGCAGCCCGATTACCGTGTGTGTGCTGGGTAAGGGGCCTTTTGGCGCGGCTCTTGACGCATTACATGGTGAGAATCTAAAGGGGCGCGCGGTGATTGTCCGCCATATCAATCAGGTACAGGAGGCGGGCAACTGCCAGATACTGGTTGTGGGAGATGTCGATCGCCGGGCTGTGACGTCAATAATTGAGTGGACGCGTCAGCAGCCGATCCTCACGGTCAGCGACTTGCCGAATTTTGCCCAGGCCGGCGGTGTGGTCGGGTTCATTGAACAGGAAGGTAAAATTCGTTTTGTGATTAATATCACAGCAGCGCAACAGCAAAAAATAAGAATAAACTCATTGCTGCTCAAGATAGCACGGATAGTGCAGGACCCATCATGATGAAACGATTCATCCGGAGTCTGACGCTCAAGAATAAGTTGATGGCCCTGATCCTGTTTACCAGCAGTGTGACACTGATGGTGGCGACTTTTGCCTTCATAGCCAGCGAGATAAGCACTATCCGTCGTGAACAGTACGAAAACCTGTCGTCCCTGGCGGATATCATCGGAACCAACACATCGGTAGCCCTTACCTTCGATGATCCACAGGCGGCGATGGATACGATGGAATCTCTCAAGGTTCGTTCCGACATGCTCGCAGCGTATGTTTTCACCAGTGATGACCGCCTGTTTGTCCGATACATAGCCAACCCGAAGGAAAAGGATTTGAGCGGCCTGCCTCTGGAAGGTATATCGCCGGCCGGCTATGGATCGGTATTGAACGAGCTTCGCCGGGAATCATCCTCCACGATCAGGGGAGGCACCAGACTGGTGCGGCCAATCATACTGGATGGTAATAACATCGGTACCGTAGTCATTTTCTCAAATACACACATCCTCATGCGCCGCCTCAATGGTACCATTGCTGTTGCGTTGCTGATCATTGCGGTATCATGGGGCATTTCCTATCTGATCGCATTTTGGCTGCAACGAGTCATCTCAGTACCTATTTTGCAGTTGACGGAAGTAATGTGGAAAGTGTCTGACAGCAAAGACTACTCGCTTCGGGTTGAGAAACCGAGCAAAGATGAGATAGGAATTCTCTACGACGGTTTCAACGAAATGCTCGGCGAGATAGAGGATCGCAATACCCTGCTGCACGCTCATCTGGAGGAAACCCTGCTCCGGGAGCAGCTGGTTGATGAAAAGAACCGTGAGCTTGCGGCCGAGATCAGTGTACGCCGGATTGCCGAGGAGTCTCTCCAGAAGGAAAGGGATTTTGTGGAAAGCCTATTCGAGACTGCTCAGGTAATCATGCTGGTACTCGATAATGATGGTCGGATTGAACGCTATAATCCGTATATGGAGGAGATTTCCGGTTATCTGCTTGAGGAGGTGCGCGGGAATGACTGGTTTTCTGTTTTTTTTCCGGAAGAAGAGGGGGAGCGGCTGCGTACGATATTTCAGACGACCGGGCATGCATTCATAGCTCAGAGCACGATTAATCATATTGTAACCAAAAACGGCTCCAGACGTGAGATTGAATGGCATGAGAAGCCCCTTCATGACTCTGATGGTCATCTGGTCGGACTTCTTTCCATAGGTCAGGATATTACCGAACGCCGCCGGACCGAAGCGCATATCCGCAAGCTGTCCCACGGAATAGAACATAGCGCGACGGCCGTTTTCATCACTGATCTTTCAGGCGTTATCGAGTACGTCAACGCCAAGTTTGCCGATGTCACCGGATACAGCTCAGAGGAGGCGATCGGTCAGAATCCACGTATTCTCAAGTCGGAAATGACGCCCAATGAAGTGTTCAGCGATCTCTGGACCACCATACTGAAAGGGGATGTCTGGCGTGGCGAACTGCGCAACCGCCGTAAAAGCGGTGAAGTCTACTGGTCTGTAACCTCCATCTCGCCATTGCGTAACGAACAGGGAGAAACAACGCATTTCATTGCCAATGTTGAAGATATCAATGATCGCAAGAACGCGGAAACCACTATTGAAAAACTTGCCTACTACGATCCCTTGACCGGCCTGCCCAATCGGCGCCTGCTGCACGACCGGCTCCAGCTCTCAATGAAGCGAAGCCAGAGAGTGGGTAACAATGTGGCACTGCTGTATCTGGATCTTGACCGGTTCAAAAATATCAATGACAGTCTGGGGCATCATGCCGGAGATCTGTTGCTGCAACAGATGGCCGGGCGATTCACCGATGTGTTGCGGGATGACGATATGGTCTGTCGACTTGGCGGAGATGAATTTGCCATTATCCTGAACGATGTCAAGCGTGGCGACTTTGCGGCCCATGTGGCTGAGAAGCTGATTACCGCGGCCAGTTCCCCGGTATTTATCAATGATGCCGAAGTGGTGGTAACAGCCAGTATCGGGATCGCTCTGTGCCCCAAGGATGCCAGCGACAGCGAGATCCTGGCAAAATTTGCCGATATTGCCCTCTACCACGCCAAAGGGGAGGGGAAAAACACGTACCGTTTCTATGCCAATGACCTGAATCTGGCCTCTCATGACCGGTTGCGCATGGAAGGAGCGCTGCGTCACGCTCTCGATAGAGGAGAGCTGAGCTTGCAGTATCAACCTAAAATTTGTCTGATCCAGGGTAGAGCCGTGGGGGTAGAGGCCCTTTTGCGCTGGCAGACCACTGAATACGGCCAGGTATCGCCGCTCCGTTTCATACCGCTTGCCGAAGAAACCAGGTTGATCATTCCGATTGGCGAATGGGTCCTGCGGACCGCCTGTCTCCAGCAGATGGCCTGGCAGCAGCAGGGACTGGACATCTCCGTTGCGGTCAATCTGTCGGCGGTGCAATTCAACTCTCCGTCACTTATTGAACGAATCGCCGCCATCATGGATGAAACTTGTATCCAACCCGATCGGCTCGAACTTGAACTGACGGAAAGTGCACTCGTCAGCAACCCCGGGGCCGCCACAAGGATACTTGAACAGCTGCGCAGCCTGGGGGTCAGCATCGCCATTGACGACTTTGGCACCGGCTACTCTTCACTGAGTTATCTTAAGGCGTTCCCGGTCAATGTGTTGAAGATAGACCGCTCATTTGTAAGGGATCTGGCTCATAACTCCGGGGACCGGGCTATTGCCCGCTCAATTGTGGACCTGGCCGACAACCTTGGTATGAAAACCGTTGCCGAGGGGGTGGAGACGGAGGAACAATCCCGCATTCTTTCCGAAATCGGATGCAGTTACCTCCAGGGGTTTCTCTATGCGCGGCCGCTGCCGGCAGTTCAGATACCCGAAACGGTCAGTAGCATATGTATTCCAAGCTCATGAGCTATTCAACCATTCGGGCCGTCTTTGGATCGTAAATCATTGCGGAAACTGAACCTTCTCGAATGAGTTGTACCGCTTCATCAATCACACGTCACCTGCAAAGCAAATGACCATCGCTGCTTTATGATGAACGGCCAGGAACTGGCTACTGCAGTTCAATATAACGCAGCAGTAGTTGTTATCGTCATAAATAACGGAACTTTTGGCACCATCCGGATGCACCAGGAGCGACGATATCCGGGAAGGGTCATTGGGTCTGAACTGATAAATCCGGATTTTGCGGCTCTTGCCCGGGCTTATGGCGCTTACGGTGAGGCAGTAAGATCAACCGCTGATTTTGAGGCAGCTTTTGAACGGGCAGTTTCATCAAATATGCCGGCCCTGTTGGAACTCATCATGGATTCCGGAACAATAACTCCCTCCTGGAGCGCCAGAGCGCCTGTACAGCTGGAACCTTCTCCTGCAGTGCAGCAGTAACAGTGCTGGGAAAGATAGATCGTTTTCCCGTTCATGGTTGCATCCGCAAGTTCCGAAATCGTTATTTCGGCGCCACCGTCACCGGTAATCGGCATTTTCAACGCCTGATTAAAATCACAGTTATACACCTTGCCCTGCCAATCCACGCTGATAAGAGTACGGCACATTATATTTTCCGCTGTTTCCGGGTTAAAACAGGCAGCCAGGGTTTCGAGGTAATTATCGTATGTTCCCTCAGCCTCCAGTTGTTCTTTAAAGCGCCCGACCGGCGCGTTTGTGATGGTAAAAAGGTTATTGAATCTGATTCCGTGACGAGAGGATAATTCGGTTTTATATGCCGCTTCCAAATCGCTCTGAGTGCCCGGAATAAAGTCTCCGCCCGGATTGTAGACAAGGTTCAGCTCCTGTTCCGTTCCGTAGCCGAGAGAGTTCAGCCGCTTCAGAACCTGGATACTATTGCTGTACACGCCCCGTCCTCGCTGCTGATCGACGTTCTCTTCCCGGTAACAGGGGAGCGAAGCGATGATTACCAACTCGTGCCGCCGACAAAAATCCGGCAGCCATTCCCACCCCGGCTCTGCCATGATAGTCAGGTTACTCCGGAGTATCCTTCGTGAACAGAGACCGGCAGTCCGCTCTACGAGAAATCTGAAGTTCGGGTTCATTTCCGGGCATCCTCCGGTAATATCAAGGACGACATGGCTATTCCGGGAAAGAAATCCGGCAATGTTTTCCATGATATCGGCACCCATGACCTCGGCTCCGTTACGTGAAGCGCTCATATGACAGTGCCTGCAGAGCAGGTTGCACAGGTTGCCCAGGTTGATCTGCAGAGTCTGCAGATTTACAAAGAGCTCATACGCCGGATTTACCGCGTGCAGGCGCTGCCGGAAAGAAGTTGCCATGTCAGTCTTAATCTCCTTTTGTGTTTTTGAATCTGGTATACAGCACCGGCATCAGAGCGAAAATTCCCAGCAGAGTAACGGAACCCAGCACCTTTGGCGAAGCGATGCCGGAAAGTGAATTGACAGTTGCAAGAGTGGCGCCGGCATTTACGAAAACAAAGCCGCCCGGAATAATGCCGAGCATGGTGCCGAAAAAAAAGGTGCGTAGCGGCAACCTGGTCAGCCCGGCTGTCAGGTTGATCAGAAAAAAGGGGAAGAGCGGCACCAGGCGAAGGAAAAGCAGGTAGTGAAAGCCACGCGCCTCCAATTCGCGGTTCACTCCTTCCAGTTTGCCGCCAAACGTGTTCAGCACCCAATCACGCAGCAGGTAACGGGTTGCCAGAAAGGCCAGAGTGGCGCCGGTTGTTGCGGCAATAGTGGCGTAGATCGTACCCATCACCGGGCCGAAGAGTGCCCCCGCCGCCAGCGACAGAATGGCTGCTCCAGGCAGTGACAGAGCCGTCTGCACAATGTAGATCAGCATGAAACCGGCAACCATGTTCAATCGGTGAGAGACATGGTAGTCCAACAACATCTGCCGGTTAGTCCTGAGGGCGTCGAGAGTAAGGAAGCGTTGCAGATCGAAGTAGAAGAACAGTACGACGACAACAGTACCCACAAGGGCTGCCGCTATCTTTTTCATGTCCATGGCGCTATCTCGTTGATATCCATTATTGGAGGACAGCAGGTTAGCTGGTGAATTTCATTGCCGCCGAATTCATACAGTAGCGGAGACCGGTCGGCCTGGGGCCGTCGTTAAAAACGTGCCCCAGGTGGGCGTCGCAGCGACTGCACACTACCTCGGTCCGCCTGGAGAAAAAGCTGTTGTCTTCCCTGGTGGTGATGTTCTCGGGAGCAATTGGTTGCCAGAAGCTGGGCCAACCGGTACCGGATTCAAATTTGTGCTCAGAACTGTACAGGTCATTGCTACAGCAGACGCACTGGTAGACACCCTTTTCGTGGTTGTTCGTCAGTTCACCGGTAAAGGCCTGCTCGGTTCCTTGCTCGCGGGTCACATGGTATTGCTCCAATGTCAGCAGTGTACGCCATTCAGCGTCACTCTTGATAATTTTTTCGCTCATAATGTATCCCTTTTTTGACGCGGAATAAAGTCGAAGTTGTGTTGTCTTTGGCTGAATGTTCCCGGTAGTTGTCGCTGTTACCACCGGCGTTGTCCCTTTTCCGTTGCAGGCCAGGACGATGCTGCTCAATCCGCCGACTATAAAGACCCTGCGTGAGATCATGCTTGTCTCCTTTTGACCGTCAGTGCACGGCTTCCTTACCCCACAGCTCTTTGAGCCGCTGGTCACGGCCGCAACTGGCGCGATAGTATCTGTACCTGAGCGGGTTCTTTTTGTAGTAGTGCTGATGATATTCTTCAGCCGGGTAATACTC
Organism: Desulfuromonadales bacterium; assembly: GCA_037129255.1. Classification (GTDB taxonomy): domain Bacteria; phylum Desulfobacterota; class Desulfuromonadia; order Geobacterales; family Pseudopelobacteraceae; genus JACRCG01. The sequence goes on along the minus strand of JBAXVG010000022.1, from coordinate 30,313 downwards.
ACCTGCCTTTGTGATTTCAGTTACGATCTGTTCGCGGAAGGGCTTGTTCTTTTCAAGCACTTCCTTTGATTTTGTGGCGATACGCCGCTGCTCCTCAGTGTGATAGAAAATAGCACTGCGGTACTGGTTTCCTGAGTCGCAGAACTGACGATCCTGCACCGTCGGATCGATAGTGTGCCAGAAGACGGCAAGAAGTCTGTCGTAGCGTATCCTGGCCGGATCGAATAGTATCTGCACTGCTTCCGCATGGCCCGTCATACCTGCTGAAACTTCTTCATACGTCGGTCTCTTTTTGTCTCCCCCTGTATACCCGGAAGTAACGGATAGTACTCCGGGCAAACCGTCAAACGGATGTTCCATGCACCAGAAGCAACCACCGGCAAAGGTGGCTTTCTCAACAGCACCCCCAGTGGATGCCGCCTGATGCTGTCCCTTGGAATCGCCTGACAATGCAGCACAAACCGTGACGAGTATAAGCAGCAAAGTAATAATAATTATCCGGTTCATAGTTTGAACAGCCTCACCAGACGCTGCAGTTCCGCGGCGTTGCCACTCAATTGTGCCGCTGCCGTGGCTGATTGGTGTGCTCCTTGCGAGGTCGTCTGCACGACCTCAGTGATCTGATGTATGTTGCTGGATATTTCACTGGTTGTTGCGGTCTGCTCTTCGGCGGCGGTGGCGATCTGGTTGACCTGCATCGCGACGTCATTTACCTGTTCCAGAATGTCGCGCAGCGCATGTCCGGACCTGGCGGCCTCCTCAGTGCCGGTCTCCACCTGACGAACACCCTGCTCCATGGCAACCACAGCGCCTCTGGTCTCTTTCTGGATCGCTTTGATCATCTCGCCGATCTCTTTGGTGGCTCTGGTTGTGCGCTCTGCCAGGGCGCGGACTTCATCGGCAACGACGGCGAAGCCCCGTCCCTGTTCTCCGGCACGGGCCGCTTCGATGGCGGCGTTCAGTGCCAGCAGGTTGGTCTGGTCAGCGATATCTTCAATAGTGCCGATAATAGCGCCGATCTGGTCGCTTCTGGCTCCCAGGCTTTCAACCGTTTTAGCTGTTTCCTGCACCTTCGCGGCTATTTCTCCCATGACTGCAACGGTTCTCTCCACAATCACAGCCCCGTCGCTAGCTGTTTTTGAGGCCCGCTGGGCGCCTTCCGAAGCCATCTGGCAATTTTGGGCGATATCGCCTGAGGTGGCCGACATCTCTTCGCCGGCGGTAGCGACATTTGCTGACTGGGCAGCTACCTCTTCGGCGCCGGTGGCAATCTGCCCGGCGGTAGCGTTCAGTTGACCGGCAGCGGATGCCACCTGACTGGAGGTATCCGCCACCATGCTTATGGTTCTGCGCAGATTTTCTGTCATGGCTCGGAATTCCTCACTCAATTCCCCCACTTCATCCCCGGAGCGATAGTCGATATTCACCCTCAAGTCACCGTCAGCCACCTGACGGGCCTGACCTGACAGGTTTTTTACCGGTACACTGATGGAGCGTGAAATAATGAGTCCCAATACAAAGGCGAGTATGGAACCAAGAACCGCAGCACTCATCATTATCCAGCCGGATCTGTTGGCAATGACGATGTTCTGTTCGGAGATACTCCTGCCGGATTTCGACAGATATTCGACAAGTTTTTCTATCGCTTCAATTTCGGCCCGTTCCGTTTTGATAGCATCTCCTTTTATGTATTCATTTGCTTCCGCATCCCTGTTTTCTTTCGCCAAAGCTATGATTTTTTCCAGGTGGGGAGTATAGGCATTTCGGCTCTCCAGAAATACATCCAGCAACTTCTTTGCTTCAGCATCAGGAAGACTCTTTTCAAGGCCTTTGGTTATATTGTCAATCTTGGAGCGAAATTCCTTTATTCTACCTTCGAACCGTGCAATCTCCTTCGGATCGTTTTCAATGACTATACTGCGAGTATTTACCCGTATTCGCTGGAAATCTGATGATATTTTCGCAATATCGTTTATGGGAGCAAGCCCTTTTTCGTAGAGGAAAGTATCGGCATCGACTATCTTGTGGATCTGAAAATATCCGAAGATGCCGATTACCATGGCGATGAGCGCTACTACCAGAAAACTGCCGATCAGTTTTGGACCAAGCTTGATGTTTGACAGCATACTGTTTCTCCTTTTGTTTGGTATCGTTGAACTCAGTCCTCCGGCTTGTCACTGGCCGGAAGCAGGATCTTGAAGCTGCTCCCCTTATCCGGTTCGCTGTAAACTTTGATTGCTCCCTTGTGCCCCCGTATGATCCCCATAACCGCGGCCATACCCAGGCCCCTGCCGGTAAACTTGGTAGTGAAAAACGGATCGAATATCTTCGACATTATTTCATTGCTCATACCGCAACCGGTGTCGGCAACCTCCAGGTACACATACAGGCCTTCGGAGATATTCTCGTCCAGCCAGACATCTTTCAGGTAATTCCGGCCGCAGTCCATGCATCCGGTGGTGATGGCGATAACACCGCTTTTATCGCCGATAGCTTCCGAGGCGTTAATGACAAGGTTCATGACGATCTGACGCATCTGTGTGGCATCGGCTTCAACTGATGGGAGGTTCGGCGTCACGTTGATGCGGAGGATAGCCTTTTTGGAGATAGATACTTCCAGCATGTGCAGCATTTCTTCCAGAAGCCGGTTCAGGTTGATATGTTCTACAACGAATTTCCCTTTGCCTGAATACGCAAGCATCTGTTTGGCAAGGTCTGCGGCCCGTGCGGCTGCCTGCTCGATCTTGTGCAGATTGTCTCTGGCCGGTGATTCCGGGTTCATCCTCATCAGTGCCAGGTCGGCGTTGCCGATAACTGCCATCAGTATGTTGTTGAAGTCGTGGGCTATTCCACCTGCAAGAACGCCAAGACTCTCCAGTTTCTGGGAGTGCAGAAGCTGTTGCTCAAGCTTCAGTCGTTCATCTTCGGCCTGTTTACGTTCGGTGATGTCATTAAATACCACAAGTAAACTGCCTTCTATCGGCATGCCGGAAATCTCCATAACCTTTTCCGTACCATCCTTGCAGGTAATAGGGTACTCGGCCGGCGGCAGTGGCGCGCCGGAATTCATAGACTGAGCAACCGCTTTACCCCACCGCTGTCCGACCTCTAACCGGAGTGTCTCATTCGGATAGGCCCACGACATCCACTCCGCAACAGTCGTTATCTCTTCGGGCAGATAGCCGAAAATGTGCGTGAAGCGGCTGTTGATATAGCTGATGGCGCCATTTCCCGATGCTATGCCGATCGGCATAGGAGCCAGGTCCAATAGCGTGCGGTATTTTTTTTCGTTTTCACCGGCTTCCTTGCGTGCCACTGCCAGGCGGCGATTTGAGACGGCAAGGAATAACATCAGAACCATTACGATAATGCCGCTGATACCGAAGATCAAAAACTGCAGGCTATAGCGTTTAAGGACATCACCGGCGGAAAATGCAGGCACTGTGTCGTATGGCGGCAACCGGAGCTCTCTCAGCAACTGTTCTACCGGTTCATAATCAGCCGGAACGGTAAAACCGTATATGCCTCTGACAGCATTGGCATAGGTATCAGGCGTTTCCATACTGAGCAACGCTGCTGCTACCTTGCGGGCAAGTTTTTCCTTTACATGGGGGAGCGAGACAAATGGCCATTGGGGATAGAGCCGGGTTGAAACCACAAAGGGAAAGTCTGCCAGATCCTGTTTGTTGAGGATTTTTATACGATTCAGATCAAGCTTTTTTTCGTCAACCATCATTTCTATTACGCCGGTGCGGACGAATCCGGCATCGGCACGCCCTTCAAGCACTGCGGAAATTGTCCGGTCATGGGGCAGTCCGGTAGCCAGAATTCTCCCCTCTCCGGTAAGCCGGATACCGGCCCGGGCAAGTTCGCAGGCAGGCGCCTGATATCCACCCAGAGAACCGGAGTCAACTATAGCAATTTTTTTATTTTTCAGATCTTTGAGCCCGTTTATGTCATCTTGGTCGCTGCGGGTGAAAATAACTCCTCCGAACGCATGGAACGGTTTGCCTTTCTCCTGTTCCACAAGGGTTGCCAGCACACCGGACAATCCCATTTTCTCCCGAAACTGGACGTAATATCCCGGGTTGATGATGGCAAAATCAAGGCGGTTGCTGCTCAGAGCCTCTTCGATCTCCGGATAGGTCAGGGGGAGTATGTGGACCTCCATACCGGGTAGCGATTTCCGCAGATGATCTGACACGGGCTGCCAGAGAGCGATACTCTCCTGTTTAGGTCGAAAGGCAAGAACACCGATGGTAATCTCTCCTTGCGTGCCGGCGCTGGCCGGCAGCGTCGGCAGAAGAGCGGACATCAGGGTAATAATAGTCAGGAAAGCATGGATAACGCGGTTCATGGCAACTCTCCGGCGGGGAGATACTTATCGGAGCAGATGTCGGTCAGATCATCCCCCTTTTTCAGTAACCCCGCCTTGAGCATCAGGCTGATGAGAGTTCGGACGGAGGTAATGATCCTGGGGTTCGAACCACCGAGATATTGCAGATTTGTGCGGATATCAGGCAGCTCCAACCCTCTGAAGGCGTCCAGAACATTCTGGGCCGGAATGCCGAGGCGGGGGGCAATTCTATGTACCGCATCCTGCCTGTTGGCCTTTAAATGGTGCAGCCCCCTGAAATGCCCCAGAACCAGTTGCTCAAGGGCCGTGGAATGTTTTTTCAGTTCGCTTGTTCTGACAGCAAGAACATCCAGTATAATGCCGGGAACACTGAAACTGTCAAAAATCCGGTGGGCACCGTCGGCCTCCAGTTTCGTCAGCTCCGGCTCGTAGGTAATCACAGCATCCAGTCGCTCTTCTTTCCAGGCTTGCATATGGCTATCCGGTGTCAGGGGTACCTGTATAATCGATTTCGTTGTCAAACTGCCGGACTCCAGCAGCTTGTAAAGCATCAGCTCTCCAAGGGCTGAATGTTCGAACCCGATCCGCCTGCCTGCCAGCTCGGCAGGCGTGTTGATACCGGGGCGTGCCAGCACGGCATCGGCGCCGGCAGATACATCGAACACCAATACAACGGTAAGTGGTATACCCCCCTCCCGAACGCGAAGTACCTCATCCAGAGTCAGAGCTGCACCGTCAACCGTTCCCGCTTTCAGTGCCTTGATTGAGTCGGTGGCACTGCCGGTCTCCAGGAGCGACAGCCCTTTCTGCGGCAGCCATCCCTCACGGCGGGCCAGAAACATGAATTCGTATCCCGGCCAGACATGACTGGCAATGGTAAGCGGTCTCCCGGCGCGGAGACAACCGGGCAGGAGCGGCATAAGGATACTGCTGCCCAATACGGTAATGAATCGGCGACGCGATACGTTCAAATTTGTTCTCCTGCGCACCCATTGATCCAAGAAAAAGCAGTTGGACCACGAAATACACGAAATACACGAACAACATCAAAAGCTTGATTTCGTAGTCCATTCACCTGAAGGGTTAATCCGCGTGTGGATTAATCGTCTTGTTATCTTTCGTGCTTTTTCGTGTATTTCGTGGTTACGGCCGTTTTTAGGTTGATTGATCAGGGGAAGTATAGTTGGTAATGTTTAAATGTCAATCCTGACGGGAGATGGGGACCGGTGTTGGGAGGGACGGCGGGGGTGACCCGTCGTCCCTCCAGAGACTGCATGTTCTTTATGAATTGCCCAAAAAACCATTACTTTGAATCATCGAGATACGCATATCCTCCGTGTGCACCATAGCCACAGTCAGAGGCGATAACGCGTATTTCAACGTTGTGTCCAATGGCTTTGCTTACATCTACCACCACCGGCTGCCAAGGTATGATATTCCACAGCACGCCTGTCGGCGTATACGACGTGGTCATGGCGATCCAGCCAGAGTAGGTCGGGTCGCCGGAAAAGAAGTGCTTTCTGTAGAGGACTGTGTTACTTGCGTCCTTGTCGACCACCGTGACTTCTACAAATGGCTGGTTTGCTCTGTCATGCGCGGGATCCTCCAGAATGGCTGCCCAGGCAAAACGGAGCGTTCCGGAGGCGGTTACCGGTATCCTGGCTACTTGCGTCGCTACGCTGGTATGGTAGGAGTCATCCCAATTGTTAACCCGCAGGGCATTCAGACCATTGTAAACAACAGACATGGACGAGGCCTGTCCAAGAGGATTCTTGGCAATGTTGGTTTTGAGTGCCGCCTTCTGGTAAAAATCGATAACCGGATCAACTCCGGCGCTTATGGTAGTCAAGTAATTAAAATCGGAGTACGAGGTCAGGGACTTGTTTACTACTCCGCTCTTGACTGTTGCCGATGGTTTGTCAGTGAAGCTGGATACGTGTCCCCAATTGGGATTGAAGGTTGCCGTTTTATCATTTGGATCCGGTGTGCCAGAAGTATCGCGCACCCAACTTCCAAATGAATGGGTTTCCACTGTCCACCCGGTCGGGCTCGTAGCACTGTCTTCAAAGCCGAAGTTCTGAAAGACATTGACGGATGCCCCGGTATACTTGAGATTAAGCTGTTTGAAACCGGTAAAACTCCACGGATCGCGCGCATCACCAACAGCTGCAATCATAAGAGTGTTGTCACTCTTCAGATCGGCGCCATTAAGCGTAAAGCTGAATGTGCCTTTTGAGATGGAACTGTACTGGAGCACACCCCCGTTGAGAACGTATGCGATCATGGTGGGGGAGCCGGTCACAGAGCCGGTAACAGTCAGGGAGGGTATTGTTGTGCTGGTTATGATCTGGGTGTAGGTGTCGCTTACAATCGGTGTGGGCGACGTGATGGTTAAGGTTGCCAACGAATTGTCGGCAGCGGTAATCAGCGAATTATACTGGAATGAATCACCAATGGAGTTGAGACCGTCAAAAGCGAATTTGGTGAATGTGGATGAATATGCGCCTGCCTTGGAAAATCCGCTGAATCCACCAGTCATACTCCAGTTAAGGGTAACCTCCTCGCCCGGAAAGTCTGGGTCGTAGAGCGAAAACGTACCTTGATTTGCAGTGGTTGCATCGGGGGTGTATTTGTAAACAACAACTGCGTTTGCCGATACGTCCAAACCGGCGGAGTCCACAGCCTTCATGAGCAGGGTTTGCGGCATGCCGGTGACATTCATCGCACCAATCAGGAGCAGGCCGGTCTGCTGAGCGGTCAGTTTGTAGAACGTCTGCTTCCAGGCGTTGGCCCAGACCTGGCTGGCAGCCTTCTGGACGGCGGCTATGACTGTTTTGGCGGTCAGGTCATCCTGATAGCTTGCGATGTCACCTTCACGCCACTTGTTGTACAGCCCTTTTTTGCCGGCAAGCAGGTTCTTGGTGTCAGTCGCTTTCTTATTGGTAAAGTACCAGATTGCGAGATCGCTCATACCGAAAGCGCAACCGGCCGGCGTGGTGTATGAACCGAAGTTGGGGTGGAAGAAACCATCTTCCTGCGGCCTGAAGTTTGTGTCAACTGCAGCAAGTTTTGTCGCAGTCGGGGCAACTCCAATGGCAGACATGACTACGAAACTGGAAAAATGAATCGTTGAGAATGTCACTGTCGGCGGGGAAGATGCCGCATTGATGTTTTGAATTTGAGCAGCAACATATTTGTTGTTAACCGTATCATAATAATAAACGGCAGGAAGCACCGTTTTGGCCGGATCATAGGGGACTGTTATGTCAACAGGCTGCGTAAAGCCGTTTGTGTAATCCTTGTTCAATACATAGGTGTCCCCCAGAGCGGCGCCGGGCGGGAGGGTTGCGCCGGCAGGCAGCGAACTGCTTTTTGTTACGGTGATGACGGGCTGGCTTGCACTGCCATCGTAAGCATTGGCTGGAATCGACACCGTTACACCGGTTACCTTGTCAGTCACAACGTATGCTGTTGATGGTTTCGGGGTATTCGTAGCAGTAATGGTAACAGTGGCTATTGTACTGTTGTCTTTGCCATCGTTGACAACGAGGTTGAAAACATACGCCCCGGCAACATCCGGTATAAACGTAGGATTGACGGTTGTAGGATTTGTAAGCACCGTTACACTGCTGCCCGCAGGAACCGATGTTGTAGACCAGCTGTAGGTGAGCTTGTCACCGTTTGCATCACTGCTTGCACTGCCATCAAGCGTTACAGGTTGTCCTACTGAAACGCTCTGATTGACGCCGGCATTTGCAACAGGTATTGCGTTTGTTGTCGGTGTTGGCGTCGGTGTCGGCGTCGGTGTAGGTGTAGGAGTCGGTGTAGGAGTTGGTGTAGGAGTTGGTGTCGGTGTCGGTGTCGGAGTTGCCGGCACGGTAGCTGTTATCGTCACGGTGGAAATAGCAAGACTGTCATGCTTGCCATCATTTACGATAAGGCTCGCAACGTATGAGCCGGCGATATCGGCGGTAAAGGTCGGTTTAGCACCGGTGGCTCCGGAAAGAGATGCGGTGCTGCCGGTCGGTTTCGTTGTAAGTGTCCATGCGTAGGCAAGCGTGTCTCCATCTGCATCACTGCTTTTGCTGCCGTCAAGAGTGACCACCGTGCCAGTTACAACGTTCTGGGCTGTGCCGGCGTTTGCAACTGGCGGCGCGTTTCCTTTGGCAACGGAGATTGTTACTCTGGACTCCTGACTGGTTGAATTACTATCGGTTACTTTCAGCTTGACCACATATTGCCCGACCAGGTCCGGAACAAAGCTGGGATTAACCGTGTTCGCGTTTGCCAGGATTGCGGTGCTGCCCGCCGGTATTGTATCAAAACTCCACTGATATGAAATAAGACTTCCATTTGCACCTATGCTTTTGCTTCCGTCCAATACCACTGTTGTCCACGTTAAAGCGCTTTGCGCTGAACCTGCGGACGCTGTAGTTACGGTGCTGTTTGATGCGTTGCCGCCGCCACTACACGCGGAAAGGCAGAACATGATGCTGATAGTCAGTAATACATTCAAAATTTTAACCATTTACAGCCTCCTTGGTGCTTCTGATCCTGTTATTAAACCACTATCCGATATCCAGCACCTGGCCAAAAAACCGATGTTACGGCTATATGTATAGGCTATCACCTCCTTGAATCACAGTGGTTTACCCTCTGATGCTCTCTCTTCATCATCCGTTTTGACAAGCAACGTGACACTTTCGAGATGATATGTCTGAGGGAACATATCAACCGGTACAGATTCAGCGACTCGATACCGGTGGGTGGCCAGGATACCGCAATCTCTGGCAAGTGTAGCCGGATCGCATGAAACATAGATGATTCTGCCGGGGCTGAGGCGGGCAATATCCGGAACGGCATCTCCGGCTCCGGTCCGGGGGGGATCAAGGAGTACAACGTCGAACATCCGGCCAATACCGGCAAACCGTCTTAATGCCGTGCAGACATCAAGACAGATGAATTCTGCGTTATCGACATCATTTCCGGCACGATTGAGCAGTGCCGAATTGATTGAACGTTCAAGCCCCTCAACTCCGACCACCGAGGCAACGTCAGCAGCGAGAGGTATCGAAAAGTTTCCATTTCCGCAATAAAGATCCAGCAGATTGTCAGTTCGTTTGAAGTTCCCGAGTCGCCTGATTACAGACAACAGAGCTCTGTTCTGGCTTTGATTCACCTGGGCAAAACCACCGGGCTGGTATGCAAGTAGCACGGGTTTTCGATCAGGTTCACGTTCAGGCATCAGATAACTGATTTCACTGTCTCCCCACAGAGGTACAGGAAAAGGTTTTCGGCCTGTTTGCAGAAAGAGTCCGGCGCAGGGTATCACATCTGACAACCGGTCAATCAGAAAAGAGCTGATCTTCGCATTATTCTGCCCGGTGTAGTGTACGACTGATACCACTCCACGTTCGCTCGCATCAATACTGATGGCCGGAATCGACTCCTGTTCCGGACAGGCCGGCAGAACAGTTCTGAAAGATTTCAGCATATCATTTATCTGTTGAACTGCAACCGGGCAACCTTCGATAGCGTCCTCAATGACGTGTGAACCATGCCTGAAAAAACCGATCTGAAGTCTGCCCCGGCGGGTGGAAACCTTGAACTGAACACGGCTGCGGTACCCATAGAGCAGTGGGGCGGCAACCATATCGCTGACCCGGTCACTCCCGACCCTGGCTCCACGCCATAATGTATCGGCAAATATCAGGCGCTTCTGTTCCAGCTGGACCGGATAGCTGATATGCTGCCAGCAGCAGCCACCGCATGAATGAAAGATTGGACATTCCGGAGGTGTGCGAGACGGAGAGGGAGAAACAAGTTCAACGATATCAGCGGTACAATAAGATTTTTTCTGAGTTGTAATGGAGAGTCGCACTTCATCGCCCGGGCAACTGAAAGGTACAAAGCAGACTTTGCCATCAATCCGGCAGATGCCGCTACCACCAAATGCAAGCTTGTCGATGATGGCGGCGAACGTTTTCAGAACCTGTACTCCTCAATATTTGTGATGAGTTCCAGCAATCCCTCGACTACCAGTTCCTCAATACGGGCTCCCTTGGTTGCCGAGGCCTTGCCGGGGTCGCCCCAGACACCTCCGGGCCAGTGCCGGCGTTTATCACGGACCAGAATACCGGCAGGAAAGCCGGGGTATTCGGCAGGGGCGCTTCCCTTGACCAGCCCGGGATGAGAGTGCATGATTCTGGACGTTTCAATCTCGCCGGCATGGCAGTCACCAGCGGTCTCGATCAGTTCTTTCCCCCGTTCGCGTGCCAGCAGAAACTCGGTCACCACAGCGACGGAGATGTCGCCGTAACCTGCGATCAGCTCCTCTCCCGCCTCCTGCAGGGCCATACAGTGAGCGCCGCCGGCATGGCCGCTGACCGCTATGAACGTTTGAAGTCCATGTCCCCGCAATGACAGTACAATATCCCTGAAGAGCGACTTGAGCGTCGTGGTCGATATGGATATTGTGCCGGGGTGATTTGAGGTCGACCTGCAGTTGCCATAGTGTACCGGAGGGGCGACAAAAAGCGGGCGCCGCTCTGCTGCTTTAATACAGACCTGTTGCGCCTCAAACGTGTCTGTCGAAAGCGGCAGATGCGGCCCATGCTGTTCCACGGAGCCAAACGGAATCAGGACTATCCGGGTTTCACGCAGCCCCGCTTCAAACTCGGGCATGGTCATCTCTTCAATATTCATGTGAGCTCACAAAATCCCCAACAGCTTATGCATCTGCGGAATGACTCGAACATCAGGCAGTCTGGACGATGCCAGCTCCTGAAGACGCAGGATGCGGGAGGCAGATATACCCGGACTGCCGTTTGGCAATGTCAATGGCTGCAGGAACAGAGGCGTTGTCAGGTCAACGGCATCAATTATATCACATACTTTGTTTATTTCCTTAAAATCGGTCGATTCTCCCGCAACGATCTTTACCGAAACGTTACTGCCGCGCGATTGTTCCAGAAACAGGCGATGCGATTCCCATAACGTTTCGGCACACCCCGATGTCGATGGAAGCTTCATGTCCATGCTGATGAAATCAACATGAGCGATTACTCTCGTCAACGCGGTAATCAGCGTTCCGTTGGTTTCGAGGTGGACGGGGATGAGCCGGTGAATCACGGGAAAGCATTGTGCCAGGGAATCGGCCTGCAGCAGCGGTTCTCCGCCGGTAAAACTGATTGAATGGTGTGCACCCGGCAATTGAGCCTGCCAGTCGGCAATAACGGCAGCCAGCTTCTCACAAGAGAACGGTTGAGGACGTTCAATAAAGTGGCCTGAACCCGGTTTTGATTCAATTCTGCAGATAGTGGACTCAGCATGGTCAGTATCGCAATAGCGGCACACCAGGTTACAACCCGACAAGCGGACAAAAATCTGCCTGCGACCGGCAAGCATTCCTTCACCCTGAATGGATGAAAAAATTTCGCAGATGGAGAACTGCTCACTCATAGTAACAGGCTGATGCGTTTTCAGACTCCCAGACTGTTATTGACGCCACCTTGATGTTATCACTGTTGATTCGTTCAGATATGCGCTGGTACAGATATCGGGAGATATGTTCCGAGGATGGCGAAACTGTCTGAAAGGCCGGGTTGTCGTTAAGATATTTGTGGTCAAGCGTATTGATGATAGCACCGGCTTCCCTTTTCAGAATTTTAAAGTCTATACCCAGACCGGCCTGGTCCAGTTCGCGGGCAGTGACTGAAACCTCGACTTTCCAGTTGTGACCATGCAGATTCTCACAATCCCCTTGATAATTGATCAAATTATGTGCGGCAGCGAAACTGGTTCTGATTGTCAGGTTATACATATGATCATCTCCTCGGGTTTAAATTCAATATCGTTCATGTAAGAGTTTGGCTCGTTAGCTGAAGAAAAAGCCCCAGCTCCCGCAGCACTATGGCCGTTTCCGGCTGTCCCTCGAGCCAGGACGCCAACCCGTCCACCATCTCCATCTCGTCACTATCATTACGTTGCGGCCAGATACCCAGCACCGGCGCACCGCAGAGCGAGCCGATCTGGTGCGGTGCGCTCTGCTCAGCTCTGTCCGGATCGGCGGGCATGCCATTAATAATTACCCCTGCCACCTGAAGTCCCAACTGCTTCGCAGCAAAGCAGGTCAGCACGGTATGATTTATGGTTCCCAGTCCCGGACGCGCCACAACCAGCAGCGGCAACTCCAATTCACGCACCAGATCGGCTATCAGCATGCCACCCGCCAGCGGCACCATCAGCCCACCCGCTCCTTCAACAATGACATACTCATAAGAAGCAGAGAGACGTTCATACGCCGCCCTGATGTGCGGAAAATCTATCCGCAAACCTTCGGTTACGGCGGCTTCGGCCGGTGCCAGCGCTTCCCGGAGACAATACGGAGCTACATCGTCAGAATACGCACTACCAGCCGCCCGGCAGAGCAGTCCGGCATCGCCGGAAACCAGGCGACCGTCCACTTCCCGGCATCCACTGGTAACCGGCTTCATCACTCCGACGTTGATACCGTTATTTCGCAACAGGCGCGCCAGAACAGCAGCAACAACCGTTTTGCCGACGCCGGTATCGGTGCCGGTTACAAAAAGGCCTCTGCTCACGCGCAGGCCTCCACCGTCAACTCCAGATCCGTCAGCATCCGGTGGTCCTGCTCGGGTGACCGCCCCGGCGTAGTCAGATAGTTGCCGGTCATCATCCCGCTGGCACCGGCCATAAAGATCCAGGACTGCAATTCACGCAGATTTCTCTCTCGACCGCCGCACACCGTCAAACATTTTTCCGGCAGCATAAAGCGGTATATGGCAATAATTTTCAGACACTCCATCGGTGTCAGGAAGTCGGCGTCTGCCAGGCGGGTACCCTCCACCGGATTGAGGAAATTGATCGGCACTGTATCCACATCCAGCTCGCGCAGGGTCTCGGCCAGTTCCACGCGATGGATGAATGTTTCTCCCAGCCCGAAGATTCCGCCGCAACAGACTCTCAGTCCGACCTGCTTGACCGCCCGAACCGTTTCCACATCATCCTGATAGTCATGTGTGGTACAGATGTTCGGGAAAAAACTGCGGGAGGTCTCCAGATTATGGTGGTAGGTCACCATGCCGGCCTCCTGGAGCTGTCGCGCCGTTTCGACGCCCAGAATACCGAGTGAACAGGATGGATCAATGGAGGTTTCCGTCCTGATCCGTCGCAAGGCACGGCAGATCTTTTCCAGCTCAGCGCCCGGCTTGATGCCGGTTCCACTGGTAATAATGCCGTAGCAGCGGGCCCCGTTCCGCTCGGCACTCAGCGCGCAGCGTACCAGCTCCTCTTCATCCACCAGCGGATATACCTGGGCATTGGTCGTGTGTACCGCCGACTGGGCGCAGAAGGCGCAGTTCTCGGGACAGCGTCCCGATTTTGCGTTGATGATCGAGCAGAGCGAAGCCGAAGTGCCCTTGAAATGTTCCCGTATGCGGGATGCCTCGGCTAACAGCAGATGCAGGTCGGATCCTCCCGCTTCCGACAGCCTGAGAGCATAAGCCGCATCGAGAGCGATTCCCGCCAGTACGTCATCAGCCATTTTCTGTATAAATTCACGCATGGTCATATGCCACCTCCATGCCTCTCGATACCACAGCAGACATGGTATTGTCAATCAATATATTTGTACCGTTTAACAATAAAAGAGCATCGGTAATCTGTATTCACCCCTAATTGCTAATGCATTGCGTTTCAGGCAGACCTTCGCTACAATCAGTTGCAGTATTAAACCGGATTGAGAGGAACACTCATGAAACGTCCGCTGGTCATTGTCCATTTTCTTTTCATTGTTATTTCGCTTGTTTGCCTTGTCTCCCGTGCCGTGGCAGCTGTAACAACCATCACCCCCTCGGGCAGCGGCACTTTTACGGTGCAAGGTTCCGATATGGACGGCGTGGCCGGTATCGATCTGTTCATCACCTATGACACGACACTGCTGGCATCCCCCTCGGTCACCCAGGGGCATCTGGTTTCAGGTGCACTCATGGCCGCCAATACAAACAATCCCGGTTCGATCAAGATAGCCATCATCGACTCCAAACCATTCAGCGGTAGCGGCACCATCGCTACGATAACCTTTGCCAGTCAGAACGGAACGGGTGGTATTACATCCGTCAGAGCGTCTGCTATCAACAGCAAAGGAGCTTCCGTGGCAATGCAGGCCAACGTCACCGGTGAAACATCTGCGCCGGCACCCGGCAGCACACTTTCCAGCACTCCGGGGGTGCCCTTCGGCCAGCCGGTTATGCAGCAGCAGACCACACAACCGCAAACAACGCAGCAGCCGGCTGCCGTGACGACAGCCGGTTCCACACTGACAATGCTGGGTTCGGTGAGCATGCCTAACACTTCAGAACAACCCGCCACGTCGCAAACGTCACTGCCGCAATCGTCACTGCCGCAGACAACGCTGTCGCAAACAACTCAACAGCCAGCTACAGCAACGACATCCGGTTACATGCCGACGATTCTGGGAGCGGTGAGTATGCCGGTTGACACTTCACAGCAGCAGGCCGCTCCGCCATTTCCGAAACAGAAAGATCAGGCCGGTTTTGCAGCTCCGCCACCGGAACCTTCCCGGTCAATTTCAGCCACTCAATCGGCTGTAGAAAATACAGTCGTTCCGTCAAAGAGGGAAAATGAAGAGATAGCACATACCGTTCACACCAGCAAAGCAGACAGGTTCCGTACGTTTGCGGGGGAAAAATCTCCCCCCCTGCTTGCTGCTCTTTTCGTAAATGAGGTGGCGACCACCATCCGGCAGCAGCCGGCGATAGTCGTCAGCGACGGCGTCACGACCGCTACAATCAGGGTAGAGCTCCCCCCTTCGTCCACGTCCCCCAATTTTGCTCTTAACGGCGCAAAACATGTTTCGATCAGGAAAGAGCAGGGCGACGGAACGTGGGTTATCGAAGTTCTGCCCCACGGGAACGCCGTGCGTGCAACCGTTACGATCCTTTCCGGAAACAGCAGCATCGATTATCCGCTGACTGTTGTGCCGCCGGTACATGGCATGAAATTCTCAGACACGGACTTTGAAACGTTTTTAAAGGACAGCGGCTCCCCAAAACCGAAATTTGACCTGAACGGCGACGGAAAGCACGACTACATTGATGATTACATCTACACCGGCCACTACCTGCTCCAAAAAGAAAAAGAGAAAGTAAAACCTCAGAAAGCTGAAAAATGACCGGCTTTTATGAACTCACCACACTGAAAAGCCGCCCGGAAAGGCGGCGTTTCAGTGTGGTCGAAGCTGTAAGCTCACCTTACCCTGTCATGGAAATAACTTCTTCGTAGGTCGTCACCCCTTCGAGCATCTTGCTGATGGCAATTTCACCCAGAGTTACCAGCCCCTCCTGCCGTGCGGCGGTAAAGATCTCCGCCAGTCCGGCGGAATCGGTTATCAGCGATTTGATTTTATCGTTAATGTCCATGACCTCAAAAAGTCCGCAGCGCCCCTTGTACCCGGTGTTCCGGCATTCCTTGCATCCCTCGCCCTCCCACACGGCATACGATTTTTTCGGCAACAGCAGATAATCGCATTCATCATGGGAAAGATTACGGACTTTTTTGCAGTGAGGACAGATTTTACGCACCAGCCGCTGAGCGACAACACCGAGTACGGTGGCGGAAATCAGAAATGGCGGTACACCCAGATCAAGCAGCCGGATAATCGTCGATGCTGAATCATTGGTGTGCAGGGTAGAGAGGACCAGATGTCCGGTCAAGGCAGCCTGAACGGCGTTTTCCGCCGTCTCGCGATCACGGATTTCACCCACCATGATGATGTCGGGATCCTGCCGGAGAATATTACGGAGAATACTGTCAAAACTGACACCGATACTCTGCTGTACCCCGATCTGGTTGAATTCCTCCATGACCATTTCAATCGGGTCTTCAACCGTGACAATATTAACCTCCGGCGAGGAGAGTGATCTGAGCGAGGAATAGAGAGTGGTCGTTTTGCCGCTGCCCGTTGGGCCGGTCACCAGTATGATGCCGTTCGGCCGTCTCAGAAAAGAGTTGTAGAGCGCCAGCTCACGCGGATAGAATCCCATGCAGTCCAGATCCTGCAGCAGAATGTCGGGATCGAAAACCCTGATGACGACCTTTTCACCAAAGGCGACCGGTACCGTCGAAACGCGCAGTTCGATGTCCTTGTTATTGAAGTTTGTTTTGATACGGCCATCCTGAGGGCGCCGTTTTTCGGCCAGATCCATGCGGGAGAGCATTTTGATGCGTGAAACAACCGGGGCATGCAGCGGTTTGGGAATGACATGGATGTTGTGAATGACACCGTCGATCCGAAACCGGATCAGCGAGGTTTCGCGTTTCGGTTCAATGTGGATATCACTGGCATGCTGATCGAAAGCGTAGTTCAGTAGAAAATCGACCGCAGAGACCACATGCTTGTCGGTGCCCTCGATCTCCTGATGCCCTTTAAGCTTGAAAAACTGTTCCAGATTCCCCAGATCTATCGAGGTTGATACCTCCGCCTCCGCAGCCATGACCGATGCACGGAATCCGTAAAACTCCCGCAATATTTTCAGAATATCACTCTTTGAGCTGAGTACGCGCCTGATTTTCAGACGCCGTGCTGACGCCAGCTCGTTGATGATCGCCTCGTTGAACGGATCAGCAACCGCTACGGTGATGACACCATGAGTCTCTTCAACGGCAACAATCAGATTTTTCAGAGCGAACGGCCGGGGAATGTGATCAGTAACAACATTCAGATCAAGTTTGAGTGGATCGATCTTAAAATAAGGCAATCCGGTGGCATGCGCCAGCGCATCAGTAATGGCATCTTCTGTAAGCAGCTTTCCCGAAGATCCGTGAATTTCAAGATTGAACGAAGCCAGAACTTCGGCAGGAGAAGCATGCTCGATGGCGGGATGGGGTCTTCGGGACGTGCCTGAGTGATGATGAGAAAAAAGGCGCAGCTCCTGCGCCTTTACCCGCGACATTACATCTTTGAACTGGCCGGGAGACAACAGACCGCGACGTTCCATCAGGTGTGCCAGATTTTCAAAAGTCAGTTTTTTTGAATCCGGCATAATCCCCGTCAATTCGTGAATTTATTTGCTTTTTCGGCCTCTGCCCTCTTGGCCTCGATCCGCTTGGAGACCTCATCCATAACCTGTTCTGCGGTAGGAACTTTTTTGGAGGTAATCTGGCCGGCAATCACCGGTTCGGATCTGATCGAAGTTACTGTAGATGCTTCACTGTGTGGCGGTGCAGGGATATCCGGATAGGCCGCCAGGGTGGACAAAAAATTTCTGTAAAGCCGGAAACACATCCAGGTCACAAAAACAAGGGGGACAATATCATCCAGCCAATAATCAAAACTGCGCTGATTAACCATGGTACCTGCCAGAAGACCGGCCGATGCTATCAACACACCGAAAGCATTACCTATGACC
The DNA here is from genome assembly GCA_037129255.1 of Desulfuromonadales bacterium. Lineage (GTDB taxonomy): Bacteria > Desulfobacterota > Desulfuromonadia > Geobacterales > Pseudopelobacteraceae > JACRCG01. The sequence goes on along the minus strand of JBAXVG010000022.1, from coordinate 12,505 downwards.
CTGAATTCGATATCCGAAGGTATTTTTATCTCAGCAGTTTTTGCCACGCGTTGACCTCAGAGCCATTTCCGGCAATTGTAAACAGCTACTTCCCTATACATCGGCATTTTTATCAATTTCTACAGATTTTTGAACCGCTGCAGAACAAATGACTGCAACCGGTCCATGTAATAGTAGATTACCGGTGTGATGTACAGCGTCAGAAGTTGTGATACCAGCAGGCCGCCAACTACTGCGAGGCCCAATCCTCTGCGCGATTCGGCTCCGGCCCCGAAACCGATCGCAATCGGAAGCGTTCCCATCAGCGCCGCCATACTGGTCATCATGATCGGACGAAAACGAACCAGGCATCCTTTATAGATGGCGTCCATGGGTGATTTGCCTTCGTTTCGCTGAGCCTCCAGGGCAAAGTCTATCATCATGATGGCATTTTTCTTGACGATGCCTACCAGCATGATGATACCGACGAAAGAGTACAGATTAAGATCCTTGCCGAAGAGCAGCAGAGTTATCAAAGCTCCGAAACCGGCCGATGGCAGTCCGGACAGAATCGTCAAAGGGTGAATGTAGCTTTCATACAGCACCCCCAGTACGATGTAGATTACCATGATCGCGATGACAAGCAGCAGAGCCAGCCCCTTGGTTGAAGCCTGGTAGACCTGGGCAGTGCCCTGAAAACCGGTGGTTATGGAGGCCGGAAGCGCCTGGGCCGCTTTCTCGACAGCTGCCACGGCATCGCCCAGCGGGACCTCCTGCTTGAGGTTGAAGGAGATGGTTACAGCGGTGATCTGTCCCAGATGGTTGACCGACAGCGGCCCGAGACTGTTCCTGAGGGTGCCCAGGGATGAAAGCGGCACCAGCTGGCCGGCACTTGAACGGACATACAAAAGCCCCAGGGCAGTCGGGTCAAGCTGGTATTGGGGCTCCAGCTCCATGATCACCTTGTACTGGTTGGTGGGCGAATAGATTGTGGTGGCCTGCCGGGTACCGTAGGCCGAATAGAGAGTGTCCTCGATCTGCTGGGCGGAGATACCCATGGCTGCGGCCCGGTCGCGGTCAATATCCAGATTCACCTGGGGGTTCTTGATCTGCAGGTCGCTGGTCACGTCCTGCAGCATTGGCAGGCCGCGCACCTTCAGTTCGAAGGCTGTCGCCTGGCGGTAGAGTTCATCAGTATCCGGGCTCTGCAGAACGAATTGGTAACTGGCCTTGGATGAGGTGGCTTCCAGCTGGATGGGGGGCGGATTCCGCATGAACATCAGGATGCCCGGAATCGATGAAACCTTCGGGCGCAGCTTCTGGATGATCTGATCGGCATTCAAGGTCCTTTGATGCCGGGGTTTGAGCTTCATGAAAAAGAAACCGGAATTGGCCCCGACCCTTGAGCCGCTTGCCCCGACCGATGACATGAAGCCCTCGATATTCGGTTCCTGCAGGACGATATCGATCAGCTTCTTCTGCTGGGCCTTCATCTCCTCGAAGGAGACTCCCTGGGCGCCCTCGGTAGTAGCGAAGATCGCACCGATGTCGTCAGAGGGCAACAGCCCCATCGGCATCATGGTAAAGAGCCATACCGTGACCACCATCATCAGGAACGTGACCACCACGGTCGTACGGCGGAAACGGAGGATACGGGAGAGGGAGCGCTCGTACATCTGCAGCAGGCCGTCGAAAAACCGCTCCATGGCGTTATACAGCCGGCCGTGCCGCTGTTCGGCTATCGGCTTCAGAAACCGGCTGCAGAGCATGGGGGTCAGGGTCAGCGACACGACCCCCGAAATGAGGATCGCAAAGGTGATGGTCAGGGCGAACTCGTGCAGCATCCTGCCCAGCATGCCGGCCATGAACAGGACCGGGATAAAGACCGCCACCAGCGAGATGGTCATGGAGATGATCGTGAAGCCGATCTCCTTCGACCCGCGCAGCGAGGCATCCATGGGCGATTCGCCATGCTCCATGTGGCGGACGATGTTCTCCAGCATGACGATGGCGTCGTCCACCACGAAACCGACCGACAGCGTCAGGGCCATCAGCGAGATGTTGTTGACCGAGAAACCCAGGGCATACATGGCCGCAAAGGTACCGATGATCGAGAGCGGCAGGGCCAGGCTGGGGATGATTGTGGCCGAGATGTTGCGCAGGAAGAGGAAGATGACCAGGATGACCAGGGCAATCGTCAACAACAGGGTGAACTTCACGTCGGTCACCGATTCGCGGATCGTGTCGGTGCGGTCGAAGAGGGTGTTCAGCTCGACCGAACCGGGCAGCTGGCTCCGGAAGATGGGCATCTGCTGCTTGATACTGTCCACCACCTCAATGGTGTTGACCCCCGGCTGGCGCTGGATGGCCAGTACGATGGCACGGGTGGAGACCCCCCTGGTATTGTACCAGGCGGCGATCTTGTCGTTCTCGACACTGTTGGAGACAACCGCGATATCCTGCAGGCGCACCGGGGCGCCGCCGCGGTAGGCCACAATCAGCGGCTTGAAGGCATCGGCGTCATACAGCTGGCCGGAAGCCTGGATGGTAAAGGCCTGCTTGGCCCCCTGCAGGCCACCGGTCGGCAGGTTCACGTTCCACTTGTCCAGCGCGGCCGCCACTTCGTCCAGGCCGATTTTCCTGCTGGTCAGGGCCTTGGGGTCGAGCTGCACCCGCACGGCATACTTCTGGGAACCATAGACCAGCACCTGAGCCACGCCGTTGATCATGGAGATACGCGGGGCGATGATCGTGTCGGCAAATTCGTTGACGTCCGAGAGCGGCAGGGTCGGCGAGCTCAGGGCCAGGTAGAGCACCGGTTGGTCGGCCGGGTTGACTTTCTGGTAGGAGGGTGGGGTCGGCATGTTCTGGGGAAGCTGGCGGGCCGCCTTGGAGATGGCCGCCTGAACATCCTGGGCGGCCGAGTCGATGCTCTTCTCCAGGGTGAACTTGAGGGTGATGATCGAAATACCCTGACCGTTGGTAGAGGTCATGGAGTCCAGTCCGGCAATGGTCGAGAACTGGCGCTCAAGCGGCGTGGCCACCGAGGAGGCCATGGTCTCGGGGCTGGCGCCCGGCAGGTCGGCCCGTACCTGAATGGTGGGAAAGTCGATGCTCGGAAGGTCGTTGACCGGCAGCAGACGGTAGGCAAACAGTCCGAAGATCATCACCGCCAGCATTACCAGGCTGGTCATGATCGGACGTTTTATAAAGAGCTCGGAAATGTTCATTTTCCGGCTGCTCCCTGCATTTCACCCTTGCCGTTTTCTTTGCCCGGACCTTCAGGTCCGACTTTCGGTTCCTTGCCCCTTGCCCCTTGCCCCTGTTCTTTCATCTCGACCTTGCCGCCAGGGACGACCCGCATCTGGCCGTCGATAACGACCTTTTCACCCGGTTGCACTCCACTTTCTATGACGGTCATGCCCTGAATGACGGAACTTGTGACAACAGGTCTGATTTCTGCAGTAGAATCAGCTGTTACCACAAAAACGAATTGCCCCTTCTGGCCGGTCTGGACCGCCTGGCTCGGCACCACCAGAGCATTATTTTTCATGGCCAGCGTGATTGAAAGATTGACGAACTGTCCGGGCCAGAGCCGTTTCCCGGCATTGTCAAAGACCGCCTTGAGGCGGATGGTGCCTGTAGCCGGATCGATCGTGTTGTCAAAAAAAGAGATGACACCCTTTTCCCTTGCATCCGCTGTTCCCGGAACCTCCACTTCCACCACAATTTTTCCGGATGCCATGTAACGCTTGATTTCGGGTAACTGTTTCTCTGGGATAGTAAAGGTGGCGTGAATAGGAGTCAGCCTGTTGATGGTAACGAGCGCCGTGTCATTCGCCTTGACTACATTGCCGCGATCAATCGACAGAATGCCCAGGCGGCCGCTGATCGGGGAGCTGATCGTGCAGTAGGCCAGCTGTTCCCGTGCACTATCGACCGCAGCCAGATCAGCCGCCACATCGGCAGCGGCTGATTCAGCTTTGGTCCGGTACCCTTCGGCCTGTTCCTGGGTCACGATACCATCTTTGACCAACAGAGAGTAACGCTCATAATCTTTTACGGCATTATCTCTGATGACCTTATCGCGCGCCAGCGTAGCTTCGGCCTTTCGTATGGCTGCCTGGTACGTGCGAGGATCAAGCTGAAACAGCAGGTCGCCTTTCCGGACATCCTGCCCTTCGCGGAAAGCGACCCTGGTCAGTTCACCGCTGATCTGGGTTCTGACGGTAACACTTTCTGATGCCTCCATGGTGCCAATCGCTTTAAGCTGCTGCGCAACATCCTTCCGGGATACGGAGGCAGTAACGACAAGAGCCGGAGGACGCCCCCGGGGAGGCTCGGCCTTTTTGGCGGGACAGGCGGTAAGGAGTGCAGCTGTGCATATAAGGACGGAGAAAACGATGATGCGCAACGACATGGCAAGCCTCTAAGCTGGATAATTTTCAGATAAGCAGTGAGCGCGTTGTATCACATATATTCAAACTTTTCAAACAAGACCGATCAAGGCATGCGGGGATGACAGCCTTTTTAGGGGGCGCTCAATTCTGGCAGGAGACCAACCAATCCTGGTCAATCGTCGGCCAGGGGGAAACCGAATGGCGGGATATCATGTATGGCAAAGGAGTTACTACGACGACGAAGTAAATGAAGCTGACAGGCAAAATCAAAGGCCGGTATCCTGCAAGCGGGTATCGGCCTTTGTCGTCGGGGAACCTGCAAGGGACACTATTCACAATCTTCCACATCAAACCCGACAATATTCCTGCTCACGCTGCTGAACTCCACACCAATCAGGTGAATTGGCTCGCCGTACTGCCGGAATTTGTCTGCATATCCTTTTTCTTTTATCTGCGCTAGTGCTTTTCCTCCCGAAACCATCTCGACGACTTTAAACTCAAACAGATAGATATGGCCGTTGAAGCGGACAGTCATATCTATCCGTCCGTGGGAAGTTGGATCCTCAACCCTTATTTCAAGGCCCAGAGCGGCAAAATAGCTGTAGAAAATGCTTGCGTAGTATCCTTCAAATCCTGAAAGCTGATTCTTTCGATACCAGTCAGAGGGGATTGATTCGTAGAAAGAGTGGAACAGCGCTTTCAAGGCTGGCAGATCATGTGCCATCAGAATATCGTATAGTCTGCTGACATTACGCACCGGCACCATCGGATCCTGGGACATCGCCCGCAACAGGCAGTCATTAAGACTTGCCTGTACCTCAAGATTCGGGTATTTGAGCGTCAATTCCATCCTCCCCGGAATATGACGGACTGTATCTATTGTCAGGTATCCGGTCTGAAACATAAGTGCTTCTGTTGGAATGTTACCAACATCAAAGGTGGATAGTAAGGTTTCTGTAGCCATAATCCTGGCAAGATCAGGGGTAAACTGCTGCCGCTCGCTCAGCAGTTTTATCAGAAATGTCGGTGTGCCGGTCTCAAACCACCAGGAGCGAAATTCACGATTTTTAAAAAGAAGCAAAAGATCAAACGGGTTATAGACAGATTCCCCCGTCCAGTTGTAGCCGTTGTACCATGTTCGTATCTGCTCGCGTTCAAGACCTTCCAGCTCCGGCGCAAACACGGTATCCACATCCTCATCCGTATAACCGCAAATCGCGCTGAAATTGCGCTCTATGGTAATGTCCTCAAGATTGTTCAAGCCGGAAAAAAGGCTGACCTTGGAGAATTTGCTGACGCCTGTGAGAAAGGTGAATTTGACAAAGGCATCAGCCCCTTTGATGACGGAATAAATATCCCGAAGCCCCTCACGCATCTCAGACGCAACTTCCGGAGACTCGATGTTGTCCAGAATCGGCTTGTCGTACTCATCCACCAGAATGACAACACGCTGACCAGATTTCTGATAAACCTGTCTGATAAGTTCGGCAAAACAGCCTGCATTGCTGACAGATTCGGCATTAACCCCGAAAGCCTCCTGAAGGCGACGTAACATTTCACCAATCATCTCTTTAAGTTCCTGCCTGCTTTTCAGTACCCCATCGGAAAAACTGATTCTGATGACCGGATATTTTACAGACCAATCCCATTTGTCATGGACGTACAGTCCCCGAAAAAGATGTTCGTTCCCTTCAAACAACTCTTTCAAGGTATCCAGAAACAGGCTTTTGCCAAATCTTCGCGGACGGGAGAGAAAATAGTGGCTCCCCTGTTCAACCAGTTGCAGGGCAAAGGCGGTTTTATCAACGTAGTAATGGCTACCCTCACGGATTTTGGCAAATGTCTGGATTCCTATCGGCAATTTTTTTCGCATGGAGTGCCTCGTGTTTTTTTAATTTACTTCGCCCCGATTGCAAAATCCTCACCCACCAGGCTCTTCTGCGGTATCTGCTCGTAGCCCCATTTTTTCATGGTTAATTCCGGCAGTGTCAGCTCCACATATGAAACCAGCGAGTTCACCGTAATCTCCCCCTTCTGGTTGGCGGCTTTCCCTTTAATGCCGTCCAGCAGGGTGTAGGAAAACGCGCCGTGCCCCTGATACCCTTCCAGTGCCACCTGGCTTTTACTGCTGGCGACAATTGTATGACGCCCGACGGCGCGGGTCAGTTTGTTGATGGCGGTCTTCTCCAGAATCCCGCGTGATGCTATGGCCTCAGCGAAGGAGCCGCTGTTGCAGGTGTCCAGCAGCAGGAGCGATTTTGATGCCTGGATGTTGGCGAGATAGCGCTTGAAGTCGTTCATCGAGACGCCGGATTTTGGGATATCCTCATCCTGGCTGTAGCGGAAGTTTACCGGCAGAAAATAGAATCCGCCATCTTTGCTGTAGGTAATGCCATGACCGGCTACAAACAGGATAAACATATCCTCGCGCCGGATCTTTTTACCGATGCCGGCAAAGGTCTCTTCAAGTTTCTCTTTGGTTACCTCTCCATCGGTCAAGATATGGCGGGTGATGCTGCCGAACAATCCCTTCCCCCTGCTTTCCAGCAGTTCCGCAATTCCTTTGGCGTCAGCGTTGGAGTATTTCAGATGCAGGTCGCCGTCGCGGTATCTGTCAACGGCAACGGTGAGGATATGCAGGTTTGGTTTGCCGGTAAATCGGGAAGTATGCTTGATGGTGACAGCCGGACGGTCGGATTCGATGTTGTTGTTCTTGTTGTACGCCATGATGGAGATGACGTTGTCTCCGTTATCCAGAGTGAAGTTGCGGGTGAAGCTGTAGCACTGGCCGTCACGCTCTTTGCTGACAACCTTCAGCCCCCGCCCGCCACTCTCCACGGCAATCGGTATATTGTTCAGATAGAGCGTCACATCGCCGACACCGCCGCCGTTGTCGCAGATTTCGGCGGTAACCTCGCTCTCCGGTTTGTCGGTGGAGGATGCTTTAGTGGTTATCCGCACTTTCGGGGGGAGGCTTTTTGTGTTGAGGAGCTTGTTGATGTCAACCGCTTTGGCATATTCGGATATGTCTTTCCCTTCAAACGATGCAGTCACCAGATCGGGGCGGTAGAAATCCTTGTAAAGCCGGGAAACCGGAATGAATTCTGCTTCCCTGTCCTTTCCACGGTTCAGGTGAAAACCGATCAGCTCTTCGCCGCCGGGGGAGTGGTCAAAGAACCCTTCCGGCGTCCAGAGTACCCAGCGTTTTTTGTCGGCGTGAGGGAAGAAGGCGAGAAGTTCTTTACCGTCAGACATCCGGTGCCAGCGATAAGTGCCATCAAGGTAGCCTACTACAACTACAGTCCCGTCGTATGCCACATTTACAGTGTAAGAACTATCATCACCGGCATTTACAACTGACCAAAGCTGTTTTCCTTGTTTGTCGAAGCACCGTAGATACCATCTGCTTGCTAGTACGAAAGTATTGTTAGGCGCTATACTCACTGCAAAAACCTGTTCATACTCACTTATTGGCAGAGGAACCCCGTTTAGCTTTGGCTTATACTTCTCCTCAAAATCGACTTTTATGCCGGGCGCTGAAGTCATAGGTTTTCGCAGAGTTGTAGATGATTCCGTGGAAATTCGGCGATTATGTAAATTAAATAATGCGGGTAGTTTGCCGTCCAGTGTAAAATTTAATTGAATTGAGGATCCTTCAGGTGATAGGCGAAGCTCATTATCACTATCGGGTTCACCAGCAAATGGAAATGGCGATTTAAGTGAAAAAGTGCGCCTGCCATTTTGATCCAGTACTCCAATTGTTGAATCTAGGCTTCCGTAGGCTAGACGCCCATCTGCCAATGGAGCAAAACCAGTAATAGCTTGTTCCGCAGCTTTGATCTCATTATAGCCTCCACGACCACCGTTTACCCAGCGCAGGACATAATTATCACTATAACCATTTACTTCTTTATTATACATACCGCCAGCAAACAGGATCTTATCATTCCCAGACCATGCGACGTTTGACAAACCACCATTCTTAAGACTCTTAAGCCCTGTTGTGTCAGGAGAGTAGAGTAATGACAGGTCTCGACTGGAGAGGACCGAGACATTAGTGGTGTCGCCATAGCCCACTGCCAGCTTGCTACCATCAGTGGAAAAACTTGCCCGAGGTCTGTTGCCTCCCGGTGCCTTTGTTTTGGTTATCAAGCGTAATGAATCACTTTCAATATTATAAAGTTTTATGTAGCCATCATAAGAAGTAGCGACTAACCTTCCGTCACTGCTGAAGCTGACATAACTGCGTTCGCCAAACTCCATATCTTCTCCAACTAGCGACCAATCAACTGTGCGAAAAACGAGAATACCATATTGCCCTAGAGCCACAGCCAAATGGCGTCCATCGGGTGAGAAAGCTAGTCTATTAATGAGTTCAAACTTGGCAGTGTTGATACGGCCAATCATTTTGCCGCTGGCCGTATTGAAAAGGTAGATAGATGCTGAGTCATCCCAGCTCAAGCCCGTTGACCCCCCGCAGGCGATAGTTGATCCGTCGGGAGAAAGAGCCACTGTTTGTAATTTCCCCTCATTTCCATAACCGATCGGAGGTCGTATGGTGCGTTCAAGGCTGCCCGAAGACAAATTCCAGATTCTCAGGGTCCTATCATATGAAGCGGTTACCATCCAGTTTCCGGAAGAGTCAGTGGCAATGCCATAAATCCCTGACGAGTGCTGCCCAGTTTCAATTCGCAGGATCGGGGTGGTTGGGGGTTCGGCGGCAGTGGCAGCAGCAACCAGACCTCCGAGGTTTCCAAAACCTCGGAGGTCTCCGGCAAGAAGAGCAATAAATATCAGCAGGGTAATTATAATGCGGGGCATTTTGTGGGTTTCCTTTGTTTCGGTAGGCCGGTTCAAGCGAAGCGGAACCGGCTTCTCTGACATCGTCAACATTGCTGCCGGATGCGCTGCGCTTCATCCGGCCTATATTTCGTTTATTTCTATCCTTGCCACTACAAACTCCCGTGCTTCCTTAGCTGCAGCTAAAGCTGCCTCTGCTTCTTCAACCTCTGGCATATAGAAATCATCATGATAACGAAGCGAAACAGCATACGATGTCAAAAAAGCAAAATTGTTCAGTTCGTTGAAAGCGGGATCATAGCTGGCACACTTCGCCACAAGTATCGAAATGTTATGGGTTATAGACGGATCATTCCCCTTTATGGCAAGGTACATCTTCAGATACTTCTCAACTGCCTGCTGACAATGAAAGCAGATAGTTTCCGTAGTCGGCTCGTCCGCAGTCAATCCTTATTCAGCGGTCTTCAGGTCATTATCCGCTTTTATAAGCCACTGACTGACAATAATCTTCAGTTGTTCGTCCATAAAAGCTTCCCTTCCCGTAAAATTACACGCGACAAGGTTGGCAATTCGCTTTCCGTGCGGAATTTGTCGGCCCTTTTCAGGACAAAATCAACGTTATATCCTCTTTGCGACATATCGCTATAAAGGCGGTTCAAGATGACATTTCTTTCGCGCCAGTGAAGATCATGCTCAAGAAGAATGGCGATATCAACATCACTCTGCTCCCTGGCTGTCCCTTTGGCATAACTGCCAAACAGATAAACACTTTCTGCCAGAGGAACAGAGGAAATTACGACATTTTTTATTATTTCAAAATCAGCCGATGAATACATTTTGTTCTACCTCACAGTAATCGGTCACCATCCAAAACCCTCTTCAGAACCTCCCGTAACTGATCAAAGCTGTACGGTTTGCCGACGAGTCCGGCTATTTCCCCGATTGGAATCCGTGTGGTAACCACCGTATCGCCATACCCGCTGGATATGATGATCGGCAGTTTCGGGTTCAACGTTTTCAACACTCGGAACAACTCATACCCATCCATGACCGGCATACCCATGTCTGTTACGACCAGGGTGATGTCTACGGCATGCTTCTTATACAACTCCACCGCTTCCTTGCCGTCTGCTGCTTCAATTACGGTGAATCCAAGCGACTTCAGCATGGTCTTCAGAATCAAGGCAACCTGTTCTTCATCCTCTGCCAGCAGAATCGTGCCACTTCCCCTCCAGGATAGCTGTGCTGCCAGTTGCGGTGATCCATCTTCGGCTACGCTGATCTGGAGAGGCAGATAGACTTTGAAAGTGGAACCATGTCCCGGCTGGCTGGATAGCTGCAACGCTCCCTTATGCGCCGTGATGATACCGAGTAATGCCGACATCCCCAGACCACGCCCGGTAAATTTGGTAGTGTAGAACGGCTCGAAGATTCGTCGTCTGGTCTCATCATCCATGCCGCATCCGCTGTCAGTCACTTCCAGGCAGATGTAATGTCCCGCCGGAATGATGCTGCCGTTGTAATCCTTATCCGATTGCCCCGCTTTGAGCTCCGTTCTTGTCAGAGATACCTGTATGACACCCTGAGCTTCGCCGATAGCTTCCGAGGCGTTGATGATCAGATTCATGACGACCTGCCGGAGCTGGCTGGCATCGCCATTGATGTGCGGGATAGCGTCGGAAAGATCGGCTCTGATGGAGACATTCCGGCTGATAGTCGCTTTCAGCATGGTCAGCATCTCAGCCACAATTTCCTTCATATCGACCTGAGCCAGGACAGACTGGGTTTTTCCGGCGTAGGTCAGCATCTGGCGGCAGAGTGCGGCGGCACGTTGGGCGGCGGTTTCAATATGCGGGATGTACTCCTCTGAAGTTTCATAATCCATCCTTACCAGAGAGCAGTACCCGATAATGATCGCCAGGATGTTGTTGAAGTCGTGGGCGATGCCTCCGGCCAATACCCCCAGGCTCTCCAGCTTCTGCGCCTGCTGGAACTGTTGCTGGAGCAGCAGTTTATCTTCTTCGAGTCTTTTGCGTTCGGAAATGTCAATAATGAACCACTCAAATCCGACGATGTTGCCTACGTGCACGACCGGATGAGCAGAAAATATATGATGACCAACCGAGCCGTCTTTGCGGCGGCTGGAGAATTCACCGTAAGGGATAGCCACACCTCTCTGCAGTTCATCCAGATGTGCCAGAGCAGAATACGAGCCGCTGTCCACCTGTATCATGCTGAAGTGTTTGCCGATAACCTCTTCAGGTGAGTCATAGCCGTGCATACGCAACCAGGCATTATTGACATCCAGAAAACGCCCCTCAAGGTCGATATGGAAATAACCGGCTGGAGTCATCTTGATGACGTTTTCAAGGTGGATCTTGTGTTCAGCCAGCTCCACCAGCGTCCGACGTTGCTCTTCATTCTGCATTTCCAGTTCAACCTGGTGAACTTGCAGCTCGTGCAGCAACCGCTTCATGTCTGTTTCCTGCGATGATGCAGCAGATGCCAGTTGTGCGGCGACCTTTTCCTCGGCCAGTCTGCGCAGTTCTGATGCACCGTTTGCACTGTTCATATTATTGATCATTGTGCCCTCCCGTTTCCTCTGCTTCCGGCGCGGCGGGGAGATGGATTTTCAGTTCCGTCAACAGGCGGTCCAACCCGGCGGCAAAAAGATCAAGAGCGTCCTTGACGTTTGCTGGTGATGCACCCTGGTCTAAGGCGTCTTCGAGCGTCTGTAACAGTTTTTCCAGCTCCACCGCACCTATTGTGCCCGCAAGTCCTTTCATGGTATGGGCATGGCGCAGCGCCAGTTTCGCATCTCCGGCGTTCAACGCTTCTTCTATCTCCTTCGCCGTGTTTGACTGATTCTCGACAAACGAGCTCAGCACCCAGAGGTACAACTTCCTGTCTTCGTCAAGGTGGCTCAGGGCTTCGGCAACGTCAAGTCCTTTAATGTCAGGGATTATTGGTTCAATGCCGCTGTCGTCATCCAGAATGTCACGGAGATGAGCGCTTGATTCCTGCGCGCCCAGGAAGAACCCCAGCATCCGCAGCAGTGTCCGGGCCTCAATCGGTTTGGTGATGTGGGCGTCCATGCCGGCCTCCCGGATTTTCTGCTGTTCCTCCTGCATGGCATGGGCAGTCATGGCGATGATCGGGAGCGAGGTAAAGCGGCTGTCGGACCTGATCATCCTGGTGGCCTCATAGCCGTCCATGACCGGCATTTGTATATCCATCAGCACCAGGTCGTACGACGTGCTCCCTTTGGTAGTCATCGTAACCGCTTCCTGTCCGTCGCCGGCTACATGCACGATAGCACCGGTTTC
>JBAXVG010000021.1:0-74647 GCA_037129255.1 Desulfuromonadales bacterium | reverse complement strand
GACCACTTGGTCACGTTGCGACAGTGGAGGAGGTAATCCTGAAGCTCCTCTTCGGAAACCAGATCAGGGGTCTTGCCATAGAAATCCACCAGTTGGCGGAGCATGCGGGTATAGGCAGCCCCGGAACTGTTGGCCAGTCCTGCCAGTTGGAGTGCCTTCGTAGATCTTTCGTACCAAGTCGGTCATCATAATCATCTCCTTTCGATGTGTGGTAACAACGAAAGAAGGAATACGTGATTGACAGGCTGGTATGAAAGCAGTTATGGCGAACTGAGAGTAACTCATCAGAAAAAAACTGTTCCCCCTACTCCCTACCAAGTCTGAGTGGCAGAATCAATGGTAACAGCCAGCGTGGCGCGAAGCCACTCGAATTTTTCTTTGAGAATATCAAAGTCCGACCCGGAGGTGACAAACGTTGCAGTCCCCTTGATCAGAAAGCCGGCTCCCGGTCCGTGTAACCCCTTAACCTTGCTGCTCCCCAGTGTTATCAGCACATTCGGGTTGAAGGCAATGTTCGCCTCGGTCCGATGCATGTAACCGGCAGGAATCAACAGATGTCCGTCTGCTGAAACCCTTATGTAACGATTCCATGTGTTGACCATATGCGGCCCATCCTGCCCCAAGGTTGCTATGGCAACCACACCATCCTGTTTCATAACTTCTAGCAGTGTTTCTGTAATCATCGTGCTACCTCCGCATGTCTGGTCTGTATTATTACCGGCCGGTCAATTGCTCAAGTTTTTCGGGATATCTGTCCCCGTGTACAGTGATCTGCGCAGCAGTACTGTCTATCTCACGAAGGTCATCAGCGGTCAGTTCAACTGAGGTCGCTCCGATATTCTCGTCCATACGGTGCAGCTTCGTGGTGCCGGGGATCGGCACAATCCAGGACTTCTGTGCCAGCAGCCAGGCAAGGGTGATCTGGGCAGGCGTTGCATTCTTCCGTGACGCAATTTGGCTCAACAGATCAACCAGTGCATGATTGACTTTCCGGGCCTCCGGAGTAAAACGGGGGAGGATATTGCGAAAGTCAGTACTGTCGAAGGAAGTTTTGTCGCTTATCTTACCGGTAAGGAAACCCTTACCCAAAGGACTGTAGGGCACAAAGCCGATTCCGAGTTCTTCAAGGGTCGGGATCACATCTGTTTCCGGGCGTCGCCACCACAGTGAATATTCGCTCTGGAGTGCTGCGACCGGCTGGACGGCATGAGCCCGGCGGATGGTCTGTACTCCAGCTTCGGAGAGTCCGAAGTGTTTTACCTTTCCTTCCTGGATCAAATCCTTCACCGCTCCCGCCACCTCTTCGATCGGTACATCCGGGTCAACTCTGTGCTGGTAAAACAGGTCAATAACATCGATCTTGAGTCGCTTGAGCGAGGCCTCAGCCACCTGCCTGATATGCTCGGGGCGGCTATTCAGGACCGGCCCCCCCTGAGTATTCCTGGGATCTACACTGGTATCGAAACCGAACTTGGTGGCAATCAGCACCTGATCACGCAGTGGCGAGAGCGCCTCGCCGACAAGTTCCTCATTGGTGAACGGCCCATAGACCTCTGCCGTATCAAAGAACGTTATGCCTCGCTCTACCGCTGTTCGCAGGATAGATATCATCTCCTTTTTATCTGCGGGCGGTCCGTAACCGAAGCTCATCCCCATGCAGCCAAGTCCGAGAGCCGAAACTTCCAAACCGCTTTTTCCTAAGCTACGTTTTTGCATTGTCTTCTCCTTTCATCCGGTCAGGCTTACCTTGTTCGTATACTACTCCTGAATTATCAACTCCTAGATAGAACAATCCTGTCGATATATTGCCTGATCCTGCAAACCCGTATTCCTGCTCTGTCATCAGGTTCAGTGTGGTCTCCACATGGTCCATAGATCATCTCTTTACAACCTTACCAACGGGGGCAATGTAGACACAGAATTCTTCGTCCCCATCAACACCCAGCAGGTCATCAACCAGGGGCTGGTTGTAAGCTGCTATTGCACAGGTTCCGGCACCGACGGCCTCGCACGCCAGATAGAGGTTCTGACAGACATGGCCGGCATCGAGAGCGATCACCTTATAGGATGCCTCGGCATAACGCCACTCGGTGCGCTCCGGTATTGCCGTCCAGAGGAAGGTGACGGCCGACTGTCCGGAAAAGCGTTGGCCGTGTGTTGCAGCAGTGAGGTGAGCAGACAGGTTTTCTACCTCTCTTACAATCACGATGGAGTTATCCAGCGGGAGATACCGGTAGATGCCGTGTGCAAGGCTTTGTACCCGTTGTACGGCAAGGTAGGTTTCAAAAGGGTGGCGACACCCTGCTGACGGAACCATGCGCAGGACTGCCGCTTCATGGATTTCTTCCCGCACCCCCTGCGTAGCCCAGAGCAGAAAGGCGAGCTCCTTCAGTGAGAGCGGCTCCGGGGTGAACTGCCGGTGGCTCTCCCGGTTGGCAATGGCGCTCTGAAGATCGCATGGCGGGATGCACCAGATTGCCGGGTGCGGTAGCTGGATGATCCTGCTGTCTGCCGGTGCCGGCTTCTGGACCGGAGGTGGGCGCATGCCCCGAGATTGTGGCGTTGTCCGGAAACTGACCTCTTCCCTGATTCGATCGGTAAGGAAGTATCTGCCGCTTTCCGTGGTGATGGTCGGCTTGTTCATTGTCAGTTTCCCAGCTCAGGACCGAAAGAAGATAGAGAGATTCCACGTTGTCCCGTGCCCACGGCGTTCTTCTCAGAAATTTCAAGCATGTTCCACAAGACCCTCAATAATTCAGCGTTAGTAATACTCTTCGTCGTATTCCGGCACGCTGTCAAGAAAACCGGGATATGTGCCGGCCTTTATCAGGGCGGCATCGAGATCTGCTATCAGCCGGTCCCGGTCTTTGGGGTAGCTCCCGGCCAGGTTCAGGAAGTTGGATACATGGTTGGAGCGGAGAATTGTTCGACCGGGATTAAGATTCAACAGCATCTCGCGCGTCTCAAGCATCAGCTCCCGGCGGGTGCACTGCCTGAGGGAGCGGACAAACTCCTCGTTATGGCGGTGAAAGAGCGTGAGAAGCGAGAAGTACTCCGGGTTGACCCGGTTTATCCACGCCGCTGTGCCGCGCGCATGTTCCAAGCTTCTGTCACGCCCGGCCAGACCGAGTATGGCGGTTACGGAAAGCTTCATGCCTGCTGTACTGGCCTTGAGCGCCTGTTGTGCCATCTCTTCAGCAGTAAACCCTTTTCTGATCTGCGTCAGGGTTTCATCCTCTCCCGATTCCAGGCCGAAATAGAGGATGCGGAGCTTCTTTTCCCGGAGAACTTCAAGCTGATGCGGGGTTTTTGTCATCAGGCTGTTGGGAGACGCGTAGGAACCTATCCTGGCCAGCCTGGGAAAAGCTGATGCCAGTGCATCAAGCAGAGTAACCAGACCCTCGAAAGGATAGACGAGCGCATCACCATCGGCAATGAAAACCCGGTCTATGGTCGGTATGCACCGCTTCGGGATGGCTGCTATCTCGTCGATTATCTCTTCCACAGGCCTGATGCGGAACTTCTTTCCCTTGTACATACCACAGAAGGTGCAGCTGTTCTGCGAACATCCCACCGTGATCTGGAAGATGAGGCTCCGCGCCTCGCTGGGAGGCCGGAAGAGCTGTTCAACGTAACGTGGGAATGCTTCAGTTGGCATAGCCGCTCCCTATTGCGGAAAACGGCAGCTCAAGTCCAAGTTCAGGCACCTGTTTCGCTATCCAGGCGGTGAATGTGTTGCTGTTGGGACCCGGAAAGGCCTTGTAGGTGTCTGGCCAGGGGTAACTTTTCGCAGCCTGGTCGACTGCCACTATCAGCTTGTCTACTCCGTCCCCCCGGAGCTCCTTGAGTAGTCGCGGGCGCTCCCCATACCAGTGACGGTCAGGGAGGTCTTTTTCTATTCGTATTACCGGTAATCCTCTCCGTTGCCGCCAGCCGATGACTTCATAGACGGTATAGGATTCCGCATTGGCAGGTTTGGTCGCAACCCAGGTATGGATGGCAAACCAGCCGCGCCACCCCCACGTTGATGCTCCGTAGACCTGCAGCACGGCTTCCCGGTTTGATACGGGATTTGGTGCGATGCCGGCTGATTCGCGGCTTGCCGTGCGATGGACTTTTGTTGCACATCCGGCAAGAGTAATGAGTATCAAGAAAAAGGAGAGCAGCTTGTTCACATTTATTGCCTTCATAAGTTCAGTGTTGAGCTTTCAGATACAACAATCGAATCTCTTCCATCCGTCGTCGGTTCTTGCCCATATCCCAATAGCCGAGGCGGGCGGCAGAGCGGACATGAATAACCCTGTTGGCAACATCCAGTACAAACAGCCCGTCGTCCACAAACCCGAGCGTCGTTCTGAACTCGACTATTGTCAAAGCAGACGAATCAGTAAAAAGACGCCGATCATAGCAATACCGACAGCTAATTTGCCGGCTACTCCAATGGCCAGTCCTACGACAGTGCCAAACCCGGCTTGACTTGCCTCATCAAGAGTCCGTTGCAAGGACAGCTCCCCTATCACCGCGCCCACAAACGGGCCGATCAGAATTCCCGGTATGCCGAGAAACATCCCGACTATCCCGCCCAGGGCCGCACCGATCATGGCACGATGCGAGCCTCCGTACTTTTTTACTCCCAGGATTGACGCCGCAAACTCCACCACGTACGTCAGACCGGCCATTCCAGCCAGAAGCAGCAGGGTCCAGACGCCAATGTAGTGGAAGTCTTCCGCCCAGGCCCCCAGGAGCAGACCCAGAAACAGGAGGGGTGCCCCCGGCACCAATGGCAGCAGCAGTCCCGCCAGGCCGGTGATGGTCAGTAGTGCGCCCAGAACCCAGAGGATTAATGATTGATCAGCCATTATTTCTCAAATCTCCGTATTGATTTCGGGTCTGTCCTTCGTTCAAGATACTCCAGCGACTGCATCAGAACCCACGATATCAAAAAGTAAAGAATCGCCACCATGACCAGCGGAAAGAAGGCATCAAAGGTGCGACTGCGGATGATGTCGCTCGCCTTGGTAAGGTCCTGCACAGCGATGTAACCGACAATGGAGGTCATTTTGACCAGAGAAATAAATTCGCCCTTGTAGATTGGCAGGATCCTTCGTACCGTTTGCGGCAGGACAATGTGGATGAATGTTTTGACCTTGCTGAAACCCATGGCGATACCGGCTTCGGTTTGCCCCTTGTCCACCCCCTCAATGCCGGTTCTGAATATTTCCGCCGAATAAGCGGCGAAATTCATCCCGAAGGCGATAACAGCAACGAGTACCGGACTGATGTTTACCGAGGCGAAGACAACATAAAAAATCAGCATCAAAAATACCAGCACCGGAGTGCCGCGCAGAATGGCAATGTATATTTTTGCGGGGAAATTGAGAAGAGTTTGTTTCGACATCCGCATGAAACAAATCAGCGCCCCCAGCAGGGTACCGAAAATTGTGGCCAGCACCGAAATAACCACCGTAGTTTTGAGGCCGTCCAGAATGAGCAGATACCGGTTTTCCTGGATGATGTTGCTCTGAAAACTGTTGACAACGCCTGTAAAGAACGATGTTGACGTGCTCTCTGCAGAGATTTGCGGTGTGAACCGGCTGACCATCGCCGAAATATCATTTTCGATATAAGGTCTTTTACCATCGACTTGCTCCAATTTTGAAATTTCATTATTTATATTTGCACCGCCGGCAGATGAAGGAGCTGATACTTTCTTTCCGCCCTTGGTTTTTCTTACAAGCATGGCCTGGCCATTAACAAAATAAGACTGCGTGAAATCAACAGCTTTTCTTCGCTCGTCAGTTGCACTCATACCCGTGACAATCAGATCAACCTTGCCTGATTGCAGGGCTGGTATGAGGGCCATGAATTTCATATTTGAAAATTCGACAGGTCTGCCAAGTCTGGCGCCGATAATGCGGGCAAGCTCACCGTCATGCCCGGTCACCCTTCCATCTTTATCCATAAAACTGAATGGTTCCCGTGTAGCACTGACCCCTATTTTGAGAATCTTTCCCTCTTTGGGAAGCTGTATGTCCGGTTCTTCATAGGGAGCCAAATCTGTCTTGAGCCAGCGTTTTTTCATGGAAGCTAATGAACCGTCATTCTTCAATTCTGTGATAATCAGGTTCACGGATGCAAGTAGTTCATCGTTTCCTTTCCTGATAGCAATGGCAGTATCCTCGTTATCAAGAAGCTCCGGAAGTTGCCGCAACTCCGGATTTTTCTTAGTGACCTGAATCGCTGCGGGATATAAGGTAATAATCGCATCAAGCTGCCCGGATTTCATGGCAGCGACAGCGTCCATGATGTCGTCAAACGTTTTTATCTGAGCTTTCGGAAACCTTTTTGCAGCAACAGCTTCTCCGGTTGAACCAGTCATCACACCGATTTTAGCGTTCTTCGCATCATCAAAACCGGTTATGACATTTTCACTCCTGCTGCAGCCGGATAAAAATGAAAAAACTGCCAGACAGACGAGCGTAGCTGTAATAATAAGGTACTTCATATTGTTTTCCTAATTTCTCACGTCTTGCAATCCATGTTCTTTAAGCGCTTTTCCATAACATGCCGGACAGATACCATGACTTAATAGCTTCTGAATGATTGCTGAAGTAATCTTCTATTCTGTGCCAGTAGTCTGGGGGAAAAAGTGATGCAAAGCGTCTGCAGATATTCTGGTTGTCTGCTTCTCTGGCAGCGTCAGGGCAAATTCCAGACACAATCGTTAACCATTTCATCACTATTTCTTATGGGTTATCTGGATTGATACGTTGGGCTTTCTTACCAGAACTCGGACTAAATAGCCACCGGAAACCCTCTTCATCGGTACGTTCGGCCAGAATACGGACAAATGCTTCAGATACTGAACTCTCGACTCCGACCGTGAAGAAGCGGTGTCTTGACTTGACCGCCTTGGCAACTATTTTTCCCATTCCCATATTTCACCGTCAGTTATCAGCAGAATATCCTGCTGAAGCTTTTCTGAACAACGGAGACGTACCGCTATTTCAAGGGCGCTGCCGATTTTGGTTCCTCCCATAATGATGTTCGGAATAATTGCGTTGATAAACACCAAACAGCAAAAACAAATTGATTGCATGGCGCTTCATTGTTATGCTGTCCGGGCTTTTCTACAATTCGGAGATGCGATAAATGGAATTACATAAACAGTTACAATCTCTTGGTTCAGGCGCTTCCGGCTACCGATACGACAAGCCGGATGCCGCGCTTCTGGAAGCTTTTCCAAGCCCCTTTGCCCGCCCCGAAATGAATCCGGTCGCTGCTGTCGGAACGCTTCACATAGAATGCCCGGAGTTTACCTGCCTGTGCCCCATGACCGGGCAGCCGGATTTTGCTAAAATAGTCATTGACTATCAGCCGGATGCACTTTGCGTTGAGAGCAAAAGCTTAAAACTCTATCTCGGTTCGTTCAGAATGTATGGTGAATTTCACGAAGCCGGTGTCAATCGCATCTGTAATGATCTGGTAAAATTGCTTTTACCGGTCTGGCTGACAGTTAGGGGCGAGTTCACCCCGCGTGGCGGCATCCCATTCTGGCCGACGGCAGAATATCGAAAGAAATGAAATTATGGATTTATACTCACTCCCAGGGAGAATCAGCGGCTATGTTTTCTACATCAGATTTTAAAAAAGGGCTTGTTATTCAGCTGGATGGGGTGCCCTGCCTGATCACCGATGTCACCACCCAGTCACCCACTGCCCGTGGCGCCAACACCATGGTCAAGACCCGCTATCGCAACCTGATCACCGGACAGGTGCTGGACAAGACTTTCCGGTCCGGCGAAAAGGTCGACGAGGCGGATTTTGGTCGCAGCAAAGGACAATTCCTGTACGCTGACGGTGGACGGGGTATCTTCATGGACCTGACAACTTACGAACAGTTTGAAATGGAAGAGGAAAACTTCAAGGAGATTTCGCCTTTTCTGCTGGATGGTACCGAAGTGGTGCTGGGGTTGTTCGAGGGGCGCATGGTTAACGTGGATTTGCCGATGACCGTAGAGTTGGTCGTCACCGAGACCGCTCCGGTTTTGAAAAATGCAACTGCCACTGCGGAGACCAAAGAGGCCATTCTCGAGACCGGACTGAAAATCAAAGTCCCCCCCTATCTTGAGTCCGGGGAAAAAGTCAAAGTGGACACACGGGATGGCCGCTTCCTTTCGCGGGCATAACTGCTGAAAACTGTTGTAAAACACTTGACAGTTTCATCAGTGTCCTCTAGTATGACACTTCCCTACGGGCCTATAGCTCAGTTGGCTAGAGCCACCGGCTCATAACCGGTTGGTCCCAGGTTCGAGTCCTGGTGGGCCCACCATTTCATACTGCGAGGAAAATGCGCCGGATGCCGGCAAGTATCTTGGGGAAATCCCTTTTTCATACCTCAACACGAGAGTGCACACCGCAGGGTTGCACTCTTTTTATTTGTAATTCATGAAAATGCCAAAAACGTCAGATATACTTGGTATTATTAACAAAATAGCCCCAATCTCTTTGGCTGAAGAGTGGGATAACCCAGGCCTTCAGGTCGGTGACCCCGGCGCAGAAATCAGGCGCATCATGGTGGCGCTTGACCCGACGCCGGAAGTAATCACTTCGGCTATCGACTCCTCCTGCCAACTCCTGGTTACCCACCACCCGTTAATATTCAAGCCGCTAAAGGTAATCTCGACCGCCACCCGGCAAGGCGCTCAAATTCATTCAGCCATCAGAGCCGGTCTCTCCATCGTCAGCATGCATACCAACTATGATAGCGCCACAGGTGGTTTGAACGATCTGCTTTCGAAAAGAATCGGACTTTCGAATTGCGTGCCTCTGCAGGTAACAACCCCGCAAGAGATGCTCAAACTGGTAGTTTTTGTCCCGACGGACCATCTTGAACGGATCAGGTCAGTGCTTTTCCCTTATGTCGCGCCGATGGGTAAATACCGTGACTGTTCCTTTGCCACTGAAGGTGATGGAACGTTTACGCCTTTAGATGGTGCAGAACCGTTCATCGGAACAGTTGGAATAGCTCAAAAAGTTTCCGAGCAGAGACTTGAACTGCTTGTGGATCGTAAAAATCTGCCGCGAGCCATAAAAGCCCTGATGGCGGCACATCCTTATGAAGAGCCGGCTTATGACGTTTATTCGCTTTTAAACGAGGGCGAAAAGCAGGGACTGGGACGTATAGGTTACCTGTCTGACCCGGTTTCACTGGCGGAGTTTGCCGGACGGATTAAAAAGAGCCTGTTCGCGCCAGGCCTGCGTTATGTCGGTGATCCGTCCGCCCGCTTGTTGAAAGTGGCTCTCTGCAGCGGCAGTGGCGCATCTCTGTTGCGTGAAGCAGTTCGCGCCGGAGCCGATGTTCTGGTAACCGGTGACGTGAAGTACCACGAAGCCAGAGATGCTCAGGATTTGGGAATTGCCATGATAGACGCCGGTCACTTCGCCACGGAGGTTATTATGGTTGCCGAAATTACTGAGCAGATTGGCCGTACTCTTTGCGCTGCCGGTTACAGGGATTGTCAGGTCATGCCGTGCCTTATTGAGACAGACCCGTTCAGGACGTAATCAGTGCGTGATTCGGAATAAAATTCGTACCAAGGGGGTTGAATTTGAAAAAGAAACTGGCAGCGTTGGAACAGCTTCAGGATATCGATCAACAGATCACTAGAATGAAAAATACGCAAAAGGGTCTGCATGAAGAACTGAATGATATCGCTCAGGCTGTGGATGCAGCCCGGGAGGAGGTGACAGGCATGGAAAACCGCCTGGCTCAGCTTGAAAAAGAAAAAGCTGAACTGGAAGAGAACCATGCCTCCGAGCTGGCAAATATTTGCAGGTCTGAAACCAATATGAAAGAGATCAAGACCAACAAGGAGTTCCAGGCGGTTGGTCGCGAAATCTCCGCTGCTCGTAAACAGGTCACTGAGCTGGAAGAACGGGTGCTGCAGAAGATCAGCCAGATTGAAGAGTTTTCCGGTCAGCTCGCTGTCCGGAAAGCTTTATTTGAAGAAATGCTCGAGAATCATGCACTACGCACAGCAGAAAAGCAGGCGGAAATTGATAAGATTCAGCTGGATCTGGATTTTGATTCTGCCCGTCGAGATATAGTGACAGATGGAGTGCCAGCCAGCCTTGTCAAGCGTTACACCTCCCTGCGCGACCAGCGCCGTGGTCAGGCGCTGGCAATTGCTCGCGATGGATATTGCCTTGGATGCAATATGCATCTTCCTCCGCAGCTGTATAACAATCTTTTCAAATACGAGGAATTGCTTGCATGCCCACACTGCCAGAGGATACTGGTACTCAAACAACAACAGGCATAGTCTTTGATTAAGCGGGTTCGGTACGGAAGGAGGTTTTTCTTTTCTGCCGGGAGATTGGTTGAAGTAGTCCAGATGGCCGCTGCCGGTTCGACCGGTGGAGGAAAGTCCGGGCTCCATAGGGCGTGACGCTGGATAACGTCCAGCGGGGGTGACCCCAGGGATAAGTGCCACAGAGAGAAGTCCGCCTGCTGCGGCAGGTAAGGGTGAAAGGGTGAGGTAAGAGCTCACCGGGTTTGGCGGTGACGTCAGATGCCAGGTAAACCCCGTCAGGAGCAAGGCCAAATAGGGAGGCGTCAAGGGCGGCCCGCCCGTGCCTCCGGGTTGGCTGCTTGAGGTCACCGGTAACGGTAGATCCAGATGAATGGCCATCACCCGGTCAGGGGTAATCCTGCCCGGGAACAGAACCCGGCTTATGGGCTGCTTCAGCCAGTATTCAAAAGGAACGGTGTGGACGATCAGCAATTATGGCAACATGGGTTACGGTCTGCAAACAGACTGTTGATCAATAACATCCCTCTTGTCAGGAAACAGCTCTTGGAAGAATTGCTGGTTACTTATCGATGGGGAAAAGAGTCTCTGGTTGCCATCACACTGGCAGTTGATTCGGATACATCATGCCGTGACTGTGCAGGCCAATGCTGTCTGAACGGCAAGTACCGGATGAATATTCTGGATGTCTTGTCCCATTGCGCTGCCGGTGTAACAGTAATACCCGACTTTTCACAGAAACCCCTCTGTCCTTACGGTACTGTGATGGGATGTACAATGGAGCCTGAGTTTCGTCCGGCTGACTGCGTTTTTTTTATCTGTGACATCCTTGACAACCGCCTGTCGGATTCAGCAAGAACAGAGCTGACCTCAGGTGAAAATGCCATTCGCGAATGTCTGCTCACGGCCTCTCGGCTATTGAGCATATCGATGGCCACACCACTTTTGTTGTGGGCTGAAACACAATTCACCATTAACCCGAATTCATAGTTGTGAGGCGCGACGGATGGCTACTACTAACGAGATAGTCCTGATTCATGTTGATAACAAACCCGGATTTTATGCTCGCATTGAAGAGATATCTCCGGATGTCAGACCTGGATGGTGGCAGGTCAAGCTACTTGTACTCACATTTCCTTTGCAGGTTTTTACCTGGATTCTTGATGAGTTTCAGCTTGAGGGCGCCTCTTTCACAATGGGGGGTACCCCTCTGCGCCTTGAGGAGATAGTTTCTCCGGTTGAATTGGAGCGAATAAAAAAGGAGAACGAAGAGCAGGAGCGCCAGGTGAAGATGCGCCGGGAAAGGGGAGCGCCCAAGGTCATTTCTTTAAACGATCGCAGAAAAAAATAAACGCTCCCGAAACCCTGCTGCGCACAAAAAAAGCCCTTCCGAAACAGTTCGGAAGGGCTTTGACTTTCAGGGTTTCAGTCAGATGTTATTTACAGCTGAAGTTTGCTTCAATCCGGCGGTTCTTTGCTCTGCCCTGTTTGGTCTTGTTGCTGGCTATCGGCTTGCTGAATCCGAATCCTTTTGCCGTGAGACGATCAGGAGCGATGTCGAAGTTTTTGTGCATATACTGCTTCACGCTGTCCGCGCGACGCTGTGAAAGTTTGAGGTTGAAAGCTTTCCCACCTACATTGTCTGTATGCCCTGATATTTCACCTTTTGCATTGGGGAACTCCTTCAGGAACTCGGCGAGTTTCTCAAGATCTGCCTTGTACTTGGGCTTGATGTCGGCTTTGTTGGTATCAAATTCGACTGCCAGGATAGCCGGCTTATCACAGAAACGCTCCTGCGCGGCTGAGGCTTTCGGGGCAGACGCTGCAGCCGGTGCAGGTTTCGGGGCCTCAATTTTTGGAGGTTCGGCAACAACTTTAGGAGGTTCGGGAGCAACCACCGGAGGTTCGGCAACAACTACCGGCTCGGCAGGCGCAGCCTTGGGCTGCACTGCTTCCTGTACCGGTTCAACCGGCTTCGCAACCGGTTTTACACCACCGAAAGGAATGAGAGCCCCAAGGGTATACTCTAAGTTACTATACGTTGGAGTAGTGTTGTCGGCATAGATTATGTGACGAATATCTCCACGCAGCGCAAAAGCATCGGTCAAAAAATATTTAATACCCGCACCGTAATCGAAAGACAAGCGTGGAGTTCTGCTGATCTCTGTCGCATTGAATTTTTGTCCGGCCAAACCTGCGGCAACAAAAGGCACAAACTTGCTATCCGGCATGAAATTATACAGCATCTCTCCTCCGAAGCGATACATACTCACGTCTGCTTTGGAGTTTTTCCTCTCCGTATTGAGGAAGTCAAAAAGGGCCTCCACACCGATGTTTTTTGTAAAATTATAGCCGCCCCGTACGCCGTAAACCACGTTCGTATCCAGTTTTTGTCCGTCGGCAAACGTGTAGCCGCCGATTACGGGAGACAATGAAAACTGTCCCTCTTTTACTGCACCGAACGCAGTGGTTGCTGATACGAGCAGAGCCGCTGCCATAATACTGCCAAGCCGATTTTTCATTATGTAGTCCTCCTCTTTGAGATGGTGTACTGCTCTTTTTAATGTCTGTTCTATACCATTTAAGTCTGATTAAACGCAAGCAGATAAAGTATTCCACGGTACGTTTTTATATGCTACCACAATGGCAGCTCAATGCAAGCCGTTGGGGTAAATTCTTGCTTTTTTATTCAGACTGAATTATTATTCCGCTCAGAAATCAGGCAACTTTGCAGAGTGTTTCAGTCATCGCCTCAGGAGGCCTCCCATGTTTTTCCCTCACTTTCGCGCCCGTAGAATCAGAGGTAGTGAAATATTCCGCCGGATGGTTCGCGAATCGACTCTTTCGGTGAATGACCTTGTCTATCCGATGTTTTCGGCCTTCGGCAGCGGGATCCGTAAAGAGGTCTCCTCCATGCCCGGCATTTATCAGCAGTCAATTGAGCATATCGTTTCGGAAGCACAAGAGGTACGGGATCTGGGGATACCGGCCGTATTGCTGTTCGGTATTCCTGAAACCAAAGATGCGGTCGGCAGTGACGCCTATTCTGATAGCGGGATTATCCAGGAAACTGTCCGGGCGTTGAAAAGAGAGGTACCTGGACTGGCGGTTATCACTGATGTCTGCCTGTGTGAATATACAGACCATGGCCATTGCGGGATTATAAAAAATGGTGATGTCGATAACGATTCCACGCTGGAGTTACTGGCGCGGGAGGCCCTTTCTCATGCCCAGGCGGGTGCTGATATGGTGGCCCCATCCGATATGATGGACGGTCGGGTGGCTGCTATCCGGGAGATGCTGGACGAGAATGGTTTTGATTCGATCCCGGTCATGAGCTATGCCGTCAAATATGCTTCAGGTTATTACGGCCCGTTCCGCGAAGCGGCTGAATCAACACCGCAGTTCGGCGACCGTCGCAGCTACCAGATGGATCCGGCCAACCGTCTGGAGGCGCTGCGCGAGGCGGCTTCGGACATTGAAGAGGGGGCCGACATCATCATGGTCAAGCCGGGACTGCCCTACCTCGATATTCTGCGGGATCTGCGCAACGAATACAACCTGCCGCTGGCGGTTTATAACGTTTCGGGCGAGTATAGTATGGTAAAGGGTGCCGCCCAGAGGGGCTGGATCGACGAGGAACGGGTCGTGCTTGAGACCATGATAGGGTTCAAACGGGCCGGGGCCGACATAATTATCACCTATCACGCCAAGGACGTTGCCGGCTGGCTTAAGCGCCGCTAGTTCCCAGCAGGTACTATTTGCTGTCTTCTGGCGAGATAGCGCGGCAGTGAGCCGCGCACCTCAACCAGCGGCCCCTCTTCCAATTCATCCAGGTCTCCGATGTCGTCTTCGTAATCAGCCGTGCCTGCAGCCCATGCGTACAGTCTCTGGGAATCGAGCAGAACCGGTTGTGCCGGCGTTCCAAAGACGCGATTCTGCATCTCCTCGTCAAACAATCCGATGCATCCGTGTGAAGCCGGTCTGCCCGGCAGATCGCGGGCATGAATCCAGTAAGAAACATGATCCGGGCCGATATGGAACCGGATGGCATTGTCCATCGGGTACTGCTCCTCATCATTGGCAATCTTGTAAAGTGACGACGTGTGGGTCAGGTGGCGTGCATCAATACGAAACATTCCGGTAGGAGTTTCGGTGGTTGCTTTTCCGGTTGCAGCCGGAGCGGAAAAGACCAGTTTGCCCTTCTCGTAGGCGCCCAGCCACTGTTCCGTGATGTCTACCAGAATATATTTGTCGTACCTGACCGCCGGTTCGTAAAAGCCTGACAATGGCGTGTAATGACGGATGTCGGCTATCCTGTCGGGAACCTTGATTGTCATGCCGGGATAGACGTGACGCCGGTCGATTCTGTTGAAGCGGGCCACCAAAACCCAGTCCGCTCCGAAAAGTGATTCGAGCGTCTGGTGCGGTTGTATGAAGTGAGCGTGCCATTTGATCTGTTTGAGGCTGGGATATTCGACGCGCGAGAGATCTTCCATGGCCTTGTCGTCCGGAGATGCCGCCGGTTCGTCAGTGCGGGAAGGAGTGCGCAACACCGTGAAACCTACCAGTATGGCGGTAAACAGGCTTACCAGGACAAATTTGTGTGAAAGCCGCATCCGGCTATAGCGCATAACAGGTCATATCCCTTGAGTATCTAACGCACCTCATTGAATAACTCCGGGTGTCTGTCCAGCAATTTCAACAGTTTGACCATTGCCACCGGAGGGCGTGTCTTACCAGTTTCATAGCGGGAAAAGGCATTCACTCCGCCACCGAAGATCATTGCCGCCTCACGCTGATCCAGCCCCAAATTGCCACGCACAGTACGAACGAAATCCGGACTTACCATATCTGCATTGACAATCCGCTGAAAGGCCCGCATTGCCGCCATTACCCTGTCCGTATCGCCTGGCCCGGTGAGCGATTCGCCACAGGCCTCACACCAATCCGCCTTTACAGACTCAATTATCGTTTTCCGCCCCTTGTATGTGTAGGGCAGGTCACGAACCTCATGTGTCAGCGCGCACACCCCGCAAACGGGGCAAATCGTTTTCCCACTCATGCTATTTCTCCTTGAATGACACCACAATCAAACCGTTCAGCACTGTAAGTTTGATGTATGCCAGCCTTCCATCGGAAATCTGCGTATGATACACGTCGTGCCACATCTGATGGTCAGTATGCGAAGTCATGCTCTTGTAAAAAGCACCGGGAGCAAGTTCTGCCACGACAGTCACTGCACGCGCCTCGTCCAATCCCAGATCAAGTGCACCGGAGCGTGCAGTGTGTGTGAAGCGCCAACAACCGGATGCGATCAGTCGGTGTATCTCGGTTAAAAGATAATGAGGCTTCTTCTTTTCCATATGGTAAAATAAACCTTTCAGGTTAGTATTGTCAAGCCAAGGTGGCCAGGAATGTGCGCAGTGCGCAATACAATTATGTAAGATGAGGGAGGAGAACATGTCCGTTTCTTATTTGCCGGAACTACAACAACGCCCATTCAATCAGTTTGCCAGTGACAACTATGCCGGCATATGTCCGGAAGCCTGGCAGGCCATGGAAGCTGCCAATCACGGTTTTGAATCTTCGTATGGAGACGACGGCTGGACTGAACGGGCCTGTGAATCCATCCGGCAGCTCTTTGAGTGTGATTGCCAGGTGTTCTTTGTTTTTAACGGCACGGCAGCAAACTCGCTGGCGCTGGCTGCGCTCTGCCGCTCGTATCACAGTGTAATCTGCCACGACCTTGCCCATGTCGAGACTGATGAGTGCGGCGCTCCCGAATTTTTCTCGAACGGAACTAAAATCCTCCATGCACATGGCCCTAAAGGCAAGCTCGACCTGTCGGAGGTTGAACGGATCATAACCCGCCGCAGTGATATTCACTATCCGCGCCCCAAAGTGCTGAGCCTGACGCAGGCTACCGAGGTTGGAACCGTGTATACGCCTGATGAGATTCGTGCGGCCGGCGAATTGGCTCGCCGCTATGGACTGCGGGTGCAGATGGATGGCGCCCGCTTCGCCAACGCGGTTGTCTCACTTGATGTATCCCCTGCCGATATCACTTGGAGAGCCGGGGTCGATGTTCTCTGTCTGGGTGGGGCAAAAAACGGCATGGCGGTGGGAGAGGCGGTTATCTTCTTTGATCGCGAACTGGCATCTGAATTCGAATATCGCTGCAAACAGGCCGGACAACTGGCTTCCAAAATGAGATTTATCTCGGCCCCCTGGATCGGCATGATTGAGACTGGGGCCTGGTTGAAAAATGCCCGGCACGCCAACGATTGTGCCGCGCTGCTTGCACAGAAGCTGGCGGATATTGAAGGCGTCACCATCATGTATCCGCGCCAGGCAAATTCGGTGTTCGTCGAAATGCCCGAGGTGGTCGTTAACGGTCTACGCGCTGACGGATGGCATTTTTATTCGTTTATAGGATCCGGTGGAGCCCGCTTCATGTGTTCATGGCAGACGAAAAGAGAGGATGTGTTCCTGCTTGCCGAAGCAGTCCGGAAATCCTGTGCAGAAAATGACTCTCTTCTCGTGTAGAGTATAATCTAAGAGCTGTGTGGAAGCTAACGCTTTAAATTCAATACATATATTTGGACAGGATTAACAGGATGGTCAGGATCAAAACAAGGCATCGACCCCATCGGAAGCTTAGACTTTTACAGCTTGAGCGTAGTCTTCAGAAAAACATTGAACCTGGAAAAGGCAGTTATCCACGAAAAACACGAAATACACGAATAAAATCATAAAGATGTGCGTCTTTACGGTGTAACCTGTTTGGTTAAACACTGTTTTGCTGTAATGGTTTAATTTTTCGTGTTTTTTCGTGTATTTCGTGGACCCAAAAGCAGTTTTTAGGTTGAACGGTTTCTATTTTATTCTGGCTTGTCAAGGGTACTCTTGTTCAAGGTTATGTCTTACTATCCGAATTTAATCCTGTTAATCCTGTCCAAAAATGATTTGTGATTCGAAAGCACCAGCAGATTTCTTTAAAGTTTTGCCTGCTCATGACGAAAAGAGGAAGTAACCGATTAAATTCCACAGCAAAGCTGGCCAGGAAGGGAGGTTTCCAGCAAAGGCCACGAAAAGTGATTTAGACAATAACCAACACGGGCGGCAGAATGCCGCACCGAAAAAATCCAGAAAGGAAGTACATAATCATGTCACTCAACGATATCTCCTTGACCGCAGGTATGCGGTCCAACCTGCTCGCACTTCAAGGCACCTCCGTCCTTCTCGACCGTACGCAGCAACGCCTTTCCACCGGCAAAAAAGTCAACACAGCCCTTGACAATCCTACCAACTTCTTCTCAGCTCAGAACAACACCCAGCGCGCCGCCGACCTTTCCACCAGAAAAGACGGCATGTCTGAGGCCATTCAGGGCGTTAAGGCTGCCAACGAAGGTATTACCGGCATCACGGCCCTGATTGAGGCCGCCCGGGGGCTTACACAGTCGGCTCGCTCGGCTGACCGCGAAAATCGTGACAGTCTGGCCGCTCAGTTCAACACCATGATGACTCAGATCACCCAGATGGCCGGCGATTCGAGTTACAAAGGGAAGAACTTCCTGACCGGTGATTCGTTGCAGGTTCTGTTCAACGAGAACGGCGGTTCTATGCTTACTATCCAAGGGTTTAGTGGCACATCTACCGGTCTTTCCATTGATAAAGTTACCGTTGGTACGGTCGATAAATATGCGACCGGCATCTCCACAACGCAGTCGTCTGGTTCGGTTATAGCTGCTATATCGCTGCATTCAGGAGAGCTGGTCACTGGGGTGGCAAGCACTGCTGTGGCTACCGGTTATTATTTTGGTAACACCGGGACACAAATTGCCACTATTGTTGCTGGTGCCAATACTACTATGAGTTTTGATATCTCCGGTAACGCCAAGTTCAATGCAACTGGCATGACGTGGTCTGGCGGAGCAGGGCAACTGGCAACAGGTTTCCAAATTACAGCGGTCTATTTCAACGGCAATACTGGGGCTGGTGGGCAAGGTGTCCTATGGACTGGTAGTGGTGCTAATGCCCAAATTTTTATCTCGGGTGCTGACTTGGCTACTGCCGTCACTGGCTGGAATTCGGGTACTGCGGTTACTGTTACTTTCGACATAATTATTCAGGGGCATACCGCTGGTACATCCACCGCCGCCGCTAATAATATGAACGTCTTTAGAATTGCGACTGGTGATCTCGGCTCCGGTCTGACGGTTTCAACTATGAGTACCGGTGCAGCGTTTACGACAACAGGCATGCAGTCCGGATCACAAATATACGTCAAAACCGGTACGGCACTTTATTCGGTAGACAGTAGTCAGGCTTGGGTCAGTGGAAACTTCATCGTCTTCACAGGTGTTGCTATTCCGCCGAATTCAGGAATCATTTATAATTACAACACAGGCTTCTCTTTGACCTCTGGCGTCAATAAGACCACCGTTTCAAATTTTACCGGCATTACCCTGGCTACTGGTCAATCGATCACCGCTGTTAAGGTAGCTGGCGTTGATGTCACTGCCAACGTGACTATCAGTGGTAACCAGATAACCTTTGCTACCGGCAGTGAGCCTGCTCACGGTGCAGCAATAACCTACAACATTACCACTGCAGGCGCTACCGGAGCTTGGGCAGCTGATGCCGGTATTGATACCTCCGTCGCTCAACTCGACTCGGCTCTGGGAACCTTACGTACGCAGTCCGCATCATTGGCTTCCAACCTGAGTGTTGTCAACATCCGTCAGGATTTCACCACCAATCTAATGAACGATCTGCTCAAGGGGGCTGACAACCTGACCTTGGCGGATATGAACGAAGAAGGCGCCAATATGCTGATGCTGCAGACCAGACAGCAGTTGGGCACAACTTCGCTGAAGATGGCTTCCGACGCAGCTCAGGGAGTTCTGAGACTGTTCTAGTAACCAGTAATCGGGCTGGATAATTCAAGCGGTATGAAATGGGGAGGTGGGCAGAAGGCCCCCTCCCCCTGCAGACTCGCAGTTTTGGTCTGATAAAGGGATACGCCATGACAACCATACAACCTATCAAGAATGATCAGGCTGTAACACTAGTGGTGAAGAGCCATGCGGCACTTAACTCATCTACACTAGCAGCTCCACAGTCGCCGCAGGTTCAGCATTCGCCATCTGGTGTCGACAAAAATGTCAAGGCTGACATTGCCACAGGCAAAGACGTCTTTTTCGACACGCAAAGCGCGCCAGCCAAGAGTGCCACGGGACGTTTGACTGTCTTGCAGAATAGTTCTGACACACGGTCGCTGCAAGCCAACGCGGTAAATACAAGCAAGGCAGTAGAAGAGCAGATGGAGTCAATGAAGCAGAAGATGGATGAGATAGTCAACAGCTATCCGCCATTTCTACGTGGCAGCGAAAAACGCCAGCAGTACCTGATGAGTATCAGCAGTATCCGACAGCAGATAGAGGCTATGACCATCCCCCCCGACAAACTTATTAACCAGGCTTCCGGCAATGAAGTGAATAAAATGTGGACGAGCCTGTTCCGGAATGTGGATATTCCAGCGCTTTCTTCCAACGGTCCTAATGAGGCAACTGATGCCCAGATTAAGGCCGCCTCTGCTGCTGTTGGGGCCATGCAGTCGGATCTTTCCGGCCGCCGGGCGGCTTTGGAGCAGCAGGTAACTGCTACTCCCCCAGTCATCTCTTCACCAATGGCACAATACATCAGTCAGGCTGCCGGACAAGAACTCGCACAGACAGGTCTTTCGCTGACAACCAACCTTACCGGAGCACTCAAAGGGTTGTGAATATGACTACATATCTGCTTCTGGCAGGATGAAGGCGATATGATGTGTATGCTGCCTTCATCCTGTCATCGTTTTGACCTGCTACTGAACCTGCCAATATTTTGACCATAATTAATCTGTAGACAATCAATGCGGTGTAACCGCTTCTCTCTTTCCAGCAGACTTTCAAATTGGCGCTTTTCGTGCGTACGTCTAACATTGGTAATGGAGCTTCTTTTATACTTTATCCTGTTAATCTCTAAATGATTCATGATTTGATAATGCAGCTTTGTTTCAAACCTTTAAATGTAAGGAGCAGGATATGGGGCTGACGCATGTTACTACTAAAGTGCACAATCTTGCGAAAACCGGTGAACCTTACGAAGCTGAATTTCTTGTAGATACCGGTGCCATAGATTGCCTTGTTCCTGCTGACGAATTGAATAAAACCGGTATAGAGATTGAAGGGAAGGACATATATGAGCTGGCGAATGGAGAGATTTTAGAATACCCGTTTGGGTTTGGTGTATGTCAGCAAAGCCTCTTAAATTAACAGTCCTAAAATCAACCCCCCTCAATCCCCCCTTATCAGGGGGGAAGCAGCTCACAGCAGGCTTTTAAATCTCCCCTGACAAGGGGAGATTTAGAGGGTTTTGGAAGTGACATGAGCCTCGTAAAATATGACTACCTGGACCAGATGCGTGATCTGGTGCTTCGTGTGACATCCAATTTGGATTGCACTATTTGTTCTGTTTGGGTCGCGAGCCAACGGTACACATCGCAGAAGTTCTGATATTGACATAGGTTTCAGCGGGCTAAGTGATCCTTTGTTTACCAAGGTACGAGACTGTCTGCTGTCAGAGTTGGAAGAAAGCGTGATTCCGCACCATGTTGATCTGGTGAACATTGATAATGTCTCCAGCGATTTTCGAGACATCGCTATGGAAAAGGTTGTTGTATGGAAACAAAATTCACGCGCAAACTGAATACGGTTTATGATGCAAGGTAAGCTATTGATGTCATAAAACCTGACCACTGATGATCGTAACAAGATTAGATGGCAGTTATGGGAGCGGATTGGCGAGCAGAAAATCGATATATTGATAGACGCAAAGTATGGTTTGAGATGCTTGTCTACAAACAGGGACTGGACTTGGCTATCAAGGATTTGAAAGACAATTATGAATTGTATGTAGAGAGGTATCTGAAATGGCAAAAAAATGAGGCTGACCCAGGAAGAAGAAGTTTGTACGGCTTTTGAATAGGGAGGGTTTTAGAGAAATCTCTTCGGAAGATCTCCTGCAAGAACCTTACAAAAGTTTTGCAAAAATGCCTGATTGTTTTGAGGATAAATAGAGAGAAAAGACCTGCAAAACGGGGGTAGCTTTCGAGCATTAAACCGTCAGATCAGAATTTGTCCTGTTAATCCTGTCCTCTCCCCCATTTAGGCCCGCAATTTGCTTGCATTCAAGGCATAAGCGCAAATGCTTCAAGTATCCAAATTCCAGGCTGTTCCGGAGAACAATGTGGCGCTTAAAATATCCTTGAAAGCATTCGAAAAAATAATATTGGGGGGGGCTGTGATCAAAAATGGCCCGCACCCTTCAATTTTTTTCATCGAGAACAATGTGCTTGTTCTGCGCGAGCGGGATATTATGACTGAAGAGCAGGCCGATACACCCTGCAAGCGGATTTACTTTACCGTACAGTTAATGTATATGGATGAGAAGAATTTGGCCCATTATCACGCTATCTATTGGCGACAGATGGGAGAGCTGACCGACACTGTCAAGACCATGCTAGCCTTTTCTATTGAGACGGGTGAGCACATCCTGGCATCCGAATACTACAAGGCGCTCAAGGTTGCAAAAAAGATGATCGCCTACGAAAAGGAGCTTCTAGATCATGCGAAACAACGCGTATAGCGCCTATGTAACCATGCAGAAGGAAGGGCTTACCGGCAGGGCATTGGAAGCTCAGGTATTGACACGCGCCGCCAATATGCTTAAGGAATGCCAAAACCGGTGGGGAGAGGCAGGACACAGAGAGCGATTCGATGCAGCAATAAAATTCAATCAGAAGGTGTGGACCTTTTTTCAGGCGGAGTTGACTGATTCGGAAAACCCGCTTCCAAGGGAGATCAAGGAAAATATCATCAGCCTGAGTGTTTTTATTGACAGCCGCTTGATTGATGTGATGATAAACCACACGCCGGATCTTCTTACGGCAGTGATCAACATCAACATCAATATCGCTGCCGGACTTATGGAAAAACCCAAGTCTGAAAATGTTACCTCTTCGATGCCTGAACCTGGCAAAGTAGCCGTATCGGCATAGTCAATATTTTTTCTAATTTTCTGGTTCGTTTTTATAGAGGAGGAACTGCTTTAATGCGAGTAAAGATATCCACTATCGAATTTGAGGTTAGGAATACACTGCCAGGCGTGAAAAGCATGGTTGCGCAGATCGACGAGGCCTTACTGGAAAATGGGCTAAAATTAGACCATCTGATAGTGGACGGTGTAGTGGTGACGGATACCCCGTTCGATCACGTAAAGCAGAACAGAAAGGATATCAAAGAGGTTGAGGTGATATTTGTCACAGAAGACCAAAAAAAACAGAAAATCAAGGATACCAAAGTCACATCAAATACCAAAGCGAGCACTATTCGAGTAACAATCTCAAATATAGTATTTGAGGTAAATAGGACTCTTCCTGGTGTATCAAAGATGTTCAGCCAGATTGATGCATCCATGAAGGACTTCGATGTCTATTTTAGTCATCTGATAGTGGATGGATCCGAGGTTAACGATGAACCTCGCGAGTACATGTTTAAGAATCTAAAAAGTATCCGAAATGTTGAGGTAATTTTTTTAACATCAGATCAATATATCTTGCAGGTGATGGGAATTATGGATTCGTTTCTGGGAAGCGCCTTGCCTGCCCTTAAAGCTGTCGCCAATGAGTTCTACGGCAAACCGAATGACGAAACATGGTCTCGTCTTGAGACCTGCCTGAACGGGATCAGTTCGCTTTTGGGCATTATAAACTCAATGGTTTCTATCCCAGAGTTGGCGGGCAGGACAGAACGTTTTGCATCGCTTGGCGAATCTATCGGGCTACATTTGGATAACTTTAATAATGCTGCCAAACTGAATGACCATACCCTTATGGCGGATATAATGCTTTACGAGATGGTTCCATTTGTGGAGTCGCTCCATGCAGCTGTTTCACAACTGCTTGAAAGAGAAATCAGTGTACATCACTGAGGAGGTTGGTTTCATGAGTATTGAGGTTACGATATGATTAGTGTTGACAATATAGTTCAATTAAAGAAGATCAACCCCTTTATCTGGAAACATCTCAAGGTTGCAGACGAGACGAAAGGCATATCTCCTGTAAAGCTTCTCGTTTCTCAAACAGGCGTTCCGACTCTGGCCTATGAGCAAGAACAGGGTCTTGTCTATATCCATAGCAAGTACGATCCGCTCAAAGAAGCAGAGACTTTTATAAACAGGATTACAGAAGAAGAGGTCGCAAAGCATCAAGTAATCTTTTTTTATGGCTTGGGACTTGGATATCACATAGATGCCTTCATCAAGCGTTTTCCCGGCAAATCATTCTATCTGTATGAACCGAATTTCAATATATTTCAGTTTTTTATGACAACGCGCAAGCTGGGCAGTTATCCACTGCGACTACTCAGGGATCTCTATGTGGAACGGGAATCTGACGATACCCAGCGGCTCTCTTTCGAATTTCTCAATAAGACCTACGAGCCGACCATGTTTGTAACTCACCCTGTTTATGAGCGGCTCTTCCCGGACGATTTCAAACGATTTTCTGAACATTTTGTTAACGCCATGAGGACAGTTGGTGCGAACAGGGCAACGGGACAGCACTTTGAAAAGCGGTGGACCCTCAACAGTGCAGTAAATTTAAAAGAAGAGCTCCGCAATAAAAATATATTCAGCTATGAGCCAGCGATGTTTATTGACAAACCTGCCATACTTGTGTCCGCTGGCCCTTCGCTCGAATACGACATAGAATCTTTAAGAAAAATCCGCGATGAGGGGCGCGCCTATATTTTTACAGTTGGTTCTGCAATCAAGGCCCTCTTTGCAAACAACATCCATCCTCACGCGGCAATTGCTATGGATCCGGGGTGGAACACTCAGTATACCTTTGAAGAAGTCATAGCAAATAAGGTGGATTCAATTCCACTTATCTACGGGACATCAATCGGTTATGAAGCTTTAAAGGGATACCTCGGGCCCAAGATATATATGATAATGGACCAGGATACGATTGCCCCCTTCTACCTGAAAGACATAGACAACAGACCACTGGGCATGGTCAATGATGCCCCCACAGTAGCCATTACCGCACTCCAACTTTTGCTGCGTCTCGGTTTTTCCCCGATTATCCTTACTGGACAGAATCTCGCGCTCCTCAATAATCAGAACTATGCCAAGGGCATCACGTACGAAGGCCGTGACCATATGGCTACCGGACAAGAGTTGGCCGGGCTTTCACAAACAGAAGATGTTTACGGTAACCAGGTTACTACCAACAGTATGTACTCATTATTCAAACGATTTATGGAAAGTACCATAAAACAATTTCCAGGAAGAAGAGTCATCAATGCTACCAAAGGGGGGGCGAAGATAGAAGACACAGAATTTATACCACTTGAAAACCTGTTGGAAACTGAATTATTAATGAGAGTAGCTGAAAATAATTGGTATACCAGTACATCTGTTATTAAGTACGATCTACAGCACTTGCATAAACGTGACAGAAAGATGAGTAAGGATTTTTCTTATTATCTGAAAACACTTGATACTATTGATGAACTCCTGAATAAGATTTCAGACAAAATCATCCACAGCAGCAATATTAAACATCTACAGATGCTGTTTCAGGAACTGGATATATTAGTTCGCAAACTTTTTAATAATGTATTTTTCCAAACATTCATATCAAGATTGCTGAAAGTTGAACTGTCTATTTTGGAGAACCGAGCCAGAATAATACGCGAGACTAGGGATCCCATCCTGCAGGGTAAATATGTTCTGGAGGTTTTCAGGCTATTTCTCAGGGACTGCAGGCACGATATTGAGGAATATGCCGCTCCATTGCTTGAACAAATTAAAGAAGCTATTCAAGAATATCAATCCTGTGAATCGCATGCTACTGAAAGGGACTAGCTTTTAATTGACTAAAGAGAGGTAATGATGCTTAAGGGGCGCTCTATATTGATAACTGGTGGAACCGGTTCATTCGGAAAAAAATTTGTCGAGATGACGTTGCGATTTCATCCTGGAGTCGATCGGCTCGTAGTATATTCGCGAGATGAGTTAAAGCAGTTTGAAATGCAGCAAATGTTCTCGATGAAAGATTATCCGCAGGTCCGCTATTTCATCGGAGATGTGCGAGACCGGGATCGGCTCATCCGGGCCTTCGAGGGAATCGACACGGTAGTCCACGCTGCCGCACTTAAGCAAGTTCCGGCCTGCGAGTACAATCCTTTTGAAGCGGTAAAAACCAATATCATGGGTGCCCAGAACGTGATTGAGGCTGCTATCGCCTCCGGCGTCAAGCAGGTGGTGGCGCTTAGTACCGACAAAGCGGCAGCGCCAATCA
Source organism: Desulfuromonadales bacterium (assembly GCA_037129255.1). Lineage (GTDB taxonomy): Bacteria > Desulfobacterota > Desulfuromonadia > Geobacterales > Pseudopelobacteraceae > JACRCG01. Next base: position 48,919 of record JBAXVG010000021.1, on the reverse strand, counting down.
ACCTTTACGGTGCAACCAAACTCTGCTCGGACAAGCTCTTCACCGCAGCCAATTTGTATCGAGGCAAGCGCGATCTGAATTTTTCCGTGGTACGTTACGGCAACGTCATGGGGAGCCGTGGCAGCGTCATTCCGTTTTTTGTCAACGAGCGTCATAAAGGGGTTATTCCGATCACTGACGAACGGATGACCCGCTTTAGCATTACCCTCGAAGATGGGGTTAATCTGGTCTACTACGCTATTCAGCATATGTGGGGCGGCGAGATATTTGTACCCAAGATCCCCAGTTACCGAATAACAGACTTGGCTGAAGCCATTGCGCCTTCATGCAGGATGGAACATGTTGGTGTTCGTCCCGGCGAGAAAATCCATGAAGAGATGATCACTGAGACGGATGCCCTGAATACGGTCGAGTTTGATAATTACTTTGTTATTCTTCCATCATATCCATTGTGGGATCAGGCAAAATTTATGAAAACCTATAATGGACGTTCCTGCCCACCGGGATTCCGCTATAACAGCGGAGAGAATAAAGAGTGGCTGTCGGTAGAGCAGATTCGCGAATTGGTAACGCTGCATGTTGATCCTGGGTTTCAACCTTGAAGGATAATTTCATTTAGGTAAACCCACACCTCTGGCGGGGGACTCCCAAAGTTTGACAGTTCCGGTAATATAGAGCTCTTCAGGCTACTGATTCATTTGAGGAACTGCCTCATATTGGCACTTTCTGCAATGATGTTTGCAACTGCAATCTTGGATAATAATTGTTGCAATGAACAAAAGAAGAAAGAACCCCTTTAATGGCCGATACCTTTATCCCCTATGGTCGTCAATCCATATCTGAAGCGGATATTCAGGCAGTGGTGGATGTACTTCGCTCCGATTTTCTGACTCAAGGTCCTGCTGTTGAACGTTTCGAGCACGCAGTGGCTGAGTACTGTGGTGCCTCCCACGCGGTAGCAGTCAACAGCGCCACCTCAGCCTTACACATCGCCTGCCTCGCAGCCGGGCTTCGCTCCGGCGATGTACTTTGGACATCCCCCAATACGTTTGTTGCATCGGCTAACTGCGCCCTCTATTGTGGAGCGTCAGTAGATTTTGTCGATATTGATCCCCGTACGTACAACATGAGTGTCGAGCGACTTGAAGAGAAATTGATTGCCGCCAAAAAGACTGGCAGCCTTCCGCAGGTTGTCATCCCGGTACATTTTGCAGGACAGCCCTGTGATATGATGCGGATTGCGGAGTTGGGAAGGGAGTACGGTTTTACGATTATTGAGGATGCTTCGCACGCTATAGGCGGCAAATACCGGGATGTGCCGGTGGGAAATTGCCGATACTCCAATATGACGGTGTTCAGCTTTCATCCGGTAAAGATCATAACGACCGGCGAAGGCGGCATGGTTGTGACCAACAGTTCGGAACTGAATGAAAAGCTCGTACGCCTTCGAAGCCACGGCATAACCCGTGACCCGTTGTTAATGGAAGGGGAGCCTCATGGTGCCTGGTACTACCAACAAGTGGAATTCGGTTTCAACTACCGTATGACTGATATGCAGGCGGCACTGGGTGTGAGCCAGATGACCCGTATCGACGAATTTGTGGCGCGTCGTCATGAACTGGCCAGACGCTACGATAAGCTGCTTGCCGGTTTGCCGTTGACATTGCCATGGCAGCACCCCGACGGTTATTCTGCGTTTCACTTGTATGTGGTGCAAGTGAAGTCCACACCAACAACTCTCCATAATTCTCTTCCGCCTTTAGGCCCGCAGTTTGCTCCCCTTCAAGGCATGTGCGCAAACTTAAGTAAAAATGCTCTTTATTTTCCCCACCCCTTTCAAGGGGAGGGTCGGGGTGGGGTTGGGGTAGATCGGCGTCAGCTATTTGATTCTATGAGAATCGCAAACATTGGTGTAAATGTTCACTATATCCCGGTGCATACCCATCCTTATTATCGGAGGATGGGGTTTGCCGAATGCATGTTTCCTGAGGCGGAGCGCTATTACAGCCAGGCGATCAGCTTGCCGATGTTTGCCTCTATGACGAATGATCAACAGGACCGGGTAGTGGATTCACTCTATGGGGCAATGACTTGAGCATACGGATCTATTGATTCCAGAGTTTCGTATATGGGGTCGTGCAAGATGGCAGTTGTCCTGCGATGCCTTCAGAAAAAACAGTCCGGACAAGGCGTTAATGCTCTTGGTGTGCCAGAGCTTCCTATCACGGTGTTACAAAATAGCGTTGAATATTTGATTGACATTAAATGCCTGAATGACGGGAGTGATTATGAGTACCTATAAAACAGAGCAGGAAGCATTCTGGGCTGGTGAGTTCGGGGATGAGTACATTGATCGCAACAAGGGAGCTGAAGTCGTTGCAGCCAATTTGGCCCTGTTTGCCAAGGTGCTGGCCCGTACCAGAAATACCGACAGCGTGATCGAATTTGGTTCTAACCGGGGCTTAAACCTTCTGGCACTTCGACAACTTCTTCCCCGTTCCGAAATATCCGCAATTGAAATCAATCAGAAAGCGGTACATGAACTTGAAAAAATTGGAGGGATCAAAATCTATCATAAATCAATTCTCGATTTTTTACCTGATTACCAACGTGATTTCGTGTTCATCAAAGGGGTTATGATTCATCTCAATCCGGATGTCTTGCCACAGGTCTATGATCTGCTTTACCAGTCAAGCGCAAAGTATATTTGCGTAGCCGAATATTATAATCCTACACCGGTGGAGGTTTCATACCGCGGCCACAAAGACAAATTGTTCAAAAGGGATTTTGCCGGAGAGATCCTTGATAGATTTCCCGACCTGCAACTTGTGGATTATGGTTTCTGTTATGAGAAGGAATATATGTTTCCCAACAATGACATTACCTGGTTTTTGATGGAAAAACGTTGAATGAAAGTTGTTATTCGCTCTGACGCCTCGCTTGCCATTGGTAGCGGACATGTCATGCGTTGCCTTACCTTAGCTGATGAACTGAGTATGAGGGGTGTAAAAGTTTCATTTATTTGTCGTGAGCTCCCCGGCCAAATGATTGATCAGATTGAAGGCAGGAAGGGGTATCCGACTGCACGACTGCCGCAGCCGGAAGCTGAATATGTTGCAATGCCTGAAGATGTTGCCCATGCGATATGGTTGTGTGTTTCCTGGGAACGGGATGCAGTCGATACCATCAAAGCGTTGGGAGATTCGAAACCACAGTGGTTGATTATTGACCATTATGCAATAGACCAACGTTGGGAAGAGAAGCTACGTCCGTATGTTGGCAAGATCATGGTGATAGATGATCTTGCCGATCGTCAACATGACTGTGACCTGTTGCTGGATCAAAATTTGTATGATGGCTTGGATACCCGCTATAGTGGTTTGGTCCCTGAAACGTGCACAAAACTTCTAGGCCCACATTATGCGTTGCTTCGCCCGGAATTTGCCGAAGCTCATAAAAACTTACGGCAACGGGATGGGAATATAAATAAGGTGCTGGTCTTTTTCGGTGGCGTAGACCCAAGCAACGAGACTGAAAAAGCCTTGCAGGCCTTGTCAGTGATTAACGATAGAATGCTTGAAGTAGATGTAGTTGTAGGCATCAGTAATCTTCACAAAGAACAAATTCAGTGCTTCTGCGCATCGCGTGAAGGCTTTAACTACCATTGCCAGATTGACAACATGGCAGAGTTGCTGGTTTCTGCTGATTTGGCTATCGGGGCCGGAGGAACGGCAACATGGGAACGGTGCTATCTTGGACTGCCGTCCATTAGTATTGTAATTGCGGATAACCAATATGAAATAACCAAAGCCGTTGCTGCTGCGGGTGGAACTGTATGTCTGGGATATTGTAGTAATGTGAATGCTGAAGATATTGCAACGACACTAAGACATTTACTAAAAAATCCATTAAATGCGAGAGATATGGGGAAAAGGGCTCTTTCAATAATGGGTAGTGGCCCATCACAAAAAAATAGAATTTTGGTTGATGTAATTATTGGGGATGGTCATGCTAAAGCCTGAAGAGTGCAGTTTGCGACCTATTGAGTTGGATGATTTGGAAAAGATACTGCAATGGCGAAACTCTGAGCGTATCCGCGCTAATATGTATACCGAACATGTCATCTCTTTGGAAGAACACATGGCATGGTTTGAGAGATTGAAGTTGCAAACGACCTCAGTATACCTTGTTTTTGAGGTACGAAACCTACCAGTCGGATTGGTCTATTATACCGATATCGATAAAAATAATAGCAAATCACACTGGGGCTTTTACCTGGGAGAGGAAAAGCTACCTCATGGCAGTGGTACTGTCATGGGTATGCTTGGACTTGACTACGCGTTTACGCAGCTAAATATAAGAAAACTTTGCGGTGAGGCGTTTGCCTTCAATGATGCCAGCATTCGTTTTCATAAAAAACTTGGTTTTGCTGAAGAGGGCACATTTACAAAACATGTTCTGAGGCGTGGAGTTTACGAAGATATTGTTTCATTTGCCCTCTTCAGCGAGGACTGGTTAATACATAGAGAAAAATTGTTGTCGTATACTGGTGCGTAATCACTGCAAACGATTTGAAGACATATACAATAAAGTGTGTTTATAGAGGTTGCAATATGAGAGATGATTCAAACAATGATTCCCAGCTAATGCGTCGTGCGGTCTGCAGCAATAATTTAAAAGAAAGATCAAATATTAACTCAGTTTATGGAACTAATGACTTTGATACTTGGGTTAATGACTTGATTGACGGAATAGAGTTTAATTCAGTACTTGATATATGCTGTGGTACAGGAAATCAATTAGTAAAATACGCCGTTAAAAACGAGAAGGCAAAAATTGTTGGTGTCGATTTGTCCAGAGAATCCTTGCAGGTTGCGGATAAAAGATTACAAGCACAAGGAACCGCCGGCTTCAAGCTCAACGCCATCTCAATGGAAGATATGTTTGCCGGTGCAGACTTGATAATGTCCAAATTCGATCTGATATCCTGTTTTTATGGTCTTTATTATTCGCAGGACGTCAATAAAACTATTCAACAAATGATTGCTCACCTTACAAATAGAGGCTCAATACTGATTGTTGGCCCATACGGTAAAAATAACGCCACGCTTTTTGAAATTCTGCAACGTCATTTCAGATTGCCAGAACTTGTTATACGAAGTGCCACTACATTCATGGAGCATGAAGTATACTCTCTCTTAAAGGAAGCAACAGAGGTAACTGTTAATAGCTTTGTTAATCCGATTCGTTTTCCCGATGCTGATTCAATCATCAATTACTGGCGGGCATCAACGTTCTATTCCGGGAATCATGAGGATCTGGTGCGTAAAGACGTTGAGCAGCATTTTGAGAAGCATGGGGAATTTGTAATGGAAAAACATGTTTTGGCTTATCTGGCGAGGAAGATATGATCAGGCGTATTCTGGTAATAGCAGCACACCCTGACGATGAGGTGTTAGGTTGTGGCGCAACTATTGCCAGACATGCAAAGGCTGGTGATGAAGTCCATGTTGTCATTCTTGCCGAAGGGGTTACCAGCCGTGAAAAAGTGCGTGAGCGCGGGCATTGTGAAACGAAATTGTCCGAACTGGCCAAAGCTGCCCACACCGCCAATGAAATTTTAGGCGTTCACTCGCTCTCACTGAATGATTTGCCAGACAACCGTCTGGACTCTGTCGATTTGCTGGATGTAGTCAAATTGATTGAAGATTATGTGCGGACAATAGAACCGGATATTCTCTATACGCATCATGCTGGCGATGTGAACATAGACCACCGTCGTATTCACGAAGCGGTAATTACAGCTACTCGGCCACAACCTGGGCAGACGGTTAAAACTCTGCTTTTTTTCGAGATACAGTCCAGCACTGAATGGCAACCACCAGGCTCTGCACCACCATTCGCGCCTAATTGGTTTGTAGATATAACGTCGACCCTAGCCCTTAAGATGAATGCGTTGGCAGCTTATAAGACAGAGATGAGACCGTGGCCGCACTCACGCTCTTGTGAGGCGGTGGAATATTTGGCTCGCTGGCGAGGAACCACCGTTGGTTGTGAAGCGGCTGAGGCATTTGTTCTGGGACGGCAGATTGTAACAGAGGTAAATCAATGAGACATATTACAATTGCTGGAAGAATGGTTGGGGCTGCCCACGCTCCTTTCATTATCGCCGAAATGTCAGGTAATCATAACCAGTCCCTTGAGCGGGCTCTTGAAATAGTCGATGCTGCAGCGATGTCGGGCGCTCATGCAATCAAGTTGCAGACCTATACCGCCGACACCATAACGCTTGACGTAAGTGAGGGGGAATTCTTTATTGAAGACCCCAATAGCCTCTGGAAGGGGCGCTCATTGTATGACCTCTACCAAGAAGCCCACACGCCTTGGGAATGGCACAAACCTATCCTTGACCGATGTCGTGAACGCGGCATGATCTGCTTTAGCACCCCGTTTGACGAGTCAGCGGTTGATTTTCTCGAAACAATTGACGTCCCCTGTTACAAGATAGCCTCGTTTGAGAACATCCATCTGCCACTGATCCGCAAGGTGGCAGCCACTGGGAAGCCGATTATCATGTCTACGGGCATGGCAACCATCGCTGAGCTGGACGAGGCTGTAAGAACTGCACGTGAGGCGGGATGCCGTGAAATCGTACTATTAAAATGTACAAGCAGTTACCCATCTACTCCTGAATACTCCAATATCCGTACTATACCGCACCTGAAAAAGCTTTTCGACGTAGAGGTAGGTCTTTCCGATCACACCATGGGGGTGGGGGCATCGGTGGCAGCGGTGGCATTGGGCGCAACGGTTATTGAGAAACATTTTACGCTTTCCCGCGCGGACGGCGGGGTTGATTCAACTTTTTCCATGGAACCCGCAGAGATGAGATCACTGGTGATTGAATCCGAGCGAGCATGGCAGGCTCTGGGGAATATTTGTTACGGTCCTTCAGAGAAGGAAAAAGGGTCTTTGAGGTTCCGTCGTTCTCTTTATGTTGCAAACGACATGCGAAAAGGAGACGTATTCACTGCCGATAATCTGCGGATTGTCAGGCCTGGGTTGGGATTGGCGCCGAAGTACTACGAAGTTGTTCTTGGGCGTAGAATCAAATGTGACACAAAGAAGGGAACACCGCTGAACTGGGATATAATATGAACATGCACTTGATTGAGATAATGCGAAAGATAAAACAGCCAACACATAAGGAGATTTGTTGATGAAGATACTTTTTATTCATTATGACAATGAGAGCCGCAACAATGCACTTCCACTGGGAAGTACCTATGTTGCGGGATACGTGAGGGCCAACGGTTACCCGGATGTTCACTATTATTCCCAAGATGTATTCCACTACAGCGAGGATCACCTCCACGACTACTTGAAACACAACCACTTTGATGTGGTCGCCATGGGTTTTGTGTCCGGATATTTCCAGAATATAAAGATAAAAAAGATTTGTGACGCTATAACAAGCCTTAAAGAGAGGCCGTTTATTGTGCTTGGAGGTCATGGCCCATCGCCAATACCGGAATATTTCATCAGGCATACCGGGGCCGACGCAGTTGTGATAGGTGAAGGTGAACTTCCCATGCTGAACCTGATACGTGCGCTTGACCACAAGACCAGCCTGCATAACGTAAATGGAATCGCTTTCAGAGAAGGCGATGAAGTCTTGATAAACCAGCGTGAGGCGGCTATTAAAGATCTTGACACCATTCCCTTTCCGTACTTTGAGCCTTTACCCATGGAATACTATTTCAAGTGGAGTGGGTTTACAGGGCCAACCGAACGTGCCGTAACCATGTCGGCCGGGAGGGGATGTCCGCATGTATGCAACTTCTGCTATCGTATGGAAAGTGGAATCAGGTTTCGGTCTGTCGAAAAAATCGTGGAAGAGATACAAAAATACAAGCGCGATTACAATGCCTCCTTTGTGTTTTTTACCGACGAGTTGCTGATGGCCAGCAAAAAGCGCATATTTGATCTGTGTGAAGGATTCATTAAGGCAGACCTGAATATTCGTTATCTTTGTGCAGGACGTCTCGATGTAGCTTCTGCGGAGATACTCGACATAATGAAGGCCAGCGGGTGCATGGCAATTGATTACGGGATCGAACAATACGACGATTATGCGCTGAAAATGATGGATAAAAAACAGACCTGTGAGCAGGTGGAGCGGGCTATAAAGTTGACTCTGGCTCGGGGTATCCAGCCCATCTTTAACATCATTTTTGGTAATCTTGGAGATACACGGGAAAGCCTGCGTAAGTCGGTTGATTTTCTCCATAAATATAATGACAACGGACAGTTGCGGGTTATCCGCCCTGTTACCCCCTATCCTGGTTCCCCACTTTACTACGAAGCTATCAAAAGAGGACTGCTGACGGGACCGGAGGATTTTTATCAGAAACATATTAATCTTGAGTTGTTAACAGTAAACTTTACCGGTATCCCGGATGACGAGTTCCATCAACTGATGTTCCAGGCTAATAGTGAGATTATTGATAATTATTATGAATACATGAAGCAGACACAGACTGAAAGTTTCCGACGAGTATATTTTGAGAAAGATTTCGGTTTTCGTGGCGCCAGGCACTGACACCAGAAGGAGCAAACCATGGGTAGGACAGTTGCGATTATCACTGCACGGGGTGGAAGCAAACGGATACCCCGAAAAAATATCAAGGATTTTCTCGGTAAGCCGATTATCGCTTATTCTATTACCGCCGCTTTGGAGGCGGGATGCTTCGACGAAGTCATGGTCTCAACCGATGATCAGGAAATAGCAGAAGTGGCGTTGAGCTATGGCGCCAAGATACCGTTTTACCGCTCTTCCGAGACGTCCAATGATTTTGCCACTACACCGGATGTATTGTCTGAAGTGCTTTTGGAATACAAACAGAGGGGTGAAGAGTTTACCTACGCCTGTTGTATCTATCCCACGGCTCCCTTCGTAACGGCAGAAAACTTAAAGCGGGGGTACGGACTTCTGCGAGAGAAAGACGGCGACTCTGCCTTTCCAGTGGCCTGTTTTGGCTTTCCGATACTGCGCTCACTAAAAATAGAGGACGGGTTTTTGAGAATGATCTGGCCTGAGAATCTCAATACCCGTTCGCAGGATTTGCCGCCAGCTTATCACGATAGCGGTCAGTTCTACTGGTTAAATGTCGAGCGCTTCCTGAAAACTAAACGGATCTATTCGGACCGCTCAGTTCCGATCGAAATCCCTGAATCGGAGGTTCAGGACATCGACAACGAAGAAGACTGGAAAATTGCAGAAATCAAGTACCAGATGATCATGACAAAATAGGAATATTGATAGTGTAGCAACTTATTTGAAAGGAACCCATTTGCTCTCTTATACTCCCCAAGAAAATAAAAAACGGATGGACATGATTGAACATGCGTTGAATAAAGGATCCGTTGTGGTGCCGTATCCACCATTTCGCTTGAGAATTGAACCTACCAATATATGCAATCTGAGATGTGTTTCTTGCCCCAATGCTGTTGAAAAACCGCAGCATCAAGGTTTCATGGATATGACACTTTATAAGGGAATTGTTGATCAGGCAAAAAACTTTCCAAGTCCTACACTGATAATATTGTACCTTGGCGGCGAACCTCTCTTACATAAAGAACTTATCGAAATGATTAATTATGCGTCAAAATCTAAAATATTAGTACAGTTCAATACTAATAGCACCCTTTTGACTACTGCTATGATAAATGAATTGCTTGATACTGAGTTAGACCGAATTACTTTTTCTTTTGATGATATGCTGCCAGATGAGTACGAGGCATTCAGAAAAAACAGCAGTTATAATAACACGCTAGACAACATTTTGAGTTTTTTAAGGATAAAAAAAGAGCGAAAGAAATTATATCCGCATGTTTCAATTGCATCGCTGAAAGTGTTTAGACCTGGTGACGAGATCTCACGTCCAGTAATCTCTGATAATTTTATTTCTCAGTTTATTGAATATAAGGTTGAAATATCATCTGCTTATGTCCACTCATGGGCCGGTGATTTTGAAATATACGATGGGACGTTGGCCAAACCTATCGCCGGTATTTCAGCAGATTACGACGCAGTGCGCATCAAGAAAACGCCGAAGTGCAAACTTCCTTGGTATGATATTGTGATTAATTATCGTGGCGAGGTGGTAAACTGTTGTTTTGATTTACAGTACAAGCATGTCATGGGAGATACAAAGAAAGACAAAATCATTGATATCTGGAACAACAAAAAGCATCAGGAATTAAGGCGTACCATCCTGCGTAAGAAGTATGACAATCCATTGTGTTTAACATGTTCGACTATCAAGGGAGACCCTTTTTCTGCGGCAGTTGCTAACATTCAGCATAAATAAATACGAAGAATACAGAGTATCGCTATGATTGAAAAGTCGCTACTGTACAATTTTCATTTGTCTGACCCCATGGCAGCAGAAAGGCACTCAATTGCTTCTTTCATCCCCTCAGGAATATAAAAATCGGTTGACTGCATTTGAAGCTTCATTTAACAAAGGATTAGTAAGCCTGCCGTATCCTCCGTTGAGATTAAGAATCGAACCCACCAATGTATGCAATCTAAAGTGTGTCTCTTGTCCTAATACAGTTGAAAAGCCGCAGCATCAAGGTTTCATGGATATGGTACTTTATAAGAAGATTGTGGATCAGGTCAAAGAGTACCCAAGACCAACAACTGTAATATTGTACTTAGGGGGTGAACCTCTTCTACACAAAGAGTTCATAGAGATGATAGATTATGCATCAAAGTTTGATTTGTTTGTTCAATTTAATACTAATGGCGCTTTATTGACCACAGATATGATCAGCAAATTGCTTGATACGGATTTAAACAGAATTGCTTTTTCTTTTGATGATATGTCGCCTGGTGAATACGAGGTGTTCAGAAAAAACAGCAGTTACAATAAAACTCTGAACAACATTCTGGAGTTTTTGAGGACAAAGCAGGAGCGGCAACAATCGTATCCTCAAGTGGAAATTACATCGCTTAAAGTGCTTAAGCCTGGTGATGAAATCACTAAACCAGTGGTTTCCGATGACTTTGTATCGCTTTTCAAGGGATATCCTGTTGAAACAACTGTTAATTATATTCATTCATGGGCCGGTGGGTTTGAAGTACATGACGGGCATCTGACCAAATCTGCCGAGAATACTTCAGATTACAATAGCAATAGCAAGAAGACACCAAAATGCTTTCTTCCCTGGTACGACATGGTGGTTAATTATCGTGGTGAGGTTATAACCTGTTGCCTCGATTTACAGTACAAGAATGTTTTGGGAGATACCAAGGAAGAGGATCTTATTGATATCTGGAATAGCAAAAAGTTTCAGGAATTAAGACGTACTATTCTGCGCAATAAGAATGATAAAAACCTGTTGTTGTGTTCAACCTGTTCATCTCCTGCATTAATGCCTCCAATCGATTTACGTTCTATCACGTTTTATAGTACTGGAAATATACATTCATGTCAGGGAAGAGATTACAAAATAGTCGAATTCGTCTATAAGTTTATTCCCTCGGATACTCTCAAGAAGATTTTTTGTGAACATCCAAAAGGTTCGATGTTTATCCTTAGAGAGCTGCAAAAAAACGGTACAGTAATAATCGGATCTACTGAGCTAATTTCAGGTGCCCGGGTTGTCGTTGGTGATTATTATTTGTACCTCAATCAGCACGAAGAACCTTTTTCTAAAGAATATTTAAACCAGAGTGTGTATGCACTTCATAAACTTTTATTAGAACTGGGATATTATTTTACGCGAAAAAATGATGTAATCGAGTATTACAAAAATCCGGATGAGGCGAACAAGCCGTTCAATTACCTCGGCAAAATTCACTTGAGCAGTTCAGAATATTTATACTCCCTGATCCAACAGCATTGTCCCGGCATTCACAGCATACTTGATGCTGGATGTAATTCCGGTCGGAATATGGCCTATCTCAAGGAAAGAATGAACGTTACAATAGATGGGATGGAAATAAATGATGAAGCTATTGATTTGCTTTATGACACGTATCCGAGTTTGGCTAAAAGCAAGGTATATCCAGGTGATATGGTTGACAGTGTTGCTAGAATGAAGGAGCGGAGCTACGACCTGATCTTCTCGATGGCTTCTTTACAAGGTATTCATCCAGAGGTCTCCAATAAATTTTGGGAAAAACTTGCTCGTGTTAGCAGCAAGTATATTATTACTATTGAGTTAGAGTCATTGGGCGGCGCAAATGATCGAACTTTTCTAAGAAATTACAAGCATATTTTTGTTTCAGCCAAGTATCGTGAAATATATTCTGAGCATATAAACGATATAAATCTGTCACTTAATAATTATCAAGCTCGTATTTTTAAGAGAATTAGTTAAGCCTGAGCCATGCGTGACTACTCGGTACTGATAATAGGGGCAGGAAAAATTAGTGCATTCTTCGATGCTCCGGATGATAAAGCGATATTGACACATGCTCATGCCTATACTGCTCATCCTGGATTCAGGTTAACCGGCTTCGTGGATGTCGACCGGAACAAGGCGCTGCAGGCTGCGGCAATATGGGGAGGCATTGCCTTTGAATCACTGGAGGATGCTTTTGGTCAAGAAACAATTGATGTTGTGGTTGTTGCAACTCCCGATGATGTCCACTATGAACTGCTCAAAAGTGTGGCAACGTTTTCGCCTCTCGTCGTGTTAGCCGAAAAACCATTGACCAAAACAGTTGAACAAGCGGAAGAGATACTGCAGCTGTACTTTGAACGGGGAATTTCACTCGCGGTGAACTACTCCCGACGATATGTGCCCGAATTCATCCAACTACGGGAAAAGATAGCCACGGGAGTATTCGGCGCCTACACTGCTGGGACAGGTTACTACGGCAAGGGTATTCTGCATAACGGTTCCCACATGATCGATCTGCTCCGTTTTCTACTGGGCGATATCATAGATGCCAAGCCTCTTTCTGCAGTAAATGACTTCTATCCGGACGATCCATCCTGCAGCGCATTGTTGATCTTTGAGCGGGGCCAGTTCCTCATGCAGGCGGTAGATTGCCGCTGCTTTACCATCTTTGAATTGGATCTGCTTTTCGAGCAAACACGAGTGCGCATTATCGATGCAGGTTTCAGACTGGAATATTCCAGCGTTTTGGATTGCGAAAGATTTGCGGGGTATCGCACCCTAGGCCAGAGATGCGAGACCGACACGCACCTTGAAAATGCTCTCTACGCTGCCGCTGACAACATATACAACCATCTAACCTTGGGAGCGCCGCTTCTCTGCCTAGGAGAAGATGGCCTCAGGGCCATTGAGTCCTGTCTGCACCTTGGGACGGCGCCGATATGAGACGGGTTCTTATCTTTTCGCGTGATCCTGGTGGTACTAATACCGTCATTCCCCTTGTTGCACCATTACGAGAAAGAGGATGTACCGTTTATGTCTTTGGAAAAGATACAGCATTGGAAAAATTCCGACTCGCCGGAATTGGCGCTGTAGACATTTGTTCGTACCTTCCTGATTTGACCTCACTCTCTCTACGACAATTATTGATAGATGAATTGCCCGACATAGTTGTTACCGGCACAAGCGCAGATGATGTAACGGAAAAACAACTCTGGAGCGTCGCGGCTGAACTAAGGATCCCGTCGATGGCTATACTGGATCAATGGGCCAATTACGGTATTCGGTTTTCCGAGTACGGTGTATCCGAGATCGAGCGTTACACTGCTTCTAAGCAACATACCTATCTTCCTGACAGAATTGTAGCAATGGACGACTATGCGAAACGGGAGATGATTGCCGAAGGGCTCCCCGGTGAACGCATCATTGTCTGTGGTCAGCCCTATTTCGAGACCTTATTTGCCTCGCGGCAAAATTCCGACGAAATGGCGCGTCTTAACGAGGTGTATGCTCTTTCCGACAAGGATTTTGTGGTTGTGTTCGCCTCTGAGCCAATGACGCAGACGTATGGTACGAGTGCAGTGCGTCACTGGGGATATAATGAGTTGACCATCTTTGAGGGTCTCGTCAGTACCCTGGAAAATCTGGCCAGAGAGAGCGCCCGTCGTGTCACGCTAATCATCAGGCCCCATCCCAAGGAAAACAGAGACAACTTTCTTGATCTCGTCAAGGGTTGTGATGCCTTGCAGTGGCGGATCGACACGGATTTTCACCCGTGGACACTGATTAGCCGCGCCGACTTGGTGTGCGGGATGTCGTCAATATTTCTGGTCGAAGCGGTCATACTGGGAACACCAGCCATGAGTATACAGGTCGGTCTGGCACGTGAAAATCCATTTATCCTTGATCGTAGGGGAGTACTCAAAAGCATAACTTCGGAGCTGGAACTGCGGGAGAGTCTCAGAAGAATCATCATTGATGGAGAACAACAATGTATTGAATTCGAGGTGATACTCAATCCAGTAGCAAGAATCATTTCAGAAATGGAGAAAATAGTATGCAAAAACTTGCCATAAATGGAGGCACACCAATCAGGACCACACCGTTTCCACGTTATAACACCATCGGTGATGAGGAAAAACGCGCTGTAATGGAGGTGCTTGATAGCGGTGTCCTTTCCCAATTTCTTGGGACATGGCATCCTGATTTTTATGGAGGGACGACTGTCCGTAATCTGGAAAAGGAGTGGGCCGAATATTTTGGCGTTAAACATGCGGTAACGGTGAACTCTGCCACATCCGGTCTTTATGCGGCGGTCGGTGCGGCAGGGGTAGGTCCAGGTGACGAGGTTATTGTCTCCCCCTACACTATGGCGGCTTCGGCAACCGCAGCTCTGGTTTACGGAGGGATACCGGTTTTTGCGGATATCGATCCTGACATTTTCTGCCTGTCTCCTGCATCAATCAGAGAGCGAATCACCCCTTATACCAGGGCTATCATAGTTGTTGATATTTGCGGACATCCAGCCGATATGGATGAGATCATGGCGATTGCAACAGAGCTCAATCTTGTAGTAATTGAAGATAACGCCCAAGGGCCAGGCGCCATGTACAATGGCAAATTTGCCGGTACTCTTGCCCATATGGGGGTGTTCAGCCTCAATTATCACAAAACCATCCATACCGGCGAGGGCGGCGTCGTGGTCACCGACGACGATGATCTGGCGGAGAGATTGCAATTGATCCGCAATCATGCCGAGGCAGTAGTTCGTGGTAAGGGGGTCGAAAATCTGGTCAATATGGTGGGATTTAACTACCGAATGACGGAGATCGAGGCGGCCATCGGGAGGGAACAATTGAAAAAATTAAAGGTATTGGTGGAGAAACGCCAACAGGCAGCAGCGTATCTTACTGAACGATTGAAAGTTCTTCCGGGGATTACCCCACCGATGGTAAGAAATGGCGCTACACATGGGTTCTATATATATCCCATCCGTTACGATGCAAGGATTACGGAAGTATCGCGAGAGCGATATGCGGAGGCACTCAAGGCAGAAGGTTTAACTGTCGGAGCAGGATATGTGAGACCTCTATATCTGGAGCCGCTCTATCAGAAGAGGACGGCGTTTGGCAAGGATGGTTTCCCCTTCACCTATCCGGGATATAAGGGGAAGGTGAGTTATGAAAAGGGGATTTGCCCGGTGACCGAAAGAATGTACTTTGATGAGCTCATTTTCGCCGATGTTTGTCACGCAAATATGACCAAAAACGACTTGGTTGATGTCGCCGCTATTTTCGAAAAAATCAATCTATACATGGAGGAGCTAAGGCTAATGTAACCAGCTGATTCTCTGAAACAATTGCATATTGGCACACAAAGGTTCCGCACATATTAAAACGCCTGCCTCGCAAACCCATCATACTGATCCGCTTTGGGGTCCATCTTTGTACCTGACGAATCCTTGCCGGTAAACCTGAATACCATATGTGAAGGGTCGATGACCGCATCTCCATTAGCATTCTGCGTAAGCGAGAAGGTCAGGGTCGCCTGCTGGTTGGTCGGATCGTAGGTGACATATTTTAGAATCGGAGGACTGGCCTCTTTTTGCGGATAGAGGGTATATCCGTTATTGTAATAGCCAGCTTTGCCGCCGGTTGCCTTGGTGATCGACCAGTTGGAGAGGGTCATTATGGAAACCGGGTCCATGTTGGTATTGAATGAAAACACCGCCGTGAGATCCTTGGTGGCGTTGGGCTTGGAAAGCGTCATGGTGGGAGGAATACCTGTCCCCGAAACCGCCATGCCAACGGAGAGACCGGCAGTGCTGGCAAGTCCGGAAATCTGTTTGTTCAGATTTATGCTACCGTTCAGGTTCGTGCTTACCGGTGTGAATATGTAGTTAATGTTTCCAGTCTGTGTTGTGTTACTGGAAAGAGTAATATCAGTCCCGTTATTAATGGCAGTGATTGTTGTGCCATCCGGGATACCTGTCCCTGTGACTTTCATACCAACGGAAAGACCAGCAGTGCTGGAAAGGCCGGTAATTTGATTCGGGGTCAAGGTAGGATCGGAATTTCCGACCTGGTGATTCGTTGGCCCGAAGACAATGGTACTATTAGCCAAAGAATCGGTCGTGTTCTTGGAAAGGGTGACAGAGGTGCCATCCGTGTTTATGGAGGTAATTATGCTGCTGTCCGCGATACCTTTACCTGAGACCGTCATGCCTACGAAGAGATTGACGGTGCTGGTGAGGCCGGTGATCTGATTTGGGTTAGTGGTCGGATTGGTATTTCCGGTTTGGCGGATCGTCGGGTCGAAGACAAAGTTTCCCGTACCTGCAGACGTCGGATAACCTGAAAGTGTGATCGAGTGAGCATCATTGATGGCGGCAATCGTGGTGACCGGTTCTGTAAGGGTAAACATGGATATTGGGGTATTGGGGCTTAATTGTGGGAAGAAGGGGGTACCGATGCCGTAGGCGTAGCCTGTGATCTTCGGTTTGAAGGTGGCGTTATTCAAATTGGTCGCCATGGTCGCCTGGCCATTGGCCTTAAGCCGCGTGATCTGCGTCTGAACCATATCGTCGTTACCCTGGCCGGCATAGGCGTATCCAAGCTCATTTTCACCAACTGCGTAAAAGTCGTGTTTCAGGCTGATGGATTGCTTGAGGGCGCTGACGGCGGCGTCAAACTTACCCATCTTGTTGTATGTGGCGCCAAGACCATAGAAACCGTTGGCGTCGCGCGGGGAAAGCCGGGTAACTTTCAGAAATGAGGTCTCGGCTTCTTTCAGCTTGTTCTCGGCGAGATATGTCTGGCCAAGGCTGTAATTTGCCAAGGTGTCGTTAGGGCTTAACGAGACAGCCTTTTTGTACATTTTTTCAGCATCAACATACTTTTGTGACTGCGCATAAGCGTTGCCGAGGTTTACTGCTGAATCCTTATCGAACGGTTTCACAGCAACAAGCTTTTTGAAGGTTGCGATAGCATCATCGTTCTTCTTTAGTTGCAGGTAGGTATTGCCGAGGTAATTGTAGGCATCAATGTTTGAGGAGTCCAATGCCACCGCTCGCTTGAAAAAAGGGATCGCATCAGCTGGTCGAGATTTCTGAAGCATGCGAACTCCGGCCATGAGATTGCTGTTGGCAATGGAAGCCTGTTGGGCCAATATGGTGTCGGCAGTGGGCAGAATTGCCGCAAAAATGTCAGCGTTTGTTATAGCCATAATAGTACTCCGCTCTGTTGATCAACTTCGCTCTGTTGATCAACTTATAGATATAATATCGGCATTTTGAGGATTTATCTGAAGAAAAAACCATTTGTGGATAAAATTCACAGGAACAGGAATCGTACTAGTTATGACTGCTACAATCATGAAATTATTACTGTTTCAGCAGAGATGTCGCCAGATTCACAGCTCTTTCAGCATCTCTGCCCTCCGGTTCCCCCTGGGGCAAAAGTCCCGCTTCAGCAGGATATCTGCCACGATAGATACTGTCTATAAACACGACATCATCATCCGCAACATCATATGTGAGACCATACTCTTCCGAAATTGATAACAGACGCCGTATGCTGTGGCTTTTTTCAAGATCCCACCCTTTATCAATCAGTTGTGCCTTAAGGAATTTTTCAATAGCCTGTTCAGCGTGATAACATGCAGTACGATGAAAATCTCCTTCTGCAAGATATCTTGCCGCACAAAGCTCTTCCTCTGCCTGACGCAACCATTCGTTTACATAATTGTTCATATACAGAACCCTCCCCTCTTTGAGCACTGCATTCAAAAATGGTGCACCGGCACGGATTTGTTGAACGTATCTGGTAACCGGCATGATAAATGGTTCAATATCGAACTTGCGATAATATTTTCCAAGTGATCGCTGTAAACGGGCATCGGTTTCCATTCCGTGATAATCAGCATCATCTACAACCACGAGCAGATCAAGATCATTTCCGACGTTATCGCGGGACACTGATCCAAAGAGCGTTACCAGTAAAGGATGAAACTTATGAACAATATCGGCTGCTACTTCTTTTGCATCAAAAAACGTAACCATCCAGGCACACCTTCCATATCAGGGCGGACTAACTCAATATCCCTGCCAGTTCAGTTGATGAATACACGGATAAACCGGACTTTCTGAAATCTTTTTGATTGCGCGTTACGATCGCTTCAGCACCAACATGGCAGGCGGCCTCATAGACCACTGCATCTTCGAAATCCGCAAAATGCGTTGTTAGTGCTGATTCAAGGACAATTCTGTTGACAGGCGCCACTTCAAACAGGAGCAGCAGTTTTTTGACCTCTTCTTTTGCCCGCGTTGATCCTATCGCCTTTGATACAAGATAGTGTATGGTTGTTATGGATGTGCTGCAGACATACCCCGTGATGATCCCGTTTTCCACTTTGCTGAACAGCTCTGCAGCAGCGTCTGAAAAGGGAGCCCTGTCCATGAGCAGATCAAGAAGGATGTTTGTGTCAAACATAATTCTCAACCGTGTTTCTCCTCCAGATATATTTTGTAATCATTCTCGTCAAGAGTCGAATTAATCAGAAGGCCACGAAGAGATTTGGTTATGGGGGCAGGTGGCAAAAGATGCTTTTCTTTTTCATTGGCAAGGAATTTGAAATAATCGGCTACAACCTGTGATAGAGATTTGCCAACATTGGCCGCATAATATTTTGCCTGTTCAATTAATTGATCTTCGAGTCGAAGAGTAAGTTTCGTTTGCATGTAGAACCTCCCAACCATGACGTATATGTCTGTAATAAATATACGTCATCAATTCATATTTGTCAACATACAGACCTCGTCAAATATATGGCCTTGCAGGTTCTTTATTACACGCCATATTACCTGCAGACACTCTCCAGTAAAGCACGTACACCCTTATTTCCGCTGAACTTCAAGGCGCCGGCGAGGCAGCCGCCCTGCTTCAGAATGATAACCGGGCCATAGAGAGAATCAATGCCTTCAAGAAATGTCGCGCTTTTTCCACCGGACTCAATCTTCCCCTGAGTCAACTGGGAGCGGAAGCGTTCAAAGACAGTTGATGCTGATTCGGCAGTTGAAGCCAGGAGCAGGAATATCTGGAGATTCGCCCCCTCCACGACGGCATCGGTCATGATCCCCCTGTTAAGAAAATCATAACCAAGAAGGCTCTGCGGAAGATAGCGCTCAGTTCCCTTGACCATCTCCGAGCGGTCAAGGATCGAAAGCTCAGGTGGTCTGCTTTTATTGCCGGGAAGTCGTGACACGACCGTCTGGGCACATTCTGCCAGAGTTTCCGGAACGACGGCTTCGGTGCCGGTCATCTGGATGTGGACAAAATGGTGACCCTGATAGATGAAAAGCTGAGAACCGGAGAGGTTGGATTCGGCTCCAATACCAATTGGACGCCCCTCTTTCTGACGGTAGTTGGCATACATGCCGAAGGCGTCGAGCTGCGATCCCATCCGGTAAATTTCCACATCCATCCCGGCGCCGTTTATTTTCTCCGAGGCATAGCGGGCAGCGGCCATCCGGTCGAAACCGTAGGGGAAGTATAGCTCGGCTTCGCCGTTGATCCGGTCGGACAGGGTCTCCCTGTCGTAGAAGAGCTGTTTCCCTTCGATCTTCCATCCGGAACTGCAGGAGAGTGGCGGAAGGAGTTTCTCCATATCACCGGCAGCCTGAGAGCTTGAAGGAACAATGAGAAGCAGATGCAGGGCCAGGAGCACCGGCTTCAGCGAATACATCATGAAACGTTTCGCACTCACGCCAGCACCGCATGGGCACGGTCCATCTTGGCGGAGATGTTGAGGCCGTTGACGCAACGGGCGGTGCATCCCTCGCAGTCGATACAGGACGCCGCTGTTGCCCGATGAGGCAGTTCGGCATAGGTGGCGCGGGCCAGGGAGAGGTCGCGGTATCCGCCTTCGGCGTACATCAGGGCCCGGTTGACGGTGGATATGTCAACCC
This sequence comes from Desulfuromonadales bacterium, assembly GCA_037129255.1. Classification (GTDB taxonomy): domain Bacteria; phylum Desulfobacterota; class Desulfuromonadia; order Geobacterales; family Pseudopelobacteraceae; genus JACRCG01. The sequence goes on along the minus strand of JBAXVG010000021.1, from coordinate 28,539 downwards.
CCCTGGGGCAGCCCGCTTCGCACGAGCCGCAGAAGCTGCAGTAGTAGGGGGCGATTGCTTCGGCGTAGCGGTCGAGGCGGCGCAGGTCTGCATAGGCGAATGGTATCCCCATGACGGCAATGTCCTCTTTGTACTCGGTCATATTTCTCATGCCCGGTATGGCTGCAGTGACATCAGGGTTTTGAAGCGCCCACTTGAGGGCGGCCTGATGGGGGGTGATAGTACCTAGTCCCGTGGTGTCATAGCCTCCGACCTGGGTCTTCATGGCGATGATGCCGATTCCTGACGAAGCGGCGCGTTTGACGGCAGCCGCAACTCCTTTGTCCGACTTGAAGTTGAACTTGACGAGACAGGTGTCGAAAAACCGGTCCGGGTCGTCCACCAGGGCGTTAAGCACCTCAACTTCGTTCTTGTGGGTGGTTACACCGCAAAAGCGAACTTTCCCCTGTTTTTTCAAGAGCGTCAGCGCCTCGCGCGTCTCGGGAATGAATATCCGTTCCTTGTCTGTGAGACTGTGGAGTTGGATAACGTCAATGTGGTCTGTTCCCAGTGTTTTCAGGCTGGTTTCGACGTCACGAATGATCTCGGCCTTTGTTTTTGACTCGGGCAGGGTCTTGGAAGCAATGAATATCTTGTCGCGCATCCCTTTTATTGCTTTGCCGACGATCTCCTCGTTCTTACCGTTCATGTACTTGCGGGCCGTGTCGATGTAGTTCACCCCCTGCTCAATGGCGACGCGGATTACTTCCGGTTCGGGAGTCAGCATTGCTCCAAAACTGACCACCGTGATCTTCAGGCCGGTGCGTCCCAGGATACGATAAACCGGCTTGGGAAAGGGAGAAGGATCGGAAGCCGCCATCTTCTGCAACGACTCCGCCAATACAGGTGGGGCGATCAGAGCGGCTGCGGTTCCCACTACTCCGGTCTTGATGAAAGTCCTGCGGTTCATGCCCTTTTTGTCTGAGGATTCCATGATATCACTCCTTTTTGTATATGGTCGTTATGCACGCAGTGTGGACGGTTGATAATGCGCTAACTATTGCCTGATTTTCATTTCAACCGGATACCCGGCCTGCTGCCACGCAGGCAGCCCATTTTTCAGAACAAATACTTTCGTGAACCCACGCTCTACGGCGACACGCGCCGCATCGGCACTTCCCCGTCAGGTGTTGCCGTCGCAGTAGAATACCAGCCTGACGTGCTTGGGAACATTGGGCAGCGCAGGGTTCTGCTCCATCTCCGAAAGCGGGATATTAAGCGCGCCCTTGATATGGGTCTCATCATACTGACTCTGCGACCGTGAATCAATGATCAGCAATTCCTTCTCGTTCCGGTCAGTCATTGACTTCAGTTCGGTACTCGATATCGTGCCGTAATCACCACCGTAGAGTGGCAATGTCAGTGCCATAAGAATTATCATGACCAGTAGTATTTTGATCTGTATCATTTACGGAATCCCTCCTTCGCATGGTACGGCGGTCTGACACAGACCGCAGCCGGTCTGGGGAACGCCATAAAGTTCGGACAGTTGCCGGGGCGCCTCTCCGTAGACCAGCTCCCGGCAGCGGGCCTTGTCATGCCCGGCGCGTGAGATAGCTCCTACCGGGCAACGGGTGATGCAGGCACCACAGTTGCCGTTACGGTGGTAAAGGCAATTGTGAAGATGGTCCGGCGCAGTGCGGGGCGTGGGCACAAGCACAAGGTTGGTGATAACGCTGCCGCAGCGATGGGCAATACCAACCGGAGTGATCAAACCATCGCTCAGACTGAAAGTGCCCAGCCCGGCAGCATAGGCGGCATGGCGCTCAGACCAGGCCGAAGCAATGCCGACCGGGGTATCGCCAAACTCCTTCCAAAGAGGCGAGTACTGCGGCGCCACCCCGCGATACTCCTTATCCTCAAGCCACGCTACCAGGTGCCGGCGCAGGTCTCCGTTAATTGCTTCGCCGTGAGTACGGGTCAAAGCCCATTCCCGCGACGGCAACTCCTTCTGTCGGTGGTTACTATCCCGGACCTGCGTACTTACCGGCAATATCCAGCTGATGACCGAAGCCGCTTCGGGCAGCAATTCTCCGGGCAGAAGATGAAACGGCCCGATGATGCTCTTGTAGTCGGCAAACAACGGGTCGGACGCTGCTGAAAAGCCGACCAGAGGCTGGCCGAAGTAGGAGCTGTTGCTGTCAGGAAGACAGTTACCGGGGTGGCCGGTGATAAAGCGAATGATTTCAGTGCGAATCCGGTCTTCCATGTTCTGGTGTTCCTCCCATAAACCGGCAACTTCTCAAAACATCGCACAGCTCCTGTCAGGTGAAAGAAATCAAGCGAACAAACAGCCGCTCCAAAGAGCGCAACAGCATGAAGAATATCTCGGAAAAAGGTCGCAAATGTAACGAAACATAAGGCTTGCGGATGTAGCAGGCGCGAGCGCCGGCAACCACCGCAGCCAGACATCCTGTCAACAGACGATCATCTACCATCATGATCGAAGACACGTGGACTCCGGCATATTCTGCTGTTTTATTGAGACCATCGGGATACGGCTTTTTTCTGATACCCGCAATGAAACGCATGTCAGGAAAGTTTTCGGCAAACCATTGTATGCGTTCGTTCGTCGGCTTATTGGAGAGTATGAAGATCCGGTCACCGCCAAAAATTGCTTCACTGCGTTTCATCCAATCGATAATCTCAAAAAGTGGAGTTGCTGCGCCATGATAGGTCAGAACTCCATCAAAATCAAGCGCGAGCGCAGCAACTCCCGAAGCGCGTAAAGCCTTGGGATCAAGCAGCAGGATACGGGCATTTAGAGGGGTCATCTTCAAAATTCGCCCCAGTTCCCGGCGATGGCGAAAACCGAGCGCAAAGCCGGCCAGGATGTGCGAGAAGGAGCCCATGTCCTAGATCTTCTGATGATCTCTCTGGGCCAGTGAAACCAGGTAGTAAACAACCCCCAGAATCAGCAGCGTACCGGCCAGAAATGCCTGAGTGGTAAGATCGTCTTTGCGCAGGGTCGAGATAAGTATCTCGCGAATCATCGCGACAATAATTACTCCGATGAAAACAAGAATATTAAATTTTCCACCTTTCAGGTTCTTGATCTCGTTGTCCATCAGTTCGATCATCATCCAGAGTATCAAAAGTGATCCCAGAGCCGAAAGGATTCCCTTCTCCATATTTCCCTTGAAAATATGCAGGATATCCCAGACAAAGAGAATGACAACCGAAATGGAAACACCAGCCAGTGCCAGTACCAGCGCCAGATTCAGACCATAGGTGAAGCGTTCGGTGGCCTTTATCAGGAAAGACTCCACCTTGCGGGAAACAAAGACCTTTTTCATCTCCTCTTCACGGTAGGACGTGCTCATCACATCCAGATTCATGTCCAGAATTTTCTCAACCGCTTCCCGCAGGACACGGCGCTGTTCGCGATCAGAATAATTGACATCTATCAGCCCCAGCAGGAAGTGCCGGATCTGGTTCATGGCCGCATTGACAAAGTGAACGCTGAGGCCGACCTTGACGTGGGCATAGCCGATGCGGGTCAGATGATTCATGTAGTGATTGTCATAGATGCCGGTAAAAAGAGACATGAACCAGTTGCTGTGCATTTCCCTCAGGCGCAGGCGATTGTTCTTGTTGAGGATAGCTGCCGTCTCCGGCAAACTGTAGAGATAGTCATAGAATTCGAGCGAAAAGCGCTCCTGATTCTCTTCTGCCAGAGGCTGTAACGACAGCAGCAACTCGGCATCCTGATCGGTAAAGCGGTAATGGTCGCGTAAATCCTGCATCGTAAACATGGTGCTACCTCCCGTACTTATAGGCTGCCGCACAGGTTCCCTCGCTGGAGACCATGCAGGCCCCGACCGGTGATTCCGGAGTGCAGACGGTTGAAAATAGTGGGCAATCAAAGGGTGGCAGCTTCCCTTTGAGGATTTCTCCGCAGAGACAGGCTGGATTTTCAATAGGTTCAGGCAGGTCAAGCGAAAGAACCTGTTCGGCATCAAAGCGTGCATACTCATTTCTGATAGATAGCCCGCTGTCGGGGAGGACGCCCAGACCGCGCCAGACAGCATCACAGGGCTCAAAAAGCTGGTTGAGGATGGCCTGAGCCTTTGGATTTCCTTCCCACGAAACAGCACGGCTGTACTGGATCTCAACCTTGCTTTCACCGCTCAGCAGCTGAGCCAGAAGCATCTCGACCCCCTGCATGACATCGGCCGGTTCAAAGCCGGTTACAACACAGGGGATATGGTATTTTTCCACCAGCGGTTTGTAGGCATTTCCTCCGATGATGGTACTCACGTGGGCCGGGCAGAGGTAACCCTTGAGATTCAGTTCCGGATCACCGGTCAGAATGTCCATCGGCGCCGGCATGGTCTTGTGTGAAGCCAGCACACAGTAGTTGGTCAGGTTCTGGCGGTCTGCCTCCAGAATACTGGCTGCAATCGTCGGAGCGGTGGTCTCGAAACCGACCCCCAGAAAAACCACACGACGTTCGGGATGGTTCTTCGCCAGTGCAACTGCATCAAGTGGTGAATACACGATGCGAATATCTGCCCCTTTGGCCCGTTCTTCCATCAGTGAAGAGCGGCTGCCGGGAACCCGGAGCATGTCTCCGAATGTGGCAACAATATTGTTCGAGTCAGCGGCGCACAACAGCGACTGGTCAACATATCCGATTGGTGTCACGCAGACAGGGCAGCCGGGCCCTGAGACAAGGCAAACGTTATCCGGCAGCAGCGAGCGGATGCCATACTGGTAGATCGACATGGTATGAGTGCCGCAGACTTCCATGAAATTGACCGGCGATTTCAGGCGATCCGCCATGCGGCGGATGTTGGCTGCCATGTTCTGGACCAGTGTCCGGTCGCGGAATTCGTCCTGAAATTTCATACCATATCTCCGTCTGAATATATCTCCCGCATCAGGCGCAGTGTCTCCTCGGCATATTCCTCGTCAAGCCTGGAGATCGCAAAACCGGCATGCACGATAACATAATCGCCGACCGAAACATCTTCGCCCAGCAGCATGACGCTGGCCTCTCTCTGTACGCCATCCACTTCAGCGACAATACTGTCACCCTCTTTACTCAGAATTTTCATCGGAACGCCAAGACACATGTCAGCCCGTTCTCCTTCCTGCAATTGCGGCTTGTCCCAGGGCAATACCGCCGTCATTCGGCGGGACCAGCCGGTGGGTGAACACCTGCAGCCCTTTGTTGACAAGGGCAGTATATATCATTTCACTCAAAAGGCGATTCTGAAAAACACCCCCCGAGAGAATAACGCGGTCGAGGCCGGTGGATTGTGCCAGATGCATGCATATTTCCGTAGATGCTGCGGCAACGGTACGATGAAAACGATGGGCGATGACGGAGGCAGGAATACCGGTATTTTTGTCGTTCAGAATCTCGGGGAACATCGAGGAAAAATCAAGCTGGATCGGACATTCATCATTGTACACAATCCTGTAAGAATAGCTCCCCTCTTTGGAAAGGGGTGCCGGGGGGGATTTTGTCTCTGCCGCAACCGTTTCCGCCAGCGCCTCAAGTTCAATAGCCGCCTGTCCGTCATACGACACCGTATGCCGAATATTCAATAACGCTGCCACAGCATCAAACAGCCGTCCGCAACTGGATGTGGGCGGCGAGTTGATGCCGCGCCGCAGCATGCCTGCAAAAACGGCTTGCTCCCGGCCGGACAGTCGGCGGGCTACCGGATGATCTGCGGAAAAAGCCGCTTCTCCATCGGCCTGGTACAGGTATGACATGGCCATGCGCCACGGTTCGCGAACTGCTGTATCGCCACCGGGTAATGGCGTCTCGCGAAAATGGGCTGCCCTCCGATATCCATCATATCCTCCCACCAGAAATTCTCCCCCCCAGACAGTTCCGTCAGTGCCATGACCGGTACCGTCGAATATGACACCGATAACCTCACCATCCAGACCGTTTTCAGCCATGCAGGAGGCCAGATGGGCGTGGTGGTGCTGGATTTTTATCAGCGGCAGGCCGCTCTCTTCGGCAAATCCGGATGAAAGGTAATCCGGGTGGAGGTCACAGGCGATAGTTTTCGGTTTTAGCTCCAATATACCGGACAGATGTTCGATGGTATGAAGAAACGAATCGTAGGAAGAGTCATTTTGAAGGTCTCCGATGTGTTGGCTGAGAAAAGCCCGATCCCCTGTTGCAAGACAGACGGCGCTCTTCAGTTCGGCTCCAACTGCCAGTAATGGCTGAACGGGAAAGGGGAGTTTGACAGCCCGCGGTACATACCCTCTGGCGCGGCGATAGAAAAGCGGCCTCTCCCGAAAAACGCGCATGACTGAATCATCGCTGCGGATATGGATTGGACGGTCATGAATCAGGAAGTAGTCGGCGATTCCGGCCAGACTCTTCAGGGCATCGTCATCTCTATATGCGACCGGCTCGTCGGAAATATTTCCGCTTGTCATGACAAGGGCCAAAAAATTGTCCCGCATGATAAGATGATGCAGCGGTGCATAGGGGAGCATCACTCCAAGCCAGCCATTATCGGGTGCAACCAGTGGCGACACCGGGCAGTCGGGGCGTTTTCTGACGATGACAATCGGAGCTTCCGGAGAGCACAAAAGCCGCTCCTCAATATCTTCCATCAGAGCCAGTCTGCGGGCAGATTCACGCGAGGCGACCATGACGGCGAAAGGCTTTTCATCGCGTTTCTTCCGCTCGCGCAGTCGTCGCACCGCATCGTGATTGCTGGCATCCACGGCAAGATGGTACCCGCCAATCCCTTTGATGGCCAGAATAGAGCCTTGCTGAAGCAGGCAGATGGCCTTGAGAATGGCATCTTCCCCCCTCACCGGTACCATATGCGTTACAGTTCCTTCCCCCTCAAGGGGAAGGTCAGGATGGGAATGGGGCTCTTGGGACGATATCAGACTCACCTGCGGACCACAGATGTGGCAGGCGATCGGCTGTGCATGGAAGCGCCGGTCGAGTGGATTATCGTATTCGCGCCGGCAGTCAGGGCAGAGTGGAAAGCCGGCCATGGTCGTTTTGGGACGGTCGTAGGGGATGCCGGTGATGATGCTGTAGCGTGGGCCACAGTTGGTGCAGGTTATGAACGGATAACGGTAGCGCCGGTCAGTGGGGTCGAATAGCTCTCTCAGGCAATCGAAACAGAGGGCGGAATCGGGAGCGATCTGAATGGCCGCCTCGCCGTCAACGCTGGGGAGAATCGAAAAAACCGTTTCTTCAACGGAAGGAATGGTGTCGGCAATAATGGCACTGATCACAGCCAGCGGAGGCGCATCGTCGGCAAGAGCCTGATCAAAGGCCGCCAAAGCCTCTGCCGCACCCTGTATCTCGATCTTTACCCCTGCAGGAGAATTGCTCACCCATCCGGACAACTCCAGTTCGTGCGCCAGTCGATATATGAAAGGACGGAAACCAACGCCCTGTACAATTCCGCTGATTTTATAGCGACGACGGATCAGTGACGCAGCCATGCTCATTTCTTGTCACCCGGAAAAATCGCAACCATAGCTCGTGTCCTTGGGTACCTGTAGGATCTGGACTCCGGCTATAATCCAGCCGGAATGACAAACTATACCATAGTCCCGGGTACAGACCTCGTCAAACGGTTTTCTGAACCATCACGGTTGATTCACAGGTCGGCGAAGTGTCAAGAGCACTTGTGCCGCATCGAACAGTGCTATATAATCCCTCACCATTACTGAACTTCAAAGGTTGCCATGAAACTCAACGCCAAGCTTGTCATCATAATGCTCTCACTGCTGGTACTGGCCATGCTGACCCTCTTTACCCTCAACCAGTATGCTCAGACCGACCTTGTGAACGAGATTCAGGAGAGTTCTCAGGAGATATCCAAGGCTGTCCAGATGAGCATTGAGGATCTCACCTCCGAGGCCGAGACTTCCCGCCTGACCGAATACCTCAACAAAGCGCGCGAAAAAGGGATCAATGAAATCAACATCATGAATATAGAGGGGGAGATTATCGACTCCTCCGATCCGGAAAAGATCGGCAAGAAGCGCGAGATCAAAAAGCTTGAAAAAGGTGTTCATGCGGCACCCCGCCAGAGCAAAGGAGCCACGATTCTCACCCAGAAGCCCTACGAGGTGCTCGTACCTGTCATTGTTGGAGACGAGCAGCTCGGATATGTCCAGATCAATATGCTGCTCGACAACATCCGCGATATTCAGCACGCCAATTTTATTCGCCGGCTGTTTGCCACCTGCATCATCTTCGCGGTTGGCATCGCTCTGACGATTTTTTTGGCAAAGCGCTATACATCGCCGATTCACAACCTGGTGAATGACTTCAAAAAGGTCTCGGCCGGTGATCTTTCAGTTACGATCCCGGTCACGAGTCGTGACGAGATCGGCGAACTGGCCGAAGGCTTCAACAACATGGTGGAAAAGCTTCGTGAAAGAGAGGCGCTCGAAAAGCGTCTCAATGAAGCCGAGCACCTTTCCCGCGTCGGGCAGCTGGCCTCGGGTATCGCTCACGAGATCCGAAACCCGCTCAATTATATCAGTCTGGCCATTGATCACTTGAAGACCGAGATGTTGCCAAACTGCGGCGACAAGTGTGTCGAACTGACGGAGCTGACCGACAAGATCAAGGAAGAAGTGCGCCGCGCCAACTATATGGTGATCAATTTCATGAACTACGGACGGCCGCTCAAGCTGAGACGCGTGCTGACCTCCTATACGGAACTCCTGAGCAAGGTACTGCCGGTGTTGCAGGGACGCCTCCAGGAACAGCGCATTACGGTGGAACAGCAGATTCCGGCAGACATGCCCCCCTTGTGGATTGACCAGGAATTATTACGTAACTGCATATTGAACCTCGTCAGCAATGCAGCCCAGGCAATGCCGGATGGCGGTACGATAACCCTGGGGTCTGAACCGGATCAGGGAAAGGTGAAACTGACGTTCGCCGATCAGGGCTGCGGTATCGCCCCGGAAGACATCAACAAGATATTTCAACCTTATTTTACTACCAGGGATATCGGTATCGGGCTGGGTCTGGCCATTACCGAACGGATTATCAAAGAGCATGGAGGCGAGATCCGGGTTGAAAGTGAACGGGATAAAGGGACACTCTTCAGCGTACTGTTGCCATGTAAACCGGCAATATCCAATTAATACGGGAGAGGGGGGATCAGAACGTGGTTGCAACGCAGGGAAGCATACTGATTGTTGATGATGAAAAGGGGCAGAGGGATATTCTCAACCTGATTCTCAAAAAAGAGGGTTACAGCGTGGTGGATGTATCAGGTGTCCGTGACGCACTGGTTCAACTTGAAAGGCACGAGTTCGATCTGATCATTACCGACCTCAAGATGCAGGGACAGAGCGGCCTTGACTTGCTGGAAAAGGTTCTGGCGGATGATCCGCAGCAATGTATCATCATGATGACCGCCCATGGTTCGGTCGATTCGGCGGTAGAGGCCATGCGGAAAGGGGCCTTTGATTACATGGAAAAACCGCTGGAGCGTGACAACCTGGTACTGACGTTGAGGCGTGCCTTCGAGCGTATCGGCCTGGTACGCGAAAACCGCGTCCTGCAGAAACGGATCGAATCGATCAAGACCATACCCAGCATGCGTGGTGAACATCCAAAGATGAAGGAGGTTTTCCGGGTTGTCGCCAAAATCGCCGCTTCAACCTCAACGGTACTGATCGTGGGGGAGTCCGGTACCGGAAAGGAATTGATTGCCCACGCCATTCACGACGGCAGTCCGCGCCGTGAAAAACCTTTCATGGCCATCAACTGCGCCGCCATTCCCGATACCCTCATCGAGAGTGAGCTGTTCGGCCACGAGAAGGGGAGCTTCACCGGTGCCAATGCACGTGAAATTGGCATTTTTGAGGCAGCTGACGGTGGAACTGTCTTTCTGGACGAAATTGGCGAGATGAATTCCGCCATGCAGGCCAAGCTGCTGCGTGCTATCCAGGAAAAGGAGATCCGGAGGGTGGGAGGTAAAGTCAATATCGCCCTGGATGTGCGTATCCTGGCCGCCACCAACCGTGAACTTGAGTATGAGATCAAGCGGGGAGTCTTCCGGGAAGATCTGTTTTATCGACTTAATGTTATCCGCATCAATCTCCCGCCTCTCCGTGAGCGGGGCAATGATGTCAAAACTTTGACAGAGTTTTTCATAAAAAAATTCAGTCACTCCTCCGGTGTTGCAATTGACGGTATTTCCAAACCAGCACTGAAACTGCTGATGAATTACACCTGGCCGGGCAACGTACGGCAACTGGAGTCGGTCGTTGAGCGCTCGATTCTGATGGCCGAAAGCAACTATATTGAACCGGATGATCTGCCGGCCGAGATAACCGCCCATGCTTCTCTGGCCGGTGGCATTCCGATCGACCTGCCACCGGATGGGATAGATTTTGAAGCTTTGGAGAAAGGTTTGATCATCAAAGCCATGGAACGGGCCGATTGGGTGATTGGCAAGGCGGCGCCGCTGTTGGGTATGAGTTACAAAACTCTGCAGTACCGCCTGGAGAAGTTCGAGATTGAACGACCGGATAAGCGTTCCAGGCATATGTAGCTGAACATTTTGAAGGAGTCCCGATGAAAGTCCTCCACACCACTCTTTTACTTCTCTGTACCATCCTGCTGCTTCTCTCCCTGTCACCCGCCCAAGCCGCCACAGGCTTACAGGACGTCCGCGGCGCCATCATGTCAGCCGAAACAAACAAGCCGGTGGTCGGCGCTGAGATAACCTTCTTCATTCGCAATGACAACGGAATTGCCGCCTCACCTTCGGCCAGAGCGAGATCAGACAACGACGGTGCATATCGCGTCAGCCTCCCCTCCGGCTCATTCGCCTGGTTCGTCAAGGCTGAAGGTCTGGGAACCATGCAGAGCGGCATGTCGGTGGCAGCCAAACCGGTTGATCTCGGCCCCCTCTACCTGCGCAAACCGGCCGAATTATCCGGCAGGCTCGTTGATGGCACCGGAACACCGGTCGCCGGAATCCCCATACGTGCCGACAACGTCACTACGTCTGCAAGTGCCGAAGATGGTCGCTTTCGCTTCACCGGTCTGGATCCGCACGGTTACGAACCGGCCCTGAACAGGCCGGGATGGGTTTTGGAAAAAAGCGCCTATTATTATCTCGGCCCGGGCGAAAAAAAGGATCTGGGAGACCTGGTTATTCGCCACGCAGCCGAATTGAAGGTACGTATTGCAGTTCGCGAGAAAGGAAAAACAGTCCTGATTGATAAAATCAGGGTCAATCTGGGCGGCAACACGATCTACCGTTCGGTCAAAACTGACAAGGATGGTGTGGCGCTGCTGACTGATCTGCCTCCGGGACATTATGCCGTTTCGGCGCCGGATGAGCGTTTGAAAGAGAGCCGCCGGGGAGTTGATATCAAGGAAGGGATCAACAGCGAGCTCACTATCGAAGCAGAGCTCAAGCCCCCCGCACTGAGCATTGAGGAGTACAGCGAGGTTTTTCTGCCGGGCAAACCGGTCAAGCTACGCGCCAACAGTTTGCGGGTCGAGAAGGCTGAGGCGATCATAACCCTGGTCTCCGCTTCTTTGCTTCTGGACGGTTCGGTCGATCTGCGCCAGCCGGACTCGATCCCGGCCGGAGCGGTCAAAAAAGTCATCAGCATTCCGGTCAGTTTCAAAACACGGCGCGACAGTTACAGCCGGTTTGGGCGCATTCCGCTGCCCGGATTGCAGCCGGGCGCCTACCTGCTGGAACTGAAAGGGGGTGGAGCTGCGGCCCGTTTCGGATTTCTGGTGACCCGCCTGGGGCTGGTAGCCAAAGTATCGCCTGCGGGAACCCTGCTGTTTGCAACCGATCTGGTCAACGGCAAGCCACTGGCTGGTGTCGGGATAAACGTATTCTCTCCTGCGGGTGGCGTTACCACGGACGCGAGTGGTTTCGCCACATGGAAAGGGGCTGAAAGCACCGCTCGACTTGTTGGTAAACTCGGCAACAGTCTGGCTTTCCTGGATCTGCCCAATCGGGAGGACAATGGAAAATCCACTGGTATCAAGGGGTATATCTATACCGACCGGCCAGTCTACCGCCCCAGCCAGTCGGTTTTCTACAAGGGGGTGTTGCGCCGGCGTTCGGGCGAAGAGTATACGCTGCCCAGGCTGGACAAGGTGCATGTCGAGGTAAAGGATGACAACGACAAGACGGTCTGCGCGTCTGATCTGACGGTGACCGCCACCGGCTCATTTACGAGCGAGTGCATCCTGCCGCCCGTTCCTGCCTTGGGAGAGTACAGCATCACCGCCGGTGGCGCCGGGGAGTCATGGCAGGGTTCGTTCCGGGTGCTGGAGTACCGTAAACCGGAGTTCGAGGTCAGGCCGAAGGCCGACCGGCAGTTCCTGGTGGCCGGCGATACCGGGCTATTCAAGGTGAGTGCCCGCTACTACTACGGCGCGCCGGTGGCGGGGGGCAAGCTGCTCTGGCGTCTCTATTCCAAACCGGCCTGGGGTTTGGGAGCCGGCAGTGATGATGACGGCTACGACGAAGATCGTCACTCAGATGGCGGCTATGCCGACTTCATTGGTGAAGGTGAAGCCAAGCTGGACGACAATGGTGAGGTGAGTATCCCGGTTACGGCCAAAACCCACGACATGCCCTCCACCTATACGCTGGAGACCGACGTGACTGATGCTTCTTCACGTCAGGTATCTGCCTCGGAAAGCGTGACCGTGGTGCCATCGCTGGTGTCGCTGAACGTCAAGGCGGCCAACTATCTGGCCCGGCCGGGAGAACCGCAGGAGATCATCCTTAAGGCTGCTTCGTGGGAAGGTGCCGCACTGTCTTTGCCGCTGCGGCTTGGTTTCGGACGTCAGGTTTACGATAAGAAGTCCCGCTCCTATATCTGGCAGGAGTCGGAGAGCAGCAGCATATCGACGGCAGCCGACGGCAGTGCCCGCGCCCGATTCAGCTTTCCCAAGCCGGGCTACTGGCAGGTCAGGGCCGAAGGGGCTGATGAGGCCGGACGCAAAACTGTGGCGACCACCTCGGTCTGGGTCTGGAAGGCAGGCTTCTCCTGGGAGGGTTCCTACCGTGATCTGGAAGCCGAGTTCGACCGCAAGAGCTACCGCCCTGGGGAGATCGCCCGCCTGATCGTGCGCTCACCCGTGACCGGCGGCAGCCTGCTCCTGACGCTGGAAGGACGTGAAATTGCCATGAAAAAGGTGGTGCCGCTCAAGGAGATGGTAGAGGTGGTCGAGATACCTGTCACCGAAGCTCTGGCCCCCTCAATCCATGTCTCTGCAGTGGCGGTGGGAGCTGGCCGTTTCTTCAGCCGCACACTTCCGCTACGGGTCGACCTCCAGCCAGGCAGGCTCGACCTGAAAGTTACGGCGGACAAACCGGTCCATGCTCCGGGCGATCCGGTGCGCCTGACCATTTCCTCCAGTATGGCCGGGCAGACGGTGCCGGCCGAGCTTTCCCTGGCTGTGGTGGATGAGTCCATCTTCGCCATCGCCAAAGAGCGCCCTGACGACATCTGGCAGTTCTTTCGCGGTACAAGGGAACATCTGGTGACCACCTTGCACTCCTTCCCACGGGTCTATCTGGGTGGGGCGTCAAAGGAAAAGGCTTCAGCCATGGAGGCTGACGACGGTCTGAAAGGGCTCAAGGTACGCAAAACATTCAAGGATACCGCTGCCTGGTTCCCCATGCTCGTTTCGCAACCGAACGGCAACGTCACAGCCGACTTCACGCTGCCGGACAACCTGACCACCTGGCGGGCCACCGCGGTTGGGCATGCCCGTGACAGTGATTTCGGTGTCGGCCGCGAAAAATTCATCGCCCGACTGGAGCTTATGGCGCGTCTGGCTCCGCCCCGTTTCCTGACCGTCGGCGATGAACTGCGGATTCCGGGGGTGATCAGCAGCATGATCGACAAGGAGCAAAGTGCCACAGGGCGCTTTGAAGCGCAGGGGCTGACCCTGTTGGGTGATCCTGCTTTCAGCGGCAGCATAGCACCCCGCAGTACTCTCAAGGTCTCGGTAAACCTGCGAGCCGACAGTGCCGGTCGCGCCACCTTGCGTCTTTTGGCCGCTGGCAATGAGAAGGGCGATGCAATGGAACTGACCCTGCCGGTGTTGCCCCGCTCCATTACGCGTGAGGTCGGCGGTGGCATCGCTCTGCGTGATACCGAGGGGCAAACTGAGCTGATCCTGCCGGTAGAGGCGTTACCCGGTACGGCGCAGTTGAAGCTCTTCTTCTCTCCCACCATCGCCGCCAGCCTGAACAGCGCGATTACCAGACTGGTCGAATTCCCCTACGGCTGCGTGGAGCAGACTCTCTCGCGCTTCATCCCGGCAGTGCATGCCCGCTCCCTGCTGAACAAAACCGGCTGGCTGCCCGACCCGGCCACGGAGACAAAACTCCCGCTCGTGATTGCAGAGGGTATCCGCCGGTTGGAAGAGATGCAGCACGAAGATGGTGGTTGGGGGTGGTGGAAGAATGACAGCACCAGTCTGACCATGACCGCCCACACCGTTTATGGCCTGGGACTGGCGGTAAAAGCCGGGCTGGCGGTGCCCGATACCCTGCTCAAACGGGGCATCACGGCATTGGAGAAGCTGGCAGCCGACGCTCCGACTGACCAACTGCCCCGGGCTTACCGCGCGTTGGCGGTAAACGGAGTACGCAAGGCTGACCTGGAGCAGAAGGTCGGTTCACTCTGGAAGTCACTGCCACTATCGGAGCAGCTGGCTTATGGCGAGGCATTAGGCTTGATCGGTGCACGGAAAGATATGCTTGAACCGATTATCGGCCAGTTGAAAAAAGAGATTCAAGACGAAGGTCAGGTATCCTATCTGAAGGATACCGATTCGGAATCGTGGTGGTATGGCCGGCGCTGGGGCTCATCGGCGGTGGAGACCACTGCAGCCATGCTCTCCCTGATGGTAAAACAGGATGCCGGGGATCCGATGGCTGTGCGGCTGGCCGGGTTCCTGTCCCGCCGCCGGGAAAGTGGCTGGTGGCATACCACCACTGCTTCGGCGGCAGCGGTGACCGCACTGGCCGACTATGTTGCTGCCAGTGGCGAGGCTACGGCCGGCTATACGGCGAAATTGAGCCTCAATGGCAATGAACTGGCAAGCTGGCTGGTCGAAAACGGCCGGATAGTAACAGGCGACGCCCAACTGACTGTACCGGCGAATATTTTAAAGAATGGTGTCAACCGGATTTCGTTGACCAAGAGCGCTGCTGCGGGTGCGGCTTATCTGGCAGCAGGTCTGGAGTATCAGGCAGCACCGGAATCGGCCCGCCCGGCGGCAGGTCTCAAGCTGGAGCGCACTTTTTACCGGGTGGCAACCGTCAAGTCCGGCGATGTCTGGCGGCGCGAATATACTCCACTCAAACCGGATGAAATCCTTGAACCGGGGAACGACATCGAAGTGCGGTTGATTGTGGAGAACCGGCAGAGCCTTGAGTATGTCATTGTCGAGGATCGTCTGCCAGCCGGTTTTGAGTCGCGCGAAACCGACCGCGATCCGCGGTTTTCCGGCGAGAGCGGCTACGGAAACTGGTTTTCTCACCGGGAACGTCGTGACGAGAAGCTGGCCTTTTTTATCACCGGATTACCGGCTGGCCGGCACGAATTCCGTCACGCAATCTATCCGGAACTGGAAGGAAAGGTCATAGCACTGCCGGCGGCAGTCTGGCCCATGTATCAACCCGAGCTGCGCGGCGAGAGCGCTGCCTGGCGGATGGATATCAAAGGGCCTTAAGAGGCTTGTTCACAAGCGCGTGCAATGTTATTCTCCAAGTTGCACTACTACTACATTTGACACACCCGGTGGCTTGCCACCGTATCCTGTTACAAGGAGGAGTCACATATGCAATGTCCGTTCTGTAAGGAAGAGGTTCTGGATGGCGCTGTAAAGTGCAAACATTGCGGATCCAGCATCGGATCGGTTTTTGGCCTGCCCGGAATATCTGCTCAGGGAGACTTCGGGGAGCTTTTCACCAATGCTTTGAACGTCTGGAAGGGAAATCTGGCTGACCTTGTGCTCCTGACGTTCGTATTCTTGCTGGTGGTCTGGATTCCGATCGCCAACATCGGTTTCATTGCAGGCTACACCCGCTCTCTGATCAAGGTCGCCCGCGGTCAGGGTAAAGCGCAGGTGGGCGACCTCTTCAATGCGTGGGACTGCTTTGGCAATCTGTTGGTCTATTTACTTTTGGGTCTGATCGCCATGGTTATACTGAATTTTGTTCCTGTCCTTGGTCAGTTGGCGTCGATAGCACTCGGTTTTGCTGTTGCTCCCGGCATGTATGCGGTTATCGACAACAAACGGGGCGCCGTAGACGCCTTCAAGTGGAGTATAGATTCGATCAAGGCATATCCGGTGCCCTGGCTGCTGGCCTATCTGGTCGGTAATGTCATCGCCTGCGCCGGAATGATCGCTCTGTTCATCGGGATTATCCTGACAGCGCCGCTGGGCGCCTTGATAAATATCTACCAGTATGAAAGGGTTAAACCGAACTGACCTACTGACTCGAAGTCCTCTTTTTGCATCCACCCAGCGCAAACTTGAAGTGGAGTGATATTGAGGGACTATTCAGAGAGCTGGGCGCAGAAATAACTGAGCGGGAAGGTTCCCGCATTGGAGTACGGATGTTTGGCGAACGTCGGGTGTTTCACCGCCCTCACCCATCTCCAGACACAGACAAGGGAGCGGTTGCGAGTATCCGCAAATGGCTTGAAGAAAATGGGGTGAGGCCATGATGAATGTTTTGGAAATCAATGGAGTGAAGGCAGTGATAGTTTTTCATAAATTGGAGTATTTCCTCCTGGCGCAGGCAGATGGTTAGTAACGTTTTTTACTCCCTCTGCTTTGAAGCAGATAGTGGAACGCTCCCAGTTAGCCTTCCAATCAAGGAACTTCTCAAAGCACTCATTGAATTCACCACTTAGAGCCAAAACCATGTTTTCAACCATCATCTCCTTATCATGAATTACTCGTGCGGAAACAACTGGGCCAATCATGGTTCCACCAGTACCTCCACCCCCAGGCTCAGCTACATGCCTATGCCAGTTAAATCTGGAGGAAATAAACAGGAGTCACATTCATCTTCGTCGGAAACGTCTCCTCGGCTGAATGTTGGGGTGTTATGGTCGCCATCAGTTATGGTTGTACAGGCATCGACAAGTAGCCCGTCATCCTGAGAAGTTCCGAGACGAAACCAACGACATCCGCCTGCATCTCCGCATCCTCGGCCCCGGTGGCAAAAAGTGCCACCCGCATCGGTCCGAGTGCTCTTTCGTCAAGGAAATCCTCGCGACAGCATGGGAAGCCGGTCAATGTCGCCGGAAAGCCCCTTGTCCTTGCGCATGATGTCGCGGGATGACTTTACGATGGAGCCCAGTTGCTGGGCTGTGGTCTGTGGTTGAGCTTGTTTTGAAGTGCGCTTCACGGTTCCTTCCTCGTAATCAGCTTCAGGCGGGAGATGTGCTTTTTGTCAAACGAATACAACTCGGTGATACCCTGTTTTTCCATCACGGCCGCAATGTAGCCGTCGATGAAGTCGATGTTCTGTCCTTCGTAATATTCGAGCGCCCGCGACACCAGACCTCCGTTCAGAACTTCGAGACCGGGAGTGGCCAGTATGCCTCGAATCAGCGGCGCCACCGACACGGCGGTCAGCTTGTAGGATGACTCAAGCACCCAGACAACCTCAGCTATGACCATTTCAGTGGTTATCAGTTGCACCGTGCCTTCTGAGGCTGAGTCAAGCAGCTTCTCGACCCGATCGGCTTTCTGTTTGTCGTCGTTGGTGAGATAGCGGATGAACAGGTTGGTATCGACAAAGCAGCGGCTCATGACATCTCCTCACGCACCCGCTTGGCGACAGCTTTCTTGGCTATGGAGCGTTCTTCGCTGAAGTCACTATTGCCGGATGTTTGCACTGCGCCCCGTAGTTCACGCAACGTCCTGATCGGCACCAACACTGCCCGGTTTCCCTCAACGACGAAATCGACCTTGTCGTTGGTCCTTATGTTGAGCAGGGTGCGAATATCCTTGGGGATGGTGATTTGCCCCTTCGAAGTTACGGTAGACAGCATGTTTCTTACCTCCAATGTAATTTCTTACTTTTTATTGTAGGTATTATTATCGGCGAGTCAATGGGAAATCGTGGGATGTGTCGGCTACTGGGAGTACAGCAGCGTCTGTAGCTGATTGACAGCTTCACGCAAGTTTTCCGCCCCACCAAAATACCCGGCAATCTCAATGACGTTCCCCCGCTCCGAAATGGGCGGAACCTTCAGGATATCCGGCACGACGAATTGTGCGGTGCCGTGCTGGGCGTACTTTTCCAACAGTTCTTTGAGAATAGCCTGTGCCTCGGGGCTGAAATGATCGATTTCAGAAGCTTTTCTGAGTATGTTGTGAAAACACTCTTCGATGAGCTGTGGAGCCGCGAGCGGTACAAATACTGAACCGCCGATCTGGACGGGCCGGGAACGCAGGCGTCCACTGGCGTCCGGGTCAGGCATCAGGTTTTCCGATAACAGACCATGCAGGCTGAGGAAGGTATGCGTATCAAAGCCGACGGATTCCGCTTCATCAAGCAACAACTCAATGGCCGTCTTGTGATTGAGGATCATCTGAGCTTCCTGGGCGTCCTTCCCTTCCGCATAACGGCCAAACTCGATCAGGTTTTGCGTATCGATGCGGGAATAGGTGTTCCCTTCCAGCCGGCTGGATGCCCACGATAGATCGATCAGCAACCGGTTGAGGATAGCCCGGCCATAAGTACCGGCAGGGCGCTTAAACTCACCCGTATCACCAATGCGATGCAGGTGTTTGCGGGTCATCTCACCCAGATACCACGTTGTGTTGGTGATATAGGCATCGAGAAATGAGCGTTCATACCCGACAGGGGTTCGCGCTCCCCGCGGGCGACGAACCTGGGAGAATATCTCGCGGCCCTCTTCGGAGAGCGGAATGTACGTTTCGTAGTTTTCTGCCGCACCGGGAGCTTCTGATTCGGGTGAAACCATACGGATGTCAGTTGGCGTGAGCAACCGGTAGATCGTTGCCTTGCCTTTGCCGATAGCAGCAATATGCCGCTTTGCCGCCAGTTCGGCGAGCCAGCGCTGTACCGTTCGCAGGTGCGGAGGGTTACTCAGTTCATTGCGAATGCCCTCACTATTACGTCCATCAGGGTGACGGGCCAGGAGAGCAAGGATCTCTTCTTGTTGGGGGGACAGCAATGTAACAGTCATGTCCAAGTCTCGCTGTTGATATTGACGACGAATCGCGACACGCATAATGTCGTTAATCGTCGTGAATTGCATTTAATTTTGTCGCAAGCCGTTGCGAACACTCTCCTCGGCTTGAGAAAAATCAAGATAGTCCGTCGCATCATGGGTTGCCCAGAAGTCACGCTCATCATCCTCTGTTTTAAATTTTGGAACTTTTTTTAAGGCGGTCACGATATACCTCCAATTCTTTGTCTGTCATATCCCGTGCTGAAATGACCCGGATGTAATTATTCCTGACCAGTTTAGTATCAGCCTCTTTTCCTACTGAACGTCTTGAAAATTTCAAACCAGACAATGCTCAATATGCCGGCTGACGCGCAAATGGCAACATCAATCGGGTGTATCTCCGAGAATTTGAATATTTGTCGTAGAAAAGGAATATTCAGGACAAGGCCAAGAAACATGACTGCGCTGCCGGTTACCCACCAGAGAGCGCCATTGGGCGCCCGGAGTATTGTGCCGATAGTGCCGGTCCAGGACCGGTTGGTTATCATGAGCCCGAGATTGGCTATTATCAAAGTCGTAAAAGCCATGGTTCGGGCTGCATGTTCCCCCTGCCCGCGGCTGAGGCAGACACCGAAGACAGCCAGAAGAATCGCCAGCACACTCAGCCCCTGAAGAGTGCTTAAGAGCAGAACCCGCTTGCTGAACAGCGGTTCCTTCGGGTCGCGGGGCGGTCTGTTCATTGCGTCCGCCTCTGCCGGCTCGACCTCATAGACGATGGAGCAGGCCGGATCAATTATCAGGTGGAGAAAGGCTATATGGATCGGCATGAAGAGCAGCGGCCAGTTAAAAAACACCGGTATGAGGGACATGCCGGCAATCGGAACATGGATGGCAAGCAGATAGGCCATTGCCTTTTTCAGGTTGTCAAAGATCCGCCGTCCCATTTTTACAGCACGTACAATGGAGGCGAAGTCATCATCAAGGAGTACGAGATCGGAGGCTTCCCGCGCCACATCCGTGCCACGCCCGCCCATGGCAATGCCGATATGGGCCGATTTAAGGGCCGGCGCGTCGTTGACGCCGTCTCCGGTCATTGCGACGATCTCGCCATTTGCCTTGAGTGCCTTTACCAGCCGAAGTTTCTGTTCAGGCACAACCCTGGCAAAGATGTTGACCGTTTTGATCCTCTCCTGCAATACTTCTTCACTCATATTGTCCAGTTCTGAACCGGTGATGACCTTATCCTGCCCGGCAAGTCCGATCTGCCGGGCAATGCTGCGCGCCGTGCCGGGATAGTCGCCGGTAATCATAACCATTCTGATACCGGCCCGGTAGCAATCCTGAAGCGCAGAAGCCACGGTTGGCCTGACCGGGTCGGCCAATCCCACAATTCCGAGAAACTCGAAGGTAAAATCATGCTGTTCACCCGGCAGACCCGGTTTGCTGAAGTACGAACGGGCGACACCCAGCACCCGCAGCCCGTCGTCGGCCATCCGGGTTACTGCCGACATCAGCTCCTTCTGCTGTATTTCACTGAAATGACAGAGGTCGGCGACCGCTTCGGGCGCGCCCTTGGCGGCAATGACATAGTCGGATCCTTCCGGCGCTCTCCAGACATGGGACATGGCGAGAAGTTCCGGAGATAGCGGGTATTCTTTCTCAAGACGCCAATCGCCGTGAAGATGTTCGGTCTGCGCGAGATACGCTTCACCGAAATCCTTGATTGCCCGCTCCATCGGATCAAAGGGGTCGCGCTGACTGGCAAGGATGCTGAATTCCACCAGGTCGTGAAATGTATCCGGTGGCGGATTTTTGCGAAAGTCATCGATAGTGCAGTGAATACCGCCCGAGTGGAGCGCGGTTACCGTCATCCGGTTCAGAGTCAGAGTGCCGGTCTTGTCCACGCAGAGAACTGTTGCCGAACCCAGTGTCTCGACAACCGGTGCGCTTCGGGCAAGCACCTGAACCCGGGAAAGTCGCCATGCCCCCAGCGCCAGGAAGATTGTCAGAACAACCGGCAGCTCGTTGGGCATGACCGCCATGGCCAACGTGAGTCCGGCCAGCACACCATCAAGCCAGGCGCCACGCGTTATCCCGTATCCCAGAACAAGGAGTGCGCAGAGCCCGAGGACCGCTGAGGCAAGTATCCGTACCAGGCGCCCGGTTTCGCGTTGCAGCAGAGTTTCCTCAGAGGTTACAGTTTGCAGCGCTTTCCCGATTTTGCCTATGGCGCTCTGCTGTCCTGTGGCGACCACTCGGGCTATCCCCTGGCCCCGTACCACCAGCGTTCCGGAAAAGACAAAGGGGATATCATCTCCCCCCGGTTGCACGGCAGGTGAGGAGGCATTGCCGGGAACCTTGCGCACCGCCACCGATTCGCCCGTCAACAGCGATTCGTCAGTTGACAGACTGATGCACTCCAGTACGAGGGCATCGGCCGGCACCCGGTCACCTTCGGCCAGTACGATGATGTCGCCCCGAACCACTTCCCGGCCGGCGATCCTCTGCTGGTTGCCGTCGCGGATAACCAGCGCCCGGGGGCTGGAGAGGTCCCGGAGGGCCTCCAGAGCCCGTTCTGTTTTCCGCTCCTGGTAAAGAGTGATCCCCATGACGAAAAAGACAAAGGCCAGAAGCATCAGCGCCTCCTGCATGTCTCCCACCATCAGGTATATTGCGCCACAGGCTACCAGCAGCAGGAACATCGGTTCGCGCATGACGTCGAGCGCTATACGCAGATTTCCCCGCTGTTTGGTTGACGGAAGTTCGTTGGGACCTTCTTCTTCAAGAATTTTTTCGGCTTCCTGGGAAGTCAGACCAATAAATTCATGAATATCAGGTCTTTGGGGCATCAGGTGCTCCTTTTCGCAAAGAAAGGTGGGTAGCCCTTCTTCAATTATGTGTATTGTCAAAGATCCCGGTTTATCAGCGCCACAGGCTCAGAGGCGGATCGGTGACGACCGCGCGCAGGATGTCGCTACGCGAGACGAAGCCGACCAGATGTCCGTTGTCGTTTGTGATTGGAGTGCCGTCAACGCCATGGTCGAGCATGACGGCGGCAATGCGCCGAATGTCGGTCACAGGCGCGGCGGCAACCACCGGCGATGTCATGACATCGCGCACCAGTCGGTTGAGTATTTCGACGACCTGGTCTCCATCAATGTTGATAGCGGACAGCAGGTCCAGCTCACTAAAAATGCCGACAAGGTGCATGTTGACGTCGAGCACCGGAGCCTGATGGATCCTGTTATCACGCAGGGTCCGCCAGGCATGTGCCACATCATCACCATCGGAGACGGTGATCACCACGTGCTGCATGATCTGGTTGGCGTGATAGAGCGGTCCACGCTCAATCTCGTTCGGCAGCATTGAGCGATAAGCGATGATGGCATCTTCGTGAGGCCGGCCGACGGCGCCCGGCATGACCTCGACACCCGGTTTGTCGCCATCCTGAGCGATGGCGCGGGGTGACCGTGATCTTGAAACCGCACGTACCCGGATCATCTCCTCCAGCGTACCTCTGAAAACCTGCCCTGTTACTCCGTAGATCGAGAACATTGAAATTCCTCTTTTCGTTGTTACTTCGGGTCATTGAAGTGCATCACGTATCTCAACCTTGCCACGCGCGCAGCCAGCGCAACTAATGACGAGATGTTACATTTTCATCCGGTGACCTCACCCACAACCCTTCTCATCTCATCAGTGAGTTCTCTGGCTGTAGAGGTCCTCACTCAAATGACGTCTTGATCATCTTTAGTCGCTTCGAGAGGGCTGGCTGGGAAATTCCGAGCAGCCTGGCCGCAGTGGTTTGGTTTCCTCCTGCTCGTTCCATAGCCTCCAATACAAGAAAAGCGGCTGCGTCGCTAAATGTGGGTAGATCTTCAAAACCGGAAAAGGGATTGTGCTTTGGGGGAACCACTCCTACACAACTTTCCGGGCGAACTCGCTCCACAGCCTTGGCAAACGGCTCCATCGTGAGTTGGCGCTCGCGCTGCTGACTGACTGCGTCATAAACCAAGCCTTTCAGCTCGCGCACATTGCCTGGGAAACTGTAGCCGGATAGCAGGGGAATCAGCCCCTTGGGCACGGTCGGTCTCGGTTTTCCCAGAGTGCGGGACGCCTCTTCAAGGAAATAATCCAGCAGCAGCGGAATATCAGTGCGACGCTCCCGCAGCGGGGGAAGATATACTTGATGGGTACGCAGACGGAAGTAGAGGTCGCGCCGGAAAGTGCCGGTGGCTTCCCGAGCAGCCAGATTCTGGTGGGTGGCGACAATGACCCTCGCTTTAATCCGTTTGGGGAGATCACTGCCGAGCGGGAAATATTCGCCTTCCTGCAGCAGACGGAGTAGCTTGACCTGGGAAGCGATGGATAGATCGCCAATTTCGTCCAGAAACAGGGTGCCATCGGAGGCCTCCTCAATCATACCGCGCCGCGGTTGTTCTGCACCGGTGTAGGCACCGCGTAGATGACCGAAGAGAGTATCGGCAAAAACCGTGTCGTCCAGACCAGCGACATTGACCGTGACCAGCTTGCCCCGGCAGCCGCTTAAGATGTGAGTGGCGCGGGCGACCAACTCCTTGCCGACTCCGCTTTCGCCGGTGATCAAGAGCGGTTGCGGGCTTTTTGCAACCGCTTCCACGTAGGCGAACAGCGAGCGCATGGCCCGGTCATTGGTGACAAGAGCATCAAAGGCTTCGGGATGGCGAATTGCAGGAGCACTAAGTCGGCTGGCCATCTCGCGGTGATCTCGCTGCAGTACCTGCATTCGCACCGCTCGCAGAACGCCGCCGATCATGCGGTCCTGATCGTCTGTTTTGACGAAATAATCGAATGCCCCTTTGCGCATGCAGCGCACGGCGGTTTCAAGCTGGTTCAGGCCGCTGACCACGATGGCGACAATCTCCGGATGGCGCTCGGAAATCTGCCCCAACAGCTCTTCTCCGGACAGGTGTGGCATGGTCAGATCGAGCAGCACCAGTCCGATAGCCCCTTTGGCAAGGATTGCCATCACTTGACGGCTGTCGCTGCAGGTGGATATGTTGCTGATACCGGCACAGCTCTCCAGAGTCAGCGCCAGAGAACTGAGCCAGTCCGGCTCATCATCCACCAGCAGTACGCCGAATTCGGGATAGAGGATTGTACTCATAAGGTCTGCTCCTTATTGTAGGCAGGCAGAGTCAGCGTCACTACCGTCTCCCTGCCGGGGATAGAATCAAACGTCAGCTTGCCGCCGTGCTCTTTAACTATACCTGCTGAAACCGACAGGCCGAGGCCGGTGCCGCCGCTCTCCCGTTTGGTGGTGAAGAACGGATCGGTCAGGCGGGCCAGATGTGCGGGTGCTATGCCGCTCCCCTCGTCCCGCAGGCGAAAAGTAAGCGTGGTTCGAGCTGTATCGCAATACGTCGCAAGTTCGATGACACCCTCCGCACCGGATAACGCCTGACAGGCGTTCAGGATCAGATTGACCAGCACCTGTTCGATGCGCTGGGCATTGCCGCAAAACTGCGGGAGATTCTCGCCGTAGGAGACGCTGAAGCGGCTGGCTGCCTTGTGAATGGAGGGTTCGACCAGACGCACGGCGGCTTGGGCTACGCTGTTCAGATCGACGATTTCACTGCTGGTGATATCCCCCTGACGGGCGAAGTCCTTCAGGTCATCGACAATGCGCTTGATCCGCTTGCCAGCCTCCTGGAGCTTGTCCAGGCTGCGCGGGATTTCCTCCCGCATGCGCGAATAGGGAAGGCCGCCGCAGGTGAAATCGCCGTTGTCACGGTAGTACTGCTCCAGAAAGGTGGCTGCATCAGTAAAGAAACGCTTAAGTGTCGGCGCTTCGAGGAGGATCAGGCCGGTTGGGTTGTTGATTTCGTGGGCGACACCGGAGACAAGGATTCCCAGCGCGGCCATCTTGTCAGCCTGTACCAACTGTTGCTGGTTGAGAAGCAGCTCCTCTTCGGCGTGGAGGCGCTCGGAAATTTCCCTGGTCAGGTCTGCAGTTCGCAGAGCCACTTGGCGGTGCAGGGTGCGCGACCAGAGGGCAAAAGCACTAAGAATGAGCAGCAGCGGCACGACCACCACGGCAGCATATTTTATGATGGTGCGCAGATCGACCGGCTGCGGTTCCAGTACCCCCAGCCACTTGTTGTAAATTATTTCATACTGTCCGGTCTTCTTGAGAATCGCAAGCCCTTCGTTCAGACGGGAGAGCAGGTCGGCATCACCCTTGTCCACTGCATAACAGTAGCGGTGTGTCGCCACGTTGCGTACCACCGGTATCAGGTTGGTGAGCTTCAGTTCTCGGATCAGGTACATCCCCGGTACGATGGCCACCACGGCAAAATCGGTTCTGCCGGCAGCGACCAGGCGCATGGCATCCGCCGGAGTGTCAGTGAGCGCCAACTGTGCCTTGGAACCGCTTTTGACCAGATAATCATGCATGATCCCGAGACGGTGAACGGCCACCGTCCGCCCCGCCAGATCATCAAGAGTGGCTGCTGACGGAGAATCCTTACGGGCAAAAACTGCGTGATTGACAACGGCGTGGGGGAGGGAAAAGTCCACCTCTCCGGTCCGTTCCTCTGACCAGGACATCCCCTCCAGTGCGTCGATAGTGCCGTTTTGCAGGGCTCTGCGCATCTCAGCCCAACCGCCCAGGCGAATCTCGACCTTCATCCCCATGACGTCGGCAATAGCGCGGGTCAAATCAACATTATAACCGTTTGGATGACCGTCTTTGTCGATGAATTCGTAGGGAGGATAATCTCGGTCACCGCCGATCACAATCAACCTGGGCTCATGCTTTTGGGGCTGGGCAGCCACGGTCGGCATCGGTCCGGTCAGAAACAGCAGCGGCAATATAACCAGTATGCCGAGCTGAATAATCGAAACGGTGCGTGTAGAAGATGTGTTACCTGAATATGGCATGGATCGTTTCCTAAATAAAATAGTAATAATTCTATCATACGAACCGGCAATTTATGAAACTGAAAAGGCGACCCAAGTGGCCGCCATTTCAACAGTGAGTGATGGTCTTGGTGAGGCTCTCAGCTAGTAAAACAATTTTACCAGCAGGTAACCCACGGCACAGCCGGTGCTGACACCGATCAGGCCAGGAATGATGAAGCTGTGATTGATAATGAATTTGCCGATACGGGTGGTGCCGGAGCGGTCAAAACCGATACAGGCCAAATCGCTGGCATACGTCGGCAGAATGAAATATCCGTAGCTGGCGGGAATGAATGCGAGCATAATCAGTGGATCTACCCCGAGGCTGACACCCAGGGGAGCCATGGCAGCGATTGCTGCAGCCTGGCTGTTAACGAACTTGGAAACGACAAACAGAACTATGGCATAGGTCCATGGCTTGGTCGCCACAACCCCGGCCAAAGCTCCTTTCAATAATTCAAAATGCGCTTCAAAAAATGTGTCGGCCATCCAGGCTACGCCGAAGATCGAAATTACGGCAACCATGCCGGCCTTAAAAACGGTGCCATTGGTGATTTCCTGAATTTTGTCCTTGCAACAGACCATAAGAATAATCGCACCGGCCGACAGCATCATAATCTGGATGGCAGTGTTCATGGAGAGGGCTTTTGCTTTACCTGTAGCCCCGAAGACCGGCCGCAATTCAGGGAAAGCACCGAGGAGTACCACTGTTCCGATAGCAGCGAAGAAAATCCAGGCGGACAAGTAGGCTTCTTTGGGAAATACCTTGTCCAACAACGTAGAGGTTTCACCGTAAATGTAACTCTTTTGGACCGGATCCTGAATCTTCGCCTGGAAAGCGGGGTCTTTATCCAGGTCTTTGCCTCTCTTAAGGCTCCAGAGCGCTGCTACGATAACGCCGCAGAATGTTGCGGGTATGCTGATGGATAATAACTGTACAATGCTGACCGGCACTGTGGATTTGGACATGATCGCAACCATCGAAACAACAGCAACTGAAACCGGTGAGGCGCATATGCCGATCTGGGATGCGATTGACGCGACCGCCATAGGGCGTTCGGGACGGACTCCCTCTTTAATGGCAATATCATAAATGATGGGGAACATGGTGTAGACTACATGGCCGGTACCGCACATGACGGTGAGAGTCCAGGTCGTGATAGGTGCGAGCACGGTGACGTATTTGGGGTTCCGGCGCAAGATTTTTTCGGCAACGCGCATCATCACGTTGAGGCCTCCGGCTGTTTGCAGCACAGAGGCGCAGCCAATGACGGCCATTATGGTGAGCAGCACATCCACCGGCGGTTTACCGGGTGCGAGATGAAAAACAAAGGCGAACACCAGCAGGCCCAGGCCGCTGATCAGACCGAGACCGTAGCCACCGTAACGTGCGCCTGCCAGCAGGCATGCGATGATAACCATAAATTCCAGCACAATAATGTAGTCCATGATTTAAACCTCCTTTATTTTTTTTGTTGCGTTTGTCTTCAGAAAAATGAGTGACAAACTATTCTGCAACGCTGTCATTCAGTTTTAACAAGAGCATTGAGCGTGCCGAATATGTAATAATTTATAACTAATTGTAATTATTAAATAAAATGCGCTATGATGGGGTGGCTGGCTGGGGGCAATCATAACCGGTGATTATGGAAGTAATGGGTGATAGCTGGTTTAATGCTTATATTACAGCAGGTTGAATATATATAACCTATAGTTATTGATATAACGTCAGGTTATAGCGACTGAGCTTCATCTCTGGTGCACCTTCTCTTCAATTCTGCGCTGTTGCACGATATCGGCAAAGTGGGAATCCCCGACTGCGTTCTTCTGAAGCCGGAGCAGTGGGACGGCAGCGGCTACCACGGCTTGAAGGGGGATGAAATCCCGATATCGGGTTGTCTCATGGCGCTGGCCGACATTTACGATGCGCGGGATACTTTTCCACAACTCGAAGTTGACGACAGGGGGATCATCACCTCTGCCAACTGCATTATCCCGACCGGGCAGAACCTTCAGAACATTGAGGATGACATGGTCGTATTCATCAATGCGTCTGATTTTGGAGAGGTAGCGGGAGAAATCCGCGAAATCACTCTGGAAAGCCTTTCCGATTCAATCTTCAGTACTCACCGGATACCCTTGCCTCTGATTGCCGGATTGATCACAAGCGAAACCGGCGCCGAATGCCGATGTAACGGGATTCAGCCTCTATCCATGGCGCTGGGGGAGGGCCTTTCTCTGGAGGTGGAGCTGGCAACGGCAAAGATTATGAGGGCTTTGGGGGGAAGGCAAGGTCGAAGGGTGAAGGGTGAAAGGTGAAAGGTGAAAGGTGAAGGGTGAAGGGTGAAGGGTGAAGGGTGA
>JBAXVG010000020.1:0-75588 GCA_037129255.1 Desulfuromonadales bacterium | reverse complement strand
ACCAGTTTACAGGAAAAAACGCTTAACTACAGGCGGGATCAGGAAACGTGAACTTTAGCGAGGACTCCCTGTTTGATGCTATTGCACGGGCAGTCTGCCGTGCCGGTTGCCTGCCTCGTAAAGAGTTGTACGAAGCTTGGGAGGTTGCTCGCCGGGTGCGGCGGCGCTTCAGAGGGGGGCGCATTGTCGATCTGGCCTGTGGTCACGGACTTCTGGCTCAGATTCTGCTGCTATTGGATGACAGTTCCACCGTTGCCCTGGCTGTAGATCAAAATATTCCAAAAAGTGCTGCAACACTCGCGGATTCCTTACGTGCTGACTGGCCACGTCTGCAAGATCGCGTTCAGTTTGTTGAGGCCGACCTGAGTGACGTGGTGTTGCATCAGGATGATATTGTCGTCTCGGCGCATGCCTGCGGAGGACTTACTGACCTTATTCTTCGTCGGGCGGTTGAAGCCGGGGCGTGTGTTGCGGTGCTGCCCTGCTGTCACAACCTCAAGAACGCCGATCTGGGTGGTCTGGAAGGGTGGATGGATGGCCCGCTGGCAATCGATGCAACCAGAGTAGCCCATCTTCGCTCTCAGGGTTACAAGGTTCATACCCAGGTAATTCCGGGAGATATAACTCCGAAAAACAGATTGCTGATGGGTGAACCGGAATAGAAAAGGGGGAGTAAAGTAACCCCTATATGATCTGGCTTTCAGGGTATATTACTGGACGGTATAAGAAATAAAGAAGAAAAAGCCCTTGATTTCTCAAGGGCTTTTGTGCTTTTTCGGACTGTATAAAACATTTACTTGGTAGCGGAGGCCGCTATCGAATAGTAGCAGCAACATATTGTAATTACTGACATAATTATCTTGTACACTTCTTGTATATTGTCAAAAATACTGTAAAACTGTCAAAAATCATCCTGATCGGAGCGCATTCCTGCGTTATTCTTCTAACAATGACGGTTTTATTCCGAATATTGTTGACAGCTTTATTATGGTGGCATGACGTGGTTTTACTGTCCCGGATTCTATCCTTGCCAACGAGGGTTGTTTGACACCTATTTTTTTTGCAACTTCATCCTGAGTCATACCGAGATGTTCCCGCCATGCTTTGATGATCGGCACACCATGGAGCACGTTCGCCTCAACGACTGCATGAGGGATGGTGTCTACCATGATTTCACTCTGTTCAAGATATGGACGCACCAGGTTGAACTGTTCCCATGGGACAAGCACAAAGGCAGGGTGTCCGTTATATTCTATTGTCTGATAATCAGTATGTGTGTTCATCGCGTTTTTTCACCTCTTCTATGCTTATGATTGACACCACTCCGCTTGTTGTTGAGAAGAATATCCGCCAGTTGCCGACTCGTAAACGATACGGGTATTCGTGATTCGTCAACGCTTTGATATTTGGACAGTTGGGAAATTCAGACAGATTTTTTACAGAGTTTAAAATCCGCTCTTTGATCTTACGATCATCAATCTTTTTCACTTGTTTCCAAGCTTTTTCTTTCCACTGTATAATGTTCATAACTTATTTTTTATAACATTTATAACATTATGTCAAGCGGATTATTCCCATTTATCCTTGGTCTTAGCGTCTTCTGCGGTTTGGCTATAATTCATCACTGATTACGGCATAAGTAATTTTCTCGTTTGTGACTTCATATATCTGGATTTTAATGTTTTTGAATCTGATTATATCTGCTCCAGTTTTGTATATAAGGTTTTGGGAAAAAGCAGGGCGAGCAAGCAAATCAGATGTGTACTCACGATAAGATAAGTTCAAAGTTACATCGTTGATCCCCCCGAATATAAGTTCATGTGATAGGCCAGAACTTCCGGATTCACGGTCAAAATATATCTGTTTGCTGAACAAGACATCAACCGGGGTAGTGGCTCCGTTTTCTGCTACATAAAGCCTGTCGTTATCGTCGTTTGTGACAGCATTATTGCAAAGCACTCCGTTATCATCAATCAGCAGCCCGTGCGTGTTGTCACGGCTGTCCCTTGTGGCAGCAACATAGTACTGCGTGCCTTTGTATGTGTATTGCCCCATGACCGGGAGTTTTGCTCCCTGCCTGACATTGAATATCAGGTCTGATTGATATGTCCCGCGCGTAGTAAATTTACCCGTGAGTGTGAAAGCCTTAGTTGCCACCAGTGCCCTGGTGTATTTCTTGCCATAGTAATTATGCCATCTTGCTAAAGAATCCCCTATATATGCCGTTTGTCTGGCTCCGACAGTGTAATCCTTTTTCAGCTCGGCTTCCGATGTATAATCTATTTTATCGAGTCTACCTATTTTTATTGCGCCTCCGTTGCATCCTGCCAACATTATCAACGCCATCACCGCCACGGCCAGCCTTTTCATAGTTCCCCCTTTAATTAACACTGCAATCCTACCCTCCCGGCCTAGTCCCAACTATCTTATGAGTGAACACCACATCTTTCTTGGCGACAAACAGATCGTCGTACTCCTTGTTGACACTGGATAGCACAAAATCCCCATTACGTAATGTGACCTTCTTTGCCATGACCTGACCATCCGTCAGTTTTACCACCGCATAATCACCGGTTTTAACCCCGGCAGCCGGGCTGATTATCACGTAATCTCCCGGATCATAACGGGGCGACATGGAATCACCACGGATCATCAGCGCATAAGCGTTGTTGTCTTTAAGATCGTCGAACCAGTTGAGTGTGCCGATCCCTGACCCTACCGCATAGGCATCCTCAAAAAAGCCATCAGTCCCAGCTTGAGCCCAACTGATTATGGGAATTTGGCGCACCTTACCAAGCACACCTGGCGCTTCGACAGGTGTGCTCTGTTGTTCTATCTGCGCCGTACCGCCCGCCACCGCTCCCCCGCTTCCGATTATTTCATGACTCTGCACGAACATCTCTCCGGTGCCGGTTTCTAGCCAAGTCGAGTTAAAACCTAACTCGTTGCATACCAATCTCATAAATTTATCGTTTAACGAAACTTTACCTGAGAGCATATCACTTACTTGACCGATTGAATATCCGGTCAAAGCTGCTAATTTACTAACTCTGCCATGCTTCTTGTAGCCAGCAGCTTCGATCCCTTTCAACAGTCTCTCTCTCATTTTTTTGGCTCCTCGAAAATAAATCGAAATTTTTGTTGACAACTTTCGATAATCGAATTATAACCGTATCAACACTAGCACAAACTAACTACGTTGCAAGGAACTCAAATGGACAATCAGGCATCTCTTAAAACTATTGCTGAGACGCTTTCTCTGATTCTTTCAGAATTGCAAAGGCTTCGAGCCGAACGTAACCAAGCAGATCGACTGCGTGACGAATATGCTCTTGGGTCAAAGGAATAGCATTTGCTTCGTCTTCGGGAATCCCGTTTTTCTCCATTTCCCGTGACTGGCTTCTTCTGCGCCGTTGGGCAATGTCATTAACCATACTTGCAAAAATGTACTCGTTTAATTCTTCTGTCTTCATGGTTGGTTCTCCTGTTTTTTCAAGAATTTAAAAAAACTTAAACTAACTACGTTGCAAGGAGCCATCAACACATGACCATTCAATCTGAACGTTTTTCATATTTTCCTCTTTCGGAAAGCGAGCTCGAAGGCAAGACACGCGGCGAAATATTTGAAATGGCCTTTATGAAAATCATCAACTACGAGCACAACATCAAGCCAGATATCACGTCAGGAATGGTCAAAAAATATATCAATCATATCGGTGAGCAAGCTCTGGAAGCCGCAATCAAAACCAGTGACACAGATAAAAACGAGTAAGCCAATTTTACATAGTCTCACTGTATCAAACTATATCATCAAGGAGCCAAAATGCAAGGAACAGAACAAAAAACACCTTTAACGTTGTTGGAATTCAGCAGGGTTCTTGGCGTATGCAAAGGTACGGTCAAGCGGTGGGTAATGACAGGCAAAATCGAAGGGTTCAAAGTCGGTGATCGTGGTGACTGGCGGGTAATGGCAAGCGAGGCTTCCAAGGTTCGGAAGTGGATGAGGATGGCGGCATGAGTGCACTACAAATTGTTAAATCCGATTTTCAGGGTAACGAAATTACTTTCAACAACGATGGATGGTTTGACGCGACCAGCGCGGCAGCAAAGTTTGGCAAGCGTCCGGTTGACTGGCTGAACCTTTCAAGCACCAAAGAATATATAGACGCCTTGTTGGAATTGGATAGAAGTGAGGAAATCTCACTTCTAAATAGAAACCAGAAAAATCGGTTTCTAAAAGTTCAACGTGGCGGCAAAGGGAAAACAGACTCTACTTGGTTACACCCAAAACTGGCAGTAGCATTTGCGCGTTGGCTTGATATTAAATTTGCTGTTTGGTGCGACAAACAGATCGACAGCATTATCCGCGGCACACTGAATCAAAAACGAGCCCGCCACGAAGCATCATCCTCTTTCAAAGTCATGACATCAATCCTCCAATTCGTCCGTGAAGAGCAAGGCAAAGTCACAGCCTGTCACCACTACAGCAACGAAGCACTCCTGATAAATTGGGCGTTATCCGGCAAGCGGCAAAGCATAGACCGAGACGCTCTTACATTCGGTGAACTCAACCTGTTGGCAAAATTGGAAGAAAAGAACTCCGTGCTCATTGGGCGGGGAGTTGAATACAAAACTCGCAAGGGAATTATTGAACAGTATGCGATTGATCTTAGAAGCGACCGGATGCTGATGGCGGCATAAAGTGAATAGCGGGGCATGGCGAGGCCTGGCTCGGCAGGGCTAGGCACGGCGGGGCATGGCTGGGCTCGGCAGGGCAAGGCGAGGCAAGGGACAGACTAAAATAAGGGGGCGAACAGATGGAACCAACTCTCATCAGCATCAAACAGGTAGGGCAAATATTCCAGCGGCCAAACGGGAAAGGGATCACCCCGCCGACAGTCAGAGAGTGGGAAGCGCAAGGGATCATCCCCCCGCATATCAAGATCGGGAAGAACACGTTTTGGTACAGGCAGGAATGTTTTGATTACATCGAAAGGTTAAAGGAGGGGCGATGAACGACTTTAACGACCTTGGCCGTTACGACATGATACAGCGGCTGTCCAAAGCCAACGCAGAAGCAGATAGGGAAGCACGCGGCGGCATGGGCGCTATAGCTGTTGTAGCATTGGTTGCAACAGGCGCCATACTCGGGGCGGGAATACTCACGCTGTCAAAAGGCTGCGTCAGGGAGCCGATGCCAGCAATCAAAGCAGGAATAGAGTGCGGAGGATGCCATGAAAAAGCAATGTTCACTGCGTATTTCAAGAGAAACGGAAGCAGAAGTCCTCAAGAGATGGCTGAAGCGGTACTCAGAACGAAGAATCCCCGATTGCTGGCGGCTGTCGCGGTTACAGAATCTAATGGCAATCATAGAGTGCGAAACAGCGGATTTCGCAAGCGCCATTCTGGAGCGTATCAGGTCAACCCCCGGTATCACGGCAAAGTACCTCACGACGCACTCAACCAGACACTTCAGGCAGAGAGAATACTTACTGAGTTAACACAGAACCTCCCGATTGAAAAAGCCCTTGCAGTATATGGTGGAGACAGCACCGATCGGTATAGCAAGAAAATATTAGCTGAATTGATGAGGGCTCCGTGATGAGAAGTGATAGTAGACGGGGATTGAAACGGCTGGCAGATGAGGTCTGTAAACTGGCTGCCGATAAAAGGCGGCTGGATTGGCTCTAGCTATGTACGGGACATTTGGAGTTGACAGCGTAACAGGGGAACCCGGTAGCAATGGTCAGCGTAGAGTGGCTGCTGTCAGATCGGAAATTGATAAGGCTATGGGGTGCCGTGATGAAAGAGATACGAGAAGCGTTTGAGGAGTGGCTGCACTATCAGCTGCCGAATATCCCGACCATACAAGAGGCGTTTTACGCAGGGTACCGAGCACGCGCAGTGGAGGAAGAGGAGGGGAAGGATGATCTGCCCAAAGTGCGGGAATAGAATGTTTCGGGTAACTGGGGTCGGTATCGGCAGCGGTCTATGCGACAGGTACCAAGGGAGTCTGGTTGATGGCTGGCAGTGCAAGCCTCAGAACTGCGGGAAGTGGGTCGAGGCTGAAGTCGTGCCGGTGCCGATGAGGGAAGATGACGAGTGGAACCTTACCCAGACATCCCAGAAACGCCGGATGATCGAGACGCTGCTGAACGCAGAGGATAGAGCAGTCAAGAAGATGCGCCAGGACTGCAAGTCATGGGTGGAGATTGCCGCTAACCTGAACCGGAAATATTCCACGACGTTCAAGCCGGAATCCATCAGGACGAATTACAACAGGCTCAACGGAGGGCCGGACGGCATCATAGCCGATCAGCGGGCCACGGTGGTAGTAAAGAAAAAGCAGGTGTCACAAGCTCAGGCGCTGATTCGGCAGAACATGCGGAAGATCAAAGGTATGTTACGAGAGAACAGGAATTGGGGCCAGATAGCAGCAGAACTGCATGTGTTGTCAAAGGGGATGCATATCACGGCAACTACGGCGCAACGGCTGATTACCAACATGATTGGGGATTATCAAGTCAAATGGACTTCAAATACTACTGCGACAGGTTAAGATTGAAGACTATCAAGCACCCATGCGCGGCCAACAAGGCGACGTTTGACGCACGATGTGTCGGATGCAACGGGCCACAAGAATTGAAAGGAGAGGAAATGAGCAAAGCGGCAACATGCAAAGCACCTGACTGTAAAAAAGTATATGTCGTGGGCGGGTACTGTTCCGCTCATGCCCGGCAGTATGTGCCGACACTGCTTGAGGCGAAGAACGCGAAGCTGAGGAAGAACCCGTCAGTACCGAAGCCGGAACCGGTCGGCATGCCGGTAATAGAAGTGATCGATGAATCAGGATGGAAACAGCAGGCGCTTCCGGTCGGCACGATTGATTTGCTGGCTATGGTCAAGGGCAAGCTCCAGCGGGATATGGACGCGGAGCTGGTTGATATCATGGCAGGGCTCGGCAAGCTGCACAGTGACTACGACAAATTCATGTATGTGCAGAAGTATTGTTTCTGAGGGAGATCAAATGACGCCAGAACAGTTTGAAAAAATTTGGATAGATCAGGTTGGCATCGAAAAGTCAATGTTACTGGAACGTGCGGCGGCATACGCCACGAATGGCGACCGCTTGGGCAACTTCTACGAGGGGGCGAAACTCAACGCATGTCACCCGTTGCAGTACGGCTTCAGCCTGGTCAGCAAGCACATCATCGCTTTGCGTGATTTGATCGAAAAGATTGGTGCCGGGCAGGGATCGTTCAGCAGCTACGAAGCCGGGAAATTTAACGAATACGTGACTGACATCCGCAATTATGCCGTGCTTATACAGGCCATTTACAGCGAGGCGTCAAATGCCAAGACCACCGATCGATAATAAGCCACGCTATCAGATGCTATCTGTTCGGGTAACACGAGAAGAACAGGCTGAAATATGGTGGGTGTCGCAGCAGGAAAAACGAAGCATCAGCGAGATTTGCAGGGAGAGGATCTTCCGGGATGACCAAGCGAGAACGTGAGAGCCAGGGCCGCAGCTGCCCCGAGAAGGGGAAGAGCCGATACGGCAACAGGAAGCTGGCACTATCGGCAGCAGCGCATCAATCGAAGTATTCGGGGATCGAGCTGCGGGTTTACAAGTGCGGCTATTGCAAGGACTGGCATCTGACCAAGAGTGAGCAGTTTTAACCTCTTATTATATCATTATTCCTCTGTTTTTTTTGCATGTAGTCAATGAAATCATTTCCGCATGAAGGGCAAACCCAATGAACACCACGATAGTCATGATCCGCTCGCTTCAGTATAGATTTTTTCTCGGATTGGAAGCAATTGCTGCACAGATATTGTCTTGTTATGGCCCCGGCAGATGTGCTGACCGTTTCTGTCGTTATCTTATCTCTATACGCCCAAACGCCGGGGGCAAGTTCGCACGGTTCGCAATCTTCAAGATGTTCTTTCTTACGCTGAGTCTCTTCAATCTTTCTTTTCAGCTTGGCATTTTCTTCCATAAGCTCAAATGCAAATCCTTGCAGTTTCAGGAGCTGTCCCATGATTTCAAGTAACTGCTGTTTTTGATCGGCTTCAGTGACCGTTTCGCTGAATTTGGTGATGAGTTCCATAACATTTCTGGCAATCACCGTGGCAGCGGATATCTCGATAATAGACATAAATTTAACCTTTCAGAAGGGGGACAGCATGGGGAAAAACGAAAAGCAGATAAGCGTCAAGTTACCTGGATGGCTTTATGACGTAATTAGTTTGGAGGCACAAAATGGAGACAGATCAATAGCGTGGATTGTCAGGAACCAGCTTTCAAAGCTCTATTCGCAAGAGCCTCTTTCACCAACAACTTGACCGCTGCAGCATGTGATCGGTCGTCATGTTCGCAGATTTCCATTATCGCCTTGTACTGATCGTCAGGGAATTTCACAGATATTTGATTGTCAGGGTTCACTTTCTTTTTCATGCTTCTTTTATACCACAAAAATATTGATTGACAATAAAGAATTCTTTTGGTAGAAAAGAAACAGAAAAGCATAAAAAGGCACAGAAAGGAGTCTTGCCCATGAAACAGAAACTGTCAATGACGGAACACGTCAGCGACGCCACGAACCGCAGGCTGGTTAATTCGGAGTACCAGCGCGGATTCATGGAAGGGGAGCACAAGGCAGCAGAGAAGCTGGCGCAGAAGTTGTCTGAAGCGTTGAACGAGATGCTGGCGAAGTACAACGGCGTGGCGACGATGAAGAAGATCGGGAGGTACTGACATGCAACTCTTACACATCATAGGCATAGCGATAGTTATCTGGGGTGTTTACGAGGAGGTACGGACATGGGGTTTCTAAGCAGGTACGCCCGGCAGATGTTGTCAGGCCAACAACAGTATGACAACCAGCACGATGCATTGCCTTGCGGATGCGCGCCAGGTTACTGCGAGTGCGGAGAGGAGGAAGATGATGAGTGATCAGGAAATTGATGACGAGTTGGAAAGAATCGAGTTGGCAATTATCGAGAAGGAAACGGAGTTGTGGGAGCTGCAGCAGCAACACAAGAGATTGACCGGTAAAACGTACCACAAATAGAAAAACCGCTCTGCAAAGCGGTTAATCCAAAACAAAACATAAGGAAGGATAGCAAATGTCGGCTGCAGAGTCAACAAACGAATGGCGGGGTTATTATGCAGATTGAATTTTGGATACCAGGCAAACCGGTTGCGCAATCCCGCCCACGATTCGCCAGGCGCGGCGCTTTCGTGTCAACGTATGATGCGGCCCCAGCGAAAGATTACAAGTCATGGGTGAAGTCCTGCGCTATCGATTACATGAATACGTTCAATGTCAGCATGTTTACACGCGATGTCCCGCTTGTAATGACTCTGACCGTCAACGTGGATCGTCCAAAAGCGAAGAAAAAAGCGCTGTTTCCCGTCTCAAAGCCCGATGCAGATAATTTCGCAAAGGGGATCATGGATGCACTCGAATCAATCCTTTACCAAGCAGATCAGCAGATAGTCCGGCTGGTCGTATCGAAACATTACTCTGACCGTCCGGGAGTGACGGTCTCAATCGGGGAGGCAAAATGCTGAAAGAACTTTTAACGCAGCGTTTCGAGCTGGAAACGCAAGCATCAATCATTCAGGGACAAATCAACGCTATCAACATTGAAGTAGAGCATGTAATCGCCAGCCAGCTGCTTGAACTCAGGAGATTGCAGGGTAAAGAGTTCGGGACCATCAACCTGGTGTCAGACGGATACAAGATCACCGAAACCGTGCCTAAGAAAGTCGAATGGGACCAGGACAAGATGAATCAGTTGTTTGATGCTATTGCACAAGCAGGCGACGACCCGCGTTCTTACATGAAGATAAAACTGGAAGTCTCCGAAAAGTCATACGCCGGATTTGTCCCCCAAGTGCAAGCCATGTTTGCCGACTGCCGGACGGTTAAACCTGGCCGGGCAACTCTTGCGTTTGAGGAGGTTCAACCATGAACGGTCTTGACAGCAGATATGACGACAGCAACGAGATTGCCGAGACCGTAAGAGCGATTGCAACACGCTGCAAGGCTGCGGACAAAACTGAACTGCAGAAAGTGGCATTGCACATCGAGAACCTTTTTATCGCGTATCTCGGTTTGCAGGGCCGCTACATGCGCAAGACCGGATGCCAGGTGGTAGTTGAAAACAAGGAGGCGTCAAATGCTTGACCAGATCAAACCCGCAAACTCAATTTTCCCGCCCCAAAAATTCTTGATTTATGGAGTTCCTGGAATTGGGAAAACGTCCTTTGCTGCCACCTTTGCCGCGCCGGTGCTGCTGCCGATCGAAGACGGCGCTTCAGCTGTCGATATCCAGGCTTTCCCTATCGTTACCACATGGCAGCAGATTATTGACGCGATTCAGGCGCTGCATGGCGATCATCAGTTTAAAACACTGGTAATTGATTCTATGGACTGGCTGGAACCGATCATCTGGCGGGCGACCTGTGACCATTTCGGCAAGGAGTCAATAGAGTCGTTCGGTTACGGCAAGGGGTACATCGAGGTTGACCGCTGGTGGCGCCACCTGATGGCCGGGCTGGATTCGCTCCGCTTTTCAAAAGGGATGGATATAGTTCTGCTGGCACACAGTGAAATCAAAACTATAACCCCGCCAGATACCGACAGTTACGACACCTATCAGCTGAAAATGCAGAAGCGGGCCTTCGCACTATGGGTGGAATGGGCTGAAACGGTCATGTTCCTTAATTACAAGGTGATTATTAATAAGACCATTACCGGGATCAACCAGGAGCGGATCCGCGGGACAGGTACCGGGGACAGGATCATCTATACCGCTGAGCGTCCGTCTTATAAAGCAAAATCACGCTGGCCTCTGCCGGAAGAGATCATCATAGGTAAAGATAAGTCCTGGTCGGCATTCCACGAACACTTTTCCGCAGCAACCAACGGTAAATACATCAACCCGGTACCACCCAAAAAGGAGAAAACAAAATGATTGATCTGAATTCTGCAGAAATTCAAAGCGAAGGAACAGGCTCTGCCATCCCGGAAGATTCCATCGTCGCTTTCAAAATGACTATCCGACCGCCCAAAACAGGCAAAGAGGGGGCACAGCACCCGTTGTTCTGCCGCTCTGCCAAAGGCAACGAGTACATTGATGTCGAGTTTGAGGCACAAGGCACGTTTGCCGGCAGGAAAATTTGGAATAACTATACTCTGGCCGGCAGTGATGCTGCGGCTAAGATCAGCATGCGCGTGCTGAGGGCAATCGTCGAATCAGCCCGAGGTATCGCCCCTTCCGACGCTTCGCCCCAAGCTACAGCTGGCCGTCAGCTGGCGGATTTCTCCGATTTCAACGGTATGGTGTTTCTGGCCAAGGTCAAGTGTGTGGTTGAGCAGTCTCAGAAGGATGGCCAGTGGTATGTAAACAACGACATCAAGCGAATCATTACACCTGATGATGATGAGTATAACAAGGGCGAGTTTATCAGTGACAAGCCCCTGCCACCTGTCCCGGTTGCTGGGGCGAGTGCTGCGCCAAAAGCGTCTGCTGCTGCAGCTCCTGCATGGGGCACACCTCCTGCGGCTGCGGCAACTGTAGCGGCCACATCGGCCATGACGCACAATCCTGCCACGGCTATTCCTGCCTGGGCGACGAGGTAGATCATGTCAAAACATACCCTATGGAAAAATCTATCATGCGACCTGACAACGGAAGAGATAGCAACCTACAGCCAGGAGCTGGCAAGTATCACCTCAGAACAGTCAGAGATCGAGGCCGAGAAAAAAGAAGTAATGTCGAACTTTGCCGCCAAACTTAACAAATGCATTGCCGACGGCAGAGTATTGGCAAGAAAAATCATCACCAAAAAAGAGGACCGCAATATCGAGTGCGATCTGGATTTTGATTATGGCAATGGCATGGTTTACACCGTGCGGACTGATACCTGCGTTACCATTAGCCAGCGTAAACTGTCTGACGAGGAGCGGCAGGAATGGCTTGATTCCGATGCAGAGGAAGGCCGGAAACAGGAAGCAGAGGATAGTCAGCAACCTGAGCCTGAGATATCATTGGGGGAGAGTCTGCAGACAGAGCATAAACCGGAGGTCGATGTTTGCGGAAATACCAAGTGCTATTATCACGACGCGACCGAGGGGAACGGCTGCAAGCAGTATGAAGAGGTTTGGGGGTGTAAGCAGGCTTATCAGGAGGTAGATGACGAAGCCCTTGATTCCAGGTGCTTCAACAAGTCATGCCCGTCAAATGACCAGAATTCCGGTTTCGGATGCAGTGTCATACCTGAAGGGCAACTGGTTTCTGATTGTAATTCATATAAAGGTTCAACACCATGATCCTCCGCACTTATCAACGCCGAGTAATCGACAAGGCGAAAAAAGCCCTTAAGCAAAAGGGCAATACGATGGTGCAGGCCGCGACCGGAGCAGGCAAGACCATCATGCTGGCAATGCTGGCGCGGGAGGTGAAGGGCAAAACCCTGATCCTCCAGCATCGCCAAGAACTGGTGCAGCAAAATGCAGCAAAGTTCCAAAGGATTAATCCAGAATGGTCACTGTCTTTTTTCACGTCAGATCAGAAATCCTTCGGCGGGCAAGCCACATTCAGCATGCAGCAGACACTTTGCCGTAATCTGGACCACCTGCCGAAGTTTGATCATGTAATCGTTGATGAAGTGCACCATATCATAGCCCCTACCTATAGCAGAATCATTGACGCTTGCCGGGAGCGTAACCCCGGTATGCTTCTTTCCGGCTTCACGG
The DNA here is from genome assembly GCA_037129255.1 of Desulfuromonadales bacterium. Lineage (GTDB taxonomy): Bacteria > Desulfobacterota > Desulfuromonadia > Geobacterales > Pseudopelobacteraceae > JACRCG01. Next base: position 62,815 of record JBAXVG010000020.1, on the reverse strand, counting down.
CCACTCCGGAAAGAGGCGACAAGAAGAGTCTCCGCGCTTATTTCGATAATGTGGCGGGACAGGTGACCATCAGGGAACTGGTGTCTCTTGGTTTTCTGGTCCCTCCCCGTGCCTTCGTGGTGAACGTCGGCACACAGGAGAGGCTGGGTCAGATCAAGAGTCTATCAGCCTTTGGTGATCAGACGGAAGTTGCAAAGGTGATGGATACGCCCGTTATTAATGTCGAAGTGGTTCGCCACTGGCGTGATAAAGCTGGCGATAGAAAGACAATCGTTTTCTGTGCGACGGTTCAGCATGCCTTGAGTGTAGCTGATACCTTTAAGTCTGACGGGGTGACTGTCGGAGTCGTAACCGGAGACATGGCCGACGGTGAGCGAAAGGCCGTGCTGATTAAATTCGATCGTGGCAACACGCAGGTGTTAGTGAACGTGGCGGTTTTAACAGAGGGGTACGACAGCCAACCGGTGAGCTGTATAGTCCTTCTGCGGCAATGCAGCGAAAAGGGGCCGATGATCCAGATGGCCGGACGCGGTCTGAGGACAGTGGACCCCGAGCTGTATCCGAACGTGACGAAGAAGGATTGTATCATTCTGGATTTCGGCACGTCGCTCTTGACTCACGGCAATCTTGATCAGGCCGACGGGCTTCATCAGGATATGGAAGCGGGTGAAGGTGAAGCGAAAGTAAAGATTTGCCCTGAAGATGGTGAAGACAAGTTTGGTCTTACCGGGTGTGGCGCCGAGATCCCGGCCAATTCTCGCACATGCCCGCTGTGCGGATACTCTTTCGCGAAAGAGGATACCGACCAGGAACAACTGACAGAAGTAAACCTGACTGAGATGGATATTTTGAACGCCAGCCCGTTCAGGTGGGAAGATTTGTTCGGTACGGATACGTGTCTGATGGCGTGCGGGTTTTCAGCATGGGGAGGCGTTTTCTCGCCTGACAGGGGAGAGACCTGGATCGCTCTAGGCAAGCGACAGGATGAGAAGCGAGTCCACGTGCTGGCCCGTACTGCCAGACTGCCGGCAATGTCTGCAGCAGATGATTTTCTCCGTAATTATGAAACGGCGAAGAGTGCGACAAAGGGTAAGCAGTGGCTGAATGACCCGGCCACAGAGAAACAGATGGATGTGTTGAATAAATTTGGATACCAGACCGGTAACGGACTCTTTGGGTTTACCAAGTACAGAGCCGCATGCCATGCAAATTTTCAGTTTAACAAGTACGCGATTGAACGTGCTTTGGGGGTGGCGTGATGGCAAGAGAAACCGGAAGCAGAAGAACCCCAGATAGAGTGATAGAGTTGCTAAAATCAGAAGTTAAAAAAACAAGTCAAGCGGCTACGGCGCGTGCAACTGGATTGACATTGCGTGGTGTACAAAATTACCTCAAGGGCATCGGTGATCCAACGCAAGCCACGCTTGAAAAACTGGCTGAATACTTCGGGGTGTCGGTGGCCTGGTTGCGTGGGGATGTTCCATGCTTATGTCCTCATTGCGGTGGTAAGCTATGATCAACCTGGCGACTTTGTCCGGACATATTAACAGTGCCGGCCTGATGTACAAGTCCTTTTTCGATTGTACCCGCTCGGAAATAGAGCTGATTTGCAACGCCGTTCTTTCATCTTTTGATAATGATGTCGTCCCTCCTGACGGATGGGAGAAACCTTACCTCGATGATAATTGCGATCTTCACATTACCTTTAAAAGTCACCCTAAATACCACTGGTGGACAACTGGGGGGCAAAGCATTCTTGAAACTCTGGTGGAACTGGATGCCTCATGGTCGGTAGCGAAGAAGTATCTGGATAACAAGTATATGACTGAAGCTGATTATTTGAATAGGTTGATACCGTTTTAGGGGGAGCGATGCTTGACTTTAACTCGCGGTCTGCACTGACAGACCGGCTGAATTATCTGATTGACAATGCAATTTCAGCTACCGCTGCCGAGTCTCAATCACGTAATTATCTGGGTGCATCTGTGATCGGTCACGTATGTGAGCGGCATGTCCAATTCCATTATATGGCGGCCATGGGCGAAGTGACCAGACCGATGCCAGCCCCTCGAATCCTGCGTATATTCGACCGTGGCAATATGTATGAAGAGCGCGTCAGGCAGTGGCTGAAGCAGGCCGGGTTCCTGTTTGGACGCACCAGTAAGGGCAAGAGTTTTTCCGACTTTGACGGACAGTTCTCCGGCCACGTTGACGGCGTCATAACAGGGTGGAAACAGCAGGGCGTCGTCTGTCCGGTCGAGCTGCCGGCACTATGGGAAAACAAATGTCTGGGTTCCAAGGGTTGGAAAAAACTGGAAGATGACAAATTGAAGAAATATTCTTCAACATACTTCGCGCAGGTACAGATTTATATGTATTACCTCGGTCTGGAACGATGCCTGTTCACAGCGATCAATGCCGACACAATGGATATTTATCACGAACTGGTACCATATGACGTGTTTGAATGTGAGTTGTACCGTGCCAGGGTACAGGCGATCATGACAGGACAGGCTATGCAGAAGATCAGCAATGATCCTTCATATTATATCTGCAAGATGTGTGATTTCATAGGTGCCTGCCATGCTTGATTTTAACCAGTGGGGTGCTCCTCTTGATGAAAAACCGATAGACTTCCCTTCTATAAAAGCAATCTGCAATGCAAATATCGAATTGATACTGCACCGATGGATGCCTGGCGGAAAGATCATCAGCGGAGAATATCTCTGCGGGACAATCCAGGGCGGGGCTGGTCAGTCATGCAGCACCAACATATCAACCGGTGTCGGTTCCGATTTTGCCAGCGGGGAATCCTGGGGAGATATGATTGATCTGGTGGCACAGATTGAACAAGTATCTAATTCTGACGCCGCAAGGATGTTATCTGATTTTCTCTGTATTACTCATGACACGCCTGTCCCGTCAGTATGTCCTGTTATATCCCCGGAATTGAAATATGAAGCTGGCAGACTGGCAGCTCTGGAATTGTGGCATTCAGGTGAAATATGCCCGCCTACGCACCCGTATTTGAGGAAAAAAGATGTAACTGCTGACTTAGGTATAAGAGTTCATCCGGAAACAGGGAATATTCTTATTCCTCTCCGGGACGAAAACGACGAGTTATGGAGTCTGCAAAGGATCAGTCCGGACGGTTCAGAAAAGAAAATCACGTTCAATGGCAAGCTGACCGGTAATTTCTACGTTATCGGCGGTGAACGTGACACTGTGTTTATTTGCGAGGGGTATGCCACGGCAATGACTGTCGCGATAGCAACCGGTAAAACGTCAGTGATGGCGGTCAGCGCCGGCAACCTTGCCGCAGTGGGTGCTAAGATCAGCAAGATGTATCCTGCAGCTCGGCTGGTCTTTGCTGCTGATAATGACCAGGACAAAGAACTTAACCCAGGGGTTAAGGCTGCCAATGCTGCTGTTGCACATGTGGGCAGAGGTACGGTTATCGCTCCACCGTTTCCAGCGGGGCAAAAAGGCGATTGGAACGACTATGCTCTGATTCATGGTGCTAAAGCAGTTAAGTCGCTGTTAGTGACGAAGGTCAAGCAGTTGTTTGTAGATGTGAACGATATGCAGAATTTAGAACCGGAATTTCTTATTGATGGAGTTATGGAAACTCCATGCACAGCTATGGTGTTCGGAGGATCCGGCACCGGTAAAAGTTTTTTTGTGATCGACATGGCTTTGCATGTTGCGTCCGGACAAAAATGGCTGAATAAAACCACACAGTCTGGGCCTGTTTTTTACATTTGCGGCGAAGGTCGTCACGGTATACCACGCAGGAAAAAGGCATGGGAAAAGCATCATGGATACCAGGTACCGTCAGGCAGGTTTATGGTGTCTCAATTGAGAATGAGTTTTGAGCCGGAAGAAATGATGGAGATGGTTCACTGTATTGATAGTTGGGCTGATAATGTCGGAAAGCCTAAAATGATTATCATAGATACTATGGCTCGGGCGTTACCAGGTAATGCTGATGAGAACAGTGCCAAGGATACAAATCTTTTTTTTAACGAATGCGATCGCTTGCAGTCTCTTTACAATTGTGCGGTTGTAGTGGTTCACCACTCTGGGCATGGTGATTCAAAACGTGCTCGTGGATCGTCGGCTATCAAGGGTGTACTTGATGTGGAAATCATGTTGAATGGTGGCATGATTGAGTGGACAAAAACCAAGGATATGGAACCGCATGCGCCAATCAGGTTCAGTCTTGATAAAGTATCGTATGGGGAAGGCAAGCGGGAAAACAGCTGCGTGGTGATGTACGATCTGAGCGTTGTAAAAGAGAAGAGGGAGACGGCCTCACAGAGTGCTGCCAAATCTTCACTTATTGAAGCTATCAGAAACGACAAAATCAGTACTGACAGATGCACGTTTAATACCTGGAGAGACGCTTTTTATAGCAGATATCCGGGTATTTCAGAGCGCGGCCAACGCAAAGCGTTCAAAATTGTGCTCAACAGCATGTTCGACGATGGATCAGTGGTTAAAGACTGTGACTTCATAGTGATCAGTTCCGCAACGCTAAAAGAGCATATAACTAACGCATTGATGTTTAACAAGTTTTGATGTGCGGTACTTTTATAAAAGTTCCGGTTCCGGAACTAGTTCCGCATGCGGTACTGCGGTACTTAAGTGTAAAAGTTCCGCATAGTACCGGAAGTTCCGGTAGCGGAACTTTTGGTACTCTCCCCTTTAGGGGAGTACCAAAGTTCCTCCAACTTTGCCGGTGACTGCTGTTGCAAAAATAACACAATGAGAAACGCATCTGGCTGAACCAAAAATTATACAAAAAAGACAAGGAGGAAACTTTGAAAAATAAATTGATCGATTTGAACAATCATCTGTTCGCACAACTGGAACGGCTCTCCGATGAAGAGACACAGGGCGAAGGGCTCAAGGAAGAAATTGAACGCTCGAGCGAACGGATTGACAGGGATGGCTATATTGAAATGTCTGTGCCGGAACGGAACCCGATAGGATGGAGGTGATATGAACGTAATCACAATGCGTTTTGAGTCGGCAGACGAGGTGATCAAAACTATCTGTCAGGACGTGCCTGACGAGCATCACAAAACAATTGCAAACAACATCATTGATAACTTTTCGGGACGTGGGCTGTACTTCCCAAAGTCCCGCATGCGGTACGGTAATCTGAGGGATGAGATGCTGGGGCGGTTCTTTGCCGGAGAGTCCCGGTCTGTTTTATGCCGGGAATACCACATCAGCCGCAGCCAGCTGCACCGGATCATCGTCCAGTATCATATCAGCCAACGTGTAAAATGTCGCATTTGAGCATAGAAATGACACATTGATCTGTGGAATAGTGGCAGCATGAAAAACCATAAAATTAAAAAGCAAATACTTTAGGTGCTTTATGGCTAACCCAAATATCGGACAACACGCAGCTGCTGGCGGGAAAGCAAAGGCGGCCAAGCGGCATGCGCTGACTGTTGACTTCCTGACTGATCTGCGAAAGGCGTATCAGGAACTTGGCGGAATTGAAGGTTTGGTCACGTTCGGCAAGAAAAACCCGGTTGAGTTTTACAAGATTATGGCCAAAACTCTGCCGAAAGACATGAACGTGAGCGTATCAATGCTTGAGCCGATGGTGGTCGTCCTTGCAAATGACGCTGACTAAAGCACAAAGCAGGATCTTCCGTGACGACAGCCGGTTCAAGGTCGTGGTTGCCGGACGGCGCTTTGGTAAAACCGTGTTGGCGCTCTGTACATTGCTCTACAAAGCCAGCCTGAAGCCGAATGCTATTTGCTGGTACACAGCTCCGACATACAGACAGGCAAAACAGATATCCTGGTCGATGCTGCAGAAGATGGCGCCGGCCGACCATATCGTCGGGAAGAACGAAACAGATTTGAGCATGACATTCCGCAATGGGTCAACGATCTCATTGCGGGGTGCTGACAATTACGATTCATTGCGAGGAGTGGGCCTGGATGCCCTTGTGCTTGACGAATACGCTGACATGGCGGCTGAGGTATGGACTGAGGTGTTACGACCAGCCCTGTCCGATAAACAAGGGACTGCGATGTTCATCGGGACTCCGGCCGGTTACAACCACCTCTATGACCTTTGGATAGAGGCTGACAACAAGCCCGGATGGAAAGCGTGGCAGTTTACCACAGCAGATGGCGGCAATGTCCCCCCGGAAGAATTGGAAGCGGCACGGCTTGATCTTGATTCCAGAACGTTCCAACAGGAATATGAAGCGTGCTTTTCCAGCCTGACAGGTCGTGTTTACTACGAGTTTGACAGGCTGCTGAACGTGTCGGCTGATGTCCAGGATACCGGGGCGGAGTTGCTTGTCGGCATGGATTTCAACATCAACCCGATGAGCGCGGTGGTTGGGGTTAAAGCCGGGAACCAGCTACACATCATCGATGAGATTACGATCCAGAATGGCAATACAGAGCTGCTGTCTGAGTCGATCATGACCAGGTACCCGAAACGGAGGGTAAAAGTCTATCCGGATCCATCAGGTAAGGCGCGGAAGACCAGCGCTCCGGTAGGGCAGACGGATTTCAGCATTCTGGCATCTCATGGTTTTATCGTGCTGGCGCCGAACAGCGCACCTCTGGTTGTAGATCGGAATAACGAAGTCAACGCCATGCTGAAGAATGCATACGGTGACAGGCGATTGCTGATACATCCGAAATGCAAGCAGCTTATCAAGTGCCTGGACGGATTGACATACAAAGCGGATACGTCACAGCCTGACAAGGGGCTGGGACTCGATCATTTACCCGACGCACTGAGTTATCTTGTACATTACGAATACCCGCTTGTCAGGCGCACCGCAACAACAACGGACATGTTCCAATAACAAAAACCATCCACCGTCGTGATGACAGGGGAAAACATATGCAGCAGGCGACAGTAGAAACACCATCACCGACCGTAGCATGTGCCGAAGAAAAACGGCAACTCTGCCGGGATATCATTTCTGGGACATCGGGCATGATATCTGCCGGCAAGCGCTGGCTACCTCAGCATCTGGGCGAGTCCGACGCCAACTATAAAGCTCGCCTCGGATCTAACATCCTGACAAACTTCCTATCTCAAGCCGTAGACAAACAAGTCGGCAAGATCTTTTCGAAACCGATAACGCTCTGCGACAACGTGCCACCTGAAATAATCAGTCTCTGTGAAAACATCGACCGGCAAGGGTGCGGGCTCGACTCATTCGCCATGGACGTGTGCAAAGCGGCGTTCGTTGACGGAATCAGCTACATCCTGGCGGATTATCCGAAGGTTGACGGGGTGCTGACCCTGGCTGATGAGAAGAATCTTGGCGCCAGGCCGTATGCTGTCCATGTCAAAGCCTGCTGTCTGCTGGAAGTGCTGGCCGAGCAGATCGGCGGAGTTGAGACAATCACGCGCATCCGGGTCAAGGAATGCACGATGCAGCCTGGTGATGGCTGGTCATACAACGAAGTCGAACAGGTGCGGGTACTGCGCAGAGAACCAGATGGATCTATCTGGTACGAACTCTGGCAGGAAATTGAGAACAACAACGCGTCCGGGGTTTCCGATCAGTGGGTTAAGATCGAAGAGGGCAAGACGGCGTTTAAAGCGATCTACCTGATACCGATCTACACAAACCGCACCGGATTTATGCAGGGTTTGCCACCGAACCAGGCTATTGCAGAACTCAATCTCCGGCACTGGCGCTCGATGAGTGAGCAGATCAACGCATTGTCCTTTCAGCGCTTCGCTATGCTTTCGGCTATTGGTATCACGGAAGAGTCCACAGTATTAATCGGACCTTCGAAGCTTCTGCGCAGTCCTAACCCTGAAGCCAAGTTCTCATTTGTCGAACCGACCGGCAAAGGCGTGGAAATGGGCCGGTTAGATCTTGAATCAATCGAGAAAGCCATCGAAACCGCATCGGCTACATTGAGGGTAGAGCGCGGAGGGCAGGTTACAGCCACCGCTGCGGCAATCGACAGCAACGAAACAAACGCAGGGCTGAAAGCGATTGCTGGCGGGATCAAAGATAGCCTCGAACAACTGCTGATGGCGTTCGCCGAGATGATGGGCAAAGGCGCCGATCAGGGCGGGGAAGTCGATGTCTGCCAGGAATTCGGAGAATCAAAAGGGACGGCTCAAGGGCTGCAGTCACTGGACAAGGCGCGTGCTCTTGGAGATCTCAGCCGGGATAATTATCTCAAGGCGCTTATCTGGCGTGGCGAGCTAGACGAAGATTTCGACCTGGATATCAACGCAGAAGAGCTGTCGTCTGAAGGCCCATCTCTCGCAGATATGCAGCAGCAAAAGCCGATGGCAGGAGGTGGCGACAATGCCGGCACTTAACCAGAACATCATATCATCGAGCAGGGCGCGACCTTCCAGCGCGAGTTCACGGTAACCGACTCCACCGGGGCCGCGTTTGACTTCAGCGGGTACACGGCCGCCGGGCAACTGAGAGATCTGGCAGGCACACTGGCTGCCGACTTTGATTGCGCCATCACCGGCAATAAGGTCCTGGCCATGATTGAGGCGGCCACCGACCTGATCAGCGCCGGAATATCGGCAACAGATACCCGCCAGATGGTTGAAGCGCTGGTGGATACCATCAGCGCAACCACAACCGTTACCGACCTGGCAATTCTGACCGATAACCTGTCCTGCGCTATCACAGCAGCGACGTCGGTGATGGATCTGCAGACGATGGTTGAGAATGTTACCGATCTAGCGCAGTCCGGAGCCAGTGTAACCGCCCTGGCTATCTACCTTGAGCAGCTCGTCGCATTCTCCACAGGCAGTACAACCGTGCTGGACACGATCAAGGGCAAGCTGATTGCCATCCAGTCCATACGAGTAATCGCCCGCGACCCGCTCGCCCTGTCCGTTTCCGCCCGCGACCCGCTTGCGCTCACTATTGCAATATCGGGGTAATGTGGTATGCTCAACGCATGGACGAAAAAATATGGCGTGAAATGTTCGGTGCAACAGAGCGACAACCGCTCGTGTTCCACCGGAAGCCGGATAACCCGAAGGTGGTACCGATCAGAAAACCGTTTCAATGGCTGGGGCATGACTGCATCTGCTTCGAATATTGGATCAGGAGCGATAACGTTGTAATCTGCACCAAATGTGAAGCGGAAATGGGGTACTTCACTCCGAAATAAACCGCATAATTCCGTCGTGATGACGGTAGGGAATCATGCCAACCGAAATAGACAAAGCGCTGTTTAATGATATCATCCATCACAATATTGCCATCGGACGCTATTCCGACCAGCAGATCCACGATATTGTCAACCTGCTGAACAAAGCCGACGCCGATATTCTCTCCAAAATCGCCGCTTATGGCGAAAAAGACAACTTCACATCAGCTCGTTTAAAAGCACTGCTTAAAGAAATAAAAGCGATGAACGCTGACGCTTACGACGAAGCCAACAAGCGGCTGTCGGCAGAGATGCAGGCGTTTGCGCAGCACTCAAGCGAAGTGGCAACCGGCATGCTGGCCAGCCAGCTGCCCGTTTCGTGGTCACCAGTGGCAATGACCGCCGAACAGCTGGCGGCTATCGTATCGAGCACGCCGATCAGCGTCGGGCCGGACAAGAAACTGCTGCTGGAAGAGATCTTCAGCAAACTGGCTGCCGGCAAAGAAGAAAACATCCGAGGTGCTCTCAGGCTGGGCATGGTAGAAGGTGAAACCGTAGATCAGATGATCAGGCGGCTACGCGGTACCAGGGCCAACAGGTATAAAGACGGTGTGCTGGAGATCAGCAGGCGCGATGCTGCCGCTGTAGTCCGCAGCACAGTAATCAGCACCGGCAACCTGGCGAACATGGCCACGTTCGAGGCCAACAGCGACGTACTGAAAGGGTGGGTGTACATCGGAACGCTTGACAGCCGGATGTGCAGCGTCTGCGCCATGAATTATGGTAAGACATTTCCGCTTGGTGATGGTCCGCTTCCGATCAGGCACCTGAATTGCCGATGCATCGCCGGGCCAGCAATAAAGACTTGGGAAGAGTTGGGTTTCAAAGGGATGAAAGAGTTTGATGTTGGCACCAAGGCTAGCGCGGGCGGGCTGGTACGTGCGGACATGATTTATCCTGATTGGCTGAAGGGTCAACCGGCAAAGGTCCAAGATGAAATACTTGGCAAGGCGCGGGGGCAGTTGTTCCGGGATGGCAAGATTAAACTTGACAAGTACACCGATGCAAGCGGCAAGATGATAACACTGGATGAGTTGAAGGGTGTCGGTGAAAAAACAGCAAGTTCAACAATATCATCATTCCCAAAATTAAACGACATCAAGGCGGCAGAACTGCAGGCGAAACAAGAATTTGGATTAAGCCTTGCAAGTTATCGCAAACTGCATCCTGAAGTAGCAGATGAGATAAATTCAGCAATCCAAGAATTTAAGGACAAATACGGGGCTGTGCATCTTGACAGCATCAGCACGAAGACGGTAAGGGATAAATATGGTAGAGAAAAATTTTGGATGGAAGCATCAGCAATGGGTAAACCTGACGACATAACAAGGAACCATCTAATAATTAATCTCGCTATATTTGAAAATCAAACATTAGAGTTAGTGAACGCAAAAATTTCAGAGGTCGCAGCCAAAGGTACGTGGGTACCAACAGAGTTGAAACAAGTCGTAGCACACGAATTAGCTCATGTAAAAATATCTCAGGGTATTACAATGCAGGAAGCTATGAGAAAAAATCAAAGGTTAGAATATACGTTTTTCAAAAGCAATGGGTTGTCAAGATACGGGGCAAAAGACGGAGCCGAGGGGATTGCAGAAAGTTTTGCTAAACACATAAAAGACGGCAATATTGATGGAGTAACACTGCTAAATATGAATAAAACAGCAAGTGAAATAATTGAAGAGTTTACAGGAGTGAAGTTATGAATACACTGACTTTAAGCCATGAATGTTTCAGAACTCCATTGTGCATTGATTGTAAACATCAGATTGAACTTATACCAGACAAATGGTCTTGTGATGCTTTCCCTTTAGGCATACCGGAAGACATAATACTTTACAGGCATGACCACCACGAGCCATACCCTGGTGACAACGGCATACAATTTGAGCCGATAAAGTCATGACTCGCGACTGGCAGCTAATCAAAACCATTCTCATCAAACTGGAAGCTCTAGAATCCACTCGCGCCATGTTGCGCCCTGATGCTGTAACCGGCTACGACTCTGAAACAGTATCCTACCACATCCGACTATTGATGCAATCCGGCATGATTGACGGTTCGTGCAATGCGACTCTGAACGAGCCGCTTTACTGCTATGGACGGACACTCACATGGGAAGGCCACGAGTTTCTCGATACCATCCGTAGTGATACCTCATGGAACCGCATTACAAAGACTGCCAGAGAAAAAGGCCTTGATTTGTCATTCGGTATCATCAAAGCCATCGCCGAAGGTGTAACAAAGGCTCTGGTTACAATATAAAGCCCCTCCGTCTCCAGAGGGTCCGTTCATCCTACAATTTAACGCTTGTCTCTTTCAAATCATACAGTCTTGCAGACGTGGCTATGTGATCATGCCGCTCCAACAAAATATCCAACGACTCGGCCAGCGCCGGTCGCGGTTGTCAACTATTTTGTATGAAGGTTAAATCTTGCATCATTCGCAATATCGGATTCAGCAGTGGGGTCAATCTCCACCGCTTTAGCCAGATATTCATCACGCAGCGCATTATCTCCAAGTTTGGAATAAGCGTAGGCAAGATCACAGTAGCCGGCCTTATCGTAAGGATGCAATTGTATGGCGCTCTTAAAAGCATCGGCTGCTTTCAAGAAATCACCGTGACCAATATAAGCGTAGCCGAGCGAGTTGTAACCGTTAAACACAGAAGCATCAATCTGTATCGCCTGCTTTAACAGAGCAATCTTCATTTCATAGTCGGCAACGCCATACGAGGCGATGACCTTGTGTGAAGCCTGCTGGTGTCGGTAATGTTCGGATGCAAGATCCTCCCTGAACTGTCTGAAATCATTCCGCAGCTGCCGGAGTGAAAAGAATTCATATACTGTCAGAGCGACGAACAGCACACCAAGAAAAGCGACCAGAATATTTAATGTTGTCAGGAAATCAGCGGTTGTCATGACAATATTTCTATAGCCGAAAACCACAAAATGTCAATACGGATAATATCCTCCTAAAAACTCCCCCTCATAAAATTGTCGCATTTGCCGGTATAAATGACACATCCACCTGTGGAATAGTGCCACCGTAGAATAATGGTCGCGCACATCACCAACAAGCAGCCAAATATAAAAGGTTGTCACCGGAAGGAAGGTATCAAATGGCATGGAAGATCGATGATAAAGGTAGCATGGTTGTGCAGGATGGTAACCCCGTATGGATTGGAGATGATGGATCAGAAGTCGCGTTTGACGCAAAGGCCAGCATCGTATCAGCAGCATCTGCCAAGCGTGAAGCCGCTGAATCCCGTACCAAGCTGAAAGAAGCGGAAAAGAAGCTGGAATCGTTCACGGGGATTGAAGATCCTGACGCCGCCAAAAAAGCCCTGCAGTTTGCACAGAGCATGGACGGTAAGAAGGTGATGGACGATGACAGCATCAAAAAGCTGATCGAAAACAGTGTGAAACCTTGGCAGGACAAGTATGCAGAACAGGAAAAAGCCGCAGATGCATACAAGAACGCGCTCTACACCGAAAAGGTATCAAAGCAGTTTGCCGCAAGCCGCTTTATCAACGAAAAGACCTTCATGACGCCGGACGCTGCCGAAGCGATGTTCGGGAGATACTTCAAAATGGAGGAAAACGGCAAAGTGGTCGCCCACGACGCCAGCGGCAACCCGATCTACTCAACCACTAAAACGGGAGAAACAGCGGACTTTGAAGAGGCGATCAGTACCATATTCGGCGGCTATCAATATAAAGACAGGTACCTGAAGGGCTCCGGACAGTCCGGCAGCGGATCACAACAGAGCAACACAGGCGGCAACAACAGCGGGGCAAAGACCATATCCCGCGCCGAGTTTGAGAAACTGACACCAGCGCAGCAATCGGAAATAGCCATTGCGCGCAAAACTGAGATCATCGACTAAACATGCGCCGGGAGGCGCTAAGGAGAAATTACCATGGCTAATACTATCACCGGTCTGATCGCAGACCTCTACGTGGCACTCGATGTCGTATCCCGCGAGCAGGTGGGGTTCATCCCTTCAGTCACTGTTGACGCCTCTGTCAATCGTGCCGCTGTCGGCCAAAACGTTACATCCTTCGTCGCTCCGGCATCTACCGCCAGCGATATTACACCTGGCGTGACTCCGCCCAACGATGGCGACCAGACTATCGGATATGTGACTGCTCAAATCACAAAAGCACGAAGAGTACCGCTGCGATGGAACGGCGAGCAGACGCTGGCACTCAACAATAACGGACCTGGTCAGCTCAACGTCAAACAGGCACAACTTGCACAGGCGGTCCGCACGCTGACCAATGAAATGGAAGCTGACCTGGCCGGGCTGCATGCCTATGCATCCCGTGCTTACGGAACAGCCGGGACCGCTCCGTTCGCGTCCACTCTGGCCGATCCTGCCAACGTTCGCAAGATCCTGACCGACAACGGCGCTCCGCTGGCCGATATGTCGCTTGTGATCGATTCCACGGCAGGTGCGAAACTGCGCACTCTGGCACAGCTGACTAAAGCCAACGAGGCCGGTACTGCTGACATGCGGTCACAGGGCACTCTGCTTGATATCCACGGCTTCAAGCTTCGTGAGTCTGGCAAAGTTGTCACTGTAGCCAGTGTCGGCAACAACACCGGCACCTATGCCGCCAATGGCGCTCATGCTGTCGGGGCAACCACCATCACAGTAAAAACCGGGACCGGGACGATTCTCGCCGGGGATGTAATCCAGTTCGGAACTGACACCGCCAACAGTTACGTCGTAACCACCGGTTGTGCTGCTGCCGGGACAATCGTGATCGGGGCACCTGGGCTTCGTGTCGCACTGGCCGGTAACGAGGCGGTTACCATTATCGCCGCGTCCACCCGCAACCTGGCTTTCGAGCGTACCGCAATACTGTTGGCAACCCGTATGCCCGCCTTGCCGGAAGAAGGCGATTTGGCCGTTGACCGCGTAACCATTACCGATCCGCGCAGCGGACTGTCGTTCGAAATTGCGCTCTACCCGCAGTATCGCCAGATGCAGTACGAAATCAGTGCTTGCTGGGGTGTTAAGATGATCAAACCCGAACATTGCGCTATTCTGCTCGGTTAACCCAACACCGGGGAGAGGTTCACAGCCTCTCCCCCAACTCTTTTGAGGTGTCATAATGGTACGGCCAAAAAACAACACTATCGTAACGGAAGATCAGCCTGACGGGCTGATACCGATGAATAACGGCAACGGGTTTTATATCCGGGTGCATCCGGATCAGCTGCAAAGCTGGCTTAATCTCGGATGGAAGGTAACAGAATAATGGCGCTCATTTGCGAAACAGGGGCAATTGTTGCCGGTGCAGAATCATACTGTAGCGTGTCTGAAGCTGATACGTACCACGCCAAAAACAGCAACACAACATGGATCGGCGCCGATGCTGTGAAAGAAGCGGCACTGCGTAAAGCGGCACGATATCTGGACGGTCATTACCGCGGCCGCTGGATGGGGTACCGTGTACAACCAATTACCCAGACAATGGAATGGCCGAGGTTATACGTTCCGTTTGTTGGCGCAGCGCCAGGCCTTGTTCCTGGCCACGAATACGCCAGCTATCTACCATCCAACGCCATCCCGCAACGACTCAAAGAGGCACAATGCGAACTGGCACTCCGGGCATTGTCGGGTGATCTTGCCGCAGACCTGACAGCATCCGTCCGTCGTACTCGCAGCAAAATAGACGTGATTGAAAACGAATACGAATACACGCCTGGCGCAAAAGCGGGGCAGCTTGAATATCAGATAGTCGATCAGCTCCTGTCCGACTATCTGAAGCCAGCCGGCAGCATCGACCTGGTACGGGGATAACCATCATGGCAACGAAGAAATGTGGTGGTGGCGGTAAAAAGAAGTGAACGCATCAGACGTAGCCAAAACGCTGAAATCATCCGGCTTCGCCATGACGCTGACCCGCACCACACCAGGGGCGTACGATCCGATAACCGGATCGGTAGACACAGCCATTGAACAGACATGGACTGTCTACGGCATAACCGGCAACTACGGTCGCTTCAACATGGGCAACAGCTTCAATGATGCAAACAGCATGGTTCTTTCGGGTGACAAAAAGGTAATAATCGGCGCCGGGGTAGTAGAACCGCTACCGGCAGATGTCATAACCATCATGGGCGTGGACTGGATAGCGATATCGGTTGACACGCTCTGTCCACGAGGTGAAGCGCTCATGTACACGATACAGGCAAGAAAATAAATGGCACTCGGTTCATTCACCATAGCGCTGGACTCGTTCCAGATTAAAACAGAGCGGCAGCTTGTCAATGTCTGCCAGAAGATAGCGATGGAAGCGTTCAAGGGGGTCATACTTAAAAGCCCGGTGGACACCGGCAGGTTCCGCGCAAACTGGGGTTGTTCGGTAGGCACACCGTATGCCGGATATGACGTTAATGCGTTCGATAAATCCGGTTCCGGTTCTATGGCAAAAGCTATGCAGGTTGTGAACGGATGGAAAGCCAGAATCAACATATCACTTGTGAATAATCTGCCATACAGTCTCCCGCTTGAGTACGGCCACAGCAAGCAGGCGCCTTCGGGGATGGTCCGGTTGACCCTCACCGAAATGGGCGGGATAGCTACTGGCGGGCAGATTTAATGGTAGCTTTGAAATCGACAGGGAATACACCCGTTATACGTTCGATAAGCGCTGATAACAAACCACAACAAGACAGCCCTACTGTAACCAGCGGCAACAAAACAGCCAAAAGGACGCGGAACGGGATAGCTAAAACAGAATTGAAATTGAACCTTGATTTACCAGGCGTTTCGATATGCCTGAAAACATCTGACAGCCGGATAATTTTAGCCATTATTTTCGCCTCCGTTATTTATTAGCTGATTTACAGATTAGTATAACGGGGAAAAGGTTTATTTGCAATGAGATCAATTAAATGAGCGCCCCATACTCAGCCATACGCAGCGCCTTTGCAACCAAGCTGCAGGCTTTTGCCGGTCTGCCAAACGTAGCATGGGAAAACGTACCATTCACGCCGGCCACCGGAGCGCCATACCTGCAACCGGTGTTGCTGCCAGGCGAACCGACTCAGGCTGAAATCGGCGTAAACGGGCTTAATCGACACACAGGCATCTATCAGATATCGGTATTCGCACCGACAGGGACAGGGATATCAGCACTCAACACACTCGTGGGCAATCTTTGTGACCACTTCAAACGGGGGACCACACTCTACTATGCGCCGGTCCTGGTAAACATCAAAAAAGCATATCCCGGCCCTGCAATGCAGGAAACGGATTGGGTACACGTACCGATAACAGTGCAATACACGGCGCTTGCCGCCAACTAAAGGAGCAACCATGAGCGGACATGACGGAATAGAATATGTAGAAGACGAAGCAGAAAACGGACCGGTACCGGTCGGCACCGTCACCATGATCAGACGTTTAGACAGAAGGATCAACCATGTACTCACTGCAAACGTGCAGGATTATCTTGATTCAGGACTTTGGGAAGTAGTCGAATAAACCAGCGTCGCGAGACAGCGGGGACACTTTACACAGCGTCGAGAGGACGCGAAGGAGCATTAACATGACAGCCGCACTCGGAGCAGTAGGCGCGAACTCCAGTCTCGCGTACACAGCAGAAGCATCATTCGGGGTTTTGCCCGCATCACCCAGCATGAAAACCATCAGAGCGTTATCCGGTTCCAAATTCGAACTGAAGCGTTCAGCATTCACATCCAAAGAAATGAACACGTACCGCCAGACCATGGGCCTGACCTATGGCAACCGCGATGGTTCCGGATCCATCCCGTTCGAACTCTCTTACGGATCATTCGATGATTTCCTTGAAGCGGCCATGGGCGGCACATGGACAACCAACGTTCTGAAAGTCGGCAGTGTCAAGCGCTCCTTTGCGTTTGAACAGAGCTGGCCGGACATCAACCTGTCTGAATTCAACATCGGCACAGTTATCACCGGTATGTCACTGTCGGTCAAACCGAACACCGCTGTAACCGGCTCGTTTGACTTCGTGTTCAAAGACCAGCTTTGCACGCAGATGATTGCAGACGGCGTCCAGACTGTTGCATTCGACAGCGTCGGTAAAACCCTGACCCGCTCTGCCGGATCATACATCACCGACGGTTTCGCAATCGGGGACGTGATCATCATCAAGGGCGCATCAAACACGGCCAACAATATCACCACCACCATATCCGGACTATCGGCCACTGTGTTGACCGCATCAACCGCAACGTTTGTCACCGACACCGCCAAAACCGGAGTGTCCCTGGCTAAAACCATCGGCACACCATCGGCGCCCAACAGCAACCCTGTATTCGATTCGTTCACCGGTGTATTGACCGAAGGCGGGGCAACATTGGCAATCGTCACTGGCATTGATTTCAAACTCGATCAATCGGCCAGTGTTTCCAACGTACTGTTTGACGCAACCGCGCAGCAGGTGTCGTTGTTAACCGTCAACATTACCGGTTCCATCGTGCTGCGCTTTGTCAGCAACAAACTCAAGTACAAGTTTTTGAACGGTACCGCAACCGACATCTCCTTCACACTGGGGGCAACGTCAAAAATGTACCAGTTCGACATGTCCAACGTTAAATACACTAGCTCTTCTACCGACTCCGGAGAGAACGAGTTGACACAGACAATGGCGTTCCAGGCACTCTATGATCCCACTGACGCATCTTCTCTGATGATAACCCGCACACCGTAATTAACCCGAAACAGCGCCGGGAACGCCTCTGATACAAGCGCACCATCCCGGCCACT
Source organism: Desulfuromonadales bacterium (assembly GCA_037129255.1). Classification (GTDB taxonomy): domain Bacteria; phylum Desulfobacterota; class Desulfuromonadia; order Geobacterales; family Pseudopelobacteraceae; genus JACRCG01. The sequence continues at coordinate 44,844 of JBAXVG010000020.1, read as the reverse complement.
TGAACCACTACGCTGCCGAAGCGTTTGGGATACCGCAGCAAAAGAAAGGAAACACCGCACATGGCAACGGAAGCAACAGCATTTGACCTGGACGAGTTTGAGCAGACTGACGAGGCAACCATCAACCTGCAGCACCCGGTGAACGGCGACACGCTCAAAGCATCAATCACAATTTACGGCACAGACAGCGCCCAATTCAAGGCAGCCACGACCAAAATGCGCGCCAGGATGACCGACTACATGAGCCGCAACAAAGGCGCATCAAGCGAACAGAAACAGTCAGCGTTTGACCGCTTCGAACGCGACCGCAATATCTCGTTGATCAAGTCAATCGACAATCTGAGCTTCAAAGGCATCGCGGTTACCGATGTGCGGGACGCTTGCGACAAGTGGGGCTGGATCTACACTCAAGCGGTTGCGGCCATGGACTGCACCTCAAATTTTATCAAGGACTTGTCGCCGACTGCGTAGCGTTTGCGAAGAGTCAATTTTATCTGGACAACAAACTGCCGGGTGCGGATATCACGCGCCGCACCTCGGCAGAACAGTTCTACTACGCAACCGGGGTTTTGCCGGAAGAACTTGACACACCCGATTTACCCGAATGCGCTCAGCATATATGGGCCTGGTACTACCAGCTGGCAGCCGGCAGACAATGCGGCATGAGCATCAACCCTTTGGCATGGCCCCAGATAGCAGCATGGGCGGCGCTGAATCGGATCCAGTTACGAGAGTGGGAACTGCAGGCGATAATGGGGATTGATGGCGCTTATCTGAGTAACTTCCACGACAGCCAGGAAAAGCCGAAGACCAAGTAGAAAGGGGGCAGCATGGCAGCTACAGACATCGCAACGCTGGGGCTGGAAGTCAGAGTAAACGGGCTTGAACAAGCTGTCGCCGGTCTTCAGAACCTTACACGCACGGGTAGACAGGCTGAAGAGCAGTCCGGGGCGTTGGCACAAGGGCTCGACAGACTCGGTTACTCCCTGGGCTCGCTCGAAAAGCTGGCTATGCAGACCGCTGCTGCGCTTGGCCTGGTCAAACTGATGGACATGGCCAAGGAAGCAACACTGCTGGCCGCACGATATGAAACGCTTGGCGTGGTTATGACCACCATCGGCAAAACTGGCGGGTATACCAATTCACAGATGGCTGGGTTCCAATCCGCATTACAGGCCACCGGTATATCTGCAATATCAGCCCGTCAATCGCTTGCTCTCATGGGACAGGCTCAAATCGATTTCGCCAATTCTTCCAAACTTGCACGCATCGCACAGGACGCCGCTGTCGTTGGCAACGTCAATTCATCCGAAGCATTCCAGCGTATGATGACCGGCCTTGCAACAGGTCAGACTATCATCCTCCACCACCTCGGCTTGATGACCAACTTTGAAGAAGCATATTTGAAAGCGGCACATGCCGCCAACAAGACCACAAAAGACCTGACCGAGACGGAGAAAGCACAGATACGAGTCAATGAAGTTATCCGCGCCGGGGCGGGTATTGCCGGGGCGTATGAAGCGGCAATGGGTACGGTCGGTAAGCAACTTACTTCATTGCCGAGATATTTCCAGGATTTAGCGGTTCAGGTCGGGAGTATCAGCCAGGGCGTTTTGTTTGAGGCGGTATCAGGTCTTACCAATGCGCTGAAGTGGCTCAGTAAAAACTTTGATGACGTGACCATTGCAGCATCAACCGTCGCTGGCGCTTTGGCCGGGATGGCCTTGGCCAGTATAATAACGAATTTCACCCTGTTTGCAACGGCAGTGGAAAGCGTAGGGGCGGCTTTCGTGACTATGACCGCTGCAATGAGCGCAAACCCCATTGGTGCCATTGCATCCCTGCTGTCTACTGCTACGTTCGCATGGATCGGGTATATGAAAGCGGCGGGTGATGCATTAGAAAAACAGGACAAGGCGGGGGGGTCATACTTTGACAAATTAGCCGCCCAAAATGTAGAAATACGAGAACAAATAAGATTGCATGGCCTTTCAGAAAAACAGAAGGCAGAATCAAAGGCGGCAGCACACCAAGAAGAAATGAACCGACTTAAAAAAGAGGAGGTGACGCTATCGGCCCAAATCTTGGCAATCGGTTTAGCAATGCAGGGCGGTGATTATTACGATCTTGACAAACTCGACGCATTACAGAGCAAATTAAATAAAATCAACATGGATTTAGCAAATGGTTTGGCTATTGCTAGGGGGAATGCCGACCTGTTGGAGAAACAAGCGAAACTCAAGGCCAAATCCACAAAACCCGACACGGCCCCAGACGACAGCTCCGGCAACTACGCACAAGAGTTGCGCCGGTCGGAGCAGGAATATCAAGCATATCTGGAATCCATGCGGCAACGCAAAATGGCTGCTGAGAAACACGACCTCGATTCAGAAATAGCTTACCTGAAACAGGCCAACGCTGAAAAACTGCTGAGCGACCGTGAAATGATTGCCAACCAACAAGCAGCACAACTCGAATCCGAAAAAAAAACAGAAGCATCACTAACGCATAAATACCTGCTGGCTGTCCAGTATGCCAACTATCAGGAAGCATTACTGGCAAAAACCCGCCAGCAAGACGACACCTATACCGGGGATACTACCGGGTACCATACAGCCAACAAAGCCGAAGAAAATGCCCGGAAAGAAATGGAATCGGCTGCCGCAAAAGTTAAGGCTGCACAAGATCTGATCAAGCTGACCGGAACGCAGGGCAGAGAGGCCGACAAACAGGCCGAAATACAGAATAAAATATTATTATTGCAGGCGCAGGGCAACACGGTGGAGTCGACCAAACTCCAAAATGAAATCAAATATGCGGACATGCTGAAAAAGGATGACAGCCTGTTCGGTCAGCGCCTTGTGGCTCAACAAAAAGAAACCGATGCTGTAACCGCACACTCGGCAGAATATGCGAAACAACTTGCTATCAGAAATGAGTTAAACGCGCTTGACGAAGCAAATGCCGCAGCATCGGCGGCAATGACCGGCACTAATGCATCCGGCGGATTCGATTCCATTGCTGACCAGACTGCAAATGCCCTCGCCATCCAAGAGAATGCCCACGAAGCAAAATTGAGGATGATACAGAAAGAATATGAGGCACAGGGCGAAGCGTGGCGGAACAGTAAGATAGACTTTGAAGATTATCTGAATGAAATAGCATCTCTTGATGAAAAAGTTTCTCTTGAAGAAAGATCAAACAAACAGAAAACAACCAAAATAGCTGAGGATGGGTTCAAGGCCCAGCTCTCCGCCGCCGCCCAGTACACCGGCATGGCCGGCCAGATGTTCACCGCGCTGGCATCTACACAGGATCAATCGAGCCGCAGCGGGTTTGAATCCGCCAAAGCGTTTAACATGGCCGCCGCAGTTATGAGTACCGCCGCTGCCGTGATGAACGCAATGGCAACGGTACCCTGGCCGATGTCACTGGCCGCCGCCGCACTTGCCGCCGCAACCGGGGCTGTCCAGATTGCGACCATATCCGCTACGTCGTTCGGTGGTGGGGCATCTGCGCCGAATGTTCCCTCCGGATCTATCAGCGGCGGGTCATCAACCATGTCCGGCGGCTCTGTCGGATCATCAATCGGGTCACCGCTCAAGAGCAACGCAGAGAGCCAGACACAGGCATCGTTGCAGACTCTTGCTGCTTCGGCAGAGAACGCCAGCGTAGTAATCGGTCGGATGTCCGATACTATGGCCAGCATATCTTCCCTGTTCGCGGGAGGGGGATCACTGTCAATGGTCGGCGGGGCGATGAGAAGCAACGCATTGGCGGAAGGATCAAGCAAAGGATTCGGCTCAGTTATCGGAGAAGCGTTTACCGGTCACGTCGGACAGACGCTTGTTGATTTCTTCAAGAGCGGAAACTTTGCCGCTGCCGTGAAGGACATGACCATCAGCGTTGGTCTTAACGGAATCCTGCCCGGTCTCGGTGCGTTCGCCTCAAGCATTTTGGGCGGCAGTCAGTCCATTACCGGTTCCGGCTCTGCGCTCCGGATCGATGCGGGCAAGGTGGGCGCGTTCAACTACGCCGATGTCAAGACATCGGGCGGATGGTTCGGCAGCGACAAGACCAAGACGACCTACATCGAAAACGAAAAGATGGCGGCACTGTTCCAGACCTATGTGGATAAACTCTTCAGCTCCATCACCCGGATGGCGGTGACCCTGGGCACCACTTCCAACGTTGAGGGAACGCAGCTGGCGCCGTTCAAACTGAGTACCGCCGGCAGAACGAAAGAGGATATCAACAAGGATCTGGAAGAGTGGTTTACCAAGGCGGGGGCGGCAGCGGCTGAAACGGTGGCCGGTCTCAAAGACTTCGCTTTCTACGGGGAGACCTACTACGACACGCTTGTCCGCTTGAATGATGCCCTGGTCTCCACCAATGACATGTTTTCGCTGGTAACCGGCACGCTGGTAGACGGCAAGCTGAAGGGTACCGCAGCGATAGAATCAACGCTGAAGGGGGGCGATCAGGCCTATTGGTTGCAAGATGCCTTCGGCGGCGCCAAAGCGTTTACAAGTGCGTTTGAAGGATACTTCAGCAGCGTGTTCACAAACGCAGACCAGGAAGCCAGAAAAGCGGCTGCATCACAGCAACAGGTCACCAACGCTTTCAAAGAGATGAACATCGCCGCGCCCACAACCCGGCAAGGGTTCATCGACATCGTGAACCAGTACATTGCCATGGGCGAAGCCGGATCTGGCATGCTGGTTGATCTGATGGCCGTTGCTCCCGCCTTCGGGGCTGTCCAGGACGCCGCCGACAAAGCCAGCGAGCACTTAAAGGCCATTGCCGACGCAACCGACGACCTGAACGTCCGGATGATGAAAGCCACCGGGCAGGATACCGCCGCGATGGAGCAATCCCTGGCAGCACAGCGGGAGATCAACCAGGCGATTGCCGATGAAATGGGCGACGTCTACATTGCCAAGCTGAAGCGGGTGCTGGAGTTTGAGGCGCAGGCGGCTGCCGATGACCGGTTGAAGAACACGCTGGGGCTGCGGGCAACCGAGGCCAGCCTGACTGGCGACACCGGCGCGGCTTATGAGATTTTACAGGAACAGCGGGCGCTGGAGTTGAAGAAGCTGAGCGCGACAGACGCCGCCATCCAGAAGCATATATGGGCGCTCCAGGATCAGGCCGCCGCGACTCAGGCAGCCGCCAAAGCTGCGGCAGATGCTGCCAACTCGATGAACAACTCGGGTAATACGTTCCTCAAGCTGTACCAGAGCATCTTCAAGTACGACTACTTCGCCAACCAGACCCGTGACCAGGCTATCGCGTTCAACCAGCTGTATGCTGCTATGGGCGGGATCGAGAAGGCCGCCGCGACACTGGGCTCATACCTGAACAACTTCGCTTACCAGCTGACCGGCACATCCAGCGAGCTGGGCAAAACCTTTGCACTGGTCGTCCAGGGGCTGTGGGATGAGATGCGGGTAAAGGTGGCCGGTATCGATCCGACCAACATCGGCAACCCCGGTTCCACGTCGCTGACCTCCGGCAACAGCGCCGGTCAGACGTTTGATCTCTCCACCCGCGCCGGGTTCGTTGCCTGGGTACAGGCCTTCCACGATCTGGGGCAGTATGCCAACGAAGCCGCCGCGCTTAACCTCCAGGATATCTTTGCCAAGTGGTATGACGCGATGGACAAGGCCAAGGCCAATACGCAGAACCTGCTGTTGACCGAGGCGCAGCTGATGAAGGACAAAGAGAAAGAGGCCATGATCGTTGCCGAACAGCGTGCGGCACTGCTGGAGGGGATGAGCAAATCAGATGCAGCTATCCAAAGCCACATCTGGGCACTGCAGGATGAGGCCAAGGCGGCAGAGGACGCAGCGGCAGCAATGGCAAAGCTGCGCGATGACGTGATCACCTACTACGGCGCGATGATCGAGGTGCAGCAGGCCAACCTTGCCGCCGGGGGCTACAACCTGACGTATGAGCAGCGCCGGCAGTACAACGAGGACATACTGAAGCTCCAGAAGCTCCAGCACCAGATGGAGTTGGACAAGCTTGATCAGAACTCGGACATATACCGCGCCACCGCCGAACTGTACGCCCTTCAGGAAGCGGCAGCCTACAAGGCCTACCTGATGGCAGAGGCCGACTATGCCATGCAGATTCTGCAAAAGGCGGTGGACGCCAAGAAGAAAGCGGCGCAGGAAGAGTATGACGAAGTTGTCCGGAACATCAACCTCCAGAAGGACGCGTACGAGAAGAACTACGCCAACGAAGAGAAAGCGGCGACAGACCACGTTTCGGCCATGCAGAAGGTATCAGATTCCTTCAAATCCGCTTTCGAGGGGCTGACCAAGATCGGCGATGACCCGCTTATCGGGCGCCAGGCGGCACAGTCTCTGCTGCACAGCTTCGTTGTGGCCGGCACACTGCCGATGAAGGGTGAGCTGGACGGAGCGCTGAAGACATTGCAGCAACCATCGGAGGGGATGTTCTCCACACTGGTTGATTACAAGCGCGACTTCGCCCAAACCGCCAACGACCTGAGCATCATGAACGACCGCGCCAAGGGGCAGCTGACCACCGCAGAGGAAACACTGAAAGCACTCCAGGACAACCACACATCCATGGAGACCTGGTTCAACAGCCAACTGACCGAGGCCAAGCGCAACTACGATGCGCAGATAGCCTATTACGACGCGATCATCACCTCGGCACAGGCGCAGCTGGACGCACTGAACGGTATAGCGGTGGCCGAGATGAGTATCGCGGATGCCCTGCAGAACTTCGGGAATGCGCTTGGTGCTCTGGGCTCTTACGGTTGGACACCTGGGTCATCCGGCACATACCTGATGCCCGGCACCGATCCGAGCAACCCGGCCAATTGGGCGCATTACGCCAACGGCGGGATCACCAGCGGCATGTCGATCGCCGGGGAGAATGGCCCGGAAGCAATCATCCCGCTGCCGGATGGCAGGACTGTTCCGGTACGGATCACCGGGGCGGCGGATAATAAAGAGGTGGTGGCGGAACTGAAGGCGCTGCGGTCCGAACAGCGGGCGCAGGCGGCAGAAATTGCCAAGTGGAACCAGAAGACAGCCAAGATCATTGACAAGTGGGACGGCGACGGCATGCCGGCCACGAGCGACGGTTTATCCATCCTGGCGGCATAAATGAGTGTAACCCGACTGAAAGACCTGCCGGCAAAATCGTCTGTATCTGGTACGGACTACATCGTAATGGTCAGCGCCGGTGTGGCGCATATCGCAACGTTTGAAGCTGCCGGTATTGTCGGGACAAAGCACAAAATAACTCCTGAAGGCGGCGTGGCTGTCCGGCTGACGAACAAAACCGGTGCAACGAGCGTCAAAGGGACGATAGTCACCGTATCCAGCACAACCAACAATGCTGTGGCCAAGATCACCGTAGATATTCCAACCCCGATCGGCGCTATCTACGAAGATGGAATCGCTGATGGATCTGAAGTGTGGGTCGTCGTGTCAGGCATCGCCGATGTCTATTTCATCGGGAGCACCACACGGGGAATGCTGGCACGCGGTTTTGTAACCGGGGACGCCGGGTATGTATCCGGGGAGGCCTTGGCAGAGAATGCGCCGACCTCACCCTTTGCCACCGACAAGCATTTCTACGAAATCGGGCATATTCTGGAATCACGCACAGGCGCGGGCTTGGCTAAGATCATCATGCACTTTAACTGAGGCAATATGAGAGTAATCAGACCAAACAGTATCCTTCTGCCGGACCACATCACCGCCAGCAATGTGCAGGCTGTCTGCTATCCGGCCTGGTCGGGCGCGGTATCGTATATGGTGGGCGACCGGATCGTCAGCAGCAGCGTGGTATACGAATGCCTGGTGGCAAACATCAACTGCACGCCCGCCAGCTATCTGACCGGATCAACACCCAAGTGGAAGAGCCTGGGCGCCAGCTACACAACCTACAACGCCGCCACAGCCTACACGGTCGGGCAGCGCTGCGTATCAGGAGTGGTGATTTATGAGTGCCTGGTCAACACCACCGGCAACGCACCGGAAACAAACCTGACCGGCGTGACGCCCAAGTGGCTCTACATCGGTTACGATAACCGCTACGCCATGTTTGACGCGGTGGTCGGATCACAGACCTATGGCCACAGCACCGTCAATAGCGGCAGCATCACTTTCACCATCACGCCGGGAATGGTTGATTCGGTTGCGTTTCTGGATCTGGAAGCGACATCGCTGACAATCTCGATGGTGGCTGGCTCCACGACCGTCTACAGCAACACCGTCAACCTGATCGACAACAGCTCTATCGAAGATGCGTACAAGTACTTCTTCAACCCGATCATCCTGTCGAAGGTCTGCGTGCTGAACCTGCCACCGTATGACGCAACCATCAGCGTAACGATCAACAACACCGACGCAATCGCAAAATGCGGTACTGCCGTGTTCGGGATGCAGTTTGACCTGGGGCTGACGCAGTACAACCCCACCATGAGCATCACCGATTACAGCCGCAAGGACGTTGACACGTTCGGCAACTACACCATCGTCCAGCGGGCGTTCAGCAAGCGGATGAGTTGTGAGCTGACCCTGGCGAATACCAACATCGATGCGGTGCACCAGGTTCTATCTGCCTATCGTGCGACGCCGGTTGTATGGGTAGGCTCTGACCAGGCGTATGCCGCCATGGTGATCTACGGATTTTACAAATCGTTCTCAATCGCTATCCCGTACCCCGATAACAGCACCTGTTCGCTGGAAATCGAAGGGCTTACGTAAGGAGTACATATGTCAGCAGCACAGATCACAGCCTTACCGACCGCACCGGACAGACGTTCACCGGCCGAGTTCTCCGCCCACTCTGACGCATATCTGCTGGCGCTGGAAACAGTCTTCGTCCCGGAGATTAACGCGCTGAGCACACAGGTTAACGAAGAATCAACAATAGCTGCTGCGGCTGCTATCACAGCAGCGGCAGCAGCCGCAGCGGCCACGGCGGCTTCTGGTGTGTCAATCTGGGTGTCCGGCACCACCTATGCCATCGGAGATTGCCGGTTCAGCCCGATCGACTTCGCCACCTACCGACGCAAAACATCTGGAGCCGGGACGGCAGACCCTTCGGCAGATACAACCAACTGGACCCCACTTATTCCGGTGTATGTTGAACCTATAAGTACTAAATTTTCTTTAATCAACGCCATATCTAGTATGGGAGGTCTGTAATGTCTGCAAACAATTTACCAATAAATCCAGTAACTCCGGTTTCGTGCTTCGCCAGTCTAACAGCAGCCACAGCTTTAACTTCTCGTGCACCTATACCAACAGCTAGCATTGCTGGGTTGATTGCATCTTCCAGTCTGGCTCTGTTATCTGATGTTTCAACCAATGGTCGTAGAGTTGATAAAATCACGGTTACAGCGGCATCAACATCCATGACATCTGCAACCGTGGCATTATTGGTTGGTATATGGCAGTGGGATGGATCAAACGCATATCTGATTGACGAAATTACGGTATCAGCACAAACACCATCAACAATCGTCGTAGCTTTCCAAGCGAGTAGATCTTATACAACAAAAGCGCTTCCAGCAGCACACAAACTCTATGTTTCAACTACTGTCACCACAACAGCATCAACCACAGCATTAACAGTCTGTTTAGACGGAGGAGACTACTAATGTTTTCTGGTCCTAATAACAGAGTTATGTATCCTGTTACGGTTCCGGCTATGATTTTCCCGTCTAGCACCGTATGGACGTGCGACACGACCGGCAAATATAGGGTGTCATGCGTAGGTGGTGGCGGCGCCGGTGCTGCGGGTTATGAAGCGACATGCGGGTGCACAGGTGGCGCAGGCGGTGGATTCAGTGAGATCGAGACTGTTATCCAGGTAGGGCAAAAAGTAGTAATCGCTGTTGGCGCGGGCGGCATAGGTGCATCAAATCTTGTCGGCACGGCAGGGGGCACGTCAAGTGCTGTTTCAACCGGTTTCAATATTTCTGCAACTGGCGGGGCGGCAGGAACAAAGGTTACTTCTACTGCCACAGCAGCAGCAGCAGCAGGAGGCACGGGATCAGGCGGCACGCTAAATTACAGCGGAGGCAGTAGCGGTTCCGTCCAAATGACGTACGCAAATCTTAAAGCGGGGTCCGGTGGCGGGGCCGCAGGTACCCCGTTAGGTAATGGGGGTAGCAGTGGTAACGTCGTGACAGGCGGAGGCGGTGGGAATTGTGCTTCCGGTGGCGCAGCTATTGGCGGGGTTAATTCTGGGGTGGTGATCAGCAGCCCGAACACGTTTGGAGCAGGGTCCGGAACCGGGGGGGCTTCAGCAGCAGAAAGTATCATCGCGGGCAAAAACAGGCTCGGCTTAATTGATGTTGCGTCAGCGGACGGTATCCGCAGAACGACAACAGCATCGGGGGCGGGTAACAATGCAACTACGGGGTTCGATAGCCTGATTAATCCGATGAGATCTATGACAGGTGGCGGCGGTGCGGGGACTACTGGAACCGGGACCGGTGGGGCGGCAGGCACGGGAGCGGGGTCAGGATCGTCATACGGAACGGCTGCGGATACAACATCCCCACAAGGGGGTGTGTGTGGCGGCGGCGGTGGGTGTGTTGCATCAGGTTTTATCGCTTACGGCGGCGCTGGTGGGCCTTGTGGCGGAGGTGGCGGAGGCGCGGCAAGTGCTTCGGGGGCTACAGGTGGTAATGGAGGTAACGGAATAGTAGTTATAGAGAGGATAGCGCAATGACACCAGGGATACACGTACTCCAGACTATAGCAATAAACGGACAATCATATGACTTTGCAATTAGCAAAGATTCTGAATTCCCGATGTTCGTGTTGCACTTTTCACGCGGATCAGCAACATCAGATAACCCGGAATTCATCGCCAGCCAGGGGCTTAGTTACTCGGGGAGCGGGCTTATGCCGAATTTTGTCGCCTATATTGCGAATATACTCATCGCTTTCAACTCGCAGCTCATGAAACTGTTTGGACAGACACCGGGTACAGACCCGACAACGTTTGATGAGCAGGTCGAAGCATGGGCAAAAGGTTTACATGTTGTTGTTGACGCCAATGGCGTACCGCAGATTATATCGGCATAGAGGGAATATCATGAGATATGAAATTTTGGACGGCACGACCGTTATCAACACCATACTGGCCGGATCTGAATACATGGCGGAACATTATCCCCTTGGCACTTATCGAGAAGTGGCAGAGTCAGCCCCAGTACAGCCAAAAGCACAGCTCACCCGTTTGCAGTTTTTCAACCGCTTTACTGATACGGAACTTGTAACAATATATACAGCGGCAAAAACGGTGATCCAGATAGAAATCATGCTGGACAAGTTCAAATCGGCGGAGTTCATCGACACTTCTGACCCGCAGACAATTGGCGGTATTAACTCGCTTGAAGCGGCGGGGATAATCGTGCAGCATAGAGCAGCAGAAATCCTTGCATGAAAAGGCTCTTCTGGACAGATATTATTGCCGTAATCTCTTTTCTCTGGATATGCTCTTTCGCCTTGTATGTCTTCTTGAAATATACGGGGTACGCCAATGATTGACGTCAAACAGTACATAAAAAATCAGGTTATCGCCCTAGATATAATGGTCAACGCAGCAACCGGGGGCAGTCCTTACATGACGCTATCTGAACGAGCATGGGCGCATCAATGGCGCAAAACGATAGCTGTACTGGATTGGTTATTCGGCGCCGACCATTGCAAATACTCTACAGAGGGTGACGAGTCCCAGTATGAGGTGATTAAATGAAACCCCTCATCTATGCCATAGACGACTGTTCGGCAACTCTTGGCATGTATGTAGCCGCGCTCCGTGATCTGTACGAAGTCAAAACGTTCCGGGGTTGCAGCGAGAAAGTGATCGAGCAGTTTGTGAAAGACCAGCCTGTCTTGGTCATATGCGACCTGCTAATACCTCCTCAATCAGGCTGGGACATTGCAGATAAACTGCTGGAGCAGATACCATACACTCCGATCCTGATTGCAACCGGAGTTAAGGGCGATGAGCAACAGGCACTTGCTGAAATTTACCGATTCGGATATTGGCAGAAAAGCAGCAACATAAAAGAACTCAGGGAGATTATATGTCAGATGATAGCAACTTCCAATCCATCGTTATCAAAAGCATAGAATCCTACGCCAGAGTTGAGACCAAAGTTGCCAGCATGGAACAGGCGGTATCTATGCTACGAGGCGAGAATAAAGAGATTCTAGGCAAAATCTCAGAATCTCTCGTGATGCTTGCGACTATCCAGGCTCAGATTGTCCAAAATATCTCGGATCATAAAATTATTCACAAACGGGTAGACGACCTGAAAGACGAAGTGGAGGCTATCGAGGCACTGACACTCACGATGCAGAAAAACTGCCAATCCACGAACTATCAAGACATTATCACCAGGCTACGGCGCCTTGAGTCAGACATGCACCGGCTTTGTGATTCACTGAAGCTGGTCAACTATAAAATAAAAGGATTCCCCGTATGGCTGGTAATTGTATTAGTAGTATTCTTCGGACTGGTCTCCGATCTTTACAATCATCTGGATTGGATAAAGAGGATTCTAACGATATGGAAATGAACATTGAAAAAGAGCGGTACCTTGAGCGGATGATTGCAAATGAAATCCAGCTTGAAAACTTTCGGCAGGTACTCAAGGATTTGACCAGGCGAGTCAGATACCTGGAATGCAGGAATGATGAGGATGATTTAAAATGAGACGTATCTATTGCCCGATTGACGGGCATTTGTGTAAGAACAGAGTTCATGACTACTGCCAGTACTGTAAAGAGGTTTGCGAATGATTGCCATACCCGTTTGTCATATGTGCCGGACTCCGTATCGAGTCTATTATGACCAGTTCCATCATCAGCAGTGTTTCAGCCCGGATTGCAAATGCCTTGAAGTAAAATGGGAGAATATAAATGAGTGACTATTTCTACAGAGCAATTCCGGCAGTTCTGAAACATGAGGGCGGATACGTGAATAACCCGGCTGACCCCGGCGGCGAGACGAACTTCGGTATCTGTAAAAGAAACTATCCCGCCCTTGACATCAAAAACCTCGCCGTGGGAGATGCAATAGACATCTACCAAAAGGATTATTGGAAACACTACATGGACAAGATCGCGTCCTATCCGGTAGCGGCCAAGCTGTTCGACATGAGTGTGAACATGGGGCACAAACAGGCTAATAAGCTGCTGCAACGGGCATTAGGTATAACTGCTGATGGCATATTCGGCCCTGCTACGCTCTGGGCTGTGAACGAGTACACAGGGGATTTGGTTCAGCAGATGGTTGACGAGCAGATACATTTTTATGCGGATCTGGCAGCAAGTAAACCGTCAATGTCGCAGTTTCTAAAGGGCTGGATGAGCAGAGCGAGATGGGTACCGGAGGGGTGATGAAATCGGTAAAAAATAAACATATCAGACGAACATGTTTAAAAAACGGTAAAAAATAAACATATCGGGTACCCGATAGGGGACGTAGTGGGCATAGCGTGTTGGTTGGTGTAGACGGGATATGTAGTCAAGAAGTACTCGTCGGAAGAGACACCGTAAAAAAGGCGCATCAGGGTGACTACGGGGCGCGGTCAACATCCGGTAAAAGTTTAATTGATGGCGAATGGAGTTAAAAATGAACATCTGTCCAAACTGTAAAACTGAAATGCCGGTTGACTGGTACATAGTCGGATGGGGCTATCATTGTAGGGTGTGTGCGGAGAAATAGCATGGCATTTTTGACCTCCATAACCTGCTCAATTTGCGGTGAGACAAAACAAGAGGTTAGGTCTACCACAGACTACTCACGGGAATGTCACGCCTGCCAAGCTGCGGCGAAGGACAGATCGGAACGAGAGTGGAGATCAGGACGGGAAGGGCTTACTCTGGAAGCGCGAATCAGGGACATCGAGCATTTCATGTACCATCACGGTACGCACTATAAAGGCCAAACGGTGCTTGGATGAACCAAACCCCTCACGCTAATCAGTTCGCCATTATCAGGGAGACTGCGGAAGTTCAGCAGACTGAATACCCGTACGATGGTCTGCAATGTCCGGCATGTGGGAAACCAACGGTGCAAAATGAGGGGCGGAGATATTGTAACTGGGACAGGTGCAATGCGATGATTGTGATGGAGGGGTTATGACATTTGAAGAGTGGTGGAAAGAACAGCCGGGAGAACACAGAGCGAATACCAGCTTCTCATACAATGCGTTAAAATCTCTGTGCAAAAATGCTTTTGAGGCTGGCGAAGAAGTAGGTAAGAAAGAATCTGCAACAGAGATTCTTGACCTCATAGAAAGCATTTCCTGGGCGGCGCTGCACGTTGCCGAATTCCAAGAAATCATACTCTCTCAGATTAGAGATAAGTACGGGGTAGATTGATGAGCGTACCTAAGACAGCACAGGACATAGCTGACAGACTCAAAATACTAGCGGGCGAAATGGAAGCGATCGGCCTTGCGATGGACTACTACGGCGGATTCTCCTGCTGGGCAAAGCACGCCAAAGAGATGCTGGGATCTGCCGACATGTGCCGGGACTGGGCGTTTGAAATCGAGGTAGGGGAGTGATGAAATGTCACTTTTGCGATGGTGAAATCCCCCAGACCAGCAAGGTCAAGGGCTATCAATATTTCTCCCTGACAATACCTATCCGCGAGAAGGGTTCTATCGTCCATTACCGGTCGTGTAAGGTGTGCCACCATAAGTATTACGAGCAGGGAGAGTAAATATCATGCCGTCACTCAGACGTATGGCGGGGTTCTGTGTTGGCCAAACAGCAAAGGTTAAGTGCTACCAGCCTGGCAAAAGCATCATCGGCGTCGGCATCGCCAGCATGACGAGAGGGGAACTAAATAATGGCTAAAGCGTGTAAGTTCTGCAAGCGGGCGAATGGTTACGTCTGCACCGATCACGACTGCGACACCTGCGGTATGTGCGGACAAATAAAAAAGGAGAGTGAACAATGACAACTGACGGACTGACAACAATTTGCGGGGTAATCCTTGCCGTGACAACAGCGGCACAAACATCATTCGCAACCGGAGTGCCGGCCACAACAGCAGACTGGCTGAAGCTCGCAATGGCGGCAGCATTCGCGGCAATCGGCTATTTCACAAATAAACAAGGCAGCATCCAGGTAACAACAGGCCCAAAGCCGACAGGGGGGACAACTCCGTGAGTACCATTCTGTTGATATTCCAGATAGGCCAGATACTTATCAAGATCGCGCCGGAACTGTACCACGCTTTCATGGATATCATGGCAGCAATCCATCCGACACAGGAGTCCGGGAACGACACCAGCACTCAGGCAGTCAAGGCAGCGGCTAAGGCTATCCTGCCGGTTCTGGATGCTCCTACGGCAGCAAAAGTTCAAGCGGTACTAACTGACTGGGAAAAATCCGAAAAGTGGTTCGTTGATAATCCTGCGGCGCTTGCCGGTGGGGCATAATCACCGTTTCAGTTCATCAAGATAATCCGCCCATAGCTGCATCATCTTCCTGCGTTCATCAAGGTGGGCGGTCCTGTTATACGCTCTGCCGTTCGGATCACGGACGGCATGGGCCAACTGATGTTCAATGTAATCAGGGCGTACCTGCAACACTTCATCAAGGATCGTTCTGGCAGTAGCCCTGAATCCATGCCCTGTCACTTCATCTTTACCGAACCCCAGTCTGCGCAAAGCGGCATTTATCGTGTTATCGCTCATGGGACGCTTTGACGTGCGCTGTGAAGGGAAAACGTATTTGCCGTGACCTGTAACATGCCTGACCTCGTTTAATACAGCCACAGCCTGCCTTGCGAGCGGCACCAAATGAGCAACCTTCATCTTCATCTTTCCTGCCGGGATATTCCATTCGTTTTTTATAAAATCGAGTTCCGACCACTCCATATGCCGCAACTCCCCAGGACGCACCATGAGCATTGGTGTGAGCATTAATGCGCAGGTTGTTATGCGTGAACCATTGAACGCATCAATCCCCTTGAGCACCACCGATAATGCGGCGGGCGTAGTCGGTGCGCCGAGGTGTTTACCCCGAACTGGGGCAAGAGCACCTTTTAAATCCATGGCCACATTACGCTGGCATCTGCCGGTTGCGATACCATATTGAAACACCTGCACGCACGTTGTGCGTATCCTATGCGACAGATCACCGGCACCACGCGACTCAACTCGCCGCAATGCCGCCAGCAGATCCGGGGCAGTGATGGCGGAAATATCGGTTGACCCTATCCATGGGAATATGTTTGATTCCATGCGCTGCAGTTTGTGGAAGCCGTGCTTATCGCACCATGTTGATTTGAATTTCTCGTGCCACTCACGGGCTACAGCCTCGAAACTGTTTTCAGTTGTTTTTACAGTATCCAAATTTTTTTTTACAGTACTGGGGTCAATACCATGTGCCACAAGCGTTCGTGCATCTTCCCTGTATTTCCGTGCTTCCACAAGCGAGATTTCAGGGTACGGACCAAACGCGAGCGTCTTACGTGTGGTTTTTGCGAAGGTATAATCGAACCGCCACAATTTTCCGCCTGACGGTGTAACAAGCAGATATAGTCCCTCTCCATCGTTCAAGCGATATGACTTGTCCTTGGGTCGGGCTTTCTGCACTTTTAACTCAGAAATAGGCGGTATCCGTTTAGGCATGGGCTTTTACCTCGTTTTTACAGTATCCAAAAAGTTTTTGCAGTATCTCGGGGGCCAAAATACTGTAAAAAATACTTTACACAGCTTTATCTCTTTTCCCTTCTATATGCAATAAAAACAAAAAAGCCCTTGGAATCCAAGAGCTTTTTTACTTAGTTTTATCTGGTTTTTTATGTTTATGGTAGCGGAGGCCGGACTCGAACCGGCATGATCTTGCAATCGGCAGATTTTGAGTCTGCTGTGTCTACCATTTCACCACTCCGCCATTTCAACTACTTAGAAGCTATCTTTACCTTTTCTTCCATTCTCGATAAAGAATGGCTAAAGTCAGTAATTGAATTGTGTGTGAATATAGAGAATATACCTGTTTCCGTCAACATACTTTTGCCTATACTTCTTGGTTGTGCTGACTGACAGCTGCTTGCACTTGCCTTTTGAAAAGGCATCCAGTCCCATTGGCCTGGCTGCTCACCTCTTAAAATGACAATCGAAGCGTCTGTTTTAACCAGACCTGCACGGATCAAACATAAACGGTATATCAGTATGTTCTGCATCCCAAACAATAACTGGCAGCTCCATCCCTACCGGTTCCTCTCATACAGAATCCGCAAACCATCCAGCGTTAGAAACTCGTCTACCTCATCGATGGTTTTGGACTCGGGAGCAATCAAAGACGCCAGCCCGCCCGTTGCGATAACCCGGAACTTCTCGTGACATTCGGCGCGGATATGCTCGACAATCCCGTCAACCAAGCCGACATAACCGTAAAAAATGCCGGCCTGCATCGAATTAACCGTGTTCTTGGCGACCACATGAGGAGGTTTCACGATATCTACTCTCGGCAGTTTGCTTGCCCTCTGGAAAAGCGCTTCCAGCGAAATGGCCAAGCCTGGCGCGATGGCACCGCCGCAGTATTCACCTCTGGCGTTGACATAATCAAACGTAGTGGCGGTGCCGAAATCGACGATCACCATCGGACATTTGTGTTTCTCAAAGCCGGCCACGGCATTGACAATCCGGTCGGCTCCGACTTCGCGGGGATTATCATAATGGATCGGCATACCGGTTTTGATGCCGGGGCCGACCACATAGGGGGTCAGGTTGAAGCAATCGCGCGATATGGCTTCCATGACACCGGTCAACGGAGGGACGACGGAGGAAATTATCGCGGCGCTCACCGATGAAAACTCAAGCCCGGCCTGTCCGAAAAGGCTGTGCAACAGGACCGCGTATTCATCGGAGGTGCGCGACTTATCGGTGGAGAGCCTCCAACTGCGGACACGTTTTTCCTTGTCGTAGACCCCCAGTACTATATTGCTGTTTCCGACATCTATTACCAGAAGCATTCAGATCACCATGACATCGCCGCTCACTATGCGTTCGGTCGTGCCTTTCCCGGTTTGTAACAGCAGCGCCCCGTCTTCATCAATACCTGCAAACATTCCGCTTGCCACTTCAGTTCCGGCTTCACAGACCACTACCCGTCTGCCATTGGCATTGCAGCGCCGTTGCCATTCCTGTCGCACGGGGGCAAATCCGAACGTCAGAAAATCTGTGTAGAGCGTATCCAGTTCCTGCAGCATGATGTCGGCAAAGCTCGTCCTGACAACTTTTGAACCGGACTCCAGCAGAAGGGATGTGGCCGGATGCCGCAGATCATCAGGGAACTGGTCGGCAGTCATGTTCAGATTGACGCCGATGCCCAGAATCACGAAGTTGATTCCATCGGTTTCTGCGCTCATCTCGTTCAGCAAGCCCGCCACTTTCCTGCCGGTAATCAGTACATCGTTAGGCCACTTGATCTCCGGCGCGAGCGTCGTTGTCTTTTCAATGGCTCGCGCGACCGCAACAGCGGAAAGAAAGGTCAGTTGCGGCGCCTCATGCGGCATTATCAGCGGGCGGAGCAGTACCGAGCAGTACAGGTTGACCCCCTCGGGTGACGACCAGACACGCCCGCGACGCCCTTTTCCGGCAGTCTGGGCATCAGCCATGACAACCGTGCCCTCAGGGGCTCCCTCTTCAGCCAGTTGAAAAGCATCAGCATTGGTGGACTGAGTCTGCGTCAGGCATACCAGGCGCTGACCGATTCTGCCGTTCCCCGATTGCGGATCCATTTCGTTTAATCCAGAAGCATGGAGATATCCATGGCACGGGGTGAATGGGTCAAAGCGCCGACAGAGATGATATCAACGCCGGTTTCGGCGATAGCACGCACCGTATCGAGATTGACTCCGCCGGAAGCCTCCACCAGGGCGCGACCGGCTATGGTTGCAACAGCCATCCGCATTTCATCAAGGTTCATGTTATCAAGCATGATAATATCGGCGCCGGCTGACAGCGCTTCATCGACCTGGGCAAGCGTTTCGGTCTCGATTTCGATTTTCAGGGTGTGTGGAATGTAGGCGCGAGCACGGCGGATCGCTTCGGTAATACCACCGGCTGCAGTGATATGATTTTCTTTAATAAGCACACCATCATACAGGCCGGTGCGGTGGTTGATGCCGCCGCCGACCCGTACGGCATATTTTTCAATCTCACGCAGTCCGGGAGTCGTCTTGCGGGTATCAACAATGCGGGCCTTCGTTCCTGAAACAGCCGCGACAAAACGGGAGGTGAGCGTGGCAATACCGCACAATCTCTGCAGAAGGTTGAGAGCCACCCGTTCACCCATCAGAAGATCGGCGGCATCCCCGTCTGCTGTAGCCAGAGCCGTGCCTTGTGCCGCTGATTCGCCATCAGAGCGGCAGGGGGCGAATATCACGTTCGGGTCAAGCCGGGCAAACACACGCCCGGCTATTGAAAGACCGGCTACCACCAGATCCTCTTTTGCAATCAGGCGGGCTTTGGCGGAACGCCGCCCGGGCACGACCGCCTTTGTGGTGATGTCGCCAGTATGAATATCTTCCAGCAGAGCCTGTTCGATCAGTCGGTCGATGGTAATCAATTAATATCCTCCGGAGTTGAAAAATGAGTATTGGTCTCTATCAAGAAAAGGCACGGTGCGCCTTTATGGGCTGTTCCCGTGCCTTCCGATGTTAATGGTAACTACCTGATTGTCAAGCTGCAATTGTCTCAGGTAGTCTGGGCATCCACCACGGCGATGGCCGCCATGTTGACGATATCATCGACGCTGTCACCCCGTTGCAGAACGTGTACCGGTTTTTTCATACCCATCAGGATCGGGCCGATTGCTTCCGCTCCCCCCAGATGATGGAGCAGCTTGTAGCAGATGTTTCCGGAATTGAGATCCGGGAAGATCAGGATGTTGGCTTTTGTTTTGAGCTTTGAGAAGGTGAAACCTTCCAGAAGTTCCTGGACAACCGCCGTGTCAGCCTGCATTTCACCTTCAACGATTAACTCGGGCGCACGCTGTTTAACGATGGCGGTCGCTTTGCGGACTTTATCGACCTGCGGATGCTTTACTGATCCGAAGTTGGCAAAGGAAAGCATGGCGACTCGCGGCTCGATATCAAGCATACGCACCTTTTCGGCCGCGAGAATGGCGGTTTCAGCAAGTTCTTCGGGTGAAGGATCAATAGTCACAGTTGTATCGGCCAGAAAGAAGACATCTTTTTTGAAAACCATCATGTAGAGACCATGGACGCTTGACAAACCGTCCTGTTTACCGACAACTTCCAGCGCAGGTCGGATTGTTTCCGGATAATGAGTATCGATGCCGCCCAGCAGGGCATCAGCATCCCCCATATGAACCATCATGGCGCCGAAATGGGTACGCGATTTACGGCGCAGGATTCGAGACGCCTCTGATTGGGTCAGTCCTTTACGTTGGCGTAACCGGTACAATTCTGCGGCATACTTTTCTGTCAGTTCTGATTCGGTAGGATCAATGATAGGCACATCAAGTTCGATGTTCAGATCTGCCATCTTCTGAGTGATTTTTTTATGATCGCCGATCAGGATCGGCCTGGCAATCCCTTCCTCAACCAGCTCCTTGGCTGCCCGGAGGATTTTATCGTTGTCCCCCTCCGGAAACGTAATAGTTTTGGGATCGCTCTTGGCCTTGTTGATGATCGCACGCATGATCTCTTTTGATTTCCCCTGCAGAGACTCAAGATGTTCGATATACTTGGCCATGTCTGCGATAGGCTGGCGAGCTACACCCGTCTCCATGGCCGCCTGGGCGATGGCCGGCGCGACATGCAGCAATACTCTTGGATCGAAAGGTTTGGGGATGATGTAGTCGCGGCCAAAGGCGAACTTGACATTGCCGTAGGCCTTGCTGACGGAGTCGGGCACTTCTTCCCGGGCCAGCTTGGCCAGAGCGTGGACGGCAGCAAGCTTCATCTCTTCGTTTATACAGGTGGCGCGAACGTCCAACGCACCACGGAAGATAAAGGGGAAACCGAGAACGTTGTTGACCTGATTGGGATAGTCGGAACGACCGGTGGCGATCATGACGTCGTCGCGGGTTGCGTGGGCATCCTCCGGGGTGATTTCCGGATCGGGATTGGCCATTGCGAAGATGATGGGGTTGGGTGCCATGCTTGCAAGCATCTCTTTTGTAAAAGCGCCTTTGGCTGACAGACCGAAAAGCACGTCTGCCCCTGCTGCTGCTTCTTCCAGAGTGCGAAAGTGCGTATCAGCAGCGAAGAGCTCCTTGTAAGGGTTCATTCCCGCAACCCGTCCCTTGTAGATGACTCCCTTGGTGTCACACATGATCATGTTATGCGGCTTTACACCCAGGGCTATGGCCAGTTTGGCGCAGGAATTTGCAGATGCTCCGGCCCCGTTTACGACGATGCGGATGTCTTCGAGCTTTTTCCCCACCAGCATCAGGGCGTTAATCAGAGCAGCCGATGAAATGATGGCAGTCCCGTGCTGGTCGTCGTGGAAAACCGGAATTTTCATGGTTTTTTTAAGCGTTTCCTCAATGTAGAAGCACTCCGGAGCCTTGATGTCCTCCAGGTTGATGCCGCCAAAGGTAGGCTCCAGAAGCTGACAGGCCTTGATGATCTCATCAGGGTTCTCTGTGTCGAGTTCGATATCAAAAACATCAATGTCGGCAAAGCGCTTGAAGAGGATACCTTTTCCCTCCATGACCGGTTTTCCGGCCAGGGCGCCCAGGTTGCCGAGTCCCAGCACGGCGGTACCATTCGATACAACCGCCACCAGATTGCCCTTGGCTGTATACTTGTAGGCGTCTTCCGGATTCTGCTGGATTGCCAGGCAGGGTTCCGCAACGCCGGGTGAGTAGGCCAGCGAAAGATCTGCGGCCGTCTGGCACGGTTTCGTTGAAATTACTTCAATCTTGCCTTTGCGGCCCATGGAATGATATTCAAGGGCGTTCCTGATTTTGGCCATACAAGCCTCCGTTTTTAGTTTAGTTTAAAAAAACTTCGTTTTACGCCACGTATATACACATTCTTTTACTGAAAATGAAAAACAATAATCTTCTTGATGTGCTGTTGTCAAGCAGTTAATCTTTATCTGAAAAAAATGTGCAATCAACATACAATTCTCGTGGGGAAATAACATGTCACACTGCGCAATCGGTATCGATATAGGTGGAACAAATCTGCGCATGGCTCTGGTAAGCTCTGCTGGCGAAATCATGAGTCGCTGCCGTATGCCCAGCATGATAGTTGAAGGGCGGGACGTCTTTTGCGGCAGAATGCTGAGGGGTATCTCCGATTTGCGGGCTGAAGCGTTGTCGCGCAATTTTGAAGTCAGCGCTGTTGGTGTGGGAGTACCCGGGCTTGTAGGGAGCAACGGGTTGATTCACGATTCGGTAAACATGCGGC
The DNA here is from genome assembly GCA_037129255.1 of Desulfuromonadales bacterium. Lineage (GTDB taxonomy): Bacteria > Desulfobacterota > Desulfuromonadia > Geobacterales > Pseudopelobacteraceae > JACRCG01. Next base: position 22,410 of record JBAXVG010000020.1, on the reverse strand, counting down.
CGCTGGACGGTTTCAATCTGGCCGCATTTCTGAGCGTGCAGACAGGAATCCCGGTCGAGTGCGCCAACGATGCCAACGTTATTGCCCTTGGCGAACAGGTGCATGGTGCCGGGCGGGGAAAATCATCCTTTATCGTTATTACGATCGGCACCGGTCTCGGGAGTGGCCTGATTCTTGATGGAAAGCTCTGGAAAGGTGCTGGCGGATTTGCAGCCGAATTTGGACATGTGACGGTCGACCCGCATGGCGAGTTATGTCCCTGTGGGAACCGGGGGTGTCTGGAAAGGTATGTTTCCGCGAAAGCTCTGGCGCGTTCGATGAAAGTATTGCTGCCGGATTCCGAAGTCTGCCGCACAGATGATGCAGAAGAGATTGCTTTAATGGCCCGAAGTGGAAACGCCGTCGCACAGATTGCATTCGACCAGATGGGCCGCTGGCTTGGAATTGCCTTGGCATCATTATCAAATACTCTTAATCTTGAAGCGGTTATTATCGGCGGCGGCGTGTCCGACAGCCTGAATCTCTTTGAACCCGCTCTGAAAACAGAACTGGTCAGACGCTGTTTTCCGGAAATATATACCGGGCTGGACATACGCAAGGCGGAACTTGGAGATGATGCCGGTCTGCTTGGAGCGGCGGCTCTTGCAAGCAAGCATCTTGTTTAAGAAGAATGTTTACAAAAATATATTTGCTGGTATTATTGCACTTGGATAATTCGAGAAAAGGAGAAGCGCCATGAAAAAGATTCTGGTTCTGGTTATGTTGGCAATGCTTTCCGCCTTGGCTGGTTGTGCAACTCCACCGGCGCGTTGCACCTCGCCCGAGGACAATCCCAGGCATCATTATTTGAGAGGTATGGAAGCCCTTGAAGCTCTAAAAGCAAATCTCGCCCTTGAAAAGTTTGATCGGGCTGTTTACTGTGAAGAGCACTTCTCTTCCGCCTACTCGGGGCGGGCAGTAGCTTTTGCACTCAAGGCTCATGCTCAGCGCGATGCCGGCTTCAAAGGGGTTGAAGTGGAGCGCGCGCTGGAGAATCTCGAAAAGGGTCGTAAGACGTCTGAAACGGACAATGACCGATTTGAATACCGCGTAGCTGCAGTCAGGGTCCATACTCTGATCAAGGGAAATAAATGGCTTGAAGAAGCTGAAGAAGCTTACCGTGAAGCCATGAACCAGAAGGTTGACGAGAAACTGCTTGATTACTATCAGGGCAAGGAGGCTGCCATATACTTCATGGGGCTTGCATATCTTGAAGCACTGGAATTCCGCAAGGCCGAAGACACATTCCGTGAAGCCATGGGTGTTCGCAGGGACGGCAAATGGAATGAGCCGGCAGATCGGGCCTGGAAAAAGACAACAAAAATCGTGAGAGCCATGGGTGGTATAACCATTGGAGATGTCGGCAGGAAGATTGCTGTCAAGGAAAGTGTCAGCCGTGGCGATCTGGCAGCACTATTGATCGATGAAATGAAACTGGACAAGCTCTTTGCCGGCCGTATTCCCGCCAAGTCGCAGATTGACAGGATGCAGGCTGAATTTACTCCGGCTGATGTCATGAACCATCATTTCAAGGAAGAGGTTCTTACGATCATGAAATGGAAGGTACGTGGTCTGGAGCCGAAGTTTGATGATACTACCAAGGCTTACCTCTTTAAGACCGGTGATAAAGTGCTGCGGGGCGAGATGGCTTTCATCCTGGAGGATGTGTTGATGAAGCTGACCGGAGATGAGAAGCTGGCCACCGCCTTTTTTGGCCAGGATCGCTCACCTTTCCCGGACGTCAAGCCGACTTCTCCTTTTTATAATGCCGTACTTAATATGACTACCCGCAATATCATGGAAGGTGAACTGTCCGGCGAGTTCCGCGTCAGCGAACCGGTGGATGGAGCCGAGGCCATACTGGCTGTGCGGGTATTGCAACAGAGGATAAATATTCACTGACGCGCCACATAAAAAAAGGAGGGAGTCAGCTTATGAAAAAGCAAATAGTACTGGCTGTATTGGCAATGATGGGTTTTTCCAGTTTTGCCTTCGGAAACGAAGTCGACAGTCGCTTTCAAAAAGCCCGTAAGTATCTGAGCGATAACAATGTGACCATCACAACTACGGCAGAGCAGGTTTTCACCCAGGATGCCATCCTCGTGGTGGGTGAAGGGGTACCTAAAAAAGGTACTACGGGAGGTCAGAAGCGCCTGACCGCCATTACGGCCGCGAAAGTTATTGCACAACGTCGTCTGGTTGAGTTACTTGAGGGTGTTGCCGTTGTCAGCGAGACAACGGTCAAGGATTCAGAGCTTGCTTCCGACATAATTAAAACGGCAGTTACCGGCTTCATCAAGGGAACGCAACCGGTGATTGAGGAATGGAACGCTACCGAAGAGACCGCTCTGGTTATTCTCAGAATGGGGATGAGCGGACCAAAGAGCTTTGGATCCCTGATGTATGAAAAAATTCTGAATGAGCCCAAGATCCGGCAGGAGCTCGAAAAACCTGCCTATGCGCCACCTGCTGACGTTCCACCTCCGGCTCCTGTTGCCCAGGCTTACGATGGCTTGGTTATTGACGCTACCGACTTCAACTTTCGCCCTGCATTGATTAATCGTATTTTCAACTCCAAAGGTGAAGTATTATATGATCCTGCCAAAATCAGCCAGAAAGTTCTGGTCGAACAGGGTTGCGGTGAGTACACCAACAGTGTTGACAAGGCCAGGGCTGCTCTGGGCAAGCGTGGTGTCAAGAACCCTCTGGTCGTAAGGGCTTCCGGTACTGTCAGTCCGTCTGATCTGCAGGTTTCTGATACTACGGCAGTACAGATATTTTCAGCCAATCAGGGCAACGGTTTCATGGCTGATGCGCGTGTGGCATTTGTGCTTAAATAACGAGGAAGATATTTCAATTCATTGTTTCACAGCCCCGCTGTCCTGTTGCAGGTAGGCGGGTTTTTTTTGGTTGACAGGTTTGATAAATGTGAACTTGACATAAAACTGCATGACAACTAACGTCACAGGAGGCATGGAGCATGGATCGCCGCAATTTTATCAAAGCGGTCGGGGCAGCAGCCCTGATGGCACCTGTTCTGATCAGGGAAGCGCTGGCCGCAGTGGATCAACCCCACGTGGTGGTTGCTGAGGGGACCGACTATCCTGCAATTACCCGTAAGGCCATCAACTCTGTCGGTGGGATGAAGCGTTTTGTCAAGGCGGGAGATATTGTGGTGGTAAAGCCTAACATGGGGTGGGATCGCTCTGCCGAGTTGGCCGCCAACACTCATCCGCTTGTAGTGCGGACCGTCGTCGAAGAGTGCCTGGCAGCCGGCGCCAGAAAGGTCAAGGTTTTTGATAACACCTGCAATGACGCCAGGCGCTGTTATGTCAACAGTGGAATTGAAAATGCCCTGAAGGGGATGAAAAATGTAGAGTGCAAGCATATTGAAACGGAACGTTTCAAAAAGGTGTCCCTGAACGGCCAGTTTCTAAAGGAGTGGGAGCTGTACGACGAGGTGCTTTCGGCCAACGTCTACATCAATGTACCTGTAGCCAAACATCACGGTTTGTCAAAGCTGACTCTGGGGTTGAAGAACGTGATGGGGATCATGGGTGGTAATCGTGGTTTTATTCATCGCAACCTGGACGTCGCTCTAGCGGACGTCAATGCACATGTAAAAACCCATCTGACTGTTATCGACGCCACCCGTATTTTGACGGCTCATGGGCCTCAGGGGGGGAATATCGCCGATGTGAAAATCCTCAACAAGGTGATCGCTTCGACTGATATCGTGGCCGCCGATGCCTTTGCGACGACACTGTTCGGCATGAAGCCCGCCGATATTCCGGTTACGGTAGCTGCCCACAGACGGGGATTGGGCGAGATGAATCTTGACAGGATCAAACTGGTGCGGGTGTAGCCTTTGAAGATAACGTCAGCCCGAATATCCCAGATGATTTTTCTGGCCATTTTTCTGGTTCTTTTCGTGGTGACGGAGTATCGCGGACGCGATGAAATAAACGCTGCGGTCAATTCGTTTTTCCGAGTAGATCCATTGGTGCTGCTCAGCTATCTGCTGGCGGCAAAGACGTTTACCTGGCTGTTGCTGCCTGCTGTGCTGATGGTACTGGCGACGCTTTTGCTGGGTCGGTTTTTCTGCGGCTGGATATGTCCGTTGGGCACAATCCTCGATCTGGTGACACCCGCAATTCGAAAGAGTTCTCCGATCAAAATGCTCAAGGGGAACACAAAATACTGGCTCTTATTTCCATTGTTGTCGGCATCGCTGTTTAATCTCAACCTGAGCGGCCTTCTGGACCCGATTGCAATCCTCTTGCGCGGCCTGACATTTCTGCTCTATCCGCTGTTGGGCCTGACGGCACGGGAGGGATGGGTCGAACTTTACCGACTGATCGGCGAGCATCGTGATACGCTGGCGCCGGCCTATAACCTCGTGCGTGGCAACCTGCTGCCTTTTCGAGACACCCTCTACCCGTTGGCGTTTTTTTCGGCGATGGTACTGGTGGCAGTTATCGCCCTGGAGCGCTACGAGGCACGTAACTGGTGCCGTAACCTCTGTCCTTTGGGAACTCTGATTGGATGGCTGGGTCGTTTCTCGCCTTTCAATCGTGTGCCTGTGGGAGTCTGCGGTGACTGCGGGCAGTGCCGGGAGCTCTGTCCGACAACATTTGATCAGGGTGTTCTGAACAAAGAGGAGTGTATTCTCTGTATGGAGTGCCAGCTCGGATGCCCGCACGGCAGGATTTCATTCCGCCCCTCCCGGAAGTTGAAATTAGATGGACCAATGCTTCCTGAGCGTCGGGTACTCTTGGGAGGAATGGTTTCCGGCCTGCTGCTGGCAGTACCGGCACGTTTTCGGTCGCCGGAAAAGGGGGCAAGCTTACTGAGACCGCCAGGAGTTCGAGGCGAAGACGATTTTCTGAAAAAATGTGTCCGCTGCGGCGAGTGCATGAAAGTCTGCCTGAAAAATGCTCTTTATCCGTCAGCCTGGCAGGCCGGAGTTGAGGGCATCTACACGCCACTGGTAATTCCCCGTCTGGGTTACTGCGAGTATAACTGCACCCTCTGCGGACAGGTTTGTCCGACCGGTGCGATACCCAATATCCCGGTATCGGCAAAAAAACGCGAGGTTATCGGCAAAGCGGTTTTTGACAAGAATCACTGCCTTCCTTTCGCAAAAAGGATCGATTGTATTGTCTGCGAGGAACATTGCCCGATTCCCGACAAAGCAATCCGCTCCCGTGAGGTACAGGTGATCGGATTTGATGGAGCAATGAGAAATGTCAAGGAACCTTACGTAGTAGAAGAAATCTGTAACGGCTGCGGAATATGTGAGTATGTCTGTCCCGTCGAAACGAAGGCAGGTATTGAAGTGTTCGCTGTCAAGAACCGCAGCCCTGTTTCAGAGTCTGCGGTACATACGGACCGTTTCGGCGAATCCGGACAATCAGGCTATTCTATACGATAGTTTCTTGATAATTAGATTGGCGTCATGCGGAAACGCTTAATTACGTTGACTTGCCCCCTCTTTTTCAGTAGCATTTATATCGCACTATGTTCAATTTCTCTGTTTATGAAAGGCAGGCCATGCAGAAAATACCCTTGATGCAAGCCAAAGCGGGAATGGTGCTTGCCAGAGATGTATTCCGGGGTGATTCATCAACTGTGATGCCGATCTGCGGTAAAGATACAGTGCTTACGGACGATCTGATCAAACGTCTTGACCAGATGGATGTCCAGTCAGTGAGCGTACAGGGGCACCCTGTCTGGGAGGAAGGGGAACTTTCATATGAAGATCTTCTGCGCGAGCTCGACAGGCGTTTTGAGAAAACGATGCAAGACCCGCTGAACTCCATTCTGTATGATGTCCACAAAGCGCAACTGATCAGATCGATGGAGGGCGATAGTGGAAGATAAACGGAGTGCATTAAAAAAAATCATCCTGGATACCAAAACTCTCCCGACATTGCCAGGGGTCATAAGCAAGCTTAATTCACTGTCTGATAACGATAAGGCCTCGGTGCAGGAGATGGCCAAAATAGTCTCGTCTGATCAAGTTCTTTCCGCTCGAATCCTGCGTCTGGCAAACTCGCCGTCCTATGGTTTTTATCGGGTATCAACCATATCGAACGCCTTGATTCTGTTGGGAGTCAACGTGGTCAAGAGCTTGGCGCTCTCCTCATCCATCTTTGCAATAATGGAGAAAAACAGTGTAGGTTTATGGGAACACTCACTGGGAGTAGGCGTCGCAGCCAATCTGATGTCACGTAAACTGGGACTGTCCGAGTGTGAAGAAATTGCAACCGCTGCATTGCTGCACGACATCGGCAAAGTGATTATCAGCCTTAAATGCACTGATGCGGAAATGGAAATACTGAGGATTGTGCGAGATCGCCGGATTTACATCCTGGAAGCGGAGCATGAGGTTATTGAGACCGACCATGCGGAGGTTGGTGGTTGGCTTGCCAAAAGCTGGTTTCTGCCGGATAAATTGAGTGAGCCGATTACGTTTCATCACGACGTAGCTAAATCAGAGAGCCACCGTATTAAAACCTCTGTGGTGCATATCGCCGATGTCCTCATCAAGGCCTGCGGCTTCGGCAACAGTGGTGACTGCTATGTTCCCAGGATTCAGCAGGTAGCGTGGGATACGCTTAACTTGAATGAACAGATACTGTCCGAAGTTGTGGGTGAAATTGAGGACAAGCTGGTGGATGTCAAGAACTTCAGCCTCGAAATGATTGGCGCCTGATGGACCGGTCTACCAGAGTTACCATTGTTACTTCTGATATTCGACTTGCTTCTCACATTTCATTACGCCTGCACAGTAAGGGATATCAAGCTGCCTGTTTGTCGTGCGCCGATTCTGTTCTTGGTGTTTTTTACTCTGATCCTCCTGACTTGCTGATAGTGGATTTAACCTCGCATACAAATGTTGGTGTGAATATTATCTCCACACTGCGTGGAGACAGCTTTTTCAGCGCCATACCGATAATCGGCCTGGTTGCAGATTTTGATTTTGATTCGTTTCAGTGGGACGGTTGTCCTCTGGACGATTTCCTCCATCTGCCGATAAATTTTAACGAACTCTTCGGTCGCATCTCCCTTTCTCAGGCCCGTATAAAACGCATCTTCGATAATAACCCTCTTACAAGGCTTCCGGGTAACACGTCCATCCAGCGTGCCATTGAGGATGCCATGGGCAAGCCGCTGATGGTCTGCTATCTGGATATAAATCACTTCAAACCCTATAATGATGTATATGGTTTTGCCCATGGCGATGAGGTTTTGCGAATGACTGCACGGATCATGTTCAACGCCGTTCACGATTCAGGAGGTGGGTTTTGCGGTCATATTGGAGGAGATGATTTTGTTTTTATTATTGAATCAGAGCGGGCCGAGTCGGTCTGCCAGACGATTATGTGTCATTTTGATACGATAGTGCAGGATATGTTCGATGAAGATACAAAGAAGCGGGGTTACTACTCAGGTATTAACCGTAAGGGAGAAGAAGAGCACATTCCGCTCCTGTCGGTTGCGCTAGCGGCGATTCCTATGAATGTGTCCAAGCTGCGGCACGTCGCAAAAGTAGCAGAAGTGGCTGCCGATCTGAAAAAAATGGCCAAGAGCATGGACGGGAGCCGATTTGTAGTCGATAAACGGAGTGCGTAAGGTGCCAGTCTGCCGCACACGTACATAAAAAGCGCCTTCCGAATGGAGGCGCTTTTTATGTACGTGTATGATCAAACCGGACAAAATCTACATTTTGTGACACTTTCCGCAATCGCCTTGAACCGGGAATGCGTCTTTTCCTTTATTATGACAGGCTCCACAGGATTTGCCGGCCTCCATGTCGCTCATGGTCGCTTTCAGTTTTCCCGCCTTGTAAGGAAATATTTTCGTATGGCAATCGATACATTTGTAACTCTGCAGATGGAATTCATGGCTGAACGCAGCCTCTCCAGCGTCGGTCTTGAAGGTGATTTTGCCCGGTTTCAGCCCTTTATGACACTTATCGCAATCACCGTTTGCCGCAAAGGCATCCTTGCCGTTATGGCAGATTCCGCAGGAGTTGCCCTTGTACATATCTTCCATAGACGCCTTGCCAACAATGATCCGGTAGGGGAATGTCTTGGTGTGGCAATCAGCGCACTTGTAAGCCTGGAGATGGAATGAATGGCTGAAAGCTGCCGATGCAACGTTTTTCAGGTTGAAAGTAACATCCTTCGGTTTCAGCCCTTTGTGGCACCGTTCGCAGTTTGCGGACACTGCGAAGGCGCGCTTGCCGTTATGACAGGAACCGCAGGTGCGCCCCTTTTCCATCTCCGCCATAGTCACGCCCTTGTCCTTGGCGACAGCCTTGCCGCTATGGCAACCGTTACAAGCGCCACCAGTCTTATCTACATGTTTTGAGTGACCGAACGTGGCGTTGCCCAGTCCCTTGATCACGTATGAAACATCCTTTGTCGATCCTTTGTGACAGCGGACACAATCTTTCTCACTGACCACACTAAATGCCTTGACTCCTGTGTGACATGCCCCGCAGGATTTGGTCTTCTCCATCTCGGCCATTGTAAATCGTTTATGTTTTTTCAGGTTGAAAATGGCATCATGGCAGACCCTGCAGTTATTATTATACTTGGCCAAATGCAAACTATGCTCAAAAACAACCGGATCGGCATTTTTAAAGGTAAATGATATATTCTTGGTCTCTACGGCTCCGGCCGTGAAGGCGGTCAAGAATAGTAGTGCGAAGGTTGACATTGAAATGAATTTCCGCATGGTTCCAGCTCCTTCTGTGCATTAAAATGACATGTTAACCGCCTCACTATACAGATGCAGAAAACTATCGTCAATTGATATTCTTTGATTTTTCAGGCGAATTTTGTGATACTGAACAAATTCACAAAGAATACAATAAAAAGGAGACGACATCATGAATAGCAGAAAAATATTCATGTCTTCTTTCAGGTCAGTATGCATGATTCTCCTCGGAATACTGCTCTTGTCGTATCCCAGCACCGGCGGATGTGCCGGAGAGCTTTTTATTGGCAACGATTCCTTTCGGGATCTCATGAAAAAAGGAGAGTACGAAAAGGCCATTGAACAATTGCAAGATTCGCTGAATCTGTTCCCATACAATGAAACTGTCAAAAAGTACCTGGCCGCTGCTCATGCCGCTTTGGGGAAACGGCAGCTGGAGCATAAGGAATTTGATAAGGCTGCGGAAAACTTTGATCGCGCCCTGAAGTTTTATCCCGAGAGCCAGGATTTTGCTGTAATGAGAGGAGTTTCCCTCTACTTCGGAAAGCGATACGATGAAGCTGCCATTGTGTTGGAACAGACACAGCATACCTTCGAAAACAACGCTGTTATCCTCTACTATCTCGGACTGATCCGCTACGACACGGGAAGCTTGTCTGAAGCCATTGGTATGTGGGATAAGGCTCTGATTCTTGCACCGGAAAACAAGGCTATCGCTGCATCGCTGGAAAAAGCACGTCGAGAATTACCGGCTGAATCTCACATGAAGAAGGGAGGCGGCTCTAAGTTTGTCATCTCTTATGATGAAGGGGCAAAATCTGACATTGCCGATGCAGTGCTGGAAGTTCTCGACAGAGCGTACAACCGGGTTGGTTCGGATTTGTACCACTATCCGGTCGTTGCCATCCCGGTTATTCTCTACACCAGAAAGGATTACCGGATTGCAACAGAAAGTCCGGAATGGTCAGGAGGCCAGTATGACGGGAAAATCCGTATCCCGATAGGAGGTGCGAGCTGGCTCACCCCGACTTTACGTGGTGTGTTGACACACGAATACACCCATGTTGTTGTCGGCGAACTTGCCAGGAACAAATGCCCAGGCTGGCTTAACGAAGGTCTCGCAGAGATCGAGGAACGCACGGAATACGATCCTCCGCTGTCCGTGCTTGAAACTGCTGCCCGAAACGGTACTTTTCTTCCATTCAGTGCCCTGGAGAAGTCATGGTCGTCTGTGGGCGCCAAAGATGTCATGCTTGCGTATCAGCAGAGCTACTCCATTGCCAAATTCATGGTTTCAAACTACGGATGGCACAAGGTCAGGGAGATTTTAGTGAATCTGGGGAGCGGGATGAACATTGAAGTCTCTATTGCCAAAGCGTTGAGAGATTACAGCCTTGGCTACAAGCAAATCATACAGGAGTGGCAGATGCAGGTATCTGAGGAATACAAGAGGTGAATGCAGATTGCTCCCGTCAGCAGACAAATCAAATTTAGATATATTTTCGAAATTCATTGCATCACTATTGTTTCTCGGAAACGTAGTACTCCTTCCTTCATGCGCTTCGCTTGAATATCAAAATCCGGATACTGTTGCGCGCCTTGATGAAATGATCAACCAAGCCCCGCAGGCCAGAAAATACGCCGCTCGAGTAACCATCGAAAGAATCCTGGAAGGAGTACAGAGCCTGTCAAAAAGCAGCACATCTATTCAGAATCTGCCTCATTCTCCTATACGTTTCGGGTTTTCGGCGACAGATACACTTGATGGTAAATTAGTATTTACAAATATAACGGCTGAAATCAATGAAAGTGGAAATTGCAAAGTTCTTTACCAGGGCGGATTCGGGGCATCTGCCACAGCTGCTTTTATAAAAGCGGTGGGCGTTGTAAAATCTTACCCATGCCAGGAAACACTTGTAAAGCTCTCCAGCAACGGTGGCAATATGATGGAAGGAATCCGTGTAGGGCTGATAATCAGGCAAAACAAGTGGAGTACTTTGGCATGGAAAGATAATAGTCGAAATACCAGAGCTTGCGTCTCCTCCTGCGCTATTGCCTTTCTGGGAGGCAGGAATAGATATTCACACTCGAACAATTTCATGGATTTTTCTGATGCGGGGCATCTTTTCTTTCATCAAATCGGGGCGGTGGAGGAAGGTAATAAAAAATGTATCGATAACCCACAAGAGTTGCAACCTCTTATTGTGTATGAATATTTCAAGGAGGTGCTGCCAGATGCTTCAACTTTGATGTTGGGCAAATTACTTGATGAATCCTGTAAAACAGCTGACTCCGCTGTCACATTGCATGAACTGCTGGAAAAGCACGTCAATACCTCCCGATATACCACGGAAATATACAACAGGTTTAAATAATTACCCGGTCAGAATCGCTTCGAGTCGGTACACTCCCATTCCATACGCTGCCCCCTTACCGGCATTAAAATAACTTCCCAACATCAACAGCGGCAGCATGCCGTCAGCCAGGCCTGTGAACTCTCCGACTCCAGTAATGCCAGCCATGCTCTTCCGCTGGACCCAATGCGGTTTCATAAAGCTGAAGTCGTTTTCAAGAAAAGTTACCTTTTCAGCTTCTCTCGACAAATAAACGAAATCCAATTCAAGTTCACCTTCACCATAATATGCGAAAAGGGACGAACATCTCCGCAATTGGGAGCGAAGCAAATCAACAAAATTAAAGGAATGAGAAACTGAACCACCGCACAAAAGTCTTAGAGGCGAATCCAAATGTATTTTTACTGCGTCGGAATGTTGAGGAGCCTGAAGAATTTCCAGGCCGGAGAGCAGGAGCAACTGTCCTGAGGCCTCACTGAATTCATGACGTACACCCTGATAGTCGAGACACCATGTCCCTGCTACGGCAATATCCGTTGCCATATGTTCGGAAACGGAATACAGCATCAGCTTAATTGCTCTGAGGAATAGCGACACATGCTGAATAGCGTTTCCAGCAATCACAATAGCTATTTCAATGCATGAGTCAGATTGATCCGCCAGATTAATCTTAAATGTAAATGGCAGTGGCGGTTTTTGATGACGACGCACCACATCCGGATCAGATGACAAAGACTGACTAAATACAAGCCGGTACGGGCAGAATTCAGTCAAATTGCTGCAGAAATGACATGGGTTATTGCCCTGACAACAGCTGACACTTTTGAAATAGTTTCCGAATTTGCGGACTGTATCTAGCAGGTGCGGCAGCAACAGCGCCGAGGAACCTGTGCCTGTGCATACATCAAATACGATATGAACAAGGTTCAAATCCAAAAAAAACTCCAACAAAAAGGGGCAGCCAGCTGGCCACCCCGATTGTACAAAATTGATGTATCAGTTCGTTAGAAAGTATCCGTTTTCTCGGGATTACGTAAACTGAGCCTTGATGAATTCCCTGTTCATGCGGGCTATAAACTTTACATTGATCCCTTTAGGGCAGGAGACCTGGCACTCGTAATGGTTGGTGCAATTGCCAAAGCCGCAGTCCGCCATGGCCTGAGTCATGTTCTTGACGCGGGTGCCTGCTTCCGCTTTGCCTTGTGGCAATAATGCTAATTGAGAAACTTTAGCACCGGTGAAGAGCATTGCGGCACCGTTAGGGCACCCAGCCACACATGCGCCGCACCCGATGCATTCGGCTGCATCCGTGGCTTCTTCAGCTATCGGTTTTGGAATCAGTATGGCATTACCATCCGGTACACCACCCGTATGACAGGAAGTATAGCCACCAGCCTGAATAATCGTGTCAAGTGCAGCACGATCAACAATCAGGTCGCAAACAATCGGGAATGCCCGTGCTCTCCACGGTTCAATGTAGATGGTATCACCATCCTTGAATTTACGCATATGCAGTTGGCAGACCGTAGTGCGATCCTGCCCGCCATGCGGCGCACCGTTAATAACCTGCGAACACATGCCACAGATCCCTTCACGGCAGTCGTGATCAAACACGATCGGCAATTTGCCGGCATGGATCAGGTCTTCATTGACGCAATCAAGCATCTCAAGGAAGGAATGGTGTTCAGTGATGTTCTTGGCAGTGTAAGTCTCAAATTTTCCGGGATCGGCGGCGTTCTTCTGGCGCCACACGATCAGTGTCAAGGTCATGGTCTTGTGATCGCTCATTATTTGTAGCTCCTTACCGCGAGATGAATAGTCTCGAATTTCAAAGGTTCCTTGTGCAGTTCAGGTTCCTTGTCGGTCCCCTTGAACTCCCATGCGCCAACATAGGAAAAATCGGCGTCATTACGCATGGCTTCACCGTCCGGGAGTTGATGTTCAACCCTGAAATGGCCGCCGCATGACTCTTCGCGGTGCAGGGCATCGCGCGCGAGCAGTTCGCCGAATTCCAGGAAGTCGGCAACACGCCCGGCGTTTTCCAGCTGTTGGTTGAGTTCGGCTCCGCTGCCGGTAACTTTGACATTTTTCCAGAATTCGTCACGGATTTTTGGAATAACCTTGATAGCCTCAGTAAGACTCTCTTTGGAGCGGGCCATCCCGACGTTGTTCCACATGACCTTGCCCAACTCACGGTGGAACTCGGTAACGGTCTTTTTACCATTAATTGAGAGGAGTTTATTGTTCGTCGCCTTGACATCATCAACAGATTTTTTAAATTCAGCATTATCGGTCTTGACCGCACCCGGCTTTACGGTTACCAAATACCCGCCGATGGTGTAGGGGATAACAAAATAGCCGTCCGACAGTCCTTGCATGAGGGCCGAAGCACCCAGACGGTTGGCACCGTGCACCGAGAAGTTGGCTTCGCCCAGAACAAACAGGCCGGGGATATTGCTCATCAGGTTATAGTCAACCCAGAGACCGCCCATGGCATAGTGCGGTGCGGGATAGATACGCATCGGCCGCTTGTAAGCGTTCTCGTCAGTGATCTTTTCATACATCTCGAACAGGTTGCCGTAACGCTCGCGAATGGTGTCTTCGCTGAGACGCTTGATCGAATCGGCAAAATCAAGATAGACGCCACGCCCGCCGGGGCCGACACCAAGGCCGGCATCGCATGCTTCTTTGGCAGAACGGGATGAAATATCACGGGGAGCCAGGTTGCCGTAGGAGGGGTACTTACGCTCAAGAAAATAGTCACGATCGGCATCTGAAATCTGGTCAGGCAGCTTGCCGACGTCTTCCTTCTTCTTGGGAGCCCAGATACGACCATCATTACGAAGAGACTCAGACATAAGCGTAAGCTTGGACTGGTATTCGCCAGCCTGAGGAATGCAGGTCGGGTGAATCTGGGTATAGCATGGATTGGCGAAGAAAGCGCCTTTTTTGGCTGCTTTCCAGTTCGCTGTTACCGAGCAACCCTTGGCGTTGGTGGAGAGGTAAAACACATTGACATACCCACCCGTAGCCAGACATACGGCATCGGCCGCGTAGCTCTCTATCTCACCGGTAACCATGTTGCGGACCGTGATGCCACGGGCAACACCGTCTACCACGACAAGGTCAAGCATTTCACGACGGGTGTACATCTGAACGGAACCGGCCTTGATCTGGCGTGAAAGTGCGGAGTAGGCGCCTAACAGCAGTTGCTGTCCTGTCAGTCCTCTTGAGTAAAATGTACGGGAAACCTGAGCACCGCCAAAGGAGCGGTTGTCAAGATAACCGGCATAGTCGCGGGCAAAGGGAACGCCTTGTGCCACACACTGGTCGATGATGTTGTTGGAAACCTGCGAAAGACGCCATACGTCTGCCTCACGGGCGCGGAAGTCGCCCCCCTTGATGGTGTCATACATTAGTCGCAGTATCGAGTCGCCGTCACTCGGGTAGTTCTTGGCTGCGTTAATTCCGCCTTGCGCCGCGATGGAGTGGGCGCGGCGAGGGCTGTCCTGATAACAGAACGCTTGTACATTATAGCCGAGTTCTCCAAGAGACGCCGCAGCAGCGCCACCGGCCAGGCCGGTACCGACCATGATAATGTTATATTTACGTTTATTGGAGGGATTGACCAGCTTAAGATCAAAGCGGTGCTTGTCCCAGGTTTTTTCAATAGGTCCGGTTGGACATTTTCCATCAAGTATCACGGTAACCCCCTTAACCTTTCAGAATTCCGACAAAGATAGACAACGGGACGGCAACATAGCCCAGGAATAGTCCCAGCGCAACAAGAGTGCCGGCCTTGACAATGATCGGCTGACTCTTGTCACAACTCCAACCCAACGTCTGGAAGAAGCTCTGAATGCCATGTGAGAGATGCAGGAACAGGACAACCAAAGCTCCGACATAGATGAAAGATACAAAGAAGTTCTTAAAGCCGGCGACCACCATCCCGAAGACATTTGGAACCTCGTTGCCATGCAGGGGAACCAAATGTTTAAGAGCGGCAGTTTCGGGATTTGTAACCTGGAAAGTAAAATGCGCAAGGTGGTAAATAAGGAAGGCCGCAATGAGTACGCCGGTCCAGATCATGTTTTCACTTGCGAAAGTCGCCTTCTGGGTGGATTTGACCGCATACTGCCGGGGGCGTCCCCCCCGATTTTCTATGGTCAGCTGGATACCGAACCAGATGTGGATACATACCAGAGCCAGCATGACCAGGCGGAAACCGATAATGATGGGCAGCGGCATGCTGTGAAGATGTTCGGCATAGGCGTTGATACCACCGTTCAGCCATCCAAAGATGGAACTGTTGCCAAGCAGATGGATGACAGCGAACAGGACCATGGCCTGGCCGGAGATCGCCATCAGGATTTTTCTGCCGATTGAAGACGTGAGCAGTTGCATGGTATTCCTTCCTTTTCTAGATTTGATACTACATTGGATTGACTAAAAATTGCGGAGGAGCTTAAAAGTTCCGAGGGGGACCGCGCCAGAGTAATCTGGAGACAACCGCCATTCCAACCTCCTTTAAAGTTTATTTCAATACATTGCCCGACACTGCGGCAGTTAAGAGAAACCCGGTTATTTTCAGAGCGACATACTAGACATCGTTATAAAAAAATGCAACCATTTTATGTATACAGGATGTAATTTCACCTGCATTTTGAAGGCATATCTGCAGTACAATTGCATTTGGCGCTGCATTCATGATAGTAAGACCAGGCGGCAGAAATCTCACAGGTTATTAAGTCCCGTGAGTTTGGAGATTTTATGGAATTCCGGCTATTAAAAAAAGACCGCCAGAGCTTGGCACGCCTCGGTGTTGTCAGCACATCCCGCGGCGAAATCCAAACTCCAATCTTCATGCCGGTAGCTACACATGGCGCCATGAAACCGCTGACACCCGCACAGATTGAAGCAACCGGCTCCCAGATCATTCTTTCCAATACCTACCATCTGCACTTGCAACCGGGAGAAGGCTTGGTGAAGAAGGCTGGCGGCCTTCATAAATTCATGGCTTGGAGCAAGCCCATCCTAACCGACTCAGGCGGTTTCCAAGTATTTTCACTTCCCAATAAACGTATCACAGAAGACGGAGTTTTTTTCAGGCATGAGATCACCGGCGATGAGATCTATCTTGACCCGGCCGGTGCCACCCGTATCCAGCAGGAACTGGGTGCTGACATCATCATGGCGTTTGATGAATGCATACCCTATCCTTGTGATAAATCATACGCCGAGAAGTCAACAAAAAAGACCATCCGCTGGCTGAAAGAATGTCAGAAGGCAATGACTGATAATGGCCAGGCACTGTTTGCTATTGTTCAGGGTAGCGTCCACGAAGATCTGCGAACAATGTGCGCCCGGGAAATGCGCAAACTTGACCTGCCCGGCTATGCGATCGGTGGCGTGAGTGTCGGCGAAGGGTTGGAACTGCTCAAAAAGGTAGTCCACTGGACCGCGCCGCATCTGCCCGAAGACAAGCCGCGCTATCTGATGGGGGTCGGTCTTCCGGAAGACATCCTTGAGAGTGTCGCACTCGGAATGGATATGTTCGATTGTGTTATCCCGACCCGCTATGCCCGTAGTGCAACGCTCTTCACCCGCCGCGGCAGGATACGGCTGACCAGCAAAAACTATAAACGTGATTTTTTCCCGATCGATCCCAGTTGCTGCTGTTATACCTGTCAACATTTCAGCAGGGCTTATATCCACCACCTCTTTTCAGCCAACGAAGTATTGTCTGCCGTTCTGTCGGCCATCCACAATGTACATTTCTACCTGGCCATGATGGCCGAAATCCGCCAGGCTATCGGTGATGGCAATTATAGCGGGTATAAGGTAAAGTTTCTGGCTGAGTATCAACTGGGTGAAAAGCGGAAATGAAACAAAAAAATGGCTCCATCTGCACAGCAGCACACTAAATAAGATCATTTTGGGACAGCACATTTAATTGAATTTTGCGAAAATAATGTTAGATTGTAAATATATACATTGGCATTGGTATGTTTGAAGCGTCAAGGAGTTTTCATGGCCGGGTATGAACAAACGTTTCTGGAACAGATCACCAACATTCATGGGGTTGATTTTTCTACCTGGGCTGGTTGGGAGAAACTGATGGCATGGATAAAACGCCAGGTGTGGTCAAAGGAGTTTCTCGGCAATGAAAAGATTCCAGGCCGTTTTCTGCACCCAACAACCCTCGCGGAGGAATTGACCAGATATCTGGGGGGGTAATGAGAATCCTTTTTTAACGGCATTTGGACAGTCTTCTCGGACAAATCTCATTCCCCAGGCCTCCCTACCCGCCAAGGTATGCCTGCAAAACCCGCTCATCCGAGAGAAGTTCCTGAGACTGTCCGGAAAAGAGGATCTGCCCCGCTTCAAGGACGTAGGTACGGTTTGAATGCTGCATTGCCAGCTTGGCGTTCTGTTCGACCAGCAGAATTGTTGTTCCTTCGGCATTCAGGTTGCGGATGATGGAAAAAATCTCAAGCACGATCAGCGGGGCAAGGCCAAGACTCGGTTCGTCGAGCATAAGCAGTTTCGGACGGCTCATCATGGCCCGCGCAATGGCAAGCATCTGCTGTTCGCCTCCCGAAAGGGTGCCTGCCGATTGCTGCTTCCGCTCTTCAAGTCGGGGAAAAAGCTGAAACATTTTCGAAATATCGCTTTTGATTCCGGCAGTGTCTTTCCGAACGTAGGCGCCCAGTTCAAGATTATCGAGAACACTCTGCCGGGCCAGTACCTGCCTGCCTTCGGGGCATTGGGCAATACCCGTTTTTACAACCGCGTCCGGCGCCAGACGGGTAATATTTCTGCCGTCAAAATGAATACTCCCCTTGTGCACTTTCAACAATCGTGAAACAGAGCGGAGCGTTGTCGATTTGCCGGCGCCGTTGGCTCCGATCAGTGTCACCACTTCCCCGGCGTTCACTTCCAGATCAAGGTTGCGCACCGCCTGAATGGCTCCGTAGTTGATACTGAGGTTTTTCAGCTCCAATAACGCCATCTACTCCGCTCCAAGGTACGCTTCGATCACGGCCGGATCTTTCCGGACGACAGCCGGTTCGCCGATCGCGATCAACTCACCGAAATTGAGGACTGCGATCCTGTCACAGAGGTTCATCACCAGAGGCACGTGATGTTCGATCAGAAGCACCGTCAGTTTGAACTGTTCACGGATGGTCCGGATAAACTCGGTCAAGCTGTATTTTTCCGCAGAGTTCATCCCGGCTGCCGGTTCGTCCAGCAGCAGCACCTGAGGCTTGAGGGCCAGGGCCCGTCCTATTTCCAGACGACGCTGGTCACCATACGAAAAATTACCCGCCATCTCCATCGCACGGTCCGCCAGGCCTACCAGTTTCAGAAGCTCCCGGGCTCTTTCGTCGACCTCATTTTCCTCCGCCCGGCTCGCGGGGGTACCCAGAATGCCGCTCAAAAGGCCGCTACGGGTAATGACATGCTGCGAAATCCTGATATTTTCGAGAGCGTTCAGTCCTCTGAAGAGTCGAATATTCTGAAAGGTTCGACCGATTCCCTTTTCGGCAATGCGGTGCGGGGGGAGCCCGGTCACTTTTTCACCCCGATAATGCAGTGCACCGCTGCTCACCGGAGTGAGGCCGGTCATCAGATTGAACAGGGTGGTCTTGCCGGCGCCGTTCGGTCCGATCAGCCCGAAAATTTCCCCCTCAACAACCTGAAACGAAACATCGCTGACGGCCTTCAAACCTCCAAAGTTCCGACAGAGCCGCTCTGCCTCCAGCAGTACCTTCATTTTGGACTCCGGACACTGCCCGGTTTACGGGCGGTGATAGTTCTGATGCGTCCAATCGCCCCGGCAATCCCTTGTGGCAGATAAATACTCGCAAATACAAGCACCAGGCCGTTGATGATCAGGCGGGCATCCTTGAGCGGACGGAGAATCTCCGGGAGCGCCGCCAGCAGTGCGCCCCCCAGCAGTGGCCCCCACATTGAGCGGCTCCCTCCGATCAGGACGTACGCCAGGTAGGCGATGGAGGCGTCAAAGGTTCCCTGGCGGGCATTCCAGGTGTTGAGAAACGGAGCGCTCATGGCTCCGACCACCCCTGCCAGCACTGCGCCGATCACAAACGCCAGCACCTTGTAGCGGGTCGGATTGATCCCCATTGCATCGGCTGCCAGCTCATCCTCACGAATCGCCTTGAAGGCCCGCCCGACTCTCGAACGATCAAGCCGGTAACTGAAGAACAGCGTCAGAATCAGCAGCGGACCGAACGTCAGGATATAACTCCAGCGACTCTCAAAAAGCTGCGGGATACCGAAGATACCGATGGCGCCGCCGGTGATCTCCAGATTCAGGCAGATGACACGCAAAATTTCAACAAAAGCGATGGTGGCCAGCGCCAGATAAATACCGCGCAGCCTCAGCGCCGGAATACCGACCAGCAGAGCCAGAAAACCGCTTATGATACCGGCTATAAGCCATTCCAGCGGAAAAATGCACCATCCCAGAGCGTTGCGCCAGGGGGCGAAATATTCAACCGTCGCCATGATCGCAGCTATGTAGCCCCCTAATGCATAAAAGCCGGGGCTGGCAAGACTCAGTTGTCCGGCCATCAGTGGGAAATAGAGGCTGTATGCCAACAGCGACTGCTGTACCAGTGTCACCAGAAGGAATCCGTAATTTTGCAGAAACCCTTCCATTCCTTATACCTTCTGGATCTGGGAACGCCCCAGTAATCCCTGTGGGCGTATCAGCAGTACGGCGAAAAGAAATGCGAAAGCGACCGCTTCCTTGTAGGCGTTGTATTCTGTCGGGACAAAGGCCTCGGCCAGGCCGATGACCATTCCGCCCAGAACAGCGCCCGGAATGCTTCCCAGACCGCCCAGAACCATGACCGCCAACCCCTTTAATCCATAGGTTACACCGAAGTACGGTCCGGCAATTCCGAAGCTGGTTCCGACCAGACTCCCTGCCATGCCGCCAAGGAAACCGGAGAGAAAAAAGGTATAGAGGATAAAACGGTCGACATTGATCCCTAACAGACTGGCCGTGGCAGCGTTTTCTGCAACCGCCTGCAGCGCTTTTCCGATTCTGGTAAAGTTGATGAGATAACCCAACAGCGTGAGGATCAGCATACTGACGGCAAAGATGATCACCTGCACGGTTCGGACTACGACAATCCTGCCGCTGATGTGAAACATGAAGGCTGGCTTGATATCTCCGTACACATCGCCGGGAAACGAATAAATCTCCGAGCCGACCAGATACTGAATAATATTGACGGTAACAAGAGCCACTCCAAGGCTGCTCACCAGCGCCAGAAGCGGATCTGCTCCCCGTGAGCGCAATGGCCTGAAGGCAAGCCGCTCTATCAGAACTCCTGCTACACCGGAAATAATGGCGCCAAACAGCAATGAAAGTGGAAAAGAAAACTGGAATGGGATTTGACAGCCTGCCAACAGCCCGCCGATACCGAACTGGCCGACCGACATGCTGTAGGTCAGGTAGGCTCCGAGAGTAAAAACAGCTCCGTGAGCAAAATTAATAATCCCCAGGATTGAGAAAACCAGAGTATAGCCGAGAGCAAAGATCGCGTACACGCTGCCTATGCTGATACCGTTGAGGAAGTTCTGCAGAAACTGTACTGCGTCCATAATGATACGGGAGCAAGGTTTCCCGCCGCTCCCGCTCCCTTGTCATATTATTTCACAATAACAAATTTACCTGTTTTACCATTGGCGTCCATCTTGATCTCGGATACATAGAATGTTTTCTGGTTGATTTCCCCTTCATTATCAAGGGATATTTCTCCCAGCGGAGTCACGAACGAACCCTTTCGCAGCGCTTTGTTCAGCTCGGCACGAACGACCGACAGTTCCATCTGGGTTATCTTTTTCTTTGTGGTTGCCTCGACCCGCTGCAAACCTTCAACAAACACCTGTACAGCAGTAAAAGCCTGAGCCGAAAACTGAGACGGGTCCTTCTTGTACAAACGGCGATAATCGTCCACAAAGGACTTGTTAACAGGATTATGTGCGTCCGGGCTATAGGCCTGGGCAACCAGAATCCCTTCACAGTTCCTGCCGCATACCGGGAACAGGTTAGCTGTATTGAAACCGTTGCCGCCTATGATGATTCCTTTGTAACCAAGCTGACGCATCTGTTTGACTAGGTTGCCGCCATCAGCGGCGAGCCCGGAGACTATGGCCAGATCAACATTGGCGGATAGAACCGCAGTGGACTGCGTGGTAAAGTCGGTATCCGTAGTCATGAACTTCTGCAGTGTTACCATCTCAAGTTTCAGGTTTTTCAGCGTTTCCTGAAATGTTGCCGTTTCAGAGACGCTGAAAGCGTCATTCTGTGCGTACAGTACTGCAACCCGCCTGATCCTGGGGTTCTGTTTCAGTGCCTGCCTGAGCGCATGGGGAGCGACCTTGTCAACCGGCGCTGAAACACGCCCTATAAACTCTCCGATCTGCGGAATCCCTTTGGCGGTATTTGAAGGGCCGATCACCGGCACTTTCAGGCGATTGGCAATAGGGTCGGCACTGAAGGCCTGCTGGGAAAGAGTCGGGCCTACAATTCCGACAACTTTTTCCTGGTTTATCAGATTCTGAAAGGCGTTGATGGCGCCTGCTTCATCGCCCCCGGTATCCTGTGAAACCAGTTTAATCTGTGTTCCGTTTACACCACTCTTATTGAAATAATTCTCGGCAATCCTGGCACCGGTGATCTGTTCCTGACCAAACAGGGCAATATTGCCTGTTTGAGCGACGGCAATACCGACAGGGATCGGCGATGTCACATTCTCAGCATGAGCAATACCTGCACACAGCGTCAACAACAGTGTTACCAAAACAGATCGTTTCACATTTCACCTCCGGATATTTGATGTTATTCCAAGTTGCATTCATGGTGACATTTTCGACAAATGATATATCTCATTGCACGATCTGAAGTCAATGCCATACCATAGTATCCATGAGTTATACCCGATTCAGCTCTTTACTTCATCAGGCACCCTGGTTGTCAGATGTATTCCGGTAAAAATCAGAGCCATGCCGATCAGATGAAACTGCCGGATCGATTCTCCCAGAAAAACGGCAGACAGTACTGCTCCGAAAACCGGCATCAGATAGAGAAACAGGCCGGCTTTGTTAGCTCCGACTTCCCTGACCGCCTGATTCCAGAAGATGAATGCCAGTACCGAAGGAAAAAGGGCCATATACAAGATGCTGATAATGTTGGCGGAATTGAGAGCAAAGCCCCCCTCCCGGCTGAATTCCAGAGCGTACAGAATCG
>JBAXVG010000002.1:0-209535 GCA_037129255.1 Desulfuromonadales bacterium | reverse complement strand
ACGACAAATTCGGGCAGACCCTCTGCACCGGCTGCGGCAGATGCATACGGCTCTGCCCGGTCGGGATTGACATCGCCGGAATACTGCAGGAAATTGAAAAGCAGGTTGAAGTAAAGGTTGAGTAAAACTTCTTCTTTACCTCAACCTTTACCTCAACCTTTACCTTTACCTGAGGTCTTTCATGTGTGAACATACCAGCAAGAACATCTACCTCCCCTATCTGGCCACAGTAGAGGAAGTCATCGACGAAACCTCCGACGTACGTACCCTCAAACTGGTCTTCCAGGACGAGCAGATCAGAGATAATTTCTCCTTCCGGGCCGGTCAGTTCGCCGAATACTCCGCCTTCGGGGCCGGCGAATCGACCTTCTGCATCGCCTCGTCACCTACCCGTAAAGGTCACATCGAGTGCTGCTTCCGTTCCGTCGGCAGAGTAACGGAGGAGTTGCGCCGCCTGGAACCGGGTGACACTATGGGGGTACGCGGCCCCTACGGCAACTCCTTCCCGATCGAAGATTTCTTCGGCAAAAACCTGGTCTTCGTGGCCGGCGGTATCGCCCTGCCGCCGCTCAGGACGCTGATCTGGAACTGCCTGGACTGGCGTGACAAATTTGGGAACATAACCATCGTCTACGGTGCCCGTACCGAGGCTGACCTGGTGTACAAGCGGGAGTTACAGGAGTGGCAGGAGCGTAAGGACGTGCGGTTGGTCAAGACCGTCGATCCCGGCGGCAACGGGCCGGAGTGGGACGGCAGGGTCGGTTTTGTTCCGACGATACTGGAAGAAGCAGCACCGTCAGCCGCCGACAGCATTGCTCTGGTGTGCGGGCCGCCGGTCATGATCAAGTTCACGCTTCCGGTGCTGGAGAAGCTCGGCTTCACTGACGGGCAGGTGTATACAACACTGGAAAACAGGATGAAATGCGGCCTGGGAAAATGCGGTCGCTGCAATGTCGGCAATGTCTACGTCTGCAAGGACGGCCCGGTCTTTACCGCACGCCAGGTCAAGAACATGCCGATGGAGTTTTGAGTAATGGCTACTATGGAAAAAAACATCAAAAGCATCAGGAAAAACCGTAAGCGCCAAAGAGTCAGGGCGAAGGAGCAGTCTGTTCTATCGGTAGTTTCCCTTCGAATTTCCGACGAGGAAAAGAACCGTATTGACGAAATTATGCGTAATGGTAATATCAAGCGCTATTCAGACATAATGCGGATGGCCATTCATTTGGTTCAGGTACCTGACAATGACGAACATGAACATGCAGGAATATTCCACTGAGCAGGACATTATCAACCATACGATACTGGAACATCCATCTAAACTGTTTGTAGAGACAACGACGCGCTGTAACCTCGGGTGCCTCATGTGCGTCAAGCAGACTGCCGGCTGCGAAATGCATGAAGAGGATATGAATCCGGAGACCTTCTCTGCATTGACACCGGCTTTGCCACATCTTGAAACGCTGATTCTGAACGGCATCGGCGAACCACTGCTCAACCCTCACCTGGAAACATTCATCCGCACAGCTAAATCTCTTATGCCGAAAACCGGGCGGGTAGGCTTCCAGTCCAACGGTCTATTGCTTACCGATGCAAGGGCCGCCTCCCTGCTGGAAGCCGGTCTTGACCGCATCTGCCTGTCCATTGACGCCGCTTCGCCTGAGCTGTTTCAGACCCTCAGAGAGGGGGGGCATCTGTCGGATATTGAACGTGCCCTGGCGGCGATAGTCACTGCCAAACGTTTGTGTGGTCGGCCAGACGTGGCCATCGGTATTGAATATGTGGT
This sequence comes from Desulfuromonadales bacterium, assembly GCA_037129255.1. Lineage (GTDB taxonomy): Bacteria > Desulfobacterota > Desulfuromonadia > Geobacterales > Pseudopelobacteraceae > JACRCG01. The sequence goes on along the minus strand of JBAXVG010000002.1, from coordinate 207,749 downwards.
CATGCGCAAAAACCTGACTGAGCTGCCGGCGGCGCTCCGCTGGGCAGCTGCTCACGGAGCTGCCTTTGCAATCGTAACACATGTGCTGCCGTACGAAGAGCAACATGCCGGCGAGGCAGCCTACACCCTGTGTACGGCTGAGGCAGTCGAACTATTCAGACAGTATTCTGCAATAGCGCATCAACATGGTCTGAATATTTCGAACTATTTCGAGTCGCGCTGGAAGTATTCACGCAGTAAAGACGAACAGAAGCTGGTCGATATTGTTGAAACCATGAAGGCTGAGGCAGCCCGTCGCGAACTCTTCATCGATATGAAAAAACTGCTGCTGATGGACATCCGGCAGGCGGATGAGGTCGCAGATGTCTTTGCCCGAGCACGGGAGGTCGCCTGCGAGAGTGGAATCGAACTGCGGCTGCCCGAGATCGCTCTGCTTGGAAAACGCCACTGCAGCTTTGTCGAGGAAGGCAGCGCTTTTGTGTCAGTTAATGGAAACGTCTCGCCTTGCTATTTTCTGTGGCATCGCTATCGCTGTTATGCCAGTGGCTGGCGCCAACAGGTGGTACCCAAGGTTTTCGGAAATGTAACGGAACAGGATGTATTGCAGATTTGGAACAGCCAGGCATATGGCGCTTTCCGGGCACAGGTCTCCAGTTATGACTACCCGGGATGCTCGAACTGCACTCTGGCCCCTTGTGATTACGTGCAGACCGATGCTTTCGAACAGGATTGTCACATCGGGGAAGTACCGTGTGGCGCCTGCCTGTGGTGCACAGGAGTGTTTCAATGTATGCAGTGATACCAGGGGGAGCTTGAAAGGCATCATGGAGCTGCTTGCTTACAGTCAGATAGAAATAGAGCACCTGAAACGCCGTGACAAGAAGCTGGGCGCGGCAATTGACAGGATTGGAGTTATCGAGCGGGAGGTCACACCCGACCTGTTCACTGCGCTGATCAAGAGTGTCGTGGCGCAACAGATCTCACGTAAGGCGGCTGATACGGTGTGGGGGAGACTGTGTGGACAACTTACGGAAATTACACCCGACAGTATTGGGGCTGCCGATGTTTCGGATATCCGTAAATGTGGTCTGTCGATGCGCAAGGCCGAATACATCAAAGGCCTTGGCGATGTGGCGATCTGCGGCGAACTTGATCTTGTGCAACTCGCCGAACTTTCGGACGCCGAGATAATAAAAAAGTTATCGTCCCTGCGCGGACTGGGTATCTGGTCTGCTGAAATGCTTCTTATATTCTCGTTATGCCGTCCGGATGTGGTAAGCTGGGGCGATCTTGCCATCCGACGTGGTATGATAAATCTGTACGGACTGAAAAGCCTCAGCAAAGAACAGTTTGAACGGTATCGCAAAAGATACTCGCCATTTGGTTCAGTTGCATCTCTTTATCTCTGGGCGGTATCAGTCTGATTCATGAGTCGGTTGAACAGTAGCTGGTTCGAGATTGGTACTAAATATGCACTTTACGTTGTCTGGTCTTGATTGTTGCAATCCCTGGGCGTTAACTAACTGTTTTTAAGCATATTCCCGCTCGAGTATCCTGCACCGGGCTTCGTTATTTGGCTGTTATCCCGTCTAAACACTGACATACTCGTGAGTTTCATGCTGCAAATACCAATAACATTTCGTGACGAAATTGAATCGATCAACATACCATCGATTCCACATGTATTATTGCGGTTTCTGAAGGTAGTGGAAGATGATCACGCATCGATTGCAGAGCTGGCAACTCTGGTCGGGCAGGATCCCGCGTTAAGCGCCCGTTTTCTTGCAGTCGCCAATTCTCCGGCTCTGCGCCGCAATCGAGAAGTTACAAGTCTGGCACAATGTATGATAACTCTGGGAACCCGACTGGCGCGAACCCTTGCTGCCTGCCTTGCTGTCCAGAGTGTATTTGCGCGCTCGGCCGGTGAAATGCAGTACAATTTCAGTGGGTTCTGGAAACATTCGTTGCGAGTGGCTGAAATGTCCCGTGCGATTGCTGCGTGGAAGGGGGACATTGATACTGAAGAAGCCTATCTGGCCGGTCTGATGCATGATGTCGGCCTTCTGCTTCTGATGGGAAGCGAGGGTGAGCGCTATGGAGAAGTTCTTCGTAAAAGCATTGACGAATCAGTACTGAGCGACATTGAGAAACCGATTATCGGCACGGACCACGCCGCTGTCGGGGCGTGGCTGGTTGATCAGTGGAAATTGTCTTCTTTCATGTCGGATGCGGTGCTGTTTCATCATAAGTCGCCTGTCGAAATAGTTGATGCAGACCCGTTGAGTCAGATTGTCTGGTCTGCACATATCATCAGCGCCTATAACGAAAGGCTCGATCTTACACATGTAGATCAGATACCTGATTTTATTACCGTCAAATCAATTTTTGGAATTGACACGAACAAGTTGGCCACCATTCGGGACAAAACTTCTGAACAGGTCGCCGTGCTTGCCGAGGCGCTTGGTGTAACGGAAGCTGCCGATTCCGAAGTACTCCCGTCACCTGTCGTCCCGTTTGAGGCTGCTGGAAGATCACGCAGAAACACGAGTGATCCGGTTTATTCGCACATGGATGACGTGGTTCGGGATATGGCTTTAATGCAGGTGTTGCAGCAGAATCTGTCATCATTGTGCGGTGAAGAAGATATTTTTATAGCCGTGAAAGAGTCCGCCAGAATCCTGTTTGGCCTTGGACGGCTCGCCTTCCTGCTCGTCAATCCAGCCAAATCAACCCTTTCAGGCCCCAATTTTTTGGGTCAGTCTGCATTGCTGCAGCGACTTGAAATCAGACTCGATCCGGGCGGCAGCCTGGCTGCTGCTGTTGTTCTGGGTACTCAGCCATATTCTACGTTTGACAAAGATCGTCCTGCCGGAGTATCACTTGTCGACATGCAGATTGCTCATATACTCGACAGCGAAGGTTTGTTATATATCCCGATGTGTATTCGTGACCGGCATTTCGGCGTCATGGTCTATGGTATAAGTGTGCTGCAGCACTCCCGAATTCAGAAACGCCTTGCCTGGATGACACATTTTGCCCATCTGGCTGCGACCAGTATTGACGCATGGCGGGTGATGCGGAACAATGAAGAGCATATAGAGGCGAATGTTACGAGCCGCTTTGAACTGCAGGCTCGCAGAGTCGTTCACGAAGCGGGAAACCCTCTCGGTATCATCAAAAACTATCTCAAGATCGTTACCCGGAAGATTCCGGATGAAAACGATATTCATCAGGAACTGGAGATTCTCAGGGAGGAAATTGACCGGGTTTCACATATTTTACAGCGTTTGAACTCCTTGAACGATGCTTCCCTTAGAACGGGATCTGTCAACATAAACAGCGTAATTGACGGAATGTTGTCACTCTACGGTGACTCCCTCTTCACAGTTTGCGGTATTTCTGTCGAAAAAGTGCTGGCTCCTTCTCTTTTACCGATTACCGGAGACCAGGACAGTGTCAAACAGATCCTTTTAAACATTTGGAAAAATTCGGCAGATGCGATGACAGCAGGTGGACGTGTTGTCATCTCCACAAGAGGCACTATCATGAAAAATGGACGCCATTATGTCGAACTCATTTTGAGCGACACCGGTCCAGGCCTGCCACCGGATGTCATGCAGCGGCTTTTTCAGACTCTGGAATCGGACAGGCGGCCCGGCCACTCGGGGATAGGCCTGTCTATTGTCGCGTCTCTGGTGGAGCGTCTTGAAGGAATGATTACATGCCGGAGTGATGCCGAAAGCGGTACCATTTTCACTATCTTATTACCATTTGCATCTACAGGGATGAAAAATGACCATCTTGGGTACAGCATATGACGATTCTGCCGAGAATTGGTGTGATCGTCCTCAGCGCATTCTCATCGTAGATGATGAACCACGTATGCGCTCCAGCCTGAGACTGCTTCTGAGCGACGCAGGTCGTGACATCTTTGAGTGTAATACCGGTAGCGAATCAATGGCGATCCTCACGTCTCAAGAGGTAGACCTCGTGCTGCTGGACATCAATCTCCCGGACATATCCGGCCTGAGGGTGATGGAGTGGATTGCAGGCAACAAAATACCGACCAGCGTTATCATGGTCAGCGCCGATGTACACATTGACTCCGCCATACGTGCGTTGCGCTGCGGCGCTGTGGAGTATGTACGTAAACCACACGAACTGGAAGAAATCCAGCACAAGGTAGAAAGTGTCCTGCACAGACGCCGACTGGAACGCAGCCACGCCATGATGACGGCACGACTTGAACAGTCGGAACGCCTGCACCGGTTTCTGGTGGATAGTTCTCCTGACCTCATCTACACACTCGACTCGGAAGGTCGCTTCAAGTTTATCAATGGACGGGTTGAATCAATGCTCGGCTATTCGCGCGAAGAACTGATAGGAAATTATTACACAGTCATCGTCCACGAAGAAGATCTCGAACATGCAGTCTATGCATTCACCGAGCGCCGCAGCGATGACCGGGCCACTGCCAACATCGAAGTTCGTCTGCGGAGCAAGGATAACAGGTATCGTCATTTCGAAAGCCGCCATGTTGTGGCAATGTTGAGCGCAATGGGCATGTACGAAAGCGGACCTGTCGGTCAGGAACAGCAGTCGAGACGCTTTTTGGGAACATATGGCGTCGCGCGGGATATCACTGAACGTAAGATTGCCGAGGAAACCATCAGTTTTCAGGCATTGCACGACCATCTCACCAGTTTGCCAAACCGAAGATTGTTTAAAGATCATCTGGAACTGTCGATGGCTCAGTCGCACCGTTACGGGGGGGTGGTCGGTGTCATGTTCATCGATCTTGACCGTTTCAAACTGGTAAATGATACCCATGGGCATGCCGAGGGCGATAAACTGCTGAAAAGTGTAGCACAGCGACTTTCAGGTTGTGTGCGGGCCAGTGACACGTTAGCCCGCCAGGGGGGCGACGAGTTTACTATCCTGTTGCCGGATCTGTCTCATCCAGAAGGCGCGGCAGTCATTGCCGAAAAGATTCTGGAAGAATTCAAACTCCCATTTATTGTTGCCGGCCAGGAATTCCGTGCCACTGCCAGTATCGGTATTTCTATCTTTCCCCGTGACGGGGAAAATGCCGATCTCCTCCTGAAACATGCCGACATAGCAATGTACAAGGTCAAGGCTAACGGCAAGGATGGCTACACGTTCTTTACCAATGAAATGAATTCCTGCTATCACGAACGCATAAGTCTTGAAAACGAATTGCGCCAGGCAGTACAAAATTCAGAGTTTGAATTACAGTATCAGCCGCAAATAAACGTAAACAGCAACAGAGTTGTCGGCATGGAAGCCCTGATACGCTGGCGGCATCCGGTACACGGGCTTATGAATCCCAGCGGCTTCATCGATATGGCAGAAGAAATCGGTCTGATCAGCGCTATTACCGACTGGGTGCTGGACGAGGCGTGCAGACAACTTGTTCTCTGGCATAAAATGGGACTGGACAACCTCCGCATTGCAGTCAATGTTTCACCGCAGGAGTTCAATAATAACGACGTGGTCGCTCGTATTCTCTCCTGTCTGACCAGATATCACCTCCCCGGACATGTTCTGGATATTGAAATAACGGAAAACCTTCTGCTGAACGATGTTGCAGGTGTAATTGACAAGGTGCGGCATTTGCGGGAACGAGGCATACGTATTTCGATTGACGATTTTGGGACCCGCTATTCTTCTCTGAACTACTTACGGAAGTTTCCGTTCGACTCGATAAAAATAGACAAGTCATTTGTCCGCGACCTGGTTGAACATCATAATTCACTTCCAATAATTCATGCTATTATCGGTATAGCGAGGGGATTTGGAATCCATCTTCTGGCGGAAGGGATAGAATCCAGTTTTCAGCTGAAAATCCTGCAAGAACTGGGTTGTGAGGATATGCAGGGATATTTCTTCAGCAAGCCGTTGCCGGTTAGTGAGGTAGAACGCCTGCTGTTCGATTCAGACAGATGGGGAAAAATCCACAGACAAGTCCCTGCTGAAATCGTTCGAACCCGCCAGAGCTATTCCTCTTGATCAAAGGACGTAAATGGCCGTTCCTGTAACAATAAAGAGACTCCTTGTTTTACAACCGATAGACCTTCCGGTATTTCATCCGATAGCGCTCAAAATGGTGCACCTGCTTGAAAATCCGGATTTTGTTATCAGTGATCTTGTCAGCACGGCCAACGACGACCAGGTTCTGGCCGGGCAAATCCTCAAAATGGCAAACTCGCATCTCTATAGCGGTCGCATCAAGGTGGAAACGGTCAAGGATGCATTTGTACGGCTTGGGGCGTATAACGTCTCAAATCTTGCCATGGCCGCCTCCCAGGCTGCTCTGCACGTCTCCAAAAACGAATTTGTTAACGGGATCATGCTTGAACTCTGGCTTCATTCGCATGCCTGCGCTTTAGGCTGCCAGTGGGTTGCCATGAATTGCGGTCAGCGAAATATTGCCGATCAGGCATATCTGGCCGGACTGGTACATGATGTCGGCAAACTGCATCTGCTGAAGGCGCTGGAACGGCTCACCAATGCAGGATTGGCTCAGGCTGCCTTGGAAAGAGGGCTGCTGCTTGAGATATTCAATGAGATGCACCTGGAACACGGATCACGCCTGATGGAACATTGGAATATGCCGCCTGTCTACCGCATGGTCGCAGCGCGGCATAATCAAATGGAAATCAGCACAGATACCGGATCGGGTGATATGGTGCTTGCTATTGTTCGTCTGGTAAACATTGCCACACGCAAACGGGAACTTAGCCTCAGTACTGAAGAAAACAACATTCCAATTCTGGAACTTCCCGAGGCTGTCAAACTGAGGATGACGGACGTGCAGCTGATGGAGTTGTATAGCGTTCTGGAAAAATCGCGGGAGGTGGGTTTCTGAAAATCCTGGCGTTCTGCCTGGAGTGGAAATCCGCAATTTATACATTTCGAGCAGGTCTTCCCAGATGAAGCTATTACCCCTGCTGGCCTTTACCCGGATCCCCGGCAACGCCTTTTCTTTTTTTATACGGCGGATGTTGCGTTGGTCCCGAGGGAAGTCTGCACTCTATCAGGAGTCCAAAGACAATCTTTTCGCCTATTTGCAAGAAAGCCGCAGCGAGGCCGAAGAGCGAGCTGTGGCACTCCATGCACGCTATCAACTTGGACCTCTTGCCCAACTTTCGACCGCTTCCCTGTACCGGAAAAACCTCTATCTGCTCGACACACTGGAACAGGCAACGCAAGGGCTTCCGTTGCCATTTTGTGACAGTAGTATTGTCAAGGCTCTGGATGTCGGCTCACAGGACTGGTATTACGTATTTGCACTCGAACGATGGCTGCATTGGCATAACCGGAATAATGATGAGCCGGTTGAGCTTACCGGCATCGAACTGGATGGTTATGAGATCTACGGCGATTTCCATTCACGTCAAGACTATGCACAGGCATATGTGGAGCAAACCGGTAATCAGAATGTACGTTATAAAATTAGTGATTTTTTAAAATTGAGAGAAGGCGAACACGACATCATTTTTATCTTCTACCCATTTCTTCTGAGATACCAACTGCTGCTGTGGGGGTTGCCACTCCGTTACTTCGCTCCAAAAAAAATCCTGCTGCAGGCAGCCGCGTTAACCCGACCGGGCGGTTGGCTTGTGGTGTTCTCCCATACCCTGCGCGAACATGAAGTACTTCTGGAATTGTGCCAGGCGATCGGAGAATATCAACTGCTGCGTGAAGGTCAGATATTGAGTAACCTTATGGATTTTCATGGAGAAACAAATGACAGCCGTTTTTCCATTTGGGTGAAAATGGAATATAATTGAGACGATTACTATTGTTTTTGTTCGCCAGATTAAGGCTGCGGGAGCTTTTTATTGAAAACATGGATACCCTGGTTTTTCCGACTGCATCAGCTCACGGGCCACCTGAACGGCCCGTTCGGCATTATCTGCCCAAAGGTCTGCGCCCACAGTGCGCCACAGGTCAGGTATCGCATTGACGGGCAAGATCGGGAAGCGGCGGATCTTCCTGACAGCAGAATGGTGCTTTTTCAGTCATGACCGGCTCATGCCTGTAGTTCAAGAGGGCTACGGTTCAAGCTGTCCAAAATGCCGCGCACCCTGACCAGTTCATCTTCTGAAAGTATCGCCGTGTCTGCAAGCCACGTAAGCAGTAAGGCCTTGCATTCCGGCATCCCCGCACGGGCGTCGACCAGGCTTGCGACAAGCAGTGTCGGCAGATCGGGGAAATTGACAAGGGTCGTAGATAAAATTGCCGCAGTCAACTCCCGGCAGGCTTCATCGTAACATTCCGGGGAGATCACTGCGCAACGCTTCAACCGCATGTCGGCAACGCTCATGCGAAGCGCCTCGGTTGAAACAGCAGCCGGTACGTCAGTCAGCTCTTCGACAAGCAGTTCAAGCTGGCGCTCCAGCAGCATCAGCGGCATGCCACGACTGGAGAGCAGCCTGCCGAGCCACAAAACCTGATGGGAAATGATCTCTGCCGGCTGATCGGACAGGGCGGCAAGCCAGGCGACATCGCTTTCGGTAAAACGCCGTCCCCGTTCACCGTAGCGCTTCTCATAGTAGGAAAACTCTTTATGACATCGTTGACCTGCTTTCACTGCGGCCTGAAGTATCTCACGGTTTTGCGGCACCGGATGATCCCCTGCCTCCGGGTTGAGGGAAGACACCGTAATGCCCAGATCTTCCGGGGCAAACGGGTAGAGCGTTCTATGAAAGAGCTCAAGTGCCTCGTACATTTCGACAGCCCCCTGTTCGGCTGTGCTGACTGTTTCTCTGCCGGCGTCATTCATGACCGAACGGAACTCCTCCCAATGGGTTTCTGTGGCTTCGCCATACCCCCGGTAGAAGGAAACCCCCTGTTCATCTTCAAGATTGAAACAGCGGACAATGTCCGGCAGATGCACTTGGTTGCCACGGGTAGTCCCCTCCAGGACATACAGATACCCGAGCAGTTTGTCCGGCGACGCTGCCGCATCGCTGCGAATCTTTCGGGAAAAATCCAGCGCCAGCCTGATCGCCGGAACTATGTCCGGCATCATTTTTGGCGCGAAAAAAGAAAGATCGGCGCAAAGCATCCTGAAACGGGATTTCAGCAGTGGCCGGAGTCTCCCGATCAGCGCCGAACGGGATTCGGCAAGAGTTTGTTCGAAAGTTGAGAGGATGACGGCAAAGCCACGCAACTGTCCAAGATAACTTTCCAGCGGCAGCGTGCCGTTGGCCATGGCAATAACGAAGGGTAGTTTTTCAAACGTTTCATGGCGTGGCCAGGTGATGGAGCGGAGATGAGCGACAAGGGGTAGAGGCAACGGTGTTTTCATAAGAGCTCCTGTAAGCGGAATGGATTTTTTCAAGAGAATCCATAGCCTGCTATTGTACGCCAGAATGCAACTGATCACAACTCATCACAACATGTTAATCGGGAATTACTGGAGCGTTTTCGCGAGGACAACGGTGATGTCATTGAGGCGGTTGACAGCGCATGACGCTGTGCAACTTGAGCGGTATTCTTGAGTGTCCTAGTGCCTTCAGAAACTCTCACTCAGTTTTTCCCTGGTGAGCAGTTCCAGTGTCAAGTCAATGATGCGAGCACAGACTTCTTCATGAGTAAGGTTGTCGTTATTGATTGTGATGTCCGCGTACTTTGTGTACAAGGTGGATCGCTCTTGAAACAGGTTGTCAAAATCCTGGTCCGGACGTTTTGCAAGACCTCTCGTGCTATAGTCGTGAATCCTTGATTCCAGTACGGAGCGAGCCACATTGAGAAAAACGGCTATACCATCAGACTTGAGGTGAGCCATGGCTCTATCGCTATATACGGCGCTGCCACCGGTTGCTATGACGCAGTTGTGGAGCGTAAGTCCGAGTAGAACGTCCTCCTCTATTTGTCGTAGAACCTCATAGCCATCTGTATCCACAATATCCTGCAATGTCCGTTTCTGACCGGTCTGGATTAGCACGTCCGTATCCAGGAAATGAAGCGAGGTCTGCTTGGCCAAGATGACACCGACGGTGCTCTTGCCTGCTCCAGGCATTCCAATAAGAACGATATTTGAACGTGGTTGAGTCATTTGTCTCGATTGCTATGCTATGTGGGTGGGTTCATCTCTTTTTCGTGCCACTCATTGATCTTGATTTTCCCAAGAACCTGTCAGGTTGTTTTCTGAGAACCCCGCTTTACACAAAACAGAAAAAGCACTTACAATTTATCGTCGTAAGTGCCTGTAATTGTTGGCAAGTGTTCCTGGATTTGAACCAAGAGATGACGGAGTCAGAGTTTTTTGCATTATGGTGTAAGTCTTTATTTTAGCTTTATATTTTGTGTATTATCCTTCGGGTGTATCCCGAAGCGTTGCATTTGTTCCGTGCGGAACGATGCAGCCAGTGTTGTATAGATTTGTGTGGTTGCAATGCCTGAATGTCCGAGTAGTATTTGCACGGTTCGGGTGTCCAATCCCCAGTATACACAATGTGTTGCAAATCAGTGGCGCAGCATATGCGCTGTTATGTGAGATGTTATCCCTGCTTTTTTGGCGGGTCCGTCTATGCGGCCAATATTGGGGGAGTATGGTTTGCCTGATCGTTTGGATATCATCAGTATATCATCTGGATTGCGTTTTGCAATTAATTGATTAAGTTTTGGTTCAAGCATTGGTATTATCGAAATAAGTCGCTGTTCTTCTTTATCCGCTGATGTTGTTGGAATGGGTGAGATTACAGTCAAATATGATTTGTATTTACATTTTAGTAAGCATGGGTAAAATTGATTTATGGTATTTGTCTGGGATGAAATAAAGAACCGGTACGAAGAGCGGATAGAACTGATGATCAATGACGCTAGGGAATACGACGCAACTCACTATCGCTGATAATTTTCATAAAGGGGACACATGGCAACGCTTACCATTTCCGGTCTTGACCCGGATTTAAAACATGAAGCCGCTGCGATTCTGAAAGAGCACGGCATGACGGCAAAAAGCGCAGTATCTGCTTTTCTCCGGAGTATAGTTACAGAGCACAAGGAAGGCCGCTGTTTTTGTCATGACCTGGAAGTAAACGAAGAAACGCGCCGGGTTTTTGAGGAAACCGACCGGGGGGAAAATGTCAGATCATTCTCTTCACCTGCTGAAATGTTCAAACACCTGAAGGCGCAATGAGACAACCACGGACAACGGGACGTTTTGAACGTGATTATTCCCAAATGGTCAAACGTGGCAAACAGATTGATAAGCTTGATTCCGTCATGATGATGCAGATAAATGAGGATGCCTTACCGCCGCGTAACCGGGATCACGCCTTGGATGGAAATTTCAAGGGTTTTCGGGATTGCCATATTGAACCGGATTGGTTGTTGATTTACAAGGTTGAGGGGGATGTTATCACTTTTGAACGGACGGGAACACACAGCGATATTTTCAGGTAATCAATTGTATCCAGACATTCAGACAACAAAAGGCGACCAATTAAGGCCGCCTTTTGTTGTTCCTCAAATTTGAAGAGGTTTCGTATATGCCGCCGTATATCGCGCAAGCGTCAGTACCTTAGTACTTCATCGCGCCGTTGGTGACTGATGAGCCGTTGGTCTGCATGCCGTAGATCTGACCGGTGGTTTTGTTATGCCAGATGATGTCAGCTTTACCATCTCCATCAAGATCGCCCGCTCCGACTATGCGCCAGTCGGTGTTCGGTTCGGTCCAGATCAGGTTGGCTGTGGATGCGTTGGTTCCGTTGGTCTGGCCGATGGCTACCTGTCCGGTGGTGCTGTTCCACCAGAGCAGTTCGGCCTTGCCGTTGCAGTTGAAGTCAGCGGCGGCGACTATTTTCCAGTTTGTGTTCGGTTCGGTGTAGATGAGGCCACCACCGGCTATTGCTGTTCCTGACCAATTGTCTAAACTCCGCTGACGCGAGGACCAAAAACGAAATGCAGTTTTTTTATTCACTGTCCCCGAAATCGAGCGGAATCGAGGCTAACAAAAAACGAGGCAGCCATTTGGTCGCCCCGTTTTGACAAACTGTAAAATTTTCCGACAGGATTAACTTTTTTTCCGCCTCCAGAGGGCAAACCCGCCAAGTCCAGCGCCAAACAGTAAAAGTGTGGACGGTTCGGGAACTGGAGCAACATCTGCGGTAAGCTTCATATCAAAGTATGTAGAACCACCATGATCTTCCGCCAAGACCTGAATAAGGTTATTGCCTGAGAAAACAAAAGGTGAGCTTGAAATATCAAGAGTGTACTCCCAAGGATTTACACTCGTGTATCCCTCTGCGTTAGCTTTAGCAACTTGGGTACCGTTAATAAATATTATAAAACCGTTATCAGCAGCCACATTTAACTTAAGCAGTCCGTTTATTGTACCATCAACTCTAAAGTTCTTTTGAAGTGCTAAATCGGTTCCTGCGAGCCAATACGTGCTTTGTGGTAGACCACCATTATTTCCGAAAGCGGCATTCCCTGTTGACCATGTTGCAGAGTTCCAGCCAAAAGAACTATAACCTGCGGCGTTCCAATTGCTCCAAAGATCAGGTTGAGCAAATTGCTGATATTGCCATGAACTTCCCTGGTCAACCAGGGTGGTCAGCGTAGCCTGTGCCGCACCTGATGATGCTAAAATCATTGCAAGCCCTGCCAGTGAGACGATCACTTTTTTAAACATGGTAATAATTCCTCCTGTTATCTAATTATAAGACCAATGTTAAAGCAATTAGTGTACCAACAAAATATACAATTATATTTATTAGATTGTTAGCGTTGTACGCTTGAAATTTGGAAGTGGTGTGTAAAATATATCGACAGGTGATACAGATCAGGGTAGCAAGAAATGAAAGTACAACCATAAGTACAATCGATATTTTCAAAATAAAAAGCACTTACAATTTATCGTCGTAAGTGCTTGTAATTATTGGCAGGGGTACCTGGATTTGAACCAAGAGATGACGGAGTCAGAGTCCGTTGCCTTACCGTTTGGCTATACCCCTAAAAAGGTCTGCCTTTGTATCAAATCGGGCTGCGGACGTCAAGCCTTTCTTTGACCACGCGCTGCAGCTGCACCAGCTTCAATCGCCCTGATATTTGCCGGAATCAGGCGATGATTCCGCTCGGGTAACGTCTTTTTTAGCGCCTCTTCCAGCGCAGCGAACGGCAGCGCTCCCGTCAATGCTATGTAGGCTCCGCACGCTACCATGTTGACCATTCGTACATCACCCAGATCGATAGCCAACTGGTTCATCGGCACCAATACCAGCTCTATACCAGGCAGTTCAGTACCGTCGCTGTTTACCAGGCTTGAGTTGACGATACAAATACCGCCCGATTTGACCCTGGCGGCGTACTTGTCAAACGAGAGCTGATTGAGAATAACCGCTACCGAGGGGTTGCCGACGACCGGAGATCCTGTATCACCATCGGAAAAAACCACCGTGCACATGGCCGAGCCACCCCGTTTTTCAACCCCGTAGACCGGGAAAAAAGATACATTAAGACCTTCGTGGATGGCAGCATAGGAAAGCAGGTTTCCGGCCAGGAGCGCGCCCTGACCGCCGTAACCTGATATGAACACATCGTAGCGCATGAATATCTCCGGACTATAGGTTAGCAGTATTGCGGTATACACCCAACGGGAAGTAGGGGACCATCTCATCACCCACCCGCTTGTTGGCTTCCAGCGACTGCATGCCCCAATTTGTCGGACATGCGGCCAAGGCCTCTACAAAAGAAAAACCTTTTTTTTCGACCTGATAGCGGAAGGCCGCATGTATCATCTTCTTGGCTTGCAACACGTTCCTGGGGTTATTAACCGCAACTCGAGCCGAAAAGGCCACTCCTTCAAGCTGAGCCAGCAGTTCAGCCATCTTGAAGGGCGCACCGTCATTATTGATGTCGCGACCATAGGGTGAGGTTGACGTTCTCTGCCCGGGCATGGTGGTGGGAGCCATCTGGCCTCCGGTCATGCCATAGGTGGTGTTGTTGACAAATATGACGGTGATGTCTTCGCCGCGATTGGCGGCGTGGATAATCTCGGACATGCCGATGGCCGCAAGATCGCCGTCTCCCTGATAGGTGAATACCATCCGGTCCGGGCGGGCCCGCTTGGCTCCGGTAGCTACTGCAGGAGCACGACCGTGGGGCGCCTCAATCACGTCAATATCAAAATAGCCATACAGAAATACCGAACAGCCGACCGAAGCGACCCCGATTGTCTCGCTTCTGATTCCTAAATCGTCCATTGCATTAGCCACCAGCCGGTGGATCGAACCGTGATGACAACCGGGACAGAAGTGGGTCTGAACGTCTTTCAGGCTCTCGGGCCTGGTGAATACCTGTTTCATTGATTAATCCTCAGCTGTTCAGGCGGGTGCCTGGTAGTTTTGTCTGATCTGCTCGAAAAGTTCTTCCGGTGTAGGAAGCGAACCGGCACCAGGCGGACGCCCATAAAAGGCCACCTCAGCATCACGTGCTACCGAAAGACGCACGTCATCAATCATCTGCCCGGTGGAAAGCTCGATATCCAGAAACCGCTTGCAGCGTTCTGAAAGTGTCGCGCAGGCCACTTTCGGAAATGGGAATAGTGTAATCGGACGCAGCAGTCCAACTTTCATGCCAGTCTCGCGCGCCATGGCGATGGCGGTCTTGGCTATCCGCGCCGGCGAACCGAAAGCGGTCACGATCAACTCCGCATCCTCCGTCTGGAACTCTTCCCAGCGGCACTCACGGTCAGCCAGCTGCTGATAGCGGGCGTGCATTTTCCAGTGAAAGGCCTCCATCTCTCCATCCCCGAGATAAAGCGATTTGACCACATTCTGGGGCTCTCCAGAAGCCCGGCCACGCACAACCCATGACTTAAGAGGCAATTCCGTCTTTGGCCGCGGATTAGGGGTCACTGACTCCTTCATCTGGCCGATGACCGAATCGGCCAGCACCATGGCCGGCATGCGATATATATCGGCCAGATCAAAGGCCAGCATGGTCAGGTCGTACATTTCCTGCACCGAAGCCGGGGCCAGGACAATGATACGGTAACCACCATGCCCGCCGCCACGGGTGGCCTGAAAGTAGTCGGCCTGTGATGCGTCGATGCCACCCAGACCAGGACCGGAGCGCATGATGTCAACGATAACACCCGGCAGTTCTGAACCTGCCATGTAGGAGATCCCCTCCTGTTTGAGCGAGATGCCTGGTCCTGAGGATGATGTCATGGCACGCACACCGGTAGCCGAAGCGCCCAGTACCATATTTATGGATGCAATCTCGCTTTCGGCCTGGATGAATACCCCTCCCGCCTTGGGAAGCTCTCGCGAGAGATATTCAGGGATATCGCTCTGCGGCGTAATCGGGTAACCGAAATAGCAGCGGCAACCGGCCTCAATGGCTGCCATGGCAACCGCTTCATTCCCTTTGAGGAAAACTTTTTCTGTTTTTTTATCACTCACAACCTATCACTCCTTAAAAACACAAATGGCCACGTCCGGGCACATCTCGGCACACAGCGAACAACCGGTACATTTTTCAGGATCAGAAAAAACCGCCATATTGAGCCCCAGACTGTTGGGCGTATCACTTAAAATGACCAGTTCTTTCGGGCAGGCGGTGGTGCAGAGCCCACACCCCTTGCAACGTGCTTCATCAATTTTGATATATGGCATTAGTGTGCATCCTTACGTTTAAATTCAGAGCGGCTTGTTTAACAGATTATTGACGCAGATGTCAAGCTGTGGGGATACCTTACGAGTATTAGCAAAGAGAAAACCAGGTTCACAAAAGTTCATTACCTGGTATAGGGTCGATATTAAATCAATTCCCTTGCGGTCAGTTCCGCCTTGACCCAGGCATAGACCACCGGCGCCGCCACCATGCCGATCACGCCAAAGAGCGCCTCCATGAAAAGCATGGCGCAGAGCAACTCCCAGGCCCGGGCATGCACTTCACCGCCAACAATGCGGGCATTGGTGAAGTATTCCAGTTTATGGATCACGACCAGAAACACCAGTGAACCAACCCCGACGCCCGGTGACACCCCCAGGCTGATCAGAACGATTGCCATATTTGAGAACAGGTTACCGATCACCGGGAACAGCCCGGTTACGAAGGTAAGTGGAATCAGCACCGTCACCAACGGCAGATGAACGCCGCACAACGGCAGGATCAACAGCAGATAGATTATGGTCAGAAATGTGTTGAGCGCCGATATCTTAACCTGGGCAAACACGACCTTGTCGAATGCCTGCGCCATGGTCTGGGCCCGTGCGTGCAGTTCGGCGGCCAGAGGAGGCCATTCGTGGCTTTTGTCGAAGTGATGCAGGGCAGTCATGCCGCCAACCACCATACCCAGCAGAATATGCGCGAGGGTTTTAATTCCGGCCATTCCTGCTGTGGAGATCCTGTTGCTGTGTTCATGCAGGGCCTTGCCCAGTTGGTCGCGCAGGTCGTCGACAGAATCAGGGAGCAGCTCGGTTATATCGGCAGGTAGAGTCTGTTTGAGCTTTTCCAGTGTTTCAGCAACCGTAGACAGAAGAGCCGCCATACCGTGATTGCCTCGCAGTAATGACCAGAGCCCGAAGACGATGCCAAACAGCAGCATGATGACAGCAATCATCAACACGCCAAGGGCCAGCTCGTGACCGATCCTGCTCAAATGGGCCGGCAATCGCCTGGCCAGCTTGATAGTCAGAACATGAACCGTCAGCCCTGCAAATACCGCCGGCAGCAGATTGAAATGCAGCACCAGCGGAACCGAAACTGCTGCCAGAATATAACTTGTCATCATCGGAATCGGCATACGGATATCTCCTTGGAATCAGGATAGGTTCCGGCTTTTCGGGCGGTAACCATAGCACCCGGAACCTGCCACCGTCAAAGCAATATTCGATAAAAAATAAGGACCGTCACAACATCCTTCAGCCAAAACGCGCCACCAGCTCTCCCGCTATGGCGACAATACCGATACCGGTGGGACATACCGCATCGCAACGGCCGCAAAGGAAACAGCTGATCTCCCCCCATTTTTTAAAATCAGCGGCCAGTTTATGATGGATGCGCCGTCTTGTCCGCAGTGCTTCGCTTCCCAGCGGATTGTGTCCACTCGACTCGCGCATGAAACCGTCCAGCATACAGGAATCCCACATGCGGCTCCGCTCAATCTGCCTGGCAGAGCGCCAGTCCTGCACACCAAAGCAGGTACAGGTGGGACAGGCAAGATTGCAGCCGGTGCAGGCTATGCAGCGGTCGCCGATCTCGGCCCAGAATGAATCAGGTACACGGTCGGAGCGAAGGAGTTCTGATGCGCGTTTGATCAGCTTTTCGTTTTCATCCGGAAGCTGCTCCGAGGCTTGTCCGAACAGCTCCAGTGTTTTCTGCGGGACGGAGTCCGGCAGATCCGTGATAATCTCCTTGCCCGCCTCGCTGTAGGCAATCAGCAACCAGCAGTCGCCGTCCCAGAATAATTCGAGATCACAGTTTCCTCCTGCAGGCAACAGCAGTGTCCCGCCCGTACCGCAATAACCGGACAGTGCCGCTACCACCGCCCCCTGACGCTGACGGAAGTAAATATCATCGCACAGACCATCGGCAAAAAAACGGTCTATAAAGCACAAACAAGCCAGATCGCGAGATGTAAAGCCGAACACAAGGAGCGGTCGCTCCGGAGCCTGCGGCTCCTGCAACGTACCCTCAACGGCACTGAAAATCGTAGCATGCTGAGGAAAAAAAGCGGCTGTCGGCTTGCTCAGGACTGCACCACCATGAAGGGTTCGTGGGCCGTCATCAGCAGAACCGATAACGCGGGTGCCATCGGGGAGCAGAATCGGCACGCGCACCTCCCACGTTTCAGCCAGGGCAGCAAAAAACTGATCAAGCCGATCGGAAGTCAGTACTTTCATGGCAGCTTCTCTACACTCACCGCACACACCTTGAATTCCGGAATGGACGACTCGGGATCAAGGACATTGTTGGTAAGGGCATTGGCCGCCCCTTCGGCAAAATGAAACGGCATGAATACAACACCGGGAATCACCATTGCGGTTACCCGCGCTTCAGTCCTCACCTTGCCGCGTCGGCTGGACACCAGTAATTCGTCGCGATTACGTACTCCGAGACGAGCGGCATCGTCGGGGTGCACTTCGATAAAGGAGCGTGGCTCTTCGCGGTCAAGCAGGTGGGTGCGGCGGGTCATGCAGCCGGTATGCCAATGGAAATAGGTGCGTCCTGTGGTGAGCACAAAAGGATACAGGTCATCGGGGAGCTCGGCCGACAATCGGTGGGTAACCGGGCTGAAGTGCCCCAGGCCGCGTGTGAAACGCTCAACATGCAAAATCGGTGTGCCGGGGTGGCTTCGGTCGGGACAGGGCCATTGCAAACCGTGCGGTTCGAGACGGTCATAGGCTATGCCGCCGTAGAGCGGGGTGAGAATGGCAATCTCGTCCATTATCTCCGCCGGACCGGAATAGCGCATCCCCTGGTACCCGGCTCGCTCTGCCATGTCGCAGATAATTTCCCAATCGGCGCGGGCCTCTCCCGGTGGCTCCACAGCCTTGCGCAGGCGCTGAACGCAGCGTTCAGTGTTGGTGAAAGTCCCCTCCTTTTCGGCGTAGCAGGCGGCCGGCAGCACGATATCGGCCAGAGCGGCGGTCTCGGTCAGAAAGATATCCTGAACCACCAGCAGCTCCAGATGCTGCAGCACGCTACGGACATGGCCCTGATCCGGGTCGGAGAGCATCGGGTTCTCTCCCATGATGAACATCCCCCGCAGTTTCCCTGCCGACGCAGCGTCCATGGCACGTGTCAGAGGAAGCCCCGGCGTTGACGGAAGCGCTGTCACCCCCCAGGATCGGGTGAACTTGTCACGCAGTTGAGCATCGGAAACCTTCTGGTAACCGCTGTAGACATCCGGCAGTGCCCCCATATCGCAGCCACCCTGTACGTTATTCTGACCACGCAGCGGGTTAACACCTGTTCCCGGGCGTCCCACGTTACCGGTCAACATCGCCAGAGCGGCGATGCAGCGGACGTTGTCGACGCCGTGGCTATGTTGGGTGATCCCCATCGAGTACACGATCATGGCCCGCTCCGCCCCAGCGTAAAGGCGCGCCGCAGAGACGATTTCGCGGGCTGCGACACCGGTTGCAGCAGCGGCTCTCTCCGGAGTCCAGTCAGTTAAGGATTCGGCCAGCGCTGCATAATTCTCGGTTCGGGCTGCAATAAAATCCAAATCGGCCAACCCTTCGGCAATAATCACATGCATGATACCTTTCAACAATGCAACATCACTGCCGTTCTTGTGACGCAGGTGCAGCACAGCCTGCCGGGCGAGACGGATGCGGCGGTTGTCGGCCACGACCAGACGCGTTCCGTTCCGGACTGCATTCAAAATTCGACTTCCGATCAGGGGGTGCTGTTCGGTGGTGTTGGAGCCGATGACGAAAATGACGTCGGTCTGATCGAAACAGGAGATGGAATTGGTCATCGCCCCGGAACCGAACGTTTCAGCCAGGCCGGTCACGGTAGAGGAGTGGCACAGGCGTGCACAGTGGTCAATGTTGTTGGTGCCGAACACCGCCCGGGCCAACTTCATCAACAGGTAATTCTCTTCGTTGGTTGCCTTGGCAGAAGAGGCGAACATGACCGAATCAGTTCCGTGCCTTTCCTGAACCGACCGGAGCCTCTCGATCACCAGTGAGAGCGCCTCATCCCAGGAAGCCGGCTGCAACGTTCCATCATGTCGAACCAGTGGAGTCGTGAGGCGGTCGGGATGATGGACAAAGCCAAAGGCGTTCCACCCCTTGACGCAGAGCCCCCCGCGACTGACCGGATGGGTAACGCTCGGTTCCACCCCGACCAGGCGCCCCTTGTCACTGACCAGGTAGAACCTGCAGCCGGTTCCGCAGTACGGACAGACCGTGAGCGTCCTTTTCATAGCGCTCCCCGTAGATGTTCAACCTCGTTGAGCCAAAAAACCGGGCCATCCTTACAGCAATACAGATGCTCGATCGTACAGTGGCCACACTTGCCAATTCCACAACGCATCTGCCGCTCCAGCAAGACAACGATCCGATCGGCAGAAAGTCCTTTTTTCTTCAATTCGGAAATTACAGCCCGATACATGGCCGGTGGACCAACGATTACCGCAACCGTTTGATCGGGTGCAAGCATGAGGGGCGGTATCAGGGAGGTAATAAGGCCAACGCTGCCGCTGTAGCAATCTCCACCATGTATGCTGTCAACCGTCAGGCTGCAGGCAAAACGGGCCGAGGATTCCCATGCAGCAAGTTCATCCTTGAAGAGTGTGTCCACCGGGCTCTTGGCACCATAGAGGATGGAGATGTTACCGAATTCTGACGGACAATCCTCGCAATACTGAATCAATGAACGCATCGGGGCCAGACCGCAACCGCCGGATATCAGCAACAGATCCTGGCCGCGCAGCCGCGGCAGGTCAAAGGGGCGACCGAAAGGGCCGCGAATACCGAGGACATCGCCGGCATTCATCCGGTGCATGGCGCCGGTAAGGCTGCCGGCGCGGCGCACTCCAAGCTCGAAATACGCGTTCCGGGTCGGCGATGACGCCACCGAAATCGGTGCCTCTCCCCACCCCAGCAGGGAGACCTGTACAAATTGCCCCGGAAGATGACCAAGCGAAGCACCATCTGTTCGCCGAATCCGGAACAGCTTTTCGGCAGGAGTCAGATCGTTGACGGCGCTAATCTCGCAGTCGAACGGCAAGTAGAGCGAGCTGCCAGTATTATTTGATGCCAAACTATGTCTCCTCCCTGAAAACCATTGCCTTTACAGTTCGTTATGTAGTAGAAGAGTTGTAATAAATATAAATCGGAGATTAAAACATCATGATGACACAGACAGAAGCGAAAGAATTTGCCTCCAGATGGCTGCCGGCCTGGACAGGAAACCGCCCCGCTGAACTGGCGGCATTATATTCAGACGACGCCTTTTTTCTGGATCCAGGCAGACCCATGGGGATACAGGGCAAAGAAAATTTGATCGGCTATTTTACTAAGGTTACCAGCAACAACCCGACCTGGGTCTGGACCCTGGTTGAGGCGATTCCGATTGAAGATGGTTTTCTCGGGAAGTTATCGGCCCGCATTCCGGTAGGGGATAAGATAGTAGTGGAATGTGTCGCGCTCTGTTTTCTGCAGTTCAACGAGGACAGGAAAATAAAGCGAAATGAAATCTATTTTGACCGGACTGAACTGATCAGAGAAATCAACAAGTTCCGACAATCAATCGCTCATTGATCCGCAATTATTGAGCCCCTCTCCTACCCTCCCCGCATCCCCGGTAGAGTAACGGTAAATCTTTTTCTATCGGGGACACGGGGCTTTCAGTGGCGCTTGAGTGGATCAGACGTCTGGTCTCTCAGGCTGTTTCGCCCATATCTTCCAGCTGTAGTTCCTTAATCGCCATTTCCCTCATTTTAAATTTCTGGATCTTACCGGAAGCGGTCATCGGATAGCCATCAACGAATTTGACGTATTTAGGGATTTTGTAGTTGGCAATCCTGTCTTTGCAGAACTCCCGAATCTCATCTTCGGTCATTTCCATTCCTTTTTTCAGGATAACAGCGGCCATAACCTGTTCACCGTATTTCTTGTCGGGTACGCCGTAGACCTGAATGTCGGAAACTTTGGGGTGTGTGTAGAGGAACTCTTCAATTTCACGTGGATAGATGTTCTCTCCGCCACGGATGATCATGTTTTTAATACGTCCGGTGATTTTGCAGTAACCGTTTTCATCCATTATGGCCAGATCGCCGGTATGCAGCCAGTTGTCACTGTCGATAGCACGGGCGGTCTCGTCCGGCATTTTGTAGTACCCTTTCATGACGTGGTAGCCGCGGGTGCAGAGTTCACCCTGTTTGCCGGGTGGAAGGGCTGCGCCGGTTTCGATATCGACTATTTTCACTTCTACATCAGGCAAGGCCCGGCCAACTGTAGCGACGCGAAGTTCAAGGGCATCGTTGGTGCGGGTCTGGGTAATGACGGGTGAGGATTCAGTCTGGCCGTAGGCGATGGTTATTTCGTTGGCATGCATATCGCTGTTGACTTTTTTCATGACTTCGATCGGGCAGTTGGAGCCGGCCATGATGCCGGTGCGCAGGCTGGTGAGGTCGAAGTTTTTGAATTCCGTGTGTTCCAGCTCGGCGATGAACATAGTCGGAACGCCATGGACTCCGGTGCATTTTTCCTTCTCAATGGTCTGCAGAACTTTGAACGGATCGAATATCTCTACCGGAACCATGGTTGTTGCGTGGGTTACGCAGGCCATTACGCCGAGAACGCAGCCGAAGCAGTGGAAGAAGGGCACCGGGATGCAGAGACGGTCTTTTTCGGTAAGTTTCATGCATTCGCCGATGTTGAAGCCGTTGTTGACGATGTTGTAGTGGGTGAGCATTACCCCTTTGGGGAAACCGGTGGTTCCGGACGTGTACTGCATGTTGATGGTTTCATGGCAACCCAGAGTGGCTTCAATGGCGTCCAGCTCGGCATCGGGCACCCCCTCCCCCATCTCAATGATGCCGGCGAAGTTGAGCATGCCGTCGGGGGTTTCCTGACCGATGAAGATGACGTTTTTCAAGTATGCCAGCGTGTTTGAGGTTAGTTTGCCCGGTTCGGATGCCGCCAATTCGGGAACAACACCGGCGAGTGTTTCAACATAGTTGGTGTCTTTGAAGGAGCCAACCATGAAGAGTGCAGTGGAGTCGGATTGCTTCAGGATATATTCGAGCTCGGCCGATTTGTAGCTGGTGTTTACGGTAACGAGAATGGCGCCGATTTTGGCGGAGGCGAATTGCAAGAGCACCCATTCCGGAACGTTGTAGGCCCAGATTGCGATGTTGTCACCTTTTTTGATGCCGAGTCGAAGCAGTCCTTTGGCTATCGTGCGGCAGGTGTCGTTGAACTGTTTGTAATTATAGCGCAGACCGCGTTCATGATAGACCAGTGCTTCGTTGTCAGGGTAGCGACGCGCCATTTCATCCAGAAGTGAACCTACAGTGTGGGTTAGTTGCTGTGACATTTTTTTCCTCCCGCTAACGTGTAAATTATGGTGATAATCATAGAGTTTTTTCGCAAGAAAACAAGACAACTTTTATTTGTTTTTCAGAGATTCACGAAGGGAATTTCTGATCAGGAGTCTCGCCCAACTTTTTCTTCAACTCGGCAAGACCGGGGCGCGCATACTCCAGATGACCATCTTTAGCGGTTCTGCCGTTCATGACCGCCTCCGAACGGAGACGACGTCCAACAGTTTTTTCCAGCTGTTTTCCAAGCTGCAGCACTCTATCCACATCCCAGCCATGCTCAATACCCATTTCATCGATCTGAACCAGCGTATCTTCCAGAGTGACAAGCCCGACGTAACGGGGGTCGCGATAGTAGTATTCTCCGGTTCCCTTGACCGGACAGTCATCCAGGAAGTTGGCCGGCTGGCCACCCAATCCGCCCATGGTCGCTTCAAAATGGGTAATTCCGGCTTGCAGCGCCGCCAATATCGAGGCAGAGGCCACCCGTTTGGTTTCATGAAAATGGGCGATATGCAGGTCGGTCTTCGGGATTTCATCCAGAATCATTGAGAAATAGCGATAAACATCCGGAGCCGAGGCGCTGCCGTCATGGTCGGCGTGTTCGACGTCATGGGCCCCGATTTTCAGCCAGCGCTTAGTGAATTCGACTGCGTCTTTCATCTCGGTTGCTCCGCCGATCGGGCTGCCCCAGATCGTGCTGACCGTGCCGCACATCTTCATCCCGGCATCATTACATTTTTGGGTGCTCCGCTCAACCTCTTGCCAATATTGCGGCAGCGTACAGCCCGAATTGGCAAAGTGGTGCCGCTCTTCGGTTGAGACCATCATCAGCAGGCGATCCGGCCCGACACCCCGCTTTTTAAGCTCGATGGCCCGATCTACAGCCGATTCACGGATCGTGATCGCTGTCAGACATATGTCATCATAATTGATTCCGCGTTTTGCGCATCGCTTCCTGAAGTCGTCGCTCCTCAGATGCGCCAGCAGCTCTTCCGCATCCCTGAACTGCGGCATCAGGTGAGGGTTTCCGAGGTTTGTCACCTCGATATTCCGGCATCCGGCAAAGATCAGCTCTTCCAGATAATACATCTTGGCGGCGGTCGATATGAACTTTTCCTCGTGCTGAAAACCGTCCCGAACGGTTATGTCGCCGATAGTCACTAATTTCGGCATACGGGGGAAAATTTTCCAGTAATCGTATTCAGTCATTTCAGTTCTGTCTCCTTCATATGTTTTCTTGTTGAAGGGTGGGCAAGGTTTTCTTGCCCACCGTTATTGCATTGTCCCAGCATCGGTTGTTATCGGTTTCAAGATACACAATAAAACTTTGCAATATTACCTAAAATGATATATCGATATAAAAATGACCGGTAAAGAAATCATAAAAAGACTCAAATCACTGGGATGGGAAATCAAGTCCATCAATGGCAGCCATCACCAGATGATAAAAGATGGCGTGAAAGTCACTGTGCCGGTTCACGGAACACATGACGTTAAAATCAAGACCTTGCTGTCCATAGAAAAACAATCGGGGGTGAAGCTAAAATGAAAATTGAATATCCGGCCATATTTGATCCTGCCGACGAAGGCGGCTTTACCATTACTTTTCCAGACTTCCCTGAAGCCATCAGTGAAGGGGACACTCTTGAGGAAGCCAGTTACAACGCCAGAGAGGTATTAGACCTGACTCTTACATCAAGGATGGAAGATAACGAGATTATCCCTCTTCCACACTGCGAATCAGGGGCTAACGTGCATATGATTGCGCCGGATGTCAACATCCAGGCGGCTCTTCTCGTCAAGCTAAACCGAGGAGAGAAAAAGTTCTCAGATCTTGCACGAACGCTTGGAACTTCATGGCCTGCGGTATCCCGCTTGGAGGATCCGAAACATTGGCCGTCCCTTCGTCAACTGGATAAGATAGCGGCGGCACTTGGTAAGCGATTAGTATTGTCTCTTGAATAACTGCCCCAGCATCTCACTCCATCGCCGCCCAATCTCGTTGACCACAAAGATGTCGATGCAGCGTTTGTGATCATTAACCGACATTCCTTAAGACATTTTCTACATTGATGGACAGGATATACAGGATAAAAGGCAAAACGTGTCAGGGTGATTTCAAAGTATTTCATTCATACATCACACTGCTCTCGCTACTTCGTGCAGCCGTCCGTAAATGCCAGGTACTGTTATTACGAACGATTGTAGATCAATTCCTCCAGATAATATAATCTTGGCAGTGGGTTGTACAGTTTTCAATTCTGTATCGGGATATCGGCTTCAGCGAGTTGCCAACTCATTGAGCAAGGCTTTATGAAACATTGCCGGATCTTCTATCTGTGGCGCATGCCCAAAGCCTGGGAATTCTATCAAACGGCCGTTCGGAATCGTTTTTATGACCTGTTTGCCCAGCAGTTTATAGTGGCCGATCTTTGCCTTAACCTCCGGCGGCGCGATGTCACTGCCGATGGCAGTGGTATCGGCATCGCCGAGCATCAGGGTGGTAGGTGTATTCAACAGGGGGAACTCATACACAACCGGCTGGGTATAAATCATATCGTAGATAAGCGCCGAATTCCAGGCAACCAGTTTGTGCCCCGGTCCCCGATTGAGTCCTGCCAGCATATCTACCCAGCGGTCGTATTCCGCCTTCCAACGCCCTCCGTAATAGACGGACTTCTCGTACTGCCGCACCCCTTCAGCTGAAAGTTTCAGCTCTCTCTCGTACCATTGGTCCACTGTTCGGGCAGGCACGCCTAACGCCTTCCAGTCTTCCAGCCCGATAGGATTAACCATGACCAGTTTCTCGACAGCTCCCGGATACATCAAGGCAAAGCGGGTAGCCAGCATTCCCCCGGTTGAATGCCCAATGAGTATGGCACGGGAGACACCCACGTGCTTTAACAATGCCATGGTGTTTGAAGCAAGCTGCTGGAAGCTGTATTGGTAATAGGCAGGTTTGGTCGAGGTGCAGAAGCCAATCTGGTCGGGAACGACAACCCGGTATCCGGCATCGGAAAGCACTGCAATTGTGGCCTCCCACGTAGCGCCGCAAAAGTTCTTCCCATGCATCAGCACAACCGCGTATCCATTGGACCGTCTAGTGGGTTTTACATCCATGTATCCCATCTGGAGGTCCTGCCCTTGTGATGGAAACCGAAAATGCTCAACTGCATAAGGATAAGGGAAACCCTCAAGTTCAACGCCATAACCGGCAGCGGCGCCTTCCGCATAGGCAGTGCCGGAGGCAGAGAGTAACAGAACCGCCAAAATCAGATACTTAAAATGTCGCATGGATATCTCCTTTGTATCGTACAACGGGGTCGGCTTTGACTTGGGGCCACCATCACATCATGTCTCCGCGCAACCTAGCTAGGTGCAGTCGAATCATCCACTTCTCGCTCATGCAGCTTATTTCGTGCTGAGAACCGGAGCGCTGGCTTGGACTGAGATTCTATTTTTCGCTTTGCATGCTTGCATTCACTGTGAAAAGCGGCTGATTTTGCCTGTATATAGGCAAGGTATTCCTGGGTGGTCATATCTTTTGTTTCTTCGTAATTACGATCTCTTATCTTCCGTACCATTTCAACTGACTTGATTCCCATAACAGGTAACCTCCCGTGGAGAATAGATGGCGATAGTTTTGTAGCCAAGTTCAATATTTACGGCATTGAAGCGGTTGATTTTATCAAAATGCACGATATGACGGAAATTCCAACTTACAACCATGTCAGCACCGACAACCGTTGCGATTGCAATATGTTGGGCGTCTTCGAGGTATTTTGGTGTGACTATGCCACGGTTCAGGTAGTGACGTGCCAATTCAATAGATTCTTCGTCAAGAGGTATCAACTGGTGGCAATATGCACGAAATTGGTTATAGACATCCTGAACCTTTTTAGGTGCATCTGCAATCTCAGCCTCAGTCAACACAGACAAAACCGGAAGAAAAATCCCATTTTGGAAATCAAGCAGCAAACCGTTCGACCACTCCTTGAATTCATCATCAAGACAGCCTCCAATGACCGATGTATCAACGTAGACGCGAAGCTTTTTCATGAGGCCCCCCATGCAAAACACTACTTTTTGCTAATAACGCAGATCCTTCTACGTTGATTTTATCCCCTGTATCCTGTTCATCCCTGTTAAATAAATGATTATGTAGTCTGCTTTTTACTCAATGTTATCAGTGCTCTAAAGAAATCTCCGCACCAAGAGCCCGCGCCACCTTTGATCCGGAGGGGCGGCCAAGATAGCTGGAGATGTAAAGCCCAGCCGCGACCAGTTCGGTAAGATCAACGCCGGTCTCGATACCGAGTCCGTTCAACATGCAGAGCAGATCTTCGCTGGCCACGTTGCCGGCAGCCCCTTTTGCATACGGACAACCTCCCAATCCGGCCACTGAACTGTCCACAACGGAAATGCCGAGGTCGAGCACCGCCAGAATATTAGCCAGCGCCTGTCCGTAGGTGTCGTGGAAGTGGACCGCCAATCTCCAGCGCGGCACACGTGCGGAAACCGTCCTGACCATCGCCTGGGCCCTGGCCGGGGTGGCGAAACCGATCGTATCGCCCAGCGAAATTTCGTAACAACCCATCTTCAGCAGGCTGTGTGCAACTTCAGCCACTGTCTCGGGTGCAACATCGCCCTGATAGGGGCAACCAAGCACGCAGGAAACATATCCACGCACCTTGATGTTACGCTGTTTGGCGGCTGCCATCACCGGCACGAATCGCTCAAGACTCTGGGCAATCGAGCAGTTTATGTTGCACTGGGAAAATGCCTCGGATGCGGCCCCGAAAACGGCTATCTCATCGGCTCCGGCCGCGACTGCCGCTTCAAAACCCTGCATGCCGGGGACAAGCACCGGGTAACGTACTCCGGGACGACGACTGATTCCGGTCATGACCTGAGCGTTATCGGCCATCTGTGGCACCCATTTGGGTGATACGAAGCTGGTGGATTCAATGACACTGAGTCCGGTCGCCGACAGACGATTGATCAGTTCTATCTTGACTTCGGTTGGTACCACCACCCGTTCATTCTGCAGGCCGTCCCGCGGACCGACCTCGACTATCTTGACCCGCTTCGGAAATCTCATATGGCCGGTTTTTCTGCTTCGGCAGCAAAGTTAAGCAGTTCAGCGCCTTCATTAACCACAGCGCCTACCTCAAAATGAAATTCGGCCACGGCCCCGTCACAGGGGGCATTGATGGTGTGCTCCATCTTCATCGCCTCCATGATCAGTAATGGCGTGCCCCGCCCTACCCTGGCACCAACCTCGGCCATAATCGCCACAACCTTGCCCGGCATCGGTGCGGTCAGACGACCGGCAGCAGCCTCGTCCTCATCGCCGGCCGCACCGGGATCATGCCTTGTCAGAAGATGACTCTTACCCTGATCCAGAATCGTGATAGTGTTGCCATTCCGTACAACTGTAGCTTTCACACGCATACCGCCGAGATCGGCCAGAAGATCTCCGTCGGCACTCCGCTCACCACGAACGAACAGACTCCCCCCCGGCAGATCCAGGCTGTATCCACCGGGCCGATAATGCACCACAACCGTGATGGACTGCTCCCCGTCAATAAAATGCAGATCATGGTGGTTGTCAAAATTGAGTCGCCAGCCATTCATCTGATGCCATGGCGAATGGGGATCAGAGGAAGACTGAGCGCTCTGTGCGGCTTCCTCCACCTGTTCCAGCATCAGATCAAGTGAGGCAATAGCCAGGATGCGATCAGACGCGGAAGTAATCTCGGGAAAAAGAGCCGAACGATTCCGCTCTATAAAGCTTGTATCAATTTCGCCGGCAGCAAATGCCGGATGAGCCGCCACACTCCCCAAAAAAACCGTATTGGTGGTAACTCCTACTACCTGAAATTCAGCCAGCGCCTGTCGCAGACGTCTGATTGCAGAACTCCGGTCACTGTCCCATACCACCAGTTTGGCGATCATCGGATCGTAATGGATGCTGACCTCATCACCCTGACGTACTCCGGAGTCGATCCGGATATGGGCATTTTCGGCGGGAGTACGCAGATGGCGCAGCTTCCCTGTTGAGGGAAGGAATTCACGGGTCGGGTCTTCAGCGTAGATACGGGCTTCAATGGCATGGCCGCCGATAACGAGCAGCTCCTGGGAGCAGGGCAGCGATTCACCCGCTGCAACCCGCAACTGCCACTCCACCAGATCAAGCCCTGTAATCATCTCCGTCACCGGATGCTCGACCTGGAGCCTGGTGTTCATCTCCATGAAGTAGAATGAGCCATCCTCGTCAAGCAGAAATTCAACCGTTCCGGCACCTGCATAATTGATCGCCCTGGCCGCCGCCACCGCCGCCGCACCCATCTTCTCCCGAAGCACGGCCGTCATGCCTGACGCCGGAGCTTCTTCAATAACCTTTTGATGGCGGCGCTGAATGGAACAGTCCCGTTCGAAGAGATGCAGCACATTGCCATGGCTGTCGGCAAAAACCTGGATTTCGATATGGCGGGGCCGGGTAAGATATTTTTCCATCAGAACATGGTCATCGCCGAAGCCTGCCATGGCCTCGCGTTTGGCGCCGGACAGGGCCTCGTCGAAGTCGTTGCCACTCCAGACGACCCGCATCCCCTTGCCGCCACCACCGGCACTGGCCTTGATCAGCAGGGGATAGCCGATCCGGTCCGCCTCGGCATGCAGGAAAACCGGATCCTGATTCTCACCATGATATCCGGGAACCAGCGGCACGCCCGCCGCTCCCATGATCTCTTTGGCGGCACTCTTAGAACCCATGGCGCGAATAGCCTCATAGGGCGGCCCGATGAATACGATACCGGCCTTGGCACATGCCCCGGCAAATCCAGCATTTTCGGAGAGAAATCCATAACCGGGGTGTATTGCCCGCGCTCCGCTCCTGACAGCAACATCCAGAATGACATCGCCCAGCAGGTAGCTTTCGCGGGCCGGCGACGGGCCGATATGGTAGGCTTCATCAGCCATTTTCACATGAAGCGCTTCTGCATCGGCATCGGAGTAGACAGAAACAGTGCGTATGCCAAGGCGTTTGGCGGTTCGGATGACCCGGCAGGCGATCTCGCCTCGGTTGGCTATCAGAATTTTATCGAACATGGTGGTTTCCTTTTCGTTGGTTTTGTGAGTCAGAGCGGGTATTAAGTTGACCCGCCGGTTTCTGGGCGAATCGTGCCGATTGTTGGAACTTCGTTTTTATTGGTTCTTATTTGATGATGGGGAGGGAGAGTCAACCTCCTCATTTACACCGACTTATTTCTCAATTGTCGCACAATCAAGACTGTGGTATTTATAGACCATCGCACAAGAGGAGATTGCCATGCTACAACAGTCACAAACAACACCTGTTAACAAACGGACAAAAAAGGTTACACCGCATGAGCCTGATCGTGACACCTTCATGCGCTTGACGCTGACGGAACGCCGACGAATTCTGCGTGAGCAGGCTAAAAAGCTGCTTGATTGCTATACCCGCACTACCGAAATAACCGGCATAGGCGGTGGAGACTTCATTGGCTGCTAAACCAAAGCGTGGTGAAATCTGGCTGGTCAATCTTGATCCTACCATCGGGACAGAGATAAGAAAAACCCGTCCGGCAGTAATTATCAGTTCCGATTCTGACATCCTATGGATAACAGACAACAGAGAGGAGTTGATAAAACAATGGCACATGCTACACGGATAACCCGCCCAAGACTACTATCTCCGCTGATTATTGCCTCAATGCCAGTTTCGTTAACGGTTCATACAGCACGGTAAATCTGAAAGACTCCATTTTTTCTTTATCTGCTCTTACTCCCCTTCGTGATCCTGCTGCATTCTCTGGTGCTGTCCTGGGTGAATACGGTTGGGAAGCTGAATGGCCTCAGCTTGACATTCAAATTGGCGCCGACACTCTCTTTGCTGATATGCTCGATCAGCGTTCAGAAACTCCTGCAGATCGTTTTACTGTCTGGCGAATCCGAAACAACCTCTCTCTTGCTGCCGCAAGCCGTGAACTTGGCGTGACAGTAAGAATAGTAAGCGCCTATGGTTCTGGTGCGCGTCCCATGCCGCGCACTGTTCAGCTTGCCTGTCTTGGATGGGAAGAAGAGCGGCGCAGGCTAACCGCCTAAAACTGAACAGGGAGCTGGCCTTTTCGCGGTACCCAGTTCGATTTCGATAAGCTGGCAAAATATGGGAAGCGTCCCTTTTTTACTTCGTGTTTAGCTACCAGTTCCTTAAAGCCTCCAGGATAACACTGATCAATTTTTTCAATCGGGATAATCAAACTTGAAATTCAAGGCGTATTGCCATATCAGACTCTCCAAAATATAATTTTATGCTTAATTTCTGTGCCAACGGGCATGGCTTTGACCTGCCGGGTTTTCGGGCAGGTCGTAAGCCTAGTTGGAATCGTGTTTTTCAGCTGGTTACGCTCGGAATTTTTCAATAGCAACATAGCAAGTAGCGTACTCTCAGCTGGCTCCTTATCGTCTCAAAGAAGCACCATCCAGATATAGCGTGTCTGCGCTCAGATCGACCTCATTAATCCATTCCACAAAGTAGCCGCAGTTGCGTATTGTCTTGAATGTATTGAGATCCCGCAAGGGTTCGAACGCTTCGCTGTCAAGTAATGGCTTTACATCAAATCTGCGTTCGGCACCGTCATCAAAAGCAACATCAATCGTCCAATCATCATTTGCATGAATAGTATTGATATTTCTCATTATTCCAGTCCTTTTATTTTGAAAACTGTTGCGCCCTCAACTGCAAGCTGCCAGTCAGCAAGCAGGTCGTCGCGGTGAATCTCAATCCATGCTTCTACCAGTTTCCGCTTGGGATTTGGTAACGAACCGTCAAGAATGCTGCCGTCCATAATTGCAAAAACAGCAACTTCGCCTTGGTATTCTGCGTGGATATGAGGAAGGTTATGTTGTTTGTTGTCCCGGTAAAACATTCTGATGATGATACCGAAGAACATCGAGATAGTTGGCATGTAAATCCCCCTTACTGAAAAGTACGTTGCTATTTTGAATCTAGGTGTCGACATAAGATTGAACGACTTTTTTATGAACCGCCACGCATTTTTTGCTCAATAGATCGAAGTGTGTTCTGAATTTCTCTTTCCTTCAGCTCGGGATCTATGTCTTGGATGTATTCTATGGCGGAAAAGTCATCGCCGCGTTTTCTGTTTTGCGGTGGTTCGAGTGATTCAATGAGAAGTGCTTCCAGGGTTGATACAAGGGCCGCAAGCGAATTATTGAGCTGGGTTTCTCGGAGACTGCCATCTTGGGTTACGTCAAGCAAGCCAAACCATGAGAAGCGATTCCAGCGACTACCCAAGCGATCAACAGTGTGCTCAAAAAGGCGTTTGCCTAGCGGTCGGTCAATGCAGCGCCCGACATACACTACCGTGTGGTGGTCGTAAAGGATGTAAATGCCTTTCTGTTTGCCAAAATCTACCGGTTTGGAGAGAGCCTGTTGCTTACCATACATTTTAGGATCGTTGCGCCACACAACAAGATCACGCTGCCAATACATTCCGAAGGAATGAATGATTGAGTCCGATGATTCCACTTCAATTCAGAAAGAGTTTCTAATTTATTGTTCTTGGAAATTGGAGTTGGTGCTGGAATGATTACTGTTGCCGGTGAATTCTTGAGTGAAAATATACCTTTGCCAACACGCAAAAATGGCGACTTCTCTCCATCATGTTTTATTGAGGATGTCAATTGTGCGCTTACTGTTGCCGCAGGAGTTGCACCGTCAGTTTCGTAATAACCGCGGGATAAGATTTGTTCGGAAATTTCTGTGTAGTGCATCGGAGCCTCGGACTCTGCGAGCACTTTCTTAATGGCTTCTTTCCACGATTTCTCCACTTCTTCCTCCTTAAAATTTCAACTACTACATCACCAGCCCCTGCGCGTGAACCGGCCAACACCTCAAAACAGAGTGTTGACCGGAGAGCAGTATCTATGCCAGTAAACAAAAAACTGAGGAGTAAAAGAAACACGCAGCAACCAGAAACCAACAGGGCCAGTCCTGCTTTAAATCCCAGGCACTACCTTCAATCCGCTTCCACCAACTCATCATGTCCCTGTTCAACCGCAAAAAGACCTATTCTCACATTGATGAACAGGATATTCAGGATAAAAAGCAAAATCGTCTCAGGTTGAATTCAATGCATTTCATCCTGTTCATCAATGTTCAAATTCTTTACGTGCTTTATCCACACACGATCGGACAGATGATACGGACGGAGTTATCGAAACATTTTTACGCTGTTTGGACGGTTTGTTCCTTTTTTGCTCCAGTTTTGCCAAAAAAAGAGCCGCCTCTTCATGTATCAAACGCAACTGTTCTTACCGTGGAAGATTATGATTTCTTTCGTAATTTTCATCTCGTATCTTTCTCACCATTTCAACAGCTTTTATTGCCATACCATGTCACCTCCCTGGGGGAATGGATTGCAAGAGTCCTGTAACTTTTTCAAAATACACAACTCCCTTTTTTCACATTGATGGACAGGATATACAGGATAAAAAGCAAAACGTGTCAGGGTAAATTCAAAGCATTTCATCCTGTTCATCCTGTCTATCCATGTTCAATTTGGCTTTTCGGGTAAATCTCTTGTATTCGAGTTTTGGACTGCCAAAGTTTATGATAAGACCAACTTCTACCCCTGTGGCATTCAAATAATTGATGATCTGTGCCTGGTGTTCCGGAGCGATTGCTTTAACAGCTTTCAGTTCTACAATCACCTTCTCTTCAACGAATATATCAACATAAAAATCTCCAACGCATTCACCCCTGAATATCACCTTAACCGGGTGTTGTGAAATTGCAGACAACCCTTTTTGTTGCAGAGCCAGAAGCAAAGCTTTCTCATAGACAGATTCAAGAAAACCAACTCCAAGCTCGTTGATTACTTCAAAAGCACAACCGATAATGCTTTTCGTGACTGACTCATGCATCAATTCTTTATCCTGTTCATCCTGTTTATCCATGTTCAAATTGTTTATGGCTTTAGTACCATCAATCCATCAATCCTTTTAAAATCAACTTCATCGTAGGTGTAAGTGGTGGTGATCCCCTTCTCCATCCCCCAGTACGCCATAACCGCATCGGCAAATTTGACGTTCCTCTCTTCATAGACCTTGAGGGCGTTCAGGAAAACCCCCGCCAGTTCAACCTTTAACTGAGGCGTGTTGATGATCGCCTCGGCAAGCTCTCGAACTGAATTTTTCGGGTATTTGTAGACCTTTTCCAGCACCCAGACAATTTCAAGAATGGTGACCGGAATAACATGCAGTAGAAGACCTTTCTCCGGTGCAGTTCGTATCAGATTCTCGACCGCTTTAGCCTTGAGATCGTCATCCTGAACCAGCATTCGAAGAATGGCACTGGTATCTATAAACGCCCTATTCATCTGATCCCACTCCGCCTGCTATCCCTTTTTCCCGGATCTCGTCAATCGTCATTCCCATACTGGGCAGAACTCCTTTGAAATCAAAGATGGTCTTACCCTTTCTGAAAAAAACCTGCTCACCGTCCGCATCCATCAGCAGGGTGTCACCCACCTCAATATGAAGCTTCTGACGCACCTCTTTTGGCAATGTAATTTGTCCTTTTGGAAGAACTTTTACTGCGAGCATATACTATTCCTTCCATATAATAAATTCCTACTATCTAATGTTAGTAGGAATATCAATGTATGTCAAGCAGGCTGAATACAGCAGGATATAAGATGTATTGGTCAACAGCGACAGGCAATCATGTACTTGAATCCTGATTCAATAACGGTTTCTCCCTTTTGATTCACAGCCTTGAAGCGGGCGGTTGCCATGCCGCGATCCGGTTTGCTGCTTGAACGTCTGAGGTCAACCCAACGGGTTTCGACGGTAAGAATATCATCCGGTCTCACCGGATTCGGCAACTGAACTGCTTCGATACCTAACCCGCTTAGAATGGCCATATCTCCCTGAGCATCAACTATAACCCGAGTGCATGCTGACAGGGTCTGGAGCGACGAGGCAATAATGCCTCCGAAGCGCGAGGCGGCTGCAGCCTGCTCATCAATATGAAACGTTTGCGGATCATATTTTTCGGCAAACGCCATTATTTCCTGAAGAGTGAACGTAATCGTCCGGCAGTCAAGCTGCTCACCTTCTCTGAGTTCGTCCCAATAGCGAGTGGACATATCACTTCACCCACGTCGGTTTTCGCTTCTCCAGAAAAGCGGACAGTCCTTCCCGGCATTCATCTGAAGCGCGCCGATCGGCCATAAGTCCGGCGGTTTCCGCCACAAGCGCATCATCAACGGTCCGTCCGGAAACCGTCACAATCAGTTTTTTGGCGGCAGTCATGGCGCCGGGACCGTTTTTCAGGAGTTGAGCCGTCACTCTGTCAGCGGCGACGGCAAGTTCCTCTTCGTCGGCAACCACTTCATGAACAAGGCCGATACGATGTGCCTCAGCCGCTGTTATAATTTCGGCGGTCTGAAAATAGCGCCGCGCCGCACGGACTCCTATGGCAGCAAGCACGTAGGGCGATATGACCGCCGGTATCAGTCCCAGTTTTACCTCGGAAACACAGAATGTCGCCCGTGCTGTGGCAATGGCGATGTCGCAGCAGGATGTCAGACCAACGCCACCACCGTAGGCTGCCCCCTGTACCAGCGCTATGGTCGGCTTGGACAGGAAATTGAGGGTTCGCATAAGTTCAGCAATCGCTCTGGCATCGGCAAGATTCTGTTCACGGGAATTATCGGCCATGCGCCGCATGTCGTTCAGGTCGGCTCCTGCGGAAAAACTCTTTCCGTTGGCGGCAAGTATGACAAGTCGAACCGCGGGATCAGCATCCAGCTGCCGAAGTGAAGCGGTCAGGTTGGCGACAAGACATTCATTAAAGGCGTTGTGTAGTTCGGGGCGGTTCATTGTGAGCATTGCCCGACCTAGATCGTCGATGCTGGCAAGGATTGATGGTTCGGTCATGGATTCTTTCCTGTTTTTCCTGTTTTTTCTGATTGATCTGACCGATCCGACTGAGCTGACCGATCTGACCTGTTTTCTACATCCTGAATATGCCGAAGTTGGTTTTTTCAACCGGCGCGTTCAGCGTCGCTGAAATTCCAAGGCCCAGAACCATGCGGGTATCAGCCGGATCAATGATTCCGTCGTCCCAGAGTCGCGCGCTGGCATAGTAGGGGTGCCCCTGGTGTTCGTACATGTCACGAACCGGTTTTCGGAAAATTTCTTCGTCTTCTGCGCTCCAGGATTCTCCCCTGGCCTCCATGCTGTCCCTCTTAACCGTAGCAAGAACGCTTGCTGCCTGTTCACCCCCCATGACGGAGACCCGGGCGTTGGGCCAGATCCAGAGGAACCTCGGGCTGAAAGCGCGACCGCACATGCCGTAGTTTCCGGCTCCATAGCTGCCGCCGGTGATGACCGTGAACTTGGGTACACGGGCACAGGAGACTGCCGTTACCATCTTGGCGCCATCTTTGGCGATACCGCCCGCCTCGTACTTGCTCCCGACCATGAAACCGGTAACGTTCTGGAGAAAGATCAGCGGAATTCCGCGTTGGCTGCACAGTTCTATGAAATGCGCCCCCTTGAGGGCCGACTCGGAGAAAAGAATGCCGTTGTTGGCCACGATACCGACCGGATAGCCCCAGATATGGGCAAACCCGCAGACCAGCGTCGTGCCGTAGAGCTGTTTGAATTCGTCAAACTCCGAGCCGTCCACGATTCTGGCGATTACTTCGTGTACATCATACGGTTTGCGGGTATCAGTTGTGATGACACCGTGGATTTCAGACGGGTTATAGAGCGGTTCAACAGGCTCCCGAAAGGCGAGAGGCATTATTTTTTGCCTGTTCAGATTTCCCACTATCCTTCTGGCTATTGCCAGCGCGTGGCCGTCATTGGTGGCGTAATGGTCAGTTACGCCGGAGGTGCGGCAGTGTACCTCGGCGCCCCCCAGATCCTCGGCACTGACCACTTCTCCAATGGCCGCTTTGACAAGTGGCGGTCCGGCCAGAAAGATGGTACCCTGGCGACGGACAATAATGCTCTCGTCGGACATGGCCGGCATATAGGCTCCACCGGCGGTACAGGAGCCCATAACAGCGGCGATCTGCGGAATACCTTTTCCCGACATATTGGCCTGATTATAGAAAATTCTTCCAAAATGATCACGATCAGGAAAAACCTCCTCCTGCCGTGGCAGAAAAACTCCTCCGGAATCAACCAGATAAACACATGGAAGATGGCAGGCCTCGGCAATTTCCTGAGCCCGCAGGTGTTTTTTCACGGTAAGCGGAT
This sequence comes from Desulfuromonadales bacterium, assembly GCA_037129255.1. GTDB lineage: Bacteria > Desulfobacterota > Desulfuromonadia > Geobacterales > Pseudopelobacteraceae > JACRCG01. The sequence goes on along the minus strand of JBAXVG010000002.1, from coordinate 170,380 downwards.
AATAGGTACCCCCCTTTACCGTCGCATCGTTGGCAAAAACCATGCACTCCTGCCCCATTATCCGACCGACACCGGTGATGATCCCGGCAGCCGGCACATCTTCTCCGTACACCTTATAGGCGGCAAACTGGGACAATTCAAGGAACGGGGAGCCGACATCAAGCAGCTGCCTGACACGTTCACGGGGCAGAAGCTTACCCCGTTCAAGATGTTTGGCGCGCGAACGTTCATCGCCGCCGAGGCGTATCGCTGCGGATTTTTCCCTCAAATCCGCTACAATTGAGGCCATAGACTCCGCATTTGAGCGGAATTCTTTGGAATTTACGTTAAGAGCCGTTTTCAGGGTAGACATAATGATAGGTGTACTCCTTGGGTTGTTAAAGTATGCGTTGCACATTCAAAAGCAAATCCCCCCCTTTGCAAAGGGGGCTAGTGCCATGTAACGCTTCAAATTTTTGTAGGGTGGGCAGGGTGTTTTGCCCACCAGTCCGCGTGCGCAAACGATGAAACTGTTTGCACACCCTACGAAAGATAAGATGTTACAGCCTACTGGGAGGGATTTGCCGTTAAGAGGAGCGATCGTATAAATCCTGCCATACCTTCAAGCGTTGTCTCCCGTGCCTGAAGGTGTGGGGAATGAGCACAAGCAGGAATGATCAGCGTTTCCGTTCTTCCGGAGACTCCTCTGACAATCGCATCTACCTGAGCCAGGGTTCCGTATTCATCGTTTTCCCCCTGAATAATCTGCAGCGGACAGGTGATAGCAGAAAGAGCCGCCTCCATACTCCACCCCTGATTCTCCGGCAACAGCCAGATGTCAGCCCAGCCATGAAACATTGAACCGGTCTGTTCTCCATGGTATCTGGCAAGCCTGTCACGAAGATTCCCGGTATCAAATGCCTGCACAGCCATACGGATGCTGCTCAGTGTCAACTCTTCGCCAAACACGTGCGCAGCCTCTGTGATGACCCCCACGGGACTGTCCGGAAAGCTGGCCGCATACTGCAATGCTATGCTGCCGCCATCGCTGTGACCTATCAGTATCGGCCTTTCAATGCCACACGTCTTCAGGATATCCAAAAGAGCTTCTTCAGCTTCCCGACAAAAAGGTACCCCGCTTCGCGCACCCTGAAGCGGGTCAGAACCACCGGAACCATATCGATCATAGATCAGAGCCGGAAGGCCAACCGCTTCGGAGAGAGTTTCCGGAAAGTCGCGCCACATTTCGATGCAGCCAAGTCCCTCGTGGAGAAAGACCAGAACCGGTGCGCCCTGCAAACTCTGCCCGGCCGGGATAATGGTACGCACCCGCAGCATATGCCCGGCAGCCCGAAGATGAAACGTGCTGCAGTACACTAATCAGCCGTTTCACTGAACAATTCACGACCAATCAGCATCCGGCGAATTTCGCTGGTCCCTGCGCCGATCTCGTAAAGCTTGGCATCTCGCAAAAGACGCCCGGTTGGATACTCGTTGATGTAACCGTTGCCACCCAGAATCTGGATAGCCTCCAGCGCCATCCAGGTCGCCTTTTCCGCCGCATAAAGAATGGCGCCAGCCGCATCCTTCCTGATCGCGTTCCTGCCGCTGCAGGCGTGGGCTACGGCGTAGACATACGCCCGGCAGGCATTCATGGTGCTGTACATATCTGCAATCTTGCCCTGCATAAGCTGAAATTCGCCGATGGCCCTGCCAAACTGTCGGCGCTCATGAATATAGGGAATAACGACATCCAGACAGGCCCGCATTATGCCGAGCGGACCGGCGGCAAGCACTGCCCGTTCATAGTCCAAACCGCTCATCAGGATCCTGACCCCCTCTCCTACGCTCCCCACCACGTTTTCTGCAGGCACTTCGCAATCCTCAAAAACAAGTTCGCAGGTATCGGAGCCGCGCATCCCCAGTTTATCCAGCTTCTGGGCCGTGGAGAAACCTTTGAAACCTTTTTCGATCAGGAAGGCGGTGATTCCTTTTGATCCGGCGTTGATATCGGTTTTTGCATAGACCAGCAGCGTGTTGGCATGTGGGCCATTAGTGATCCACATCTTGGTGCCGTTCAGGATGAAGCGATCACCCTTCCTGTCGGCCCGCAAGCGCATACTGACCACGTCCGATCCGGCTCCGGCTTCGCTCATGGCCAGGGCGCCTACATGTTCACCCGTGATGAGTTTCGGAAGATAGCGGCGCTTTTGCTCTTCACTGGCGTTTCGGTAGATCTGGTTTATACAGAGGTTTGAATGAGCCCCATAAGCCAGAGCTACCGAGGCGGAAGCGCGACTGATCTCTTCCATGGCGACCACGTGCTCCAGATAGGTCATTCCGGCGCCGCCATACTCCTCTGAAACGGTGATCCCGTGCAAACCCAGATCACCCATCTTGCACCAGAGATCCATGGGGAAATGATTGTCCCGGTCGATATCAGCGGCACGTGGTGAGATTTCTGCCTCTGCAAAGTTTTTGACGGTATCCCTGAGTAAATCGGCCGTTTCGCCCAGATCAAAATTGAGAGTCGGGTATGCTTTCATGTTTAGCCACCTTTCCACTATGTGGTTCCGTGAATATGTTGTGCATTTTACGTAAAGGTAACATAGAGCAGCAACAAATCACTGTCAAACATTATTTTGGGATTATCAAAACAATTTTTCCCTGACCGGATATTTGTACTCCATGCATAAGGCCAGCCTCTTCGTCATTCAGCTGAAATATTCGCAGAAGAGCCAACATTTGCTCTCAATAGATCAGCTTACGGAGACGCTGCGAATCTTGCCCTCGCCTTACGTTCATGTCAAGCAATAATAAAACCTTTTTTTAATTTATCAATTATTTGTTTGACGTCATCCAAAGATAATGATATTTCAGACGCAACTTTGTCAGTGTTTCGTCAGGATCCGGGAGTTTTTCAGATGGTTCAGCTTTCCTGCAGCGATATTCAGCTCAACTTCGGCGGCGTGCGGGCCTTGTCCGGCGTATCGTTCGAAGTCGTTCAGGGTGAAATATTCGCCATCATAGGCCCAAACGGAGCCGGTAAATCTTCGATGCTCAACTGCATCAGCGGCCTCTACCATCCGCAACAGGGAAAAGTTGTCTTCAATGGCCATGACGTCACCCGCCTGCCCCCCTATGAAAGGACAAAGCGGGGGATGGCTCGATCATTCCAGAACATTGCCCTGTTCAGGGGAATGAGTGTCATTGACAATCTGATGATCGGACGTCACCTCCATCAGAGTTCAGGTCTTTTCACCGGCGGAGCGTACTATGGTCCGGCACAGGCCGAAGAAATAAAACACCGCGAATACGTTGAGGAAATAATTGAGTTTCTTGAAATTCAAAGTATCAGAAAATCAATCGTCGGAACACTCGCATACGGATTTCAGAAGCGGGTCGAACTGGCTCGTGCTCTGGCTCTTGAGCCGAAACTGCTGCTCCTTGATGAACCGATGGCGGGGATGAATCATGAAGAGACCGAAGACATGGTCCGCTTTATTCTCGAAACCAACGAAACCCGTGGCATCACGATCATCATGATCGAACATGACATGGGGGTCGTCATGGATATTTCAAACACAGTCTGTGTGCTCGATTTCGGCAAGAAGATCGCCGGTGGAACTCCCGATGAGGTGCAGCAGGATCCACACGTTATCAAGGCATATCTGGGTGAAGAAGATCCGGAGGTAGCATAGGTGCATATCGATCTCAACGACGCGACTTTCGCCAAACTTCTTAAACGAAATGCCGATAAATTCGGCGATAAGAAAGTGGCTCTGCGCCAGAAAGGCCTTGGCATCTGGCAGACCTGCAGCTGGCAGCAGTACTATGAAAACGTGCGGAGTCTGGCGCTTGGTCTGCATTCACTCGGTTTCAGCTCGGGTGACAAACTGGCTATCATCGGAAATAATCGCCCGGAATCACTCTTCGCGGAAATTGCAGTTCAGGCGGCAGGGGGTATTGGAGTCTCCTTTTACCATGATGCAACTCAGCACGAGATAGCAAAAACGATTGAGCAGCTTGATGTAAGCTTCGCCATTGCCGAAGATCAGGAGCAGGTCGATAAACTCCTCGACCAGAAGGAACGTTTGACCGGCCTGCGCCGTGTCATCTTCATCCGGAAACGAGGTATGCGGAACTACCGGGATGAAATCCTGATCAGCTTCGAGGAAACACTGGAAATCGGTAAAAGACACCATGAACAGCACCCTGAACTTTTCGATCGGCTCGTTGCCGTCGGAAAGGGTGATGATACCGCCATCATCTGCATGACTTCCGGCACAACCGGTGAACCGAAAGGCGCCATACTGACCTTTAAAAACCTGATCAGCATGAGTCTTGCGTTCAATGAGGCCAACCCAAAAAACGAAAACGACGAATTTGTGTCGCTGCTCCCGCTGGCCTGGTTCGGCGAGCAACTGATGTCGATCGCGGCCCCCCTGGTTGCCGGATATACGGTCAACTTTCCGGAAAAACCGGAGACAGCCATGGCCGACATGCGCGAAATAGGGCCGCACATAATGCTTTCGCTTCCAAAAGTCTGGGAGTCTATTGCCGCGTCTGTGCGGGTCAGGATGATGGACTCTACTCCGTTCAAAAAATTCATGTTCAACAGTTTGATGCCTGTCGGTGAAAAGTATGCCGATTGTATTCTATCCGGTTCAACTCCCCCGCTATCCTTGAGTATCGGACGCTTTTTCGCCAACATTCTTCTCTTCAGGGCGCTCAAGGATAGACTCGGTCTTTCAAGAATCCGCTCTGCCCTGACCGGCGGCGCATCACTCGGTACCGACGTTTTTCGCTTTTTTCACGCCATTGGTGTCAATCTTAAACAGCTCTACGGACAGACTGAAATTGCAGGTATTGCCTGTATGCACCGTGACGGGGGAGTGAATGGCGCCACCGTCGGACTCCCGTTGCCGGGTACCGAAATCAGGATTGACGGCAACGGTGAAATCCTTTCGAAAAGCGCCGGATTATTCGGTGGTTATTACGGAGACAAGGAAGCAACCGATCGGGTACTGACCAGTGATGGCTGGCTTCGTTCCGGCGATACCGGATATCTGGACGCAGCAGGGCATCTCACGGTAATCGATCGAATCGGAGACGTGCTGACGTTGGCCGATGGATCACACTTTTCCGCACAATGTATCGAGAACAGCCTCCGATTTTCTCCCTTCATTGCCGAAGCACTGGTACACAGTGGCGGAATGTCTCAGCCTGTTGCGCTGATCGGCATCAACAGCCGGGTAGTTGGCAAGTGGGCCGGAGACAACAAACTTTCGTACATGACTTTTGCCGATCTGACCGCCAAACAGGAGATTATCGACCTGATAGCAGGCGAGGTACTCAGAATAAACCGCAATCTGCCGGAACAGGCGCGCATTGCCAGGTTTGCAATAATCTACAAGGAACTGGATGCTGATGAAGGCGAACTGACGCGAACAGGTAAAATGCGGCGGGAAACCGTGAGCTCTATTTACAGGGAACTTATAGAAGCACTCCTTGCAGGACACGACAAAGTAGACATTGATACCAGCATTGTATTTCCGGATGGTAAAACCGGACACATCCGGACTACTGTTACGATAAGAACGATCTGACCGGAGCATTCACCATGGACGTTACTTTTCTGCTGCAGCTCATCATAAACGGCCTCGTGGTCGGCAGTATCTACGCCCTTGTGGCGACCGGCTTCGTCATAATCTACAAAGCAACCAGCGCCCTCAACCTGGCTCAGGGTGAGTTTTTGATGGTAGGCGCCTACATCTGTCTTAATATGCTCTCCAAACACCATCTGCCGTTCTGGCAGGCAATCCTGATCACATTCCTGTTCTCAGCCATCCTCGGCATGTTAATAGAGCGCCTTATCCTGCGGCCACTGATCGGCTCTCATCTGATTTCGGTCATTATGGTCACGCTCGGTCTTTCGAGCATCCTCAAGGCTCTTATCCAGCTGGCCTACGGCACTGACACGATTCCCTTTCCAGAAGTTTTCCCGAGCGCTCCGGTACAGATCGGTCCGATTCCGGTTTCGCAAGGCTACCTGTATGCAATCGGCTGCGTCACCATTTTAGTGGTGATTCTAACCTCGTTCTTCAAGTACTCAAAAACCGGCGTAGCGATGCGCGCAACAGCTTCGAACCAGCAGGTCGCTCTCTCCATGGGTATAAGTGTCAAAAAGATGTTCGCCATATCCTGGGCCATTGCCGCAATAGTTTCTTCAGTGGGCGGAGTTCTGCTCGGCACCATCAGAGGCGGCATTGACATGTCGCTCAGCTTCATGGGGCTGAAAGTCCTGCCGGTCGTTATTCTGGGTGGACTCGACAGTATCCTCGGGGCCATCGTGGGGGGCATTATAATCGGCGTCCTGGAAAACCTTTCCGGCGGCTTTATCGATCCGCTTGTGGGGGGGGGAGCCAAGGAAGTTGCACCCTACATCGCCCTGATTCTGATTCTGATGTTCAAGCCCTATGGGCTGTTCGGCAAGAAGAAGATCGAACGGGTGTAATTCAACAAAGTGAGGCTTTATGCGTTGCGGTGATTTCAAGACATCTTATGCGGCAGATATGACCATCTTTGAATCCGGCTTTGCCCGGATCATGCTGGGACTCTTTCTCTGTCTGCTCTTTTCTCTTCCGTTCTATGTTCCGGGCTATCTTCTTGACATTCTGAATCGCATAGGCATCGCCGTCATAGGCGCGATAGGTCTCAATATCCTGACCGGGTTCACCGGCCAGATTTCACTAGGTAATGCTGCATTCATGGCCATCGGCGCCTTCTCTTCGGGTTATCTTGGATTAAAGCACGGACTGCCGTTCTATCTCTGTATACCTCTGGCAGGAGTGATTACTGCCTTCTTCGGCATGTTTGTCGGCATTCCGTCTTTGCGAATCAAGGGACTTTACCTGGCTATGGCTACTCTGGCAGCCCATTTTATCGTTGAGTTCCTGGTAGTTAAATGGGAGTCGGTCACCGGGGGCGTGGCCGGTCTCACCATACCTACTCCAAAAATGGGCAGCTTTGCATTTGACTCTGATGCAAAACTATTCTTTCTGATTTTTGTAATTGCAGTTATTGCGGTACTGTTTGCAAAAAATCTGTTTCGCACCAAAGTGGGCAAGGCATTTATTGCCATTCGTGATCAGGCCATCTCGGCCGAAGTCATGGGGGTCAACATCCTGAAATACAAACTGCTCTCCTTCGGCATCAGTTCCTTTTATGTTGGTGTAGCCGGTGCATTGATCTCGTACCAGGCCAAGATCATTTCACCTGAAACCTTTCCGATCACAGTAGCTATAGATTATCTCGGGATGATAATTATCGGCGGTCTCGGCAGCATCCTCGGTTCCATTTACGGTGCTATCTTCATAACGCTTTTGCCGGAACTGCTGAGGATGGGAACATCTTCTCTGTCCGGATCTTTCCCGGAACTGGTAAACAAACTGGCGGCCATGAAAGAGCTGGTTTTCGGCTTGCTGGTGATCATCTTCCTGATCTTTGAGCCTTCGGGAATGGCTGCCCGCTGGCACAGTATCAAAAATTACTGGAAACTTTACCCGTTTTCACACTGACACGTAAGAGCTTTTGAAAGAGGGATTGTGCAACCGTATCAGAAGCAGTTGAACATTTTTTCCGTAGCCGGAAAGTCACATTTTATTGGGGCAGCACAAACACAGAAAGGGAGGCAGGTATGAAATTAGGAAGAATTCTGGCAGCAGTGGCAGCAGTAATCGCAATCGTATCAACATCTTTTGCGGCGGAAACCATCAAGGTTGGTGGTTTGTGGGACCTTACAGGGGTAACAGCGGATGTAAGCAAACCGTTCGCTGAAGGGGTCCAGGCTGCCATCGCAATGACTAACGAAAAAGGGGGCATCAACGGGAAGAAGATCGAATTGCTGAATGTAGACTATGCCTACAAGATTCCACAGGCCACTGCAGCCTACAAAAAATTTGTCGAGCAGGACAAGGTTGTCATGATCAACGGTTGGGGAACCGGAGATACTGAGGCACTTAAGGATACCATCAGTAAAGATAAGATTCCCTATATTTCAGCTTCTTTCTCAGGGCACCTGACCGACCCGGCCAAGACACCCTACAACTTCTTCGTCGGGGCCAGCTACTCGGATCAGATTCGCGGCTTCCTCCAGCATGTAAAGAATAACTGGAAGGACAAATCACGCGCTCCCAAAGTAGCTTTCATCTATCCAAACCACGGTTTCGGCAAGGCCCCTATCGAGGCCGGCCGTCTATATGCCAAAGAACTGGGCATCGAACTGGTACATGAAGAAGTTATTCCCGCCAGTTTCCAGGATGTCACCTCAAACCTTTTGAATATGCAAAAGAAAGCCCCAGATTATGCTTATGTTCAGACCACCGTTTCCTGGTGTGCAGTGTTGCTGAAAGATGCCAAGAAACTTGGCATCAAGACAACCTTCTTCCTCGGAAACTATGGTATGACAGAGCAACTCCCGCTGCTTGCCAAGGAAGCGGCTGAAGGGGTCTACGGCATGGGTACCCATGCGGCATACGGGGAAAACGTCAAAGGAATGAAGCAGATCCTGGATTGGGACAAGAAACACCCGGCTAAAGAGTCCCGCGATACATGTTATGTGCGCGGCTGGGCATATGGGCTTACCTGGGCCGAAGCACTCAGGATTGCCGACAAGAATAAGCAGCTGACTGGTGAAGGGGTAAAGAATGCTCTGGAAACTTTGAAGGGGTTCGATACCGGCGGATTAACCCCTCCGGTTACCTATACAACAACCGATCACAGGTCGACAACCAAGACCACCATCTATGTCATCAAAGGCGGAAAGATGACCAAGGTAGAAGACCAGGAAACTCCCCGCAAAAAAGAGTGGCTGGGTCTGTAATCAGATTGCGATATTATTCGGAGAGGGGGCTGTTTGCCCCCTCTTTTTCCTGACGAGGCACAACTATCATGCTCACCATCAGTAATGCAGAAGTCATCTATAACCGCGTTATCCTTGTCCTGAAAGGGCTGTCGCTACAAGTACCCGAAGGTAAGATAGTTGCCCTTCTGGGCGCCAATGGCGCAGGGAAGAGTACCACTCTTAAAGCGATATCCGGACTGCTCAAATCCGAGGAGGGTGAGGTATCAGCCGGTTCAATCGAATTTATTGGAGAGCGGATCAACAACCTTGATCCGGAAGATATCGTAAAGAAAGGCATCTTTCAGGTTATGGAAGGACGTAGGGTTTTCGATGATCTGACCGTGGATGAAAATCTTGTTGTTGGCGGTCATACTCGAAAGGACTCGGCCGGCTTCAAGCGCGACAAGGATCTGGTCTATGATTATTTTCCCCGTCTCCGTGAACGAAGCAACCAGTTATCCGGTTTCCTGAGCGGTGGCGAACAGCAGATGCTTGCCATAGGCAGGGCGCTTATGGCGAGACCAAGATTGATGCTGCTTGATGAGCCGTCACTCGGGATCGCTCCGCTGCTTGTTCAAGAAATTTTCCAGTTGATCAAAAAAATCAACTCCGAGGAAAAGACCACAATACTGCTGGTAGAACAGAACGCCAATGTCGCTTTCGGCATATGCGACCATGCCTATATCATGGAGGGTGGACGAGTTGCCATGAGCGGTACGGTCGAACAGATGAAATCGAATGATGATGTCAAGGAGTTTTATCTTGGAACAGGTGAAGGAAAAGCCAAGAAAAATTACCGGGAAATTAAGAGCTACAAGCGTCGCAAGCGGTGGCTGTGATCATTGAGTTTGCTGGCTAGAGCGTCAAGGAGTCTCTTTTCATGGGTTTCAGGGATATCGTGGTACATCTTGACAATCTGGACTCGACCGGGGCTCGTCTCGAACTGGCAGTTTGCTATGCCCGCAAACATGGAGCCAACTTAAGGGGCCTTTATCTAGCTGCTCCCGCTTTTTCCAAGCCCCGCACCACTCCGGAGCAGTTCAGCTATGAAAGAGTTGAAGCCATGTTCCGCGAAAAGACCGCCGCTGCCGGAATTACATCTGAATGGATCCTGCCTCGCCGCTCAGTCAACGGTCTGGGCATAACTGATATAATGCTCTCCTATGCCTACTACACAGACCTGATCATCGTCGGACAGCATAATTTCAAATCCCGCAGCCTGCACCTCCCGCGGGAACTTCCCGAACAGCTTGTGATGTATTGCGGACGTCCCGTCTTGATTGTCCCCTATATTGGTCAGTTTGAAACAGCAGGAGATCGTATCATGATTGCCTGGAAAGCCGGTCGCGAATCGGTCAGGAGCGTAAATGACGCCATGCCGTGTATCGAAAAGGCTCATCACGTTTCCGTGGTCGAAGTGAGCGCCGAAGTGATCCCTGCCGAGAGCAGCGACCATATCATATATGTCCGGGAGTTTATTGCCCGGCACAGAGCAACAGCGCGAACTGAACAGATTTATGCCGGAGATTTCACCGTTGCTGACACCATCCTCAACCTTGCATGCGAGAAAACAATCGACCTGCTGGTCATGGGAACGTATGCTCATACAAGGCGGGGAACTCTTGCCTTGAGCCCGGTTGCCAGCCACATTCTGAAGCATTTGACCGTGCCCGTTCTCATGTCCCATTGATGCACTTTCCCCGAAACCTGATGAACCGTCACTTTCCAGAGAGCCCATGAAGAGTACACCGGAAAATGAAGAACTGATTTCAATCGGCGACCTTGCCAAGAGCCTGGGGCTGACTACCAGAACGTTACGATATTGGGAGGAAGCCGGAATAATTAATGCCGCGCCACGGTCAGAGGGAAGCAATCGCTTTTATTCCAGAGATATCGCACTGAGAGTCCGATTCATTATCAAACTCAAAGAACTTGGACTTACCATCAAAGAGATGCAGGATCTCTACGCGGCTTACGGGGAAGCAAAACAGACCGACAGGATGATTCCCGCGCTTGTCCAGATTCTTGACCGGCATATAAATCTGGTAGATGAGAAAATGGCCAGAATGGCTTCCTTAAGAAAAGATATTGTCGAGTACAGACAACGAATGTCAACCAGGTTCAACGTGTTTTCCGGCTGATCATTTCATTTCCCCGCAAACGGTTTTTTAGCAATCTCCCCGCTCCCTTCCAACTGCGGATGCTGCGTCCTGTTGTACCCCGCCACCGCTTTGGCCACCTTCTTGACAACATCGGCAAGCGGCATCTTCAAACCATGTGCCGAACACAACTCTTTCAGCAGAAAATAAGTCAACGCTCCGTTCGGTCTATTGTTGAATACCGCGTCGGCGGAGGTCTCGTTTGACTTGCAGCCGGAGATGAGCGCCACATTGAGTTCCTTGACGGCACTGGCCAGAGAAGTCGCCCGTACCCTTCCCGGACTTTCGGCCAGCAGCTCCCTGGCGGTCTGTAGCCTCCAGTTGATATCCTCGGGCGGCATGATGGTCTTGTGGTAATGATCAGGTTTCAGGGCCGGAAAATCCCTGTTCAGGTCGCCCGAATGACATGAGTCCGATATCCAGATGAACTCGACCCCCTGCGGAACTGTCGCGAATATCCTGTAAAAATCCTTGTCTCTGATAGCGCGCTCGTCGCTCCAGTCGAAATCGACCGGACAGATGACCTCATCCAGTTTGTCCACTTCGGCAGCGGGGTTCCTGGTGGACATCTGCGCCCCATGGCCGCTGTAGTGGAACAACAGACGGTCTCCGGGACGTGCACCGTTGACCAGCAGATTCAAGCGCTCAACAATGGCCGCTTTTGTCGCCCGCGCATCGGTGAGCAGACGGATGTTGTTCATCTGGAATCCGCACGTCTCCTTCAGAAAACCGGCCATGTCGGTTATGTCGTTGACACAGCCGTACAATGGGCAGCCGGGATACTTGTTGATGCCTACCAGTAACGCTCTATCCATGTTTTTCCCCTTTCATGGTTACACTGTTAACGCGATTGACAACGACTTCACTACCACCACTTCAAAGTGCATCCCGTCCAGACGTTTACCGTAATGTCCGCCCCAGTAAAAACCGTGATCGTTCGCGATGGTGACAAGTTCGCGGACGCACCCCCTGGCGCCCACCAAGGCTGGTTGGGTATTGATCCGGTTCCATGCAACGTTGATATCGAAAGCCGTGCCAAACGCGTGATTGCTGAGGGTTCTGGTGCTCCCCCTGACAAATCGTGGAGCGAACGAACCGTCAAACGTCAGGATGCGTCCAAGCAGGTTTTTATCCTGCCACGCCTGCCAAAGAGCCTTGAATTGACTGGCGACGAGCTTATGTACCTTGATGTTTCCGTTCTCATGCGCACCCTGTATCCCCGCAAGCTGAGGAATGGCAGCGGTAACTATGTTTTCGGCAATCCAGCTTCCGGTAATGTGGATCTGTTCGTAATTGCCGGGTTGCGGATCGTGACGGTAGGAAAATTCACCGAAAAGCCTCTGTCGCTGGACGTTGGAGGTTATCGGCCGGAAACCTGGCTTTGACGGCCAGTTCGGTCCATTCTCGTTCGTCCCGGTCGTGTCGTCAAGAACCACAAAGCCGAGCTGAATGGCGGTCACAAGAGTCTGGTGCCCAACCACACCGTCAGCCTCCAGATTGTACTTCTGCTGAAAAGCGACCGTGGCGTTGAACGTCAGATCGCCAAAAACGCCGTCCGCATTTCCCGGGAGACTGCTCTGACCGATCAGAAAATACTGCCATTTTTTTACATCCGGTCCCCTGCAACCTGTACGCAATACCCGGTTCATAACCAGTCACCTCCAGCGAATCAGGTAATAAACACACCTTCAGATGCGTATATGCCGATGGAAGCGGGAATGTCAAGGGGTATACTTTACAAATTCATGTTTTATCTTGACAGAACACTTTACCGTCGGTATAAATTCCCGTAATGTGGTAAAAAGTGGAACAATGTGGAAAATCATACCAAGAGAAGGTCATGTTCAGAGGTATTTTTGAGACAACCATAGATGCCAAGGGGCGTACCAGCCTGCCGGCCAAGTTCAGGGAGGTGTTGGTCGAGACCTTTGGCGACGAGCGTTTTTTCGTGACAAATTCGTATCCGGTCACTCTTGACGGTGGAGCGCAATGCTCCGGTCTGCTTGTCTTTCCATACAAGGAATGGTTTCAGTTTGAAGAAAATTTCCTTAACAGCAAAGGACTCACTTCGACGCAACGCAGCAGCATTATGCACACAATTGTATCTCCGGCTGTAGAGTGTTCCGCCGACAAACTCGGCCGGATCATGATTCCATCCTCCATGCGGAAGGTTGCGTCGCTGGAACGGGAAATCGTTTTCGTTGGGGCACTCAAGAAAGCGGAAATCTGGAGCCAATCCGAATGGGATCGGGTGCGGGTACAGGATATGAAGAATTTCCCAAGCACTGAAGCTGCCGCAGAGCTCGGCCTCTAGTGGCTGATTTTCATCATCTTCCGGTTTTGCCGGATGAAGTAATCCGCTTTCTTGAACCGGTGGGCGGCAAGACATATCTGGATGGAACAGTTGGCGGTGGCGGGCATGCGGCACTGATTCTTGAAAAGGCACCGGAAGCCCGGCTGACGGGCATTGATTGTGACCGGGAAGCATTGGCCGCAGCCGGGAAAAGGCTGGCAGTGCACAGTGAACGGCTCCATCTGGTGCATGGCAATTTTGCCGGACTCGCCGGACATCTGAGCTCTCTCGGCATCTCAGCACTGGATGGCTTCATCCTCGATCTGGGGGTTTCGTCTCATCAACTGGACAGCGGAGAACGGGGATTCAGTTTTCTGCAGAACGCTCCGCTGGATATGCGAATGGACACCTGCAGCGGAGAGAACGCCGCCGATCTGGTAAATGACCTGCCGGAGCCGGAGCTGGAGCACGTCATCAGAGAATACGGCGAGGAACGCTGGGCCAGGAGAATAGCGTCATTTATAGTCCGGGAAAGAGTGGCGGCACCCATAACAACCACTTTCAGACTGGTAGATATCATAAAGGGGGCGGTTCCAAAGGCCAAGTGGGACGAACGCATCCATCCGGCTACACGCACGTTTCAGGCACTCCGCATAGCGGTCAATCGTGAACTCGAAAGCCTTGAGTTCGGCATGCGGTCCGCTCTTGACCTTCTGAAACCGGGTGGACGGGGTGTAATAATTTCATTTCACTCACTTGAAGATCGCATCGTCAAACATATATTCCGGGAGTATGCGGAAGGCTGCACCTGCCCGCGCCAGTTACCGGTCTGCGTATGTGGCAGGCAGCCGAGGGTGAAGATTCTGACCGGAAGGCCGGTCACTGCGGCACAGCAGGAAATCGATGGCAATCCGCGGGCGCGCAGCGCCAAACTGCGGGCCGTGGAGAAGCTGTAACAAGTATGTACAGGAGGTAATCAGCATGGCACAGGCAAGAGTGGACTATGGCAAAGTTGCTGCTCCGCGCCCCCTTGGCGTGGCAGAAATGGCGCCTCACCGCATTGACATATTCAAATACCTGATAATCTGCATGTTCCTATTCACCGTTGTTTCGGTTTTCCACGTCTGGTCGCGTTTCAAACTAGTCGACCTGAATCTTCAGATATCCGAAACAAGTCGCCAGCTAAAGGAGTCCGAACAGGAACAGAAGCGCCTCAAACTTGAAGCGGCCTCTCTGAGAACGCCGGCCCGCATAGAGGCCATCGCCAGGAATGAGTTGGGGATGGCGTTGCCGACCGCGAAGCAGATTATTCAGGTCCGATGAAAGACGAACGGGAAAAATGGGCGCGTATCCGCATCATCATGATCGGGACGGTTTTTGGTCTGCTATTCCTGACCGTAATCGGACGTACCTTCTCACTCCAGATACTGCAGCATGAAGAACTTATCAAGAAGGCTGAAAAACAGCATCAGCACAGAGTTGAGCTACCCCCGGTCCGAGGAAGCATCCGGGATCGTAACGGTACTCCGCTGGCTGAATCCATCCATATGGACTCCTGCTATGCTGAACCTCGCCGAATAAAGGATGTTGATGGCACCGCCGCAGTGCTTGCACCGATTCTGGGTGTGCCCGGCCACGAGTTGGTGGCCAGGCTTTCGGTTAACAAATCTTTCATCTGGGTTGAGCGGTGTTTGTCACCTGATAAAGCCTTGCGCATCAAAAACATGAAGCTGCCCGGCATCGGCTTTGTTCCGGAATCCAAGCGCTTCTACCCCAATCTGGAGACCGCAGCCCACGTAATTGGATTTACCGGCCAGGACCCCAATGGCCTGGAAGGCATTGAACTCAGATACGATGCAACCATTCTGGGCAATACCGGCTACATGGTAACAGAGAGAGATGCTCTCGGAAGAAATATTGCCATCAAGAGTACTGTTATCAAGGATTCATCTCCAGGTAAAAATATCGTCCTGACTCTGGACAAAACGATCCAGTTCATCGCAGAGAAAGAGCTGGCCAAGGCAGTGACGGAGAATAGCGCCAAAAGCGGCATGGCCGTTGTCATGGAAGCGGATTCCGGCAAAGTTCTGGCAATGGCGAATTATCCCACATTCAATCCAAACGCTTTTTCCCGCTATGCACCTGCCCATTTACGCAATCGTGTGGTGTCTGACAGCTTCGAACCCGGCTCAACCTTCAAGGTGTTCTCAATTGCCGCGGCGCTGGACGCCGGCGTGATTAAGACAACCGACTCGTACAACTGTGAAAACGGCACCTACCGGATTGCCGATCGGGTCATTCATGACGACCACCCTCACTCACGATTGACCGTCTCGGAAATTATCAAGTATTCAAGCAATATCGGCTCTGCAAAGATCGGTTTGAGGATGGGGGAAGAGAGATTATCAAGCTATTTGCGCAACTTTGGTTTTGGTGGACGTACCGGCATTGATCTTCCGGGCGAATCTCCGGGAAACATCAAACGTCACTGGTATGGAGTCGATCTGGCAACAATTTCTTTTGGGCAGGGGCTCTCCCTGTCGGCCATCCAACTGGTTTCGGCACTCTCTGCCATCGCAAATGGCGGTAATTTAATGAAACCATATCTGGTGGAGCGCATTCTCGACGACAACGGCAAAGAAATTCAGAAATTTGAGCCACAGATAGTACGCCGGGTAATATCCCCTGAAACCTCTAAAAAAATCTCACTCATGATGGAAACCGTCACTGGTGAGGGAGGTACCGGCGCGAAAGCAGCAGTAGATGGGTTCCGGGTGGCCGGGAAAACCGGGACCGCACAGAAGGTTGATCCTGTCACCCGCCTGTATTCGCCGACCAAACGAATTGGTTCTTTTGTTGGTTTCGCTCCTGCAGACAAGCCAAAACTGGTTATTGCCGTGATTATTGACGAACCTCAGGGGGTCAAATATGGCGGCGTTGTCGCAGCTCCCGCATTTCGGGAGATAGCTAAGAACACGCTGGCGTATCTCAAAATACAGCCAAACAAACCCGTAAACAACACACCCAAAACGATTCAGGCGACAGCCTCAGCTACTGCTGTTCCTGAATCACTGAAAGAAGGGAACGCTTTTGACACACCGCCTGAAGGGGGTGTAATGCCAGATTTTCGAGGCATGAGCATGCGACGAGTCTTACAGATCATGGAAAAACGCACTATCAATATCAGATTGATAGGAAGCGGCAGAGCTAGTCAGCAAAACCCGCCACCCGGGCAGAATATCGGAGGAGCGGACGAAGTCTGGGTAAAGTTTTCACCTTCAGCCTGAAGTGGATGGTGCCTGCCAGATGACCGGCAGGTTTTCGGATTATTACAGGAGAACAGATGATACTGGGAGAGTTACTCGAAAAACTGTGTGATTTTGATCTTCATGGAGATGCGTCTGTCTGCATCACCTCCCTGACCTGTGATTCACGCAAGGTGCAACCCGGCTCATTATTTTTTGCTCTGCGCGGTACATCAGTCGACGGTCACCAGTTTATTGAGAAAGCTGTGATGGCCGGTGCAGCGGCAGTTGTCATAGAGGATGCCGCCTGTGCCCCCGGCGAAGTTCCCTGGATCAAAGTTGCCGATGGCCGCTCCTTCATGGGCCGTATGGCGTCCGCCTTCAACGGCAACCCGACCGCTTCTCTCCCGCTGACGGGCATAACCGGCACCAACGGCAAGACGACCACTACCTACCTGATAGAGGCGATCATGGCGGCGGCCGGACTGCCGGCGGCGGTACTCGGCACAATCAGTTACCGCTTTGGTGCAACAACCATAACAGCATCTCACACCACACCGGAATCAACAGAGCTGCAGACGGCCTTCCGGCAATTGAAAGAGGCCGGGGCACAGGCTTTTGTCATGGAAGTATCTTCGCATGCTCTGGAACAGAAAAGGGTTGATGGCTGTCATTTCGATGTCGGCATATTCAGCAACCTTACCCGTGACCATCTGGATTATCACGGCACCATGGAGAGCTACCTGGAAGCCAAGCTCAGACTTTTTTCCGATCTGCTCCGCCCTACGGAGCTGAAACCGCAACGCCATGCCGTGATCAACATGGACGATCACTATGGCCCTGTCATTTCCGGACGTTGTGCATGTCCGGTTATCAGGTATGGAATCAAGGGAAACGGTGATGTACAGGCAATTGATGTGACCTTGTCCGTCAGTGGCATCCGCGGCACCCTCGTCACACCCTTGGGAAATGTTGGCTTTGTTTCACGCCTGCTTGGCCGTTTCAACCTCTCCAATATCCTGGCAGCGGCTGCTGCCGGAGTAGCCCTGAACCTGCCGCTGGAGGCCATCAGAAAAGGCATCGAAAGTCTTGCCGCCGTTCCTGGCCGCATGGAGCGGGTAGAGAGTCATCGTGACGTGACGTGCCTGGTAGATTACGCCCACACCGGCGACGCCCTGGAGAATGTGCTTTCCACGCTGAAAGAAATCGCCACCGGCCGAATCATTACCGTCTTCGGCTGCGGCGGAGATCGCGATATCGGCAAGCGTCCGCTCATGGGAAGGATCGCCGCCACAATGTCGGATCTGGCCATTGTCACCTCCGACAACCCCCGAACCGAGGATCCCTTCAGCATACTGGAGCAGATTAAAGCCGGCATGGTATCACTCGACATCCGCGAATACCGGCAGGAAGATCTGGCTGAAGGTTTCCCGGAGAAAGGTTTCATATTATTGGAGAACCGCCGCGAAGCGATTCGTCTGGCCTCGCGGCTGGCGCAAGCCGGTGATATCATGCTGCTGGCCGGCAAGGGACATGAAGATTACCAGATTATCGGAATCGCCAGGCAGCATTTTGATGACCGGGAAGAAGCAACAGCAGCCTTTGCGGAGATGAGCTCCTGATGTTCTCCATCAGCGAAATAGCCGCAGTGACAGGCGGGCGTATCATCGGCCCGGCTGCCGGCAAGGTAAGCGGCGTTTCAACTGACTCACGCAGCATTACATCCGGGGAACTTTTTGTGCCACTGCAAGGTGAGCGTTTCGACGGTCACACCTTCATTCCGGAGGTGACCGGTAAAGGCGTAACCGCTCTACTGGCCGATGAAAACTGGGTGAGAGGCCATTTAGCAGCTGACACGATCACGTGCATCGCCGTAAAAAATACCCTTTGGGCTTTGGGAAACCTGGCAGCGTCCTGGCGGCGGCGTTTCAATATCCCGATCATCGGTGTCACGGGGAGCAATGGCAAAACGACTGTCAAAGAGATGCTGGCTACCATCCTGGAACAGAACGAACATGGTCTTAAGACCGCCGGCAACTTCAACAACCTGATCGGATTGCCTCAGATGCTGTTTCAACTCCGGGAGAAACACCGCTGGGCGGTACTGGAAATGGGGATGAGCGAACCGGGCGAAATCGAGCGCCTGGCCGGGATTGCCAATCCGGGCATCGGAGTTGTGCTGAACGCCATGCCGGCTCACCTGCAGAGCATGAAAACGGTCGAAGCGGTTGCAGCAGCCAAAGGCGAACTATTGCTCCGCATCAGTGACGGCGGACTTGCAGTAGTCAATGCTGACGACTCCCGTATCGCCTCCCTGCCCCAGAACCCTTCTGCCAAACGTATCAGCTTTGGCATAAAACGTGGTGAAGTCCGTGCGAAAGAGATCGAAGCACGGGGACTGGAGGGACAGCGCCTGCTGATTGTCACTCCGAAAGGCGAAATACCGGTACACTTAAGAGCCTGCGGCCGACACAACATCTACAACGCGCTGGCGGCAACTGCGGCCCTGCTGGAAATGGTTGATCTACCCACAATTGCCAGGGGTCTGGAAACCTTCTCCCCTTGCAAGGGACGTTTTCAGGCGCATCACCTGAACGGTGTGACGATCATAGACGACAGCTACAACGCCAACCCCGCCTCGATAAAGGCAGCCCTGGAGACATTGGCGCAGATCGCCGCAGAAGGACACCGCATCGCTGTTCTGGGTGATATGCTGGAATTGGGAGAGCACGAATCCGAAGCGCATCTCGGAGTGGGAGCAGTAGCGGGACGAAACACCGACAGATTATATCTGCTGGGCAGGCTGATGACCAAATACGCCGTCGAAGGAGCCATGCGAGCTGATATGCCGCCCGAATCAATACTCCGGTGCACCAGTTGCACCCAGATTGCGGAGCTGCTGCACCAGTCACTGAAGCAGGGGGATGTGTTACTGGTTAAAGGCTCGCGCGGAATGGCCATGGAAAATGTAATCGCAGAGCTCAAGAAGCTGATGCAGAATAATTCCTTGGAATAATAAAGGGGAATAACCCATGCTCTACCATATCTTTTATCCATTGGCAGCAAACGTCAAGCTGTTCAATATATTCAAATACCTGACATTCCGCACCATCTACGCCATGATTACCGCTCTGGTGGTCTGCTTTGTGCTCGGTCCCTGGATTATTCGCACGCTGAAATCGCTGCAGGCTCACCAGGTGATCAGAACCGATGGCCCGGAATCACACCTTCAGAAAGAGGGTACTCCCACCATGGGAGGCGTGATGATCCTGGCCGCAATAGTGATACCGACGCTCTTGTGGGCTGACCTCACCAACCACTATGTTTGGACGGTCATGTTCATCACCATCGGCTACGGACTGATCGGATTCGTGGACGACTACAAAAAGGTGGTTGAGAAAAATCCTAAAGGCCTCTCTGCGCGGCAGAAGATGTTCTGGCAGGTTCTGCTGGCCGGATCGGTGGCAGTATTTCTGTTTCTGAAGCCCGGTTTCAGCGAAGAACTCTTTTTCCCTTTTTTCAAGAAATTCCACCCTGACCTCTGGCTCTGGTTCATCCCGTTCGTAACTCTGGTAATAGTAGGCGCCAGTAATGCCGTCAATCTGACCGACGGTCTGGACGGATTGGCCATCGGACCGGTTACCATTAACGCAGCCACCTATATGCTCTTTTCTTACATTGCAGGCCATGCAACCCTCTCAGCCTA
The DNA here is from genome assembly GCA_037129255.1 of Desulfuromonadales bacterium. GTDB lineage: Bacteria > Desulfobacterota > Desulfuromonadia > Geobacterales > Pseudopelobacteraceae > JACRCG01. The sequence goes on along the minus strand of JBAXVG010000002.1, from coordinate 150,093 downwards.
TCTGCAGATACCACGCGTAGCCGGTTCCGGCGAGCTTGCCATCGTCTGCGGGGCCATGGTCGGAGCCGGCCTGGGCTTCCTCTGGTACAATTCATACCCGGCCGAGGTCTTCATGGGTGATGTCGGCTCCCTCTCGCTGGGCGGGACCCTTGGAACAATCGCGGTGCTCACCAAACAGGAGATTCTGCTGGTCATCGTAGGCGGCGTATTCGTAGTAGAGGCATTGTCGGTCATCTTCCAGGTCGGCTCCTACAAATTCCGCGGCAAGCGCATCTTCCGCATGGCGCCGATTCATCACCATTTTGAGCTGAAGGGTGTGGCCGAACCGAAGATCATCGTCCGTTTCTGGATCATCACCATCATTCTGGCGCTGGTGGCGATTTCTACGTTGAAGATGAGATAGGATAATTATATTGTCAGGACCGACAAACCATGTAAAATATGATTATCATATTTTGCGGAGGTTACTATGCAGACAGCGATCAGTTCAACCGAGGCGGTGAGAAATTTTTCAGAACTGCTCAACAACATTAAGTATCGCGGAGATCGGTATACCGTTATCCGTGGCGGAAAACCGGCCGCATCTCTGGTTCCGGTGGAACCGGCCCGCAGTGGCGCAACCTTGGCTGAGTTGCGTAAGATTGTGCAAGCCTTTCCCCATCTCGACAGAAATGATACTTCATTTGAAGCCGATGTTATAGCTGCTGTAAGTTCGCAGCCTTCAATGCCAGAGGCCCTGTCATGGGAGTGATACTTGACTCCAGCGAGATCATCGCACTTGAAAGAAGTCGGGGGTTAGTTGAAAGTCTGGTGGCTGGCCGTGAAGATGAAACGTTTGGTATCAGTGTGGTTACAGTGGCCGAACTTCTCCATGGAGTCGAGCGGGCTGATACGGAATCCAGGAAAATAAGGCGTCAGGCCTTTGTGGAAAAAGTGATCGAGATGATCCCTCTGTTTCCGTTTGATAGTGGAGTTGCCCGCATCTACGCCAGAATATGGGCATCACTGGTGCAGCGAGGCTTTACGGTAGGGGCGCATGATCTGATTATTGCAGCGACGGCAATTTCTCTGGATTACACGGTTATTACCGCTAACGTGCGGGATTTTGAGAAGATTGATGGATTACGGCTGGAAGTGCGGCAGGCATAGTTAATCTCTGGCGAAGAAGCTTTTCAGATTGAGATTGTTAAGCGGGTAAAATGGTTCCGGATCCGTTGACAGAGAGTTGAAAAACAGAGTGAAAAACGCAGCTTGGGAGATGACGCTGGAAACCGGAATTGTTGTTACTACTTTATTGTTTAGCAGATACGAGATTGAAGATTCTGCATTACGTTCATCACCAATTATACGCGTCATCATGGAAGAAGGGATTTCCGTATGACAGATCGGGAAACAATTTTTGGTTACCGCATGAGGCAAACCGATGAAACCCTTGCAGAAGCAGTGAAAATACTTGAATTGGGTTTTTCACCTCGCTCAATTGTCAATGGCAATAGGATTGAGCTGCTGCCGTCCAGAGATATCCGAGAAATGCGGGGTTTTTTAAAGGGGATTGATACAACCGTTATTAGAGAGGCAGACCGCCTGTAAACATCGATCCCGATGGCCGACAGCATTATACTGGCCACGACACAGACAAATAACGCGATCCTATGGACTCAGGACAATGATTTTGAAGGATTGTCTGAAGTCAGGTATTTTCCAAAAACATCATCCTGACTGCGTACCTGCATGTGGAGGTCGAAAATGCGAACAATCGGCAAGAGAAAAGAAGCGGCACCAACCGGAAAACCATCGGCTGAAAACCTCATACGAGGAGCCACTATGAACGAAGCGATGCAGCAATTACCAACCGGCACCACCACCTTTATTCCTAAAGGCAAAGTTTACCGATTCAATACAATCAATGAGGCTAACAGGTTTCAGGAAGAATGCGTCATAGCAGGCATTGTGAAAAACAAGACCAAGACAGGATAATAAACGATGGAAGAGGAATTTTGCAGACCAGCTACCATAGCCGATCTTATGAACCTCATCAAGTCCCTGAATGGAAAAGGTGCGCAATACATCTTGATCGGCGGTTACGCGCTGTACGCTCATGGCATCCATCGAGCTACCGAAGATATAGACATTCTTGTGCCGGCGAAAAGAGAAGCGGCACAACCAATAATTGAGGCACTAATGATGTTACCGGACAAGACCGCCAATGAACTTGAAGCGGAATGGTTTGAGGAAGGCGAAAATATCCGCTTGGCTGATGAATTCGTGGTTGATCTTATTTTAAGTACTTGCCAGCAGACATATGACACTCTTAATAAATACACCGAGGTAATTGAGGTTGATGGAACCCCAATAACTACCCTTAACATTGAAGGGCTATTGCTCACCAAACAAAGCATGAGGGATAAAGACGTTATGGATAGAAGATCGCTTGAAATTATCTTAGATAGAATGAATGACTTGAAATCAGCATCGAGAAAATGAGTACGGAATCTGTGATCGATCAATAATGATACCGTGCCTGAAGGAAGTCGATCCTGTCATCACGGACGAGATAGACAAGACGGTGTTCCTGAGTGAGGCGCCTTGACCAGACACCGGCAGAAATATATTTAAGCGGCTCTGGCTTGCCGATGCCGGTAAATGGATCACGCATGATTGCTTCAATCAAATAAAAAACCCGTAATGCGACTTTTCGGTCAGTCTCGACCCAATGGCGCAAGTCCTCACGGAATTCTGGTTGAAAAACAGTATCCCGTTGCTTAGTCTTCAAGGCCAGCCTCGGAACGAAGCGATTTCACTGAAGATGCCGTACCACTCCCCTTCAGAGCACGTTCCAGCGCAGAAAGGAGCCTTTCGGCATTTTTGGGAGAACGCATCAGGTGAGCGCTTTCCACCAGACTTTGAAGTTCATCCGCAGCAATCATAGCCACATTGCTTCCCTTGCGGCGACGAATGACAACGATCTCCCGGTTATCTGTAACTTCGTCACAGAGGCCGGCAAAATTTGCTCTTGCATTGGTATAAGTTGTTTGTAGCATGTTTGTTTACCCCCTTTATATGTACAGCACTACTGTACAATACGATTGGTTGTCAGTCAACAACTAAGGAGCAACCGTTTTCAAAATAAAAGGATTGGAATAATGAGAAATGTCAGCACTATTCTTGCCGGCGATGTTGGAGTTACATAACAAAAAAATACTCGTCGTCGGCCTGGCCAAAACCGGCGTAGCCTGCGCCCGCTTCCTGGCTTCAAAAGGTGGACGGGTTACTGTCAACGACATGAGAAGTGAAGTCACTCTGTCAGGGCCGTTGGCTGAACTGGCCGCATACAACGTTACTCGGGAACTGGGACGGCATGACGAAGCCACGTTCCTGGCCAGCGACCTGATCGTGGTTTCACCCGGCGTGCCAATGGATCTGCCACAACTGGTGACGGCGGAAAAATCGGGAAAAGAGATCATCAGCGAAATCGAACTGGCGTCCCGTTTCATCAGTGCTCCGCTGGCGGCCATCACCGGCACTAACGGCAAAACAACGACGACCACCCTTCTGGGGGCAATCTTCAAGGCCAACGGCTTTGCCACCTATGTCGGCGGCAACATCGGCGATCCGCTGATTGAACTGATCGAATCAAACTGCAGGGTGGGCAAGCCTTATCTGCCCACCTGCGCTGGACTTCCGACGAATGTTAGTGGTGGGCATGATGGGACCATGTCCACCATGCCCACCCTGCCAGTTGAAGTAGTAGTGGCAGAGATCAGTTCCTTCCAACTGGAGTGGATCTCCTCGTTCCGCCCGACTGTGGCGGCGCTCCTTAATCTGAGTGAGGACCACCTTGACCGCTATCCGGGCTATCAGGAGTATATCGATGCCAAGCTGCGCATCTTTGAAAACCAGACGGTGGATGATTTTGCCGTGGTTAACCGGGATGATCCGCTGGTTTGGGAGCGTGTCCAAAATGTGAAGTCGCAACTGTTCCCCTTCAGCCGTCTGCATGAGCTGGACGAAGGCATCTTTTACAAAAACGGCGTGATTACCTATCGCCACAAAAGTCGCGAAGAGCGCTTCCCCACCGCCGCCATTCGCCTGCAGGGCGTACATAACCGGGAGAACATCATGGCAGCTATGGCATGCGCTCTGCTGCTCGGCTGCCGCGCAGACAAATCCTTTGAAGCCGTGCTGCGCTTCGAAGCTCTGCACCATCGGATGGAATTCGTGTGGGAAGTGAACGGTGTCAGCTATTACGAAGACAGTAAGGCAACTAACGTTGGCAGTGTGGTGAAGGCGCTGGAAAGTTTCAGCAACATTACCCTGATCGCCGGCGGCAAAGACAAGGGGGGCTCTTATGCCCCGCTGGCGCCGCTGGTGCAAGAGCGGGTACGACATCTGGTGTTGATCGGCGAAGCTGCCGAAAGGATGGAGTGCGAATTGGGCAGACTGACAGATACCCGCCGCGCCGCAAGCCTGGAAGAGGCGGTGCTGCTGGCGGCGAAAATAACGGAACAGGGCGGCATTGTACTGATGTCACCGGCCTGTTCAAGCTTCGACATGTTTCGGGATTACGAAGAAAGAGCACAGAGATTTATTGCTGCAGTGAGGGCGTTGTAAATCATGTTTAAGAAACTGGAAGAATACGATCTGATAATAATGCTGATGGCCATTGCCCTGACCTGCTTCGGGGTGGTGATGGTCTTTTCAGCCTCGTCGGTTATGGCTGCCAAGCGCTTTCACGACGGCTTCTTCTTTCTCAAGCGCCAGGGGATATTCGCCCTGATCGGTTTTACCGTCATGCTATGCACCATGCGCGTCAACTACCATTTCTGGCGCAAACTGGCCGTTCCAATCCTGTTGGGGTGCCTGGTACTGCTGGTGGTGGTTCTGATTCCCGGCATTGGCGGCAGCGCAGGCGGTGCTTCACGCTGGATCAGGCTGCCCGGTTTCAACCTGCAGCCATCCGAAATCGCCAAAATTGCCCTGATCATGTACATGGCCTATTCACTGGACAGAAAGCAGGACAAGATCAAACAACTGGGCGCCGGATTCGTTTCATACATGCTGATACTGGTAGTTCTACTGGCCCTTCTGCTCAAACAGCCGGACATGGGTGCAGCCCTGACACTTGCAGTGGTGGCCATGATCATGCTCTTTGCTGCCGGAACGCGACTGGTTTATATAATCTCCATCTTCCTGATGACCCTGCCGTTTCTGTACTTTCTGGTAATGAATGTGGCCTATCGGAAAAGGCGCATACTGGCTTTTCTTAACCCGTGGCAGGATCCTCAGAACAGCGGATTCCAGATCATCCAGTCCTGGCTGGCGCTGGGCACGGGCGGTGTTTTCGGACAAGGACTGGGAGAAGGAAAACAGAAATTGTTCTATCTGCCCGAGGCCCATACCGATTTCATCCTCTCGGTTGTCGGCGAGGAGCTGGGTTTTATAGGGGTGATAGTGATCATCGCCATGTTCTTTCTGCTGGTGCAGCGTGCCATGCGTATCGCTGTGGCAGCGCCCGACATCTTCGGGCGCTTCCTGGCTCTGGGAATCGCCGTGCTGTTCGGTATTCAGGCCTCCGTCAACATGGGTGTCGTAACCGGATTGCTTCCGACCAAAGGGCTGGCGCTCCCCTTCATCAGCTATGGCGGCAGTTCACTTGTTATCAGCCTGTTTGCGGTCGGTATCCTGCTTAACATTTCATCAGGGCTTAAAATATCCTCCATCAGTATCAAGGAGGAAAAATGAAACTGATCATCGCCGGCGGCGGCACCGGAGGGCACCTGTTCCCCGGGATCGCCGTTGCTGAGGAATTCCTCTACCGTGATCGTGCCAACGAAGTGCTCTTCGTCGGCACGGAGCACGGCATAGAGGCGCGAGCCGTACCGGCGGCAGGCTACCGTCTGGAGCTGATTTCGGCGGCAGGGATCCGGGGCAAGGGGGGATTCACCCAGATCAAGGGTATTGCCATGATGGTCTACGGTTATGCCCAATCAAGAAAGATACTGAAAAACTTCCGCCCCGATATGGTGCTGGGGGTCGGCGGCTACGCGTCGTTGCCGATGGTGCTGGCAGCCCGCGGGATGCAGATCCCGCGCTTTATCCATGAACAGAACGCAATCCCCGGCCAGACTAACCGCCAGTTGGCCAGGTTCGCCGAGAAGGTATTCATAACACTGGAGGAATCGAATCGCTATTTTTCGTCCGCGTCAACACTGCTGACCGGCAATCCGCTACGGCGTCAGATCCTGGATATGCTTGCACATGTTTCACCATCGTCTGCCAAAGATGATATCAGAGCTGCAGACAATTTTAGGCTGTTGATTTTCGGAGGGAGCCAGGGCGCCCACGCAATAAACGCGGCCATGATTGAAGCGATTCCCTTTCTGAAAAAGAGTCGGAAAAACTTGATAATTACACATCAGACCGGTGAAAAGGAGTTTACTGAAGTAACCGCTGCCTATCGGGCAGCCGGCGTAGAAGCAGAAATTGCCTCTTTTATCACTGATATGGCTACAGAATATGCCAGAGCGGATCTGATCATCTGCCGGGCAGGTGCTACCACTATTGCCGAAGTAACCGCCTGCGGCAAAGCGTGTCTTTTCATCCCCTTTCCGCATGCGGTTGATGATCACCAGCGCAGGAACGCCGAAGCACTACTCAAGAAGGATGCCTGCTTCATGATGCTGGAGCGTGAATTGACGGGAGGAAAACTGGCGCAGACCATCCTCACATTGGCCGAGGACCCGAATCTTGTCCGTCGCACCGGAGAATTGGCCTCCAGTCTGGCACGGCTGGATGCTGCCAGAATTATCGTGGATGAGATGATGAATACAAATAAGGGTAGGTAAAGGATAAGCCATGTACGGAAAAATAGATAAAATCCACTTCGTAGGTATCGGAGGCATCGGCATGAGCGGCATCGCCGAGGTGCTGCTCAACCTGGGCTATAAGGTTTCCGGTTCCGACCTGCGTGGCTCCGATATAACCGAGCGCCTGACCGGCCTGGGCGCAGAAATCGGTATCGGTCACAAAGCCGAAAACCTTACAGATGTTGATGTTGTAGTGATTTCCTCCGCCGTACATGACGACAACCCCGAGGTGATTGAAGCAAAAAAACTGCATGTGCCGGTCATTCCGCGAGCGGAAATGCTGGCCGAGCTAATGCGCATGAAATACGGAATCGCCATCGCGGGCACCCATGGCAAAACCACTACTACATCAATGGCTGCCTCGATACTGGGCCACGCCGGGATCGATCCGACCATTGTCATCGGTGGCAAACTGAACGCCATCGGAACCAATGCCCAACTCGGTCAGGGCAAATTTCTGCTGGCGGAAGCGGACGAGTCGGATGGTTCCTTCCTGATGCTCTCCCCTACCATAGCGGTGGTGACCAACATTGATGCCGATCATCTGGACCATTACTCCGGAATCGAAGAGATCAAGGACACCTTTATCGAATTCATCAACAAAGTGCCGTTCTACGGTCTGGCTGTGCTCTGCCTGGATGACAGGAACATCCGCGAGGTTTTGCCGCACGTAAAAAAACGCTACATGACCTATGGCCTCTCCTCTCAGGCTGATATCCGCGCCACCCATGTCAGACATGACGGTTTTCAGACATCTTTTGTAGCCCACTACAAGGGCTACCGACTGGGCGAGATAACCTTTTCGATGCCCGGTCCACACAACGTATTGAACGCCATGGCCTGTGTCGCGGTAGCGCTTGAGCTGGATGTCCCATTTACCACCATCCAGGAGGGCTTTGCCAGATTCGGCGGAGTTGGCCGGCGCTTTACCGTCAAGGGTGAGCCGAAGGGGGTCATGATCGTAGATGACTATGGCCATCATCCGGCCGAGATCAAGGCGACACTGGCCGCCGCCCGGCAAGGGTGGCCGGAGCGCCGTGTAATAGCGGTCTTCCAGCCTCATCGCTACACCCGCACCCACGGGCTGTTCGATGAATTTGTCACCGCCTTTTATGATGCAGATGTACTTATCCTGACAGACGTCTATGCCGCCGGAGAAAAACCGATCGAAGGCGCCACGGCAGAGCGGCTTACACATGAAATTCTCCGTCACGGCCAGAAAGATGTGGCCTATATTGGTAATCGCGAGCTGATCCCGGAGCATCTGGCCGGCGTGGTCAAGGAGGGTGATATCGTCATTACCCTGGGAGCCGGGAATATCTGGCAGCAGGGAGAAGCTCTGGTAAAGCATCTGGAATCTGACCAATAGCAACATCAGACACATTTACGCAACATTGACTTCGTGAATTATTGTGGCTACAATAGCTACAATATTAAGTCGGAGGTGGTTATATGCAAACTGTTGGCGTTCGTGAATTGAAAAATAGACTGACCTACTACTTGGGCGAAATAAAAAACGGTGAGAATGTTGTGGTGACAGACCGGGGAAATCCGGTGGCAATTATGCATCGATTGGACAAGATCGAGAAAGATGCAGGGCTTGACGAGCGCCTGGCCACGCTGGCAGCGCAAGGGCATTTACGATTACCGACTGCCAAACGACCTTGCGCTTCCTTTACTCCACTGCATCTGGATGGCGAACCTTTGTCGGAAACCCTGATACGGGAACGCCGATGATCTACTACCTTGACAGCAGTGCCCTTGTGAAGCGATATGCGGCGGAATCCGGATCGGACAGAGTTGCGTCACTTGTCGAAAGTGACCAGAAGATAGCAGTTTCATGGCTTGCTGTACCTGAAACACTCTCTGCCGTCGCCAGGCGGGCCAGATGTGGCTCCATAAATATGGGGGATCTTGCTTCAATAAGAAATCAACTTGAACTGGATCTGCAGCAATTCATGATCGTGGAGGTCTGCGGTGCACCAATAGATGGTATTGAAAAACTGATTAACCGCCATGCTCTTCGTGGTGCGGATAGCATACACTTGTCTACAGCGCTCTGGCTCTCGAAAGCAACCAAAACTCAGATAGTTTTTGTTGCTTCTGACAATGAATTGCTCACGGCCGCACATGCCGAGCGCCTAAAAACCATAAATCCATCTGAAAGGGTAGAGGCGTGAATGAAATATTTTTTCTCGTGGATGAAGAGTTGGAAGGTGGTTTTTCAGCGCGTGCGCTAATCTCGACAAGGAAGTTGACCTCTTGAATGCGCGTACGGTTTCAACTGTATTCAGGAAAGAAATCGTTGTAAAGGGAAGGCTTTTGTATTCAACAAATCGCTACGCAGTTGACGAGTTAGAAATGCTGACGCTTTCTTATTATCAAAAATTGAACGATGAACGGGCTGAAATCATTGACTCCGCTCTTGCTGATGGAAGGTTTTATACTATATGAACGATCTTTTCCTGTTTACGAACCACATTGTTAAAGAGTTTGGAGCTGAGTGATACCAGATGCAATCAGCTCATAACCTAACAATTCGTGGCGCTATGTTGCATAACGAACCAATGAGCCTGCACACCTCGCTGAAAGTTGGGGGTCCGGCGGATATGTTCGCGATTCCTAAAGATACGGACGATCTTCAGAAACTGCTGGAGCGGCTTACTGAGCAGAACATTCCATGGTTGGCCATCGGCCGGGGCTACAATCTGCTGGTGCGGGACAAAGGGATTCGAGGAGCGGTTATTTCTCTGGAACGCTTCAACCTGGTTGAAAGATTGGGAGAAAAGAACATTAAAGCTGAAGCCGGGGCGGAGAATCTTACGGCGGTACGATTTGCCCAGGGACACGGCCTGGGGGGCATCGGTTTCATCTCAGGTATCCCTGGAACCGTTGGTGGAGCGATCAGGATGAATGCCGGAGCGTACGGCGAGGGGATTCTTGATCGAACGGAGTGCCTGACCATTGTACGCGATAGCGAAATCCGGGATTTCTGCATAGATGAACTTGTCTACGGCTACCGCTACCTTGATCTGCAGCCGGGAGACATAGTCCTGTCCGCCGTTTTCAGGCTGGAAAAGCGCGAGGCACATCTTACCGAGGAGGAGGTCCGCAACGATCTTGAGCTGCGGCGCTCCAAACATAATGTCGGCTTCCCGAGTGCCGGTTCATTCTTCAGGAACCCGGCTGAACAAACAGCTTGGAGATTGATTGATGCAGCCGGAATGCGCGGAGCAAGGGTCGGAGGCGCACAGGTTTCCGAGGTGCACAGTAATTTTCTGGTCAATACCGGTGGGGCCACGACGCAGGACTTTCTGGAACTGTCCGCCATGGTAAGAAACAGGGTATTCTCCACATCCGGCATAACACTTGAAGAAGAAGTACGTATAGTGGGCGAAGTGTAACCTTCTACTGAAAGGTTTCCGACATAATGAAATCAAAAAAAACAGCTGTTCTGATGGGTGGGCTCTCGGCTGAACGTGAGGTATCGCTCAAGAGCGGTGCTGCCGTACATCAGGCTTTACTGGCAAAGGGTTACAACTCCGTAGCCATTGACGTCGGACGGGATCTGGCCGAAGTATTGAAGCGAGATGGCATTGAAACGGCCTTCATCGCACTGCATGGCCGTTATGGTGAAGACGGCTGCGTACAGGGACTGCTGGAGCTAATGCAGATTCCTTACACCGGTTCCGGTGTGCTGGCAAGCGCATTGGCCATGCACAAACTATACAGCAAGCAGGCTTTTGCCGCCAGCGGCATCCTGACTGCACCATTCAGCTGTTTCAGACGGGGAGAATCCGTCTGTTTGCCTGCCCTCCCCTTCGGCCTGCCGCTGGTTGTCAAACCGGTTCAGGAAGGCTCCTCAGTCGGAGTTTCCATCGTCAGGGAGGAGAACCAGCTGGCTGCCGCACTTGAAATGGCATTTCTACATGATGACGAAATCCTGGTGGAGCAGTATATAAAAGGACAGGAAATACAGGTCGGGATTCTGGACGACTGCCCGATCGGTGCTATCGAAATCGTCCCAAAGAAAGAGTTTTATGACTTCGAAGCAAAATATACCGACGGCATGGCCGAACACTTCTTCCCTGCACGGCTGGAACACACGCTGTACGAAAAGGCTCAAAGTATTGCTCTGGCGGCCCACCGAGCCCTGGGTTGCAAGAGCTACAGCCGGGTAGACCTGCTGGTGACAGGCGCTGGTGACTGTTATGTGCTGGAAGTCAACACCCTGCCGGGCATGACTTCCTTAAGCCTGCTGCCGGAAATCGCAGCCAAGGGAGCCGGATTGCCTTTTGAGGAACTTGTTTCGCGTATTATTGAGTCAGCGTCTCTTTCAATCAGGATGAACTGAAGGCATGCGGGATTTTGCAAACTCCACATACCATCGCCGGAAGGTGGCGCCCAACAAAGTCAAGATCCAGCGCAAACCGCTGGACCTGAAAAAACATCTGCGGCCACTGGTGAAAATCGCAGCCGGTTTACTTGCGATCTCACTGGCGTGCGGTTTTATGTACGTTGTCTGTCGGGCGCTCGGTTCGGCCACCTTTTTCCGGCTCGAAAACATTGAAATTTCCAATGTCAAACACATGACCCGCGAAGAGATTATAGGGCTGGCGGAGATCGAGCCCGGCAAGAACCTGTTGCGAATGAAGCTGAAACAGATTGGTGAACATATCCTGCAGAATCCCTGGGTCGAAACCGTACGCATCAACCGCTACTTCCCGCATAGCATCTCGATCACGATAATCGAGCGCGAACCGATGGCTATCGTCAATATGGGGTTTATCTATTATCTGGATAAAAATGCGAATATTTTCAAGGTACTGAATCAGGGAGACCGGCTGGACTATCCGGTCGTAACAGGATTCAGCGAAGAAGAACTGACGAGTAACCCGAAAAGGACTGAAGAGGCGCTCAGAGCCACCTGCGAACTACTGAAAATATTACGTGAAAAAGCCGCATTTATCCTTGCGGATGTGTCCGAGATTCATTACGATGAGGGTTATGGTTTTACCATGTACACAGCTTCCGGAGCGCTTCCGGTCAAAATAGGAGCCGGAGAATTTGCCACAAAAGTAGAGCGTTTAGCTCATATCTACCGTGACCTGATGGTTCAGCGTCCGGCATTGCAGTACATTGATCTCGATTATAACGATAAAATCATCGTAAAAAAGAGCTGAATCTAAAAACTTTATTATGTTGCAGGGGGGGGTATGTCAGCAACAAAACGGGAAAATCTTATCGTAGGCCTCGACATCGGCACGACCAAGATCTGCGCAATTGTGGGCAATGTCACCGAAGACGGCATCGACATAGTCGGAATCGGGACCAGCCCGTCCAGCGGTTTGCGTAAAGGAGTAGTTATCAACATCGAAAGTACCGTTGGCGCCATTCGTAAAGCCATTGATGAAGCCGAGCTCATGGCCGGTTGTGAGATAAAATCAGTCTTTGCCGGCATCGCCGGCGGACACATCAAGGGCCTGAACTCCAACGGTGTCATCGCCATCAAGAACCGCGAAGTATCGCAGGATGACGTACGCCGGGTGATTGATGCCGCCAAGGCTATCAACATCCCGATGGATCGCGAAGTTCTGCACATCCTGCCCCAGGAGTTCATCATCGACGAACAGGATGGAATCCGTGAACCGCTCGGAATGAGCGGCGTGCGCCTTGAAGCCAAGGTGCACATTGTCACCGGAGCTGTTGCAAGTGCGCAGAACATAGTCAAGTCCTGCAACCGGGCCGGGCTGGATGTTGCCGATATCGTGCTTGAGCAACTGGCGTCATCTCACGCAGTACTGTCAGATGATGAGAAGGAGCTGGGGGTCTGCATGGTCGATATCGGCGGCGGCACTACCGATATCGCCATCTTTGCCGATGGCGCCATCAAGTACACCTCTGTAATTGCATTGGGAGGCAACCAGCTGACTAACGACATCGCTGTCGGACTGCGCACCCCCTTTGCCGAGGCGGAAAAGATCAAACTGAAATACGGCTGCTGTCTCTCCTCGCTGATCGGCAAGGATGACAAGATTGAGGTACCCAGCGTTGGTGGCCGTAAACCACGCGAACTCTCCCGCACGGTGTTGTGCGAGATCCTCGGCCCCCGTGTTGAAGAAATTTATTCACTGGTCAACCGTGAAATCATCAAATCAGGCCTGGAAGATGTGATTGCATCAGGCGTAGTCATTACCGGTGGCACAAGTATCCTCGAAGGGATGCCGGAACTGGCCGAACAGATATTCAACCTTCCGGTAAGGCGCGGCTTGCCTCAGCATATCGGGGGGCTGATTGACGTTGTCAACTCTCCGGTCTATGCGACCGGCGTCGGCTTGGTCGTGTATGGCAGCCGCAACTCCGGCGCCCGGGAATTCCCCTCCAGTAAACCGGAAGGGAACCTGTTCGGCTCTGTCTATGGGAGAATGAAAACCTGGTTTCGCGAATTTTTCTAAACAGATTGTTACTGCCTGATGTTACAGGCCGAGCAGCGGAATTGCTTTGGTGAGCGACCTGTTTACATGTGCTGCCACCCTTATTCCCGACTCAATCTGCTAACACTCTGATATTTTGACGGTACCTTGCCAGTGCAAAAAAAAAATATTTTTCCTTTGATTCTTGGTAAATTTGAGGTTACATTTCGTCAACAACTGATAAATCATCGCCATTACCCGAGGGGGAATATGCATGTTTGAGTTTGACGAAGTCATTGAACAGAGTGCTGTCATAAAGGTGATCGGAGTGGGCGGCGGTGGCGGAAATGCCGTTAACACGATGATCGCCAGCACCATACATAAAGTGGATTTTATCGTCGCCAATACCGATGCGCAGGCGCTTCGCACCTCAAAGGCCCCGACAAAGATACAACTCGGCAGACAGCTTACCAAAGGGCTCGGTGCCGGTACTAAACCTGAAGTCGGCAGGGAAGCGGCCCTGGAAGATCAGAACCAGCTGGCCGACGCCCTTAAGGGTGCTGATCTGGTCTTTATCGCTGCTGGAATGGGAGGTGGCACCGGAACCGGAGCAGCCCCGGTTATCGCAGAGGTGGTCCGGGAGACCAACGCCCTTACTGTCGGGGTTGTCACCAAACCTTTTACCTACGAGGGCAAAGCCAAGGCCGAGGTAGCCGAACAGGGCATTAACGAACTTAAGAAACATGTAGATTCGCTGATTATTGTCCCCAATGACCGCCTTATCAGCCAGGCCGGCAAGAACATGTCGCTTTTCGATGCCTTCAAACCATCAGATGATGTCCTGCGGCAGGCAGTTCAGGGAATATCGGAATTAATCACCACTGAAGGATTCATGAACCTCGACTTCGCCGACGTAAAGACCGTAATGAGCGTGCGAGGCATGGCCATGATGGGGATCGGCATCGGCTCAGGTGAAGACAGGGCTTCGACGGCCGTGAATATGGCCATCTCCAGTCCGCTGCTTGAGGACAACGACATCTCCGGATCGAAAGGGGTTTTGGTCAATATTACCGGTTCTTCCAGCATGACCATGGATGACTACACCACGGTCAACCGGATCATAGCCGAACAGGTGCATGAGAGCGCCATTATAAAGATCGGCGTTGTCAGGGATGACTCAATGGGTGACACTCTCAAGGTTACCGTCATTGCCACCGGCTTTGGTGACCGTTTCGATAACGCAAAAAAAACGATATTCCCTAAGAGCGGCCTGACAATTGCCGGAGAAAGACCGGTAACAGCCAAAAGCTCGCTCGACAGGCCGACCTTCCAGCGCGACCGCGAAAAAAACGATAACGTCACCCGTATTCGTCCAACTGTGTCATATAATGAAGAAGATGATACTCTGTACGAAATCCCGACTTTCCTGAGGAAGTCTGTTGACTAGCTCCTTGAATCTTTCGTCGTGACAACAGAGGGGGACACCGCGTTGGCTGTCCCTCTCTTTTTTCCCGGCACCTCCGAAGCGTAATGACATCTGATGCATACAATGGGAATGAGCTTTAAAATCACAGAGCGGTACACACACTGCCATACTGCCACGGTCATAATCCTGATGGTTGGCCTAGGAAGCGCCGTAACCATTTATCTGACCGCCGGAGAAGCTCCGGTCAGCCCTTTGGCAGAGTTCGAGAAATCCAAGAAATTTGCATATGAGCTTGAGCGTATGGGGGGCAAGGCAGCTATTATTGCGAATGACTTGAATACGTGGTTTGCCGGATTATGGCAGGGTACATCGCTCTCGTACACTGTCGCTGCCATAACTGTTATTATCGCCGCAGGCTATTATTTCGTTGCATCCAGCCTGAAGGAGGCACAAAGGAAAAACAGGGACGGTACAGGTTCAGCATGAGAGAAGCCATGTTTTACGAGCGGGAGGGCAGCAACCAGGTACGCTGCGGTTTGTGCCGGTTTACATGTCTGATCAGTGACGGCGCCCGTGGTGTGTGCGCCGTCCGGGAGAATCGGGGCGGGACGCTCTACAGCCTCGTCTACGGCAGACTCTGCGCCGAACATGCCGATCCGATAGAGAAAAAACCGCTTTTCCACGTCATGCCGGGCAGCAGATCCTATTCGATCGCTACAGTGGGGTGCAACTTCCACTGCCGTCACTGCCAGAATTATTCCATCTCCCAAATGGAACAGGACGCCCCTGTCCGGGGCGAGGAGCAGACTCCGCACGCGATCGTACAACGGGCTAAAGATCATAATTGCCGTTCCATCTCCTACACCTACACCGAGCCGACGATTTTCTACGAGTTTGCCTGCGATACCGCCCGTCTCGCCCGGGAAGCAGGGTTGAAGAACATATTTGTCACTAACGGCTACATCAGCAGGGGGGCTCTGGCAGCCATCGCCCCTTTTCTGGATGCAGCAAATATCGATCTGAAGGGCTTTTCCGAGGGATTCTACCGGGATATCATCCACGCCCGTCTTTCCGAAGTGCTCGACTCGATCATCGACTACCGCAATCAGGGAGTCTGGCTCGAGCTCACGACTTTGATCATCCCAGGCCTCAACGATTCCGAAGATGAGTTACGAGGTATGGCAGAGTTCATCGCTTCCAACCTGGGGATCGACACCCCCTGGCACGTAACCGGATTTTACCCCATCTACAAAATGACCGACCGTCCACGAACTCCGGCTGCCACCCTGCGCATGGCTCGCGAAATCGGTATTGCCGCCGGGTTGCGCTATGTCTACGGAGGTAACGTGCCCGGCGCAGGCGGCGAGAACACCTGCTGCCCATCCTGTTCAAGCCTGCTGATCAAGCGCCACGGTTTTGCGGTCGGCGCCTGCAGAATCAGTAACGGGACCTGTCCGGACTGCGGCATAACCATAGCCGGTATCGGCATATAAAATCTCCTTTTGCAAAGTCAGCAACAAGCTGGTGAGGAGTTCTTTTATGATTATCACTGCGTATCTTCTTGTTTTTAGCGCCGGACTTATTGCCGGTTTGATAATGTGCTCTCTCACGCAGGTGATGCATGCGATCGAACATTTGCGGTTCATTGATGTCATATGGCGATTGCTCACCACGCCTATTTCCTTACAACGGATTTTCAGCTGGCAAACAGAAGTCAGTGGAGCGCCACTGGAAACCAGGGAAGACCGGTTGCGGAAAGTCGATCCACGCGAACAACAGATCAGTGACACTTCCCAGACGGTCAGAAGCATACTGCTTATTCTGGCAGCAAATATTCACCGGACTGACAGGGCGGCAAGCGAATCATCGCAGACACTCGGTGATGTCAGGAGCAGCATAGACAAGATGGAGCTTCCGGCTGACCTGAAAGAGGCACATACTCTTTTGATGAAGGAGATTGACCGGGTTATTTCGAGTAATTCGGTACTCAAAGGGGAGTTGGCGCATTCTCAGGAGATACTGGCCGAGCAGCGGAGACAGATAGAGAATCTGCGAACGGCGGTGAGAATAGACTCCCTAACTCAACTCGCGAACAGGGCCTATTTTGATGAAAAATTAACCGAGATGATCAGGGTACATCACCGCTACGATGAACCTTTTTCCATCATGATGATTGATATCGACAACTTTAAGGATGTAAATGACTCTTTCGGTCATCTGGCTGGAGACCGGATTTTGAAAGGGGTGGCCCTGAAGATCAAGGCGACTTTGCGGGGTAGCGATTTCTTCGCCCGATTCGGCGGAGATGAATTCGCACTGATTCTGGTCAAGACCGGAGTCGAGGCAGCTACTGATGTGGCCTGGAAACTTTGCGAAGAGGTGCGTGCGAGCCGCTTTCTGCTGGATGATACCGTTCTTTCCATAACCCTTTCCGTTGGAGTTGCTGAAGCTTACGGGGACGACACGGAGGAAACTCTCCTGAAACGCTCCGATCAGGCACTCTATCGTGTCAAGGAACGTGGGCGGGACGGCGTCTTTGTGGCTGACAAGTGCGGGGAAAGCTGCCGGGATATATATGAATAATTATGGTATGTTATAGGTGTCTGATCTCTTCTCTGAAAAAACCATCCTGACAGTCAGTCGCCTGACCGCCCTCATGCGCGGAGTGCTTGAGGAGAACTTCGAGCAGGTCTGGGTGCAGGGTGAGGTTTCCAACCTGTCTCTTCCCTCTTCCGGCCATATGTACTTCAGCCTTAAGGATGCCGGAGCACAGTTGATTTGTGTTATGTTCAAAAACTCCGCCAAAAATCTGAAGTTCCGTCTGATGGATGGCACAGCCCTTATCGTCCGTGGCCGCATATCGGTGTATGATCAGCGAGGTGAGTATCAATTGATCTGCGAATATCTGGAACCGGCTGGAGTCGGTGCCCTGCAGATGGCCTTCATGCAACTGAAAGAGAAACTCGCCCGTGAGGGGCTCTTTGCGGAGGATCACAAACGTGCCATACCGCGCTTTCCTCGCCGGATCGGAGTAATAACCTCTCCCACCGGCGCCGCTATTCACGATATCCTGAATGTCCTTAAACGAAGATTCGCTTCCGTGACGGTGCAGATCTATCCTGTTCGCGTCCAGGGTGATGGTTCAGCAATGGAGATCGCGCGGGCGATTGACGACATGAACCGGCTGGCGGAAGCAGACGTGCTGATTGTAGGACGCGGTGGAGGATCTCTGGAGGACCTGTGGCCCTTTAATGAAGAGGTCGTAGCCCGTGCGGTATACCGATCGACAATTCCGGTTATATCAGCGGTAGGGCACGAGACAGACTGGAGCATCTGCGATTTCACCGCAGACCTGCGTGCCCCGACCCCCTCGGCTGCAGCCGAGATGGTCATGGCCAGTGCCGATGAATTGCGCGGACAGATTGAATCACTGTCACGTCGTCTGCGTCTGGCGATGGAGAATCGTCTGGTTTCACTTGATGGACGTCTGGACGCCCTGCGGCGGTCCCTGCACAACCCACGAACTTTGCTGGGACATCTTGCACAGCGAATGGATGACCTGAACGAACGCATCGACATTGCTCTCTATAACAGTGTCAGGCGCCGCAGGGAAGTTTTTGGTCGCCTGTACAGTGCGTTACTGTACCTTAACCCCGCCAACAGGATCGAAACGCTGCGACAGAGGACAAGCCTGCATTCTGCACAGATAGAGCGCCTGTTGATGCACTGTCTGGAAACGCTTAAACAGGAATTCGGCGACAAAGCTGCCCGCCTTGAAGTACTGTCGCCTCTCAGGACTCTTGCGCGTGGCTATGCTATTGCGACCAGTATTGACAATGGACAGGTTATAACTGACGCCGGCAAGCTTTGTGTCGGAGAGAAATTACGGTTGACGCTCCATCGCGGTATGGCGTGCTGTCACGTTGAAGAGCTGGAGCGTATTGATCATAATCGATAACTTCTTATTGGTGTGCTTTCGCTGGAATAGTTTGTGTCACCTTTGTTTTCTTGAGTGTAGCCCGAGGCTTTACAACAATGACGCTGTCGGGAGCTGGTATGAAAGAAGACGGATCAGCTGGCTGAAGAGTTGCGTAATGGGAGGAAGCGATCTTCCGGGTTATTCCGTCACTGAACTGAATAGTCGCTTTACAGGCATGCACTTCCATCACCTTGCCAATTCCCCATTCAATCGCTCCGGTGTGGCTTACCACGTTTCCTCGTTTGATATTCATGTTCTCTCCTCATCTGACTGGGTTAACAGCAAATATTTCTGTACTCACCGCGTTGCGAAAAATTTTACGTTTGGAATGGATTGGAAAGGAACCGTGCAGACTGTTCCGAAAAATTTGATGGAGAGGTGGATGAGGTGACAAAGACGGTTCAAAATGATTATGAGAAATGATTTCTGGTGGTCGGTCAGTTTCTTGACTGTACTCCGTTATCTGGTTTATAGCCAGCTATATTTCCAATAGATAACGATTTAATCGTTGTTTACATGCTGAAATCTTTAACTCGGTTTTAATGGCATGTTTTTTAACAATAGATCAGATATGCAAAAGAATAGTTGAGAATTAGTCTACATTAGGTTACTCTGCTATGTTATGGTTGGTAGTCCAATGGGATAGTAGGTATAGATTGCGAATGTGATACCGGTACAACCAGATAATTTCAGGCACTTCCACTCACTGCTGAAGCAATTATTAAGCACTATCCACAACCTTAGGAATTCAGGGTACCTGCCGTGAGCTTGCCAAACGCAACCAAAAACTGAGCACCCCACATGGGATAGGGATCTGTAAATGTTTAGTAGCCTGATCACTCGCGTTATTGTCGCTACGATCACCCTGCTTATTGGTGGTGTTTTCATATACGCGTCTTTTAACGTAAAGCATCAGCAAGACATACTGATCGAGAATGCCCGAGAAAGTACCGAACTATTGTTGCACACGGTTGAGAGCAGCATCTTTAACACAATGCATCTCAGATCTCTTGGCTATAGGCAGGATGTCAATTCTATCCTGTCAATGGTCGGGCAACATAATCAGTTGGTAGGTGTGCGCATCTTTCATCCGCACGGAGTCATTCTTAACTCTTCAATCCACGGTGAGATCGGCCGCATGATTGCTCCTGATGTTTTCCGGATCTCTGCAAGTCTCAAAAATTATGGAATATTCAATCTGTCACCGCACGGTGAAATCCTGTCGATGGTCAAGCCCATCTACAATGAAGTTGCCTGTCATGCCTGTCATGGCAGCAAGGCAAGAGTCATCGGTATCCTGAATATCAATTACTCACTGAATCACACAAAAATACAGATGCTTCACGCATTGCGCATATATATTGTTTCCTCGATTTTGATAACAGTTTTTCTGTCGATTATGATCTCGTTGATTCTGTTGAAATTAGTCAAAAGGCCGCTTGACAAAATGATCAATACCATGTCAGAAATTGAGCAGGGCGATTTAAATGTTCGTATTGATTACAAGGGTAAGGACGAAATTGGCAGGTTGATTGTCAGCTTTAATTCTATGGTTAGTCGTCTGAATGTTGCGAAACAAGAGCTGGAACAGCTTCATTTCGAACAGCTTGAGCGTGCTGACCGGTTAGCTTCGATCGGGGAGATGGCGGCCGGAATAGCCCATGAAATAAAAAATCCGCTGGCCGGAATTTCGGCTGCAGTCAGTGTAATACGGGATGACATGCAGCCGGATGACCCGCGCGAGCCAATTTTGGGTGAAGTACTCGAGCAGATCCAGCGTCTGGATAAAACCGTCAGGGACCTTCTTTTTTTCGGCAGGCCTTCACTACCCGAGCTTACCTGTGTCGATGTGAACAACATTCTGACAAAAACGATCAGGTTTGCTGCCCAACATCGAAGCGAAGCGAGTATTGAGCAGCAAATTGATCTGGAGGACGGCCTGTCTCCGATCTACGCCGATGAGAATCAGATTCAACAGGTTTTTCTAAATCTTATCCTGAACGCTTTACAAGCAATGCCCACTGGCGGTACATTGTTGATCAGAACGTCACGATCTTACCATGGAGCCCGAGAATTTGTCAGAGTCGATTTTTCAGATTCCGGCTGCGGCATTCCGCAACAGATACTGGAGAGGATTTTCACACCGTTTTTTACCACCAAGGCTCAAGGAACAGGCCTTGGGCTACCGATTTGCTCTAAATTGGTAAAACTTCACAATGGTGATATTAGTGTTATCAGTAATCCGTCCGGGACTGTTTTCACGGTAGAACTACCCGCCCATAATCTTGATGCAGGCACAATATGAACGAGGGAAGCATATGAAACGAAGTAAACTATTGGTGGTTGACGACGAACATCTTATCAGATGGTCATTGGAGAAAAATCTTAAGAAACTAGGCTTTGATGTTGTGACCGCCGCCACCGGAGAAGATGCTATTCGTATGGTTATCGAAGAACAGCCCGACCTCGTATTGCTTGATATTCAGCTCCCCGGTGTCAGCGGCATTGAAGTTCTCGAGAAAGCAAAGGAGCATGATGACAATATCATTGTCATCATGGTGACGGCCCACGGAGGTCTTGAAACTGCTGTTAACGCCATGCGACTGGGGGCTTATGATTATGTCAGTAAGCCATTCAACATGGACGAGCTATCGATTGTCATAAGAAAAGCGTTGGAAACGTCGGAGTTGAAACAGGAAGTCATCCGTCTGCGCTCAGAAAACAAAAAAAACCTTCCACCGGATATCATCGGCAACAGTCGCAATATGAAAGACCTGATGTCACTACTGGCCAAAGTATCTCTCAGCGAGGCATCCACAGTGCTTGTGCAGGGCGAATCGGGCACTGGCAAGGAATTGGTCGCCAAATGGATTCACTACAGTTCAAATCGTTCCGATAAGCCGTTCATAGCAATTAACTGTGCCGCAGTGCCGGCAACACTGCTGGAGAGTGAGCTGTTCGGTTACGAAAAGGGCGCATTCACTGATGCCAAGGCAACAAAAAAAGGGCTGTTTGAGCTGGCAGATGGCGGCACCGTTTTTCTGGATGAGATTGGTGACATGGAAATGGGGATGCAGGCCAAGTTACTTCGCTTCCTCGAAGACCGTTCATTTCGAAGAATTGGAGGCAGTCGTGTATTTACTGTTGATGTTAGGATCATATCTGCTACCAACAAGGAACTATTAAAAACAATTGAGGAAAAGACTTTCCGCAACGATTTATATTATCGTCTACAGGTCATTCCCATCTTTCTGCCTTCGCTACGTGAGCGAAGAGAGGATATCATTCCGCTAGCTAATCATTTTATAAACATCTATAATAGGGATTTCCATAAAAAAGTTCAGGGTATCTCAGGAATGGCTGAAAAAATGATGCTTGACTACGGTTGGCCCGGTAATGTGCGCGAGCTAAAAAACGTGATTGAAAGAGCAATCATACTCGGTAACGACGAAATTCTTCTGCTTGAACACCTACCTCTTGAAATAGTTGCCAAAGCAGCTCCCCATGTTGGGACACCCATGTCGGCATTCCGATTGCCCGTTGAAGGAATAGATATCGAAGAAGTGGAAAAGGAGTTGATCAGGCAGGCGTTGGAAACAACTGAGTGGAACCAGTCCAAAGCAGCCAAAAAACTACGGCTGGGCACGGACGCTTTTCGATATCGAATGAAGAAGTTTGGCTATTTGAAGTGATTCGATTTCGGTTAACAACCAAAGCATACGTTTGAGCATCAATAATGGAACACGTGGATGGATTTATTCATTGCTGCAACCTCAGACTGAAGCGCAGCAACATGATTCATGGAGAGCTTTCCGACACATATTGAATTGTCAATTTCGACGGTAGCAGCAGTAAGTGCCTGCTGCCGATCTTTAATCAGCAAAATATTTTCTCTGAGCTTTCTCCTCATCTGCTCCAACTCACTTGCCAAATCATGGAATTCTTCACCCTTACAGAGACTGATTTCACTCGAAAGATCGCCCGAGGCAATCCTTGCGATATCTTTTTTGATGGAATAGAGTGGTGGAGAAAGTTTTTGCCAAATCGACCGCATGACATATGCCAGGATCGCTGCAAATAAAAGCAATGAAATCAAGTGAGTTCCTATCGTGATGGGCAGGAGTAAATCACCTGTTGTTTTTATATCGATATGCGAAGAGTAGCGTACCGAGTCCAGTTTCCTCGCCACAAGATAGGTATACACCCCAACCGTGGCAACTGCCCAACAAACCACAATTATTATAAATGACAAAATGAATCGGGCTTGCATATTCTTATTGATGAAGTATTTTTTTCTGAAAAACATGCTGATGACTCCGTTCTACATAATACTATTAGTTATTTCATTTATGTTCTTATCTCTGAGAGACGCCTGGCGATGTCAATATTGTTATTTGATATCTCCTCTACGGCTTGTTTAATCGCAGTTTCATCTTTCCCTTGCTGGACAAGCGTATTCATCCTTATTGTCCCGTCTTCGATCATGGTAAAACAGGTTTGAACGGCGCTGATATGTTCCCGGTAGCACGACGTGATATCGTTCATGGAATCAGCCATATCCATCAGATTATCCTGTTGGCGAAATTTTATTTTGCCGGCCAGATTGCCCTGGGCAATTTTGGCTGCCTCCTGCCCGATACGATAGACAGGGCCGGCGATCCTATGAGAATACAAAAGGTGGAGTACCACCATAGCCAGTACAATTAAAAGAGTCGTGATAGTATAAAGTAGCGTAATTCTCCAGAACAGCACTTGCTGGATCCCCCGCAGCATTGCCTGAACGTTGTGATATCCTTCACCGAGATTATCAGGCAGCGACCATAAAACTCCCAACCCGGCAAATGAAACACCGAGCAATACGATCACTAATGAGTATACATAGAGAAGGAGGCGGTAGTTCTTTTGTGTTGTCAGTCCGATAGTGCGACTCATGGTTCAGTATCCCTTGCGTAAAGAAATTTAAGGCTCACTATTACGATTATCTGGAAAGCAGTCAAGAATTATGATATGTATGTACAGTTTTTTTTTCTGGAAGGCAATAGACAACGTCAACCATTTTGAGGATCCCTATGGTGGCCAGTTTCAAAATATTTGGTTTTTTTTTGATTATGCATCTTGTTTTTTTCTGGTGCAGTTCCAAAGTCGAAGCTTTCGGGAAAATGGGTACCGAGTGTACAGAGTGTCATAAAGGCAAGACTGCCGCAAAAAATATGCACACTGGCGCTGCTAATGAATGCGGTGAATGCCATGAGGGAAAAGGCCCTGCTTTAAAAAACACGGATTCAAGTTCTACATGCCTTCGTTGCCATGAGGCTCCCCAAGGTACCCGGAATCCGACAGGTCATTACGTTGCTACCAACACTATGGACATTCGTTCGGGTTTTCCTCCATCGCAATTGACTCCCGGAGGCGATTTCGGCTGGCTGAAGAAGAGCTACTCCTGGAGGTCCTCAAGAGAATCCGGGTCCAGCCCTGGTGAACGGCACGGTCACAATATTGTTGCCAATGATTTCGGGTATGTGGCGGACAGTCGTCTGAGAGTGTCACCAAACGGTCGCTATCCCAGCAGTGATCTATCCTGCATCAGCTGCCACGACCCGCACGGTAAAAATTTCAAAAGCGCCGGTGCCACAGGCGCGTATCGCATGCTCGGCGGCAGAGGTTACAAAACAAGCCTTGCACCAGCTGTAGTTTTCACTTTTGATGCTCCCGTTGTCGTTTCTCCCAGCGACTACAACAGGTCAGAAGGAGCAACTGATACGAGAGTGGCTTATGGGTCGGGGATGTCGGAATGGTGCGCAAACTGCCATACTTCAGGATGTGCGGGCCGAACTCATCCGGCTGGAAAATGTGCTAATTGCGGGAGGGAGACCATGTCGAACTACAATGCTTATGTAAAATCAGGTAACATTAACGGAAGGGCTGATACGGCATACACATCACTGATCCCCTTTGAGGAAGGGACTGAAAACAGGAGTACGCTTGTACAGCACGCTCAGAACAATGGCAGTTACACCAGGGGGGCCGAATCAGGTTCAAACGTAATGTGCCTGACCTGCCACAGGGCTCATGCATCTGGCTGGAACAGCATGGCTCGCTGGAACATGGATACTGATTTTATAGTATATTATGGCAAATACCCGGGTACCGACAATGGTTCCGCCGAGCACGCACAGGGAAGAACAGCGGCAGAAACCCAGAAAGCCCTTTACGACAGGCCGTCAAGCCGATTTGCTGCCGTCCAGCGTGGACTCTGCAACAAGTGCCACACAAAAGACTGATCAATTTCCCAGGCGAAACAGAAACGATGGCGCTTTGATCCTTAGTGGCGCCCGGAACAAACTCAGGTCATACGTGGGCGGCAGCGGTGTAAAGGGAGAGGCACTGTTGATTATTTGCATCAAAAGCCGATCGGCCTCACTTGAACCGGTTCCCTGAGTCATCCGTATCGAAACGATGGTTCCGTCCCGCTGGACGAGCAACTCAAAAATTCCATCCTGATGAAGCGACTCCTTGAGTAGTCCGGCCTTGTCCCACCACTCGCGATTGATTTTTTCCACCATCTCAAAATAATAACCCCGTATCTCATCCCGCAGTGATCTTCCATCCGCAAGGCTGCTGAAAAAACCGTGTGTCATTCCCAAGCCCAATTGGGTTGACATAAACCCGGCGTCGTTTGCGGAGCTACCGGTAGATGCCGGCGGCTGTTCCGGCGCCGGCATCTGGGCCGTTTTTTCCGGTTCCTGCTCCGTCGGTGAACTGCTTTCGGAGAGCGCTTCCGGGTTCGGGGCTATCATCGGTTTCGGCGGCGCGCTGATTGATGGTGGCAGTGCGATATCCTCTATGATAAAGGTGCTGATTTTTTCACCGCCGATATTGAAGCTCCCGGCGACGATAAACAACAGTCCTGCGCCAATGTGCATTGCAGAAGAAAGTGCAAGCGCCAAACCCATCCAACGTTTTCTGAAAACTTGCGGTGAACGTGTGGAATCAGTATCTGTCAATTGAGATGAAGTCATAAGTTGATTTGAACAGAAAAAATAGAAAACGGCCCAGCATAGGCCGGGCCGCAGAGATGTCTTCCTGTTTTACCTGATGAAGCAAGATCTGTCAGTGGCAGCCGAAGCAGGAAGACTTGAATGTAGCCTGGGCGTTGATGGCTCCGTTAGCGTGCAGTGTTGGATTAGTGATGGCAATACCTTGCCCATTTGAACCGGTTGCGTCAGGGTGGCAGAACTGGCATTGGTTGTAGGCACCTGTCGGGCCTTGGCCACCGTGAAAGCCGCTGTGCCAGACACCACTACTCGGCGGGTTGTCGTGGCAGGTAGCACAACCAATTGCCCCGGTGGCGTACCAGGAAGGAGTCGTTTTAGGAGCGCCACCTCCATAGGATACGGTATTCAGGACAGGTTCTCCATCTCCGCCCGGGAAGTAGTAGCTGAAGGTGCCGGCTTTAACTGCGTGGCAGGCAATGTTCGAACAGGTCTTCGCGGTTGCGTCGAAGGTCGGAGCCGGAGACGGAGCCGGGCTTGTTCCAGCCGGAGCCGGAGACGGAGACGGAGCCGGGCTTGTTCCGTACGCCGGGCCGGTCTTGTCGAAGACCAGACGGCCTGCAACCTTGTGGCAAACCTTGCAGTCAAAGGCAGCATGCTTGCCATGCGCACCGGTCGGAGTGCATGCGGGATCATCATCTACGCACACTTCGTCCTGAGTCAGGTCAACACTCTTTGCAGCATTCTTGGCCTTTGCGGCATAGAAACTATCAACGCTGCTGTCGCGTGGCACCCAGTCGGCACCGTCGAAGATGTATTCGCGGTTTTCCGCCGTGTTGAACCAGATCATACCAAACACCGCTTTGGGAGGAGCCAGGGCGGCTACCTGCTTGCCCTTACGGGGGAGTGTGTCCACTTCCGCTCCTTTTGCTACAGTTGTGCTGCCGGTTGCAGAACCTTGCGGAGAAACTGATTGTTCTCCACAGGAACATACGAACATGAGCGATACCGCTCCAATCATTGCAAGTACTGACCGGGTTGGTAAATAAAGGCGCTTTCCGTTCACAGGGTTCTTCCTCCTTGAATGTAGTAAAAAATGGATTTGATAAAAAAGCAAAATATGTGCCAAAATACAAACTGATGCTGATACAAGCAGTTACAAAATCAGGATACTTAGAAAAGAGCCATAACACGTGTGTCACATACGCAAAATAACGTTATTGGGAAGTCACTTTTCGATAGGTTTCCTTGCCCCCCTCACCAACCAACACAAGAGTGCCGTTATCGACTGCGCCTTTAAGACGTTTCTTCTGCCCCTGAAAGCCCACATCAAGGCTATACGTATTCTTCGCGGTCTCCTGCCAGACGAACGAAAGGGGGGGCAGATTTTTACCCTGAATAACGCCGGTGTTATCGGGTTTAAATTCAATCAATTCCGGAACGGTGGTATTTTCCCATCTGCCGACTAATTCCGGCTTTTTGCTGCACCCAACTGCGAGAGTCATCATCGCAATCACGAGTGTTGCCTGCAGTAACGTTCGCATAGTAAACCGGTTCCATAAACGTAAAAAAGATCCCATCGTCTTTCCTTTCAGGGCGAACCCGTTGCGTAGGTATCAGGACTTGATACAGTCAGTCTTTTTCGTGACATTTGCTGCACATGCTTTTCTGAGAGGAGCCAAACGCGGCCGCTGCGCGGTCATAATAGGTTTTTCTGGTTTCAACTGAGAGTCTTCCCTGATGAGCCGAGGGGGATGCGGATGACTTGGCGTCGGTGCCGACAAATGCTCCATCGTAAACTATCGCGCTTTTTCGCTCATTCCAGCGGGTCATATAATCCCAACCGGATGCATGAGCTCTGTGGCAGGTAAGACACATGACGTTTGCACCGCTCTTGGGACCGCTCCGATCAGAGCCGTCACTATTTGCCGTTATCTTAAGAACGGTATAATTGTCAGTACCCATCTCGTAAGGCACAAGGGAACTATAGGCTTTATCCTTTGAACCGGCGGTATTCCCGGCGGAGAGATAACGGTTGTAGATGCGGATGACTTCATCCGTCAGTTTTCCGGAATTGCCCATGGGATGAGCATTCTTATGCGTAGTGATATGACAGTTCCGGCACCATTCCGACATCCCTTTACCGTAGGCGACCCGAGTATCGGTGCTTGTTTCAGCCCGATTGTAATCGGGAGGCGAAATCGCTGCCGGTGGATCAGCCTTGAATGCGTGCTCTTTTGAAAGGGTTGTTGGTAGATAGCCAACGCCAGCAAGTATACGATAGGTTCCCACCGCACCGGCAGAATCCGGGGCAGGACTGGTGCTGTAAGACCCGGAAGATCTTACCAGCATGCCGTCCCGACTGATGTTGCCGCCTGCCGATCTGCGGTAGGTACCATGCGGATCGTGGCAACTGGTGCAGGACAATTTTTCTGACGGATACGTACCGCCCGGTGCCGCATCATTGGTTAGATCCAAGTTGAAACCGTAATCCTTCGCTATAATATTATGCCCATGTCTGTCGCCGGAACTGAGCTCGTCGCTCGGTCCAGTGCCCTTGGACGACCACCTGTAGCTCTTCAGCAGCCAACCAAAGTCGCCACCCGGCGTCAGCTGCGACGGAGGAATCCCTGCTGAAGCCAGATACTCTCGGTTTGAAGCAACGAATATACCGGAAGGCTGCTTCTGTTCGAGCGGGGCGGCATGACAGATCAGGCAGGTCGAACTCGAATCGCTGCCCAGCAGCATTTTTGGTGGTTTTACTTGATTCGGGAGTCCTGGTGATGGCACACCTGTCACTGAGGAGGACGCATTCTTGAATGCCGACTGAGACTTTCTGGTGTGGCAACCATCGCAATTGCCGGTGCTGCCGTTGTGAAAACTGCTTTGGTAATCGGTCGCCCCGGCAATGCCTGACGATATGGAAAGCATGAATGCTGCCGCCAACAGCAGAAAAACTATTTTTGACGAATTTTCCATCACGGTAATGCTAATCTCTGGTGGAAAGTCATAATTTAAATTATTGGAGCTTAAACAGCTGAATGCGGCTGTTGTCTCGATCTGCGATCACGAATATATCATTTCCTGCAAGACACCCCTGAGCTGGATAATATATTTGCCCCTGCTTCCAGCCGAAGTTAAGATATCGCCCCAGAAACGAGCCGTCCTGTCCAAGCAAAATTACACCGTTATCGTTCTGATCAACAAGATAGACGCGTCCCTGGCTGTCAGTTTCGATTGAAACAGCAAAAAAGAGATAATTTTGCAGGTCCTTGGCCATGACCGTAAAATTGTTCTCGTTTACCAGTGCTCGGTACACGCTATCTTTCATGCTATCCAGAATAAGAATCGTGCCTCGCTGGTCAACGGCCACGTCAGAGATGTATCCAAAATCAGCTGGAAACGTTATCTGGCGGATAAACACTCCGTTCGGGTCAAGGATCAACAGCCGATCCCCTTGAATATCAACCAGATAAATGTTGCCTTTGGAATCGACCGTCAAGCTTCGCGTCACAATCGTGGCGGGCGCGGGAACGTTCTGGGGCTCTAGAAAGGCGACAAATGTGTTGTTGGCGGCCACGCGGACGATCTTACGGCTCTTGCCGTCCAGAACCAGAACTTCACCCTTGGAAGCGAATTTTATGCGGAGTGGATAGGTAATCTGAGGCAACCTGATCTCAGTTCCTTCCTTGAGATCGTCGTTTACCAGGTTGTAGCGGAGCAGTCGACCATTACCAGTATCGGAGACCAGTACAGACGTAGCACTGCAGGCCACTCCTTCCGGGTTCTTGAGAGGCGCATTTTTTGAATCCTGGTTCGTCAGCGCCTGCGGTTTGAATTTCACGGCTGTGGCGGCGTGGGCGCTATATACGCAGACAGTTGCCAGCAGAAAAATATGTACACATGTGGAACGAATCATCGGCATCACCTCGCTAGCTTCTCGTGGCACTGGACACATACCTCGGTGGTTGTCTTGTAGAAGAACATCTTCTTGTTTTCGGTCCCGTGGGAACGATGGCACGAAACACATCCCAAGGTAAGATTCTTGTTGCGCGGATCGACTGATTTTTCACCGATCGGATGGGAAGAATGGCGGCCCCAGTCGTGACAGTTCAGGCAGAGTTCGAATTTGTGGTCCTTTTTGGTCAAAAAGAGGAAATTCGAAGAGTGCGGGTCATGGCATTCGCCGCAGCGTCCCTCAGCAACCGGCTCATGCTTGGAGATGTTTTTCTGTTGACGTCTCATGGTGTCGTCGTGGCATTTGTAGCACATCTGCGCCATCGGTTCCCGCAACAATCCCTTGTCTTCAGATGCATGAGGATTATGACAGGCAAGACAACCTTTTTTGCTCAGCAAAGGCCAATGCAGGCGATTCTTATCAAACGTCTTGTTTACCATGTCGTTGTGGCAACCACGGCAGAGTCCGATTCCCTCTGTTTTAATTTTAAGCGGTGTGGCCGAGGTGGCCTCCATGTGGCACTGGTTACACATGCGTTTTGCCACCGGCGAATGAACGTTCTTGTGGAGCAGTCCAGGACTGTCGGAACCATGCGGATTGTGACAACCGGTACAGAGAGCTTTGGCTACCGGATAATTCATGTGTTTTTTCATGAACAACGGTTTGTCGCTCTGGTGACATCCCAAGCAGAGAGCATTGGTTTCGCTTCTGAGAAGAGAGAGTCCCTTATCCGATGAATGAACCAGATGACAGGAAAGGCAGTCTTTTTCCACCGGAGCGTGTTTGTACTTGACCTTGGCGATTTTCTCACCTAGGGATTTGTGGCAGGTAAAGCAGAGAGACTTGCCCTCCTTGACCAGACTGTTTTTGTAGTCGGATGAATGGGGATCATGGCATTTCATGCAACCCCCGTCGGCCACCACCTTATGGACACTGCGCGGTTTTGCGGAAACCATGGTCGCGTGGCAGAGCGAGCAGACCATTTTGGTGCTGGACGCAAGCATCTTGCCGTGGGAGGAGGTATGGGGATTGTGGCAGCCGGAGCACTCTTTCTTTCTGAGCGGCGTGTGAATCACCTTCCTGGCCATCTTCTCTTTGAAACTGTCATGGCATTTCAGACAAAGATTGCCCCGTGCTCCGGGCTTGAGGTTGAACTGCTGATCGGTGCCAACCGCCAAGCACTGTCCCGAGACGGTCAACACAATAACGACCAGCAATGACGTAACGCTCCTCACTCTCATGTATCTATCTCCTTATCACGGTTTGGGAACGGTATGGCACTCATCGCAGGCGCGTGAAGCGAAAGGCGCATGAATCGAGCTCTTGAAAAATTTCGGATCCTTGGACGAATGGGGATCATGACAGTTAATGCAGTTCATCACAGACGCCTCTATACCAATGTGCGCTTTGGCAAAGGGGGGTTTACTTGATTCGTGGCACTGTCCGCACGTCGTAGCCACTTTCGTAACAAGCAGTGAAGTTGATGCTGCATAATGCGGCTTATGGCAGTTCATGCAGTCCTGCTGTGCCGGAATATGCTGCTTCTCCTTATCCATTTTTTCCTTGATATCTTTGTGACAGGAGTGGCAGAGGCCGGGGCCTTGGGTCACGAGCAGCGTTTTCAGCTTGGCCTTGTGAGGGTTGTGGCACATGGAACAGTTCCCTTCGCTGAAAGGAGCATGCTTGGAGGCGGCTTCTTTTAACCCCTTGTATGGTTCATGGCAGCTGGAACAGACCTGGAGCTGGGGTTTCACCAGCATTCCGGCTGCATTGCTTCCGTGGGAATCATGACAGGTCATGCATTCACCACTCTTGAAGGGTTCGTGGTTAGAGCCGGTGGCTTCACCTTTCATCATATCTGCGTGACAGCTATTGCAAAGTTTTGGACTGGCAGCTTTGAGCAGTTTTGTATCGGCACTGGCATGCCCTTTATGACAGGAGAGACATTCGCCTCCAAGCACCGGTTTATGGGTGTAGGTCTTTTTGAACTTGATTTCCGAATCCGAATGGCATGAATAACAGAGCTTGTCGATTCGATCAACTGCCATGGCTGTGAAATTTGAGCCGTGCGGATTATGACAGGTCTGGCATTCACCCCCTTTGAAAGGTTCATGAATCGTCTTGCTTTTCAGGGCGTCTTTGGTTTTGGCGTGACACTCGTTGCACAGATCGGCACCCTTTTTGTTAATCAGTCCCTTAAATGCGGCGGCATGCGGCTTGTGGCACGACAGGCACCCTTTGGCATCCCCCAACGGCGAATGCTTGAAGTTCACTTTATCCGCCATCTCCTTGTGGCAACTGTAGCAGAGAGTGTTGCCATTCCTTATCATCAGTTTGGGATTCGTGGAGGAGTGCGGATTATGGCAGCTGAGGCATTCTCCACTTTTAAAGGGTGCATGCAGGACAGCACCGCCAGCTGTTAGTGCCGGCATTTCATGACACTGCAGACAGAGAGCTGATCCCTTCTGACCGACGTCGAACGGTTTGGCCGAAGTTGCTGCGGCATGACAGCCGTCACACCCTTTTGTGGCAACAGGGTTATGAACACTTTCTTTCAAGAGTTTCGGCTGTGTTGATGTATGGGGGTTATGGCAGCCGGAGCAGGCTTTGCCTTCCACCGGATAGCCGCCATGAGATTTTTTGAACGCACTGCCAGACTTGTCATGACAGCCCAGACAGAGGGTCGGTTCAGCCTTGGTCAACAGATGGCGCTCGTCCGAGCTGTGGGCAACATGGCAAGCCTTGCATCCCTCTTCACGCAGCACCGAATGAACGATCTTCTTTTCAAACATATCTTTTTTATGGCAGCTGTAGCAGACTTCATTACCTGCTGCCATCAACATGGATGGGGACTGGGAACCATGGGGGTTATGGCATTGAGAGCATTTGCCCCCCTTGAGCGGTGCATGTACATTTTTACGAGTCAGTCCTACCTTGGCCGGAGTATGGCAATCCAGGCAGATCTGGTTGCCGTCTTTCTTGAGCAGCAACTTGGCAACCCGCCCGTGGCGGAGATGACAGTTCTCGCACTTCTTCTCTCTGACAATCGTGTGCAGATACTTTTGGGAGAAATACTTTGTTTCAAATTTTGTGTGACAGTCCAGACATTCTTTGCTGACCATTTTTTTTGGGGCGGCGTGACCGTCAAACGTGACCCAAGGAATAATGCCGCCACAGACAAGCAGCATGACGAGCGTGGCAATCCCGATTCGTATGTTTTTCAACGTGTTCATGGTTTCTCCTGTTGAGGAAAGTCGGCATATACCAAGACTTCCGAAGATTCCCTCAGTTTCTTGGCCCACGCTTCAATACCTTCATTGAGTTTTTTATATGAGACAGCTTCCCTGATCACGCCTTCGACCGCTTCGTACGGTTGGGTTGCCGGAGGTTGATAATCCGCAATCACTATTGCGTATCCCGTGGTACCGTCGACAAATACCCGGTAATCACCTTTTACGCCGCTCGAAAGTGCCTGTTGCATCTTGATCGGCAATTCTTCTTTGGTCACCGGGTTCCCTTCGAAAAACGCAAGAAAGCGTTTATTGATACTTTCCTGCCCTTCCGCGTTGGATTTGTACCATCTCAGATCAGTACCGGACTTCAACCTGTTTACCGCCTCCTCAGCTTTTTCGGGGCTCGAAAATGCGATCGCATCCAGTAGATAGGCGGCGGGTGTGAAGTATTCCTTGGCATGTTCGGCGTAATAGGCTTTAGTCTCCTCTCGTGAAATCGTAATTTCGGGGATTACGATCTTCTGCATAAACTGACCAAAAAGCAGTGTATCCTCTTTGCTTTTCACCTTGTCGTGATATTCATCCGTCTGATCAATTTTCTTTTCCTTCGCCTCCTTATCAAACACCTTCAAGGCGATCAACTCTTCTAGAATTGCTTTTTTCTCCTTGTTCACTTTCTTGCCTTCAATTGCCCGCTTGACGCCATGGTAAAATTTGGAAGCGACTGCATCAGAAAAGTCCGCGACGGTCAGTGGTTGTTCCCCCTTGATTTCTGCGAGGACACGTTTATCCTTCAATAGATTTTCAAACTTGTTTTTTTTGTTTTCATAATCCAGAGTTTCGAACAATTTTTTCATTTTGACATATTTTTTAGTCAGTGCTTCCTGATACCTCTTCAAAGCCGCGACTCGCAGCTTATTACCCATTTCCTGGCGCAACTGCTCAAGCAGTTGGGGGTCGTCCTTACTCCGGATCTCCTCAACCTTATAAATCACATAGCCGTTTTCGATCACTACCGGCTTGCCAATCTCACCGACTTTCAACTTCTCCAGCGCAACCAGCATACTCGGATCGATAGCATCCCGCGCAATGAAGTCCTCTACCTTTCCTCCCCTTTTGCCTCGCTCATCCCGGACAAAGCCGTCACAGATGTCGTAGAAGGATTTTCCGGCTTTTATTTCCGCTTCAAAGGCTCTGACATCAGCCAACCTGCCGATTACCAGAGATTGCAATCGCCACTCACGGGTTCGCTCGCGATAAACTTTCTCAACTTCTTTGTCATCAGCATTAATGTTTTTGACATGTTGGTTCAGAAGTGTTTCCCGCAGAAGATTCTTGCTGAACTCTTCCATAGAACTCTTGATCAGATCATCTTTATCCAGCCCGATATTCCGTGCTTCCTGGATCATCAAGCGCGAGTTAATCAGGCGCTTCAGCACTTCAAAGAAATTCTTTTTGGGAGCCGCTTTATCCACATCCATGCCGGTGTGGATCGTACCAATGGCCTTCTTGAGGTCTTCGAACGTAATTGCCTCATCGTTGATAACTGCCAGTGGGGTCGTGGAGAATCTGGGTGACAACAGTGGTGCGTTCAACCGTATTACGACTGTATCGGGCTTGGGAACCGAAGCTTCGGCCACAGTCGGCGCAGGAGGTGCCGGTTGAACAGCAGGTACTGTAGTAGCAGATTCGGAATAAGGCTTCACCTCGGAGCTGATCGGTGCTGAGATTGTCGCCGTTGTCGTTGCACCAGGATGAGGCTCGTCGGCTGCGGCCGGAGAAGCAGAAAACAAAAGGGAAACGGACAGAAAAAGAAGGGACATCGGTATACGTGACTTGTATTTCATGATTCCTCACTTATGCGTTGTGTTTTAGCGCTCATTTCACGGAAGCATTTTCATTCAAACGATTAACCAGTGATTGGCCCATCCTGTCAGTTAAAGTGCTGGCGGTACTGATCTGACCGACGTCAAAGAAAAATACCCCGTCATCCCCCTGATTGCGACTGTGTGAGTTCCAAAGTATTCTTCTGCTGTCGCGTTCAAACATCTGCAAAGAAAAATCAACTTTGGGGTTCTGTCCGGTCGTACCGGATTCGAGGTAATCAAACAATTTGCCGTTGATGATCAGTTCAACGCCCAGGCTGTTAGATATGTCGTCTATGTTTGTGTTCGATACCCCGTTACTCATGATGACCCGCAGGTTTAGCATCTTATCACGAACAACACCGATTTCAACTATTTTATGCCTTCCGTCAATAACCAGCTGTTTTGCCAGATGCAGTACAAGAACCTCGGCACCATACTTGCGTGTACTCAGATTAAGAAAGGGGACGATGGCAAGGGAGCGTAACTGGTCATCCAGTACATCGCGTGAGCTGTACCAGGTTTTCGGCTCGTAACGCGGCACAAACAGATCGCCTACAAATGAGAGCCACGGTCTCCTCCCCTCTGAGTCCTCCGCCAATCTACGTGGGGTATCCCTCATCCTGGCCATGAGTTCAGGGATGGTGAACGGTTTGTTCTCGCGCATTTGCCGGGCGGACATTTTTTGTGAGCGTACCGGTGGATTTACAATGAAGTTTTTAAGAGAAGATTCCAAATAGTCAAGCGCCATGCTCCTGAGCCGGACAGGGTCTTCAATAATATTCAACCCCAACAGCCCGGGAGTATCCTCTCCGGATTTGGCATAACTGTCCATCCAGCGTATTTCCGGTGTTCCGACAGTATTGACCAGTCGTGCTGTCAGCGCAATGCGAGGCGGGGATTGATCGTTATACAGTTCCAGGCTGGTAATCAGGACGGCATCGGTTCCGGTTTCCTCCCAGAGCGCGGTTGCCGTCGATTCGTCAATTCCTCCCACGTAGCGCACCCAATGTCGTTCAAAAAAACGGTCAAGGGTGTCACGATCCACAATTCGGGCTCCGGCGCGTTGCAGCACCGTTGACAGTTCCTCATGCAAATTCTTGAGTGGCGCTGATGCTCCGCTCAGGTTTTCTATCGGATACACCGCTATCATCGGCCCCCAGGATGAGGATACTGGACTGAAGCGGAAAACATCGTTAGCCGGTCCGGCGCAGCCGGAGAGCAGACAGGGGGTAACCACAGCCAGTATGAATAATACCCCCCTACTCAAACATTTTCGTAATAAGGTCATTGACAGCTTTCTCCGTCACATCATTGATCGGCTTTCCGCCACCGCCGAACAGCTTCTCCGTGATGCCGATACCGCCCTGCGAACTGCTCGCCGACCATACCACCCGTCCGGTCTGCCCCTCAATCATTTGAAGACTGAGCGAGACGACGTCGGCAGTGGCATTGCCTGCCCGTACATCGCCGTATTCGCGAACAACCCCGGTGATAATGGCATCAGCCTTGAGTGCTTTGGACAATTTGACCGCATCCTCAACCGAAGGTGTAGCGGCGTTGCTCAACCCGATACTACCGACGGCACGGGCAATTTCGCCCGTGGGGAGTGAATAGAGAGCCCCTGAAGACATCAGGGAGGTTGAAAAAACGTCCCGTACCCGCTCCGAAGCCAGCTGATCCCGTGAAAGATTGACGAACGGCATGACCGCAACCGTCTTGATCGAACCAAAATCCATGGTCGTGTCGCGGAACAGGTCCCCCGATGATGCGCAGCCGCCCAGCAGCATCAAGATGAGCCCGGCCAGGGGAGCGACTGGCCACCCAGTCACGCTTCGCTGCTCTCTTTTTTGTTGTTTCATAGTGACTCCCTCTCTGTTGAAAATGTTCTCAGTTTAAAAGCTGGCCCGAAACGAACTGGACACACTCTGGTTGTCGGATTTCTGCGCAACCCCGACGGAGGAGGCGATCAGATATGAAACATCCAGCGACATTCCGGGTCTGATAGTCAAATGAGCCGAATTGCTGAATGTTCTATCCTTGGTGCCGTCAGGCTGGATACCCTCGCGGTAGGACACATTCAACTGCAGGGCTCCGTCCTTGAACGGGGACCATGATCCGCCGAGACTCTGGGCCGTCTGAGTTTTCTGCTGCGACTGTATGATGATGTTAAACGTGCCGAACAGATAGACCGCCTGAACCGGATTATATGTGACTGTGGCATCAAGTGAGCGGTTATAGCTGGATTTACTATCGGCCTTGGTATCGCCGCCCGCCGCCCAGCTCTCCTGGTCTGAGACCCCGATGTTGATACTCATGCTCCTGTGTGGCAGCAAGTTAACTCCCAGAGAGCTTATCATGCTTCGCTGTTCCTTGCCGCTGTTGTCACTGGAAAGACTCCCTCCTACGTTGAGACCCAGGCTTACACCTCGGTACAGGTCGGCGGAGTTAGACATATTCAACGACTGTGAGGTTTTACTGGTCGTACTTGATTTATCCTGGCGGGCGCTGTAGTTCAGGGTGCCGCTCAGGGTAGGCAATGGCGTAGCAGCCAGAGACACACTCAGGGAATTAGAGGATGCGTGTGATGTTTCGGCAGGATTTATGTCGTCCTGACGCGACAGGCGGGCGCTGCTGCTTAAAGTCTGGCTGAAAACATGGTAGATACTCAGACCGTTGGACAGCGCATAGCGATAGGCAAATTGCGAGGAATCCGTCTTCGTGTGATGCAGGTCAAACCCGCTGTCGAAGGAGACGGTCGGAACATCCCACAAACGTGCCCTGAGGTTCAGGTTGTAGGCTCCGCCTATCTGTGACGAACTTCGGCTTGCTCCTACCGGAATAATGGTGTTCTGATCCTGCAGAAAGAGTTCCATGCTGGTAATAGACATTTTCAGCAGCTGGCCGTCCGAAAGAAGTATGTTCCCGACCGGCTCTATCTCGATCTTGATAAAGTTTGCCTGAACCGGACTCGGCAGCCGCAGCTCAAAAGCGGGAGTCGGGAGGAACGGCGGGATAGCGCTGGGGAATGAATTGAAAGTTATGTTGGGGGGATTGGGCACTGCTGTCCAGCTGCTGCCGTTTGAACTGGTAAAGACCCTGATTTTGCCGAAAAAAGCCGACGCAACAGCCGTGTTGTCGGTTGCGGTAAAGAGGTGATTCGGAGTAAATGTACTTGTACTCACCAGCAGTCTGATGATGTTTACGGACTGATTGAGGCTGAATTTCATCCCCAGGTTTGTGCGGTCCGGAATAGCGGGAATTGTAAGCGAACTGATCACGACCGAGTCGCCCGGCAGAGGGTTTGATATCCGAAAGTTAGTACCGCTGAAATCTGGTTTATCCGTGCTCAAATCGAACGATTTTGTGGTGGTAAAGAAAAAGGTGTCGATATTACTGTTCACCAGCACCGGCGGCAGCAGACTGCTGCTGGCGCTCGGGGTTGAAGCGCCGTTGTTGGTGGCCAACGACTTTTGCGTTGCGATAGTATAGCTGCTACTGACAGCAATCCGGTCCTTGAAAAAAATGTCATTATAGTCGGCCCGCACACTCTGGGTGAGCGAATCCGTCTTGAAACCACTCAGCCGGTTCGTTGACGTGGTACTGTTGCCCGAGTAATTCAGATCCAGGCTCTGCAGCGGTTTGTAGCGTGTGCTGACAGTCAGCGATGTTGAATTGTTATCCTGGGACAGACGGCTTTCATCATAACTGTCAAAGGATGAATAGATCAGATTGAGGTTGGGAAAATCCTCCGGCATCCAGGACAGACGGCTTGAATACGAGTCTGCGTAGTTGGTCACACTGGAAACCCCGTTCGATTTCGAGTCTTCGATGCGTCGGCTGAAACCGGCTGCACCGCTGAAAAATCCGTTGGCGTAGCCCAGATCGATGTGCGGAGAAATGCGTGAGCTTGTCGAGTGTGATGTCAGACCGTTTGTCTCGGAATCGCCTGAGCTTGTCTGTACATTTGCCCCCGCACTCATACGGATCGTGGTGGTAAAGCTTTTGTCGAGCTCAAGGCTGTAGCGTTCTGAAAGGCTCGTTGATTTTGATGACGTACTACCACTCGCGTCGCTGGACTTCGATTGTGATGCACCGTAATTGTATTCCAGAGTGCCACTGATACCATCGGCTGCTGCCGGGCCGGGCAACGCAAGAAACAGCATAAGAAGTATGGCGGTTGCAAGCATGCCCGCCGACGTGTTCCTCCTCACCATATCGTTCTGCAATCCATCAACGTTCACCGAAGATAGCCGCACAGTAAGGATCAGAGCCGGTATCCACCACTCCGCGTTCCTTTTTGCTGACCAGATTGATCATGCGCATCCGTCGATCGTGTGGATGCAGAACCACAAGATTGTTTTCTTCTCCGTCAATGGTCAGGTAAGCGACCCCTCCGTCTGCTTTCAGAAAATTGCCCGGCATCAGGGAAAACGGATCGTAGATATCTATTATCCCGCCAAACCTGGTAGCGACGTAGAGAAGATCAGTGGTCGGATTGACTTTCATGGCGCTGACCCCGATACCGGCGTTGATGCGCCTGGTTACGGTCAGGGTATCAAGCGAAATTTCCAGTATGTTGGGAGTCATCCTGTGCGCAACGTACAGCCGGTCCCCCTTGCGGTTGAATTGCCCATAAACAGGGGCCGACTCGGTTGTGATTGTTCCGGCAACCTGTCGTCTTGCCAGATCGATCACCGTAATGTTGTTGGAGAGCTGGTTAAAGACAAACGCCCTTCTCCCGCTGCGATCCATAAGTATGAATTCCGGCCCGTTGCCGGTCGGAAGGTGGGCAACCTCTGTCTGAGCCTGCAGATCCACGATGCTGGCTGAATTGGATCCGGTGTTAGCTGTAACGGCTGTTTTTCCATCGGCAGACAGCGCAACGAAAGCGGGCTCGTCACCCGGATTAAGCCTGATGCGGTCGATAAAATCATTTTCCTTGACGTCGAACACGGCCAGTGCATCCTGGCCCGACAGAGCCACATAGGCCCGCAAACGAATTTGGTCCAGGGCAATGCCTGCCGGTTTGCGGCCGGTTTCAACAACAGCCCCGATACGAGCCGAACGGCGGTCAAAAACGGTAATGGTATTGGCTCCCCGGTTGGTCACATAGCCGGTCAGCTCAGGAAGTGGCCGGGGAGGAATTTCGGCCTTGAAAACCGGATTGAAGGAAACCCCCTTCAACGACTCGCGATAGTTGAGATCCAGCGTGACGACAACGGCCTTGCCGTCCCTCACGGTGAATGCAATTTTTACTTCGTACGGTTTGTCCTGAATCAGTAAACGTGCAGCACCCATCTCTCCCAGCATGGTAGCGCTTTTGAGAGTAAATGCCAGGCCGATATAGCGTCCCGAAGGAATGATCCCCTGGGCAAAAAACCGCTGACGACGCAATTCAGCGGGGGCTAACTCTTTGAATTCCTGTGTGAGTGGTACAGACAGGCCGTCATCGCGAATTGCGGCAACCTCGTCAATGACAAAGCGCAGTTTATCAGCATCCTGCGGGAGTGGATCGCAATACAGGTAAAGCTCACCCTGGGACGGTCCAAGCAGCGGTTTGGCCACCTGACGGATCTGGGTGCAACCGGCACATAACAGCATCAATAAAGCTGCAATCAGCAGAAATCTGGTCAACACTTTGGTTCTCCCGACATGATTGGGGGGAAGATAAACCCTTCCCCCTGGGCAAGAGGTGGATTGAAGGGGGGTATACAAGTTACGTGTCTACTTCTTCAACTCTGCTGTCCCTGTCTTGTGGCACTTGTAACAGAGTGGATACTGTTTGTTCGCGAATGCCGTGGCTGGTATGTAATAGTATGCCGCCTGGGCCTCAATCTCACTTCTCCCCTGGCCATAAGGCTGTATGTTGCCGGTCTGTGAATATTTGCCCGAGAACACGATATAGGGCGAACGGTTGTTCCAGCGCATGGCACCGTCCCATCCGCTGGCATGGGCACGGTGACAGGAGAGGCACATCACTTGAGGTGAGCCGTCGGTGAGCGACGGCCCCTTCGGTGTGCCAGCGATCGGTTTAAGCATATTTACATAATCGGTCGAACCGATTTCAAAGGGTACCAGCGACAGAAAAGCAATGCTCGCATCGCCCAGCAGATCGCCATCCTTGATATACTGGTTGTACCACCCCGCGATGCTCGCACCCAGGATCATACCGGAAGGGTGCTTGAGGTATGCCGGAACCGCATCAGTATGGATGTTGGGGTGGCAGTTGCGGCACCATTCCGACATGCCCGATCCGTAGGCTACCCTGGTCTGGGATACGCTTTCGGCACGGTTGTACACATCCGGAGCCACCGCTGCCGGAGGATTGTACGAAAAAGTGTTTCCCGGACCAAGCGACTTAGGGTAGTAACCGATTCCGCCCAGAAGGCGGTACACTCCGACAGCATTCTGTGAATCAGGAACCGCGCTGCGGGCCAGGGAACCTGAGCCCTTGATCGGGGCGGTAGCGGTGGATATGCTGCCGTTGTACAGACGGCGATATTTACCATGTGGGTCGTGGCAACTGGTGCAGGACATGGCGGACGACGGATAATTGCCGCCGGGAGCCACGGGCCTATCGGAATCCACGTCGTAGCCGTAATCAAGGGCACTGAAATTGTGCCCGTGACTATTCCCGTTACTACGCTGAATGGTGGTAGATCCGAGGGTGTCGAACCAGGAATAGGATTTTTTGAGCCAGCCGAAATCACCACCGGGGGGCATCTGCCGGGGCGGGGTGCCGGGCGGCATATCAGCGGGGGCAGTACTTACGTGATACGCGGTCGGCCCGGGGTCACCCGATACCTGATGGCAGTTCAGACAGACCGAACTCTGGTCACTTCCCTTGAGCAGATAA
This sequence comes from Desulfuromonadales bacterium, assembly GCA_037129255.1. Classification (GTDB taxonomy): domain Bacteria; phylum Desulfobacterota; class Desulfuromonadia; order Geobacterales; family Pseudopelobacteraceae; genus JACRCG01. The sequence continues at coordinate 108,502 of JBAXVG010000002.1, read as the reverse complement.
TTGCCTGACATTCCGGTCGGGCTGTCGGGTACCCCTCCACGGGAGTTGTGTATGGTGTGACATCCTTCGCACTCCCCCACTCCGCCCCGGTGGAATGCATCGGCGGAAGCGTACAACATCACTGTCATACATACCATCAGAGTGGCTTGTACGACACCGATTTTATTCATCTTGCAGATCTGCATATTTTGGCTCTTTCGCATGAAACAGCAATTTAACAAATGACTACTTCTTGGTATCAGCAGTTATTCTTTCCAGTACAAAGCGGGCCTGTCGATCATCAGGTGAGAGGCGCAGTACTTCCTGCAAGGCCTTTTTTGCACCGGCTTCATCGCCCTTTTCATAAACCAGCATCCCCAAAGATTTCCAGAGCAGCGGATCCTGAGGAAATTTTGCCGTTCCATCACGGAGATATGCCAGTGCCTTGTCCTCTTCCTTCATCTCCTGGTGACAGAGACTGAGATAAAAATACGTTTCAGCAGTCGGGAGAACTTTCAAGTTCTCAGCGAACAATCCAACCGCCTTACCATAGTTCCGCTGACGGAAATAATTACCGCCCTCGACAAAAAATTCGGCGCTTTTTTTCTGCCGCTCCTCCTGGGTGAGTTTCAGATAGGGGTTAATGACCGCGGCGACAACAGTACCGGTGGGTAGTGGGGCGTTAAAGACCTTTTCGGCGCTGGCATTGACGAGTCGCATATCTTCCGCGATTACAGTACCGAAGTAGTTGGGACCAACCGACAGCGACTTGTCGGCAACAATGTTCCGCTGGTTGTCGATAATACTGTTATCACGAAGTTCGCCGGCGTAGCTGTCGGCAATGATTCCGTCGCCGTTCTGGATGATGCCGGCGCCGGTGATCGAAATCGCCGTTTTGGACAAGCGCAGGCCGGTTTTATTGCCGGACAGTATGATATTTTTTACCTCCAGGGTCGCATTGCCGGAAATGGCAAGACCTGTCTCGCTGCCTGATATGTGTATTCCGTTCAGGTTCCCCTCCGCGTCACTTACCGTAATTCCGGTGACTGCGCCGCGCAGTTTGACACGTACAAGCGAAATGCGGCCTCCCTCAACGGTAATTCCCTGCCACTCTACATTTCCGGCGGGGTAGAGCTCGACAGGAATTTCATCACCTTTTACGGAAAATGTACCTTTGACGAAAATTCCTGCTCCCGCTTCAAACAGCAGGCGGGCATCTTTTTCCACAGTCAGAGTAATTCCCTTCGGCACAATCAGTAGCCCAGTGATCAGGCACGGACCGTCCAGAAGCGTGTCCTCCTTGAGTTCGCCTGCAAGTTTTCTCGGCTCGATTGCGGCCAGCGATGCTCGCGGCGATTCTCCGGGGTCGGCTTCATTGCCAACCTGGTCCACGGCAATAATCCGATAGTAATACTCTTTTCCTTGTAAAAGTGTGGTGTCGCGATATGACGATAATTCCACGAGGGCCAATTCCTTGTAGCCGGACAGGGGAGATTCGCTACGAAGTATCCGGTAACCTTTCAAATCAGGGATATCTTTCAGATTTTCCCAGGAAAGGTCGATCCGGTCTCCAAAACCTTTTACCCGCACACCTTTGACGGTGGGTGGTGGTGTGGTGTCTATGCTTACATATCCTTCCGGTGCAAGCCATTGATTTTCATAGCCGCCCAAACGGGTAAGTGTAACGGTAACCGGCATATCGCGCGTATTGTCTCCCGGCATGACGGCATACTCTCCGGTATATATTCCCGGTTTCAGTTCCTTCATGGCTATCCCTTTCCGGAAATTGCCGATGTTGAAGGTGGCAACCAGTCCCGGATCACCCTCAAGACCTACCCGTATGACCTTTTTCGGGCCGAACGGACCTTCTATCACGTTGGTCAGAACCTCTTTGATAACCGGTCTGGCTTCGATCACGGCGGTACGCGACGCGGGAATCTTCTCCATGAATTTGTAACAGAGTTCGTTCACCATACGCACTTTCTGGATTTCGCGCAGGTTTAAAGCCGTAGATATAGCCGTCACGACGGCAGATAGTATTGAAGTCGGTACTCCACCTTCATGGTAACGAACCGATTCGCGCAAACGAAAAATTTCTTTTCCGGTACGGGCATTCACCAGCCATACTTCGGCTTCCACTCCCAGTTGCGAATAGATGCCGGCGTAGATTTTTTTGTAATCAGTAACGTTGCCGTACAAAAGACCGTCCACACCAAGCGCTTCGGAAAGCTCCTTTTGATTGGCATCATTAATTTTCTTTCCGGTAGCTTTTTCAAAATGAACCAGCTTTTCATCAGCGACGGGGAGCTTCATATCGAGGTAATTCTTTGAGGAAAAATGATTGGCAAAATTTCGGCGTACCACCGCTTCAAGTCCCGGTTCGTTCGCTTCATTGCCAAAGGGAAGTATCACTATCTGGCGGGGAAAATCATCTTCACCAATTTCCTGCAGGCCTTTACCGTACTGTTCCATTTTGAGGGTCGGAGCACAGGCGGACAGTGCAACAACGAACAGCATCCACAGGATAAGTCTGGCCATGAGTGACCTCCTTGCATACAAATGGATAAATTACCTTACTGAAATTTCTTGATCCTCTCAATCGCCTCAATCACATTTTCCCGATTTCCGAAGGCTGATAATCGGAAAAAACCTTCTCCACTGGGGCCAAAGCCACTCCCCGGTGTGCCGACAACGTTGCATTCGGTCAGGAGTTTGTCGAAGAAGTCCCAACTGGTCATGTTACCAGGCGTTTTGAGCCAGATGTAAGGGGCATTGACTCCGCCGTAGACCGCCAGACCGGCTTCTCTCAGACCACCGCAGATGATACTGGCGTTCTCCATGTAATAATCGATGATTGCTTTTGTCTGCATCCACCCCTCTTCTGAGTAGACTGCTGCAGCGGCTCGCTGAACCGGGTAGGAGGCGCCGTTGAACTTGGTGGTAGTGCGGCGCAGCCAGAGCTTGTTGAAGCTGTACTTCTCTCCGTTGGAAGTGGCGCCCATGACCTCTTCCGGTACAACCACCAGGCCGCAACGCACGCCGGTGAAGCCCGCAGTCTTGGAAAAGGAGCGGAACTCAATAGCGCAGCGCTTGGCTCCGTCGATCTCGTAAATCGAGCGGGGAATGGCGGGATCAGTGATAAAGGCCTCATAGGCGGCGTCGAAGAAGATCACGGCGTCGTTGGCCAGAGCATAATCGACCCATTTCTTGAGTTCGGCTCTGGAGGCCACCACTCCGGTCGGATTGTTGGGGAAGCAGAGGTAGATGATATCCACTTTTACGGTTGGAAGAGCCGGGATGAAACCGTTGTCTTCGTTGCAGGGCAGGTAGACGATCCCTTTGTAGTAGCCCTTGTCGTCGGCCTCGCCGGTGCGTCCGATCATGACGTTGGTATCGTTGTAGACCGGGTAAACCGGGTCACCGATGGCCACCACATTCTCCATGGCAAAGATATCAAGGATATTGGCACAGTCGCACTTGGAGCCGTCGGATATGAACATCTCCTCCGTCTTGAGGCTGACGCCCAGTGGTCTGTAAGATTTCTCGATAATGGCATTGATCAGCCAGTCATAGCCCTGTTCAGGGCCGTAACCGGCAAAGTGCTCGGATGTAGCCAGGTCGTCCACGGCGGCGTGAAAGGCTTTCAGCACAGCCGGAGCCAAAGGGCGAGTGACATCGCCTATGCCGAGGCGGATGATCTTGGCAGATGGGTTTGCTTCTGCAAAGACCCGTACGCGGCGACCGATTTCCGGAAACAGGTAACCAGCTTTGAGTTTGAGGTAGTTGTCATTGATTTTCGCCATTACTGATTAATCCTCCAAGAAGTAATTGCCATTATTTCAGCCCCAACACATCCTGCATGTCGTACAGCCCCGGTGCCTTACCGACCACCCATTTCGCGGCCCGGACCGATCCGCGCGAGAACATGTCCCGTGTCATGGCGCGGTGGGAAAGCTCTATACGCTCACCCATGCCGATGAAGTAAACCGTGTGCTCGCCGATAATGTCACCGCCTCGCACGGTCTGCATGCCGATTTCTGCGCTGCTGCGTTCGCCGATGATCCCTTCGCGATGGCAGTTGGCAACCCTATTGTAGTCACGTCCCAGGGCCTCGGCAACCACTTCACCCATCCGTACGGCAGTGCCTGAGGGGGCATCCTTCTTCAGCTTGTGGTGAAGCTCGACGATCTCAACATCGAAGTCGTCTCCAAGTGTTTTGGCGATATCCTTCAGAATCTTGAAACAGACATTAACGCCTACCGACATATTGGGAGCCAGAACAGCCGGGATATCTTTGGCCAGCTCAACAGCAAGGGCGCGTTCCTCGGGGGTGAAACCTGTGGAACCGATGACGATGGCCTTGCGCTTGAGGGAACAGACTTCCAGGTTCTTGAGCGACACCTTGGGGGAGGTGAAGTCGATCAGCACGTCACAGGCAGCCACTACGGCGTTGAGACTGTCGGTGATATGTACATCCTGCTTGCCGCAGCCTGCCAGCATGGCCGCATCCTGGCCGATGGCCGGATGACCGGGCCGCTCCAAGGCACCGCAGAAGAACACACCTTCGGTCTCGATGATGGAATTGATGATGCGCTGTCCCATTCGTCCTGCCGCGCCGCAAACTGCAACTTTGATCATGTCCTACCCCTTCTTAAGTCGTGTTTAGAAGAAAATCAGATTTCTACTTAGTGAGCTTTTCCACATTTATGGAATAGGGGAACTTTTTCCCGCTTCCCGTCGCTTTTAATGTTTCTCCGTTGAAGATATACTCTTCTTGAGTGTAGGTTGCCTTGCAACTATACTTGATTTCTTTGCCTATCTCTTTTATCTCGCACTTATTTCTCTTCATTTCCTTTGTTTCACAGTTGCTGCAATAAGCAATCAACGCAACCGTGTTGGCCTCTTTGTCTACAGAGAGAACTTCAATCTGATAGTCAAATGCCTGTTCTCTACCATTATGTAACGTCATCTTACCATCATATTTCCCAAGCAGTGAATCGACTGAAAGCGAGCCCGCTTCCAGGGTCCGGGTTTCTCCGGCCAGGGAAACGGCGGTGACCAGGGCACACAGGCACAGGCCGGTTCTGAAATATTTCATGGCGCGTCCTTTCTTGCGTCTGTCAAATCAGCTTGTATTCCTTCATAATCGCAGCAAGCTTGGCCTTGTTCGCATCCGACAGCTGGCAGAGCGGCAAACGCACATCAGCCGGGGCTTTACCCATCAGTTCCAGAGCTGTCTTGACCGGCACCGGGTTGCTCTCTATGAACATGGCGTTACCGATCTTGAGGGTTTTCAGATGCAACTGACGGGCTGTCTCAACATCGCCGGCAAAGAAGGCGTCTACCAGGTCGGCGACTGTCTTAGGCATGATATTGGCCAACACCGAGATAACTCCTTTGGCACCGCAGGCCAACAGCGGGAAGGTAATGAAATCATCTCCGGAGAATACATCAATTTGATCGCCACACAACGCAATTACTTCTGAGCCCTGCTGGAGTGAACCGGTGGCCTCCTTGATGGCTACGATGTTGCAGTGAGGGGCCAGGCGGGCGACAGTCTCGGGCAGCAGATTGATACCGGTCCGTCCCGGAACATTGTATAAGATCTGCGGAAGGGCTACCGCATCAGCCACGGCCATGTAGTGACGATAGAGCCCTTCCTGTGTCGGTTTGTTATAGTAGGGTGTTACCAGAAGAGCGCCGTCAGCGCCTGCATCCCTGGCCTTCTGTGTCAGTTCGATCGCCTCGGCAGTGCAGTTGGAACCGGTACCGGCGATAACCGGGACGCGCTTTTTGACCTGATCCACAACGGTCCTGATTACATCCATATGCTCGTCGTAGTCGAGGGTGGATGCTTCTCCAGTGGTGCCGCACGGGACAATGGCATCGGTGCCGTTCTCGATCTGAAAGTCCACCAGCTCGCGCAGTTTTTCGGAATCAACCGCACCGTTTTTTTTGAACGGCGTCACAATGGCAACTATGCTTCCTTTGAACATAAGCAATACCTCCATATTTCAGATTTACAGGAACGATGCAATTTTTTCGCCTTGTATCAAATCCTCAATCGTCTCACGCTCACGGACGACCTCGAACGTATCACCTTTAACCATCACTTCGGCCACACGGGGACGACTGTTGTAGCTGCTGCTCATAGCGAAACCGTAAGCGCCGGCCGACATGAAGGCCATCAGATCCCCCTGTTTGAACATTGGCACCTCGCGGTCCTTGACCAGGAAGTCACCTGACTCACAAATCGGTCCGACGATATCGGCCGTGATCATGCCGTCCTGATCCTTGACAACCGGTTGAACTCCGTGGAACGATCCGTACAGGGCCGGACGGGCCAGGTCATTCATGCCGGCGTCGATCATGATGAAATTCTTCTCGTCACGAGCCTTGGTATAGAGACATGTGGCAACCAAAATACCGGCATTGCCTACGAGATTGCGCCCTGGTTCGAATATCAGATGCATCTCAAGATCTTTGGTTGCGGCTACGATTTCCTTGCCGTAGTCGGCCGGCAAGGGTGGCTCTTCGTCATTGTACTGAATACCAAGGCCACCACCGCAATCGAAGTACTTCAGGGCAATGCCTTGCTCACGCAGCTTTCCGATCATGATTTTCAACTTCTCTATCGAATCGACAAAGGGGTTGACCTTGGTCAGCTGTGAACCGATATGCATATCGATACCGATCACATCAATACCGGGAAGATTCACGGCGCGGGCATACTCAACCATGGCGCGCTCAATGGTGATGCCGAACTTGGCGTTTTTCAGGCCGGTGGTGATGTAGGGATGCGTGCCGGGGTCAACATCAGGGTTGACGCGAATGGCGATGCCGGCTTTTTTCCCCATGCGCGAAGCGATTTCACTGATGCGGCTCAGTTCCTGCTCCGACTCGACGTTGAACATGAGAATACCGGTGTTCAGGGCGTACTCGATCTCATCATTCTTCTTGCCGACGCCGGAATAGACTACTTTCTTTGGATCAACGCCGGCTCTGACAGCGCGATAGAGTTCACCGCCGGAGACAATGTCCACCCCCCCCCCCAGATTGATGAACGTCTTCAATACCGACTGGGTTGAGTTGGCCTTGACCGAATAGCAGATGGTGTGAGGTACGCCGGCGAAGGAGGTGTCGAATGCATTGAAGTGGCGCTCCAGTGTGGCATGGGAATACACATAGAGCGGTGTGCCGACCACTGCTGCGATATTTTTGAGTGCAACGTCCTCAGCGTGGAGTTCACTGCCCTTGTACTGAAAGTGATTCATGCATGCCTCCTCGTATGGCAATATAGGCGTTTGAATGTCAGGATACAATGAGCTTTTGTAGCATAGGAATAGAGCGAAAGTCAAAAAATAAGGTACGTTGTGATTGAGTAATCCGCGACACCAGCTTGACAAGAACGCATTCCATGTGTCATTTCTAAAAAGCTTTTGCATCATCACACTATGTCATTCAAACCGGACGGCTTGCTATGGGTCAGACGTTTGAAACGGCCGGAAACTCACTACGAAGGGATTAAGATGAACTACACCAAAGCGAAACTTCAACACGGATACGCCAACCAGATTTTGAAGATAGATGTCACGAGCCGCTCGATTGCCACTCCGGCTTTTGATCCTAAAATAAAGAACTATTTTCTGGGAGGTCGCGGTCTGGGGCTCTATCTGCTTCACTTGGCAATCACCGCCGGAACAAAGGCAAGCGACCCCGCAAACCCTCTTATTATAGCCAACGGTCCTTTAGGCGGAATTCCCCAATTTCCGGGTACTGCCAAAGCCATGGCTATCTCGCTCTCTCCTTTGACCGGCATCGCCGGAGTATCCAATTTCGGCGGATATTTCGGCGCTTACCTCAAATACGCCGGCTTTGACGCACTGCAGATTACCGGACGGGCAAATACCGACGTCATGATTATCATTGACAGTTTTAATAATGAGGTGACGGTGACGGATATTTCTTCCACTGATCAGGTCTTCGACATGGAGCAGGAGATAGTCGCCCGCTTCACTGCGACAGGTTATGACAAGCGCCATCTGGCCTTCATGACCACCGGCAAGGGTGCGGCCACCACCAGTTTCGGCTGCATCAACAGCCACTATTATGATGTCACCAAACCGGCCCTGAATGGGACCAGGGGGGTTTGGCGCACCAAGCAGGCCGGCAGAACCGGTCTCGGCACGGTAATGATTCACAAGAACATCCGCGCCATTGTAGTACTGGCCGACTATCCCCATGGAGATAATCCCTATGGCGCCGCCGACTGGGAAAAAGCCAAGCAGGCCGGTAAAAGGTTACACGCAGTGGTCAAGGAGGTTGATCCACATTCTCTGAAAATGTACCGCAAGGGAAGCGCCGGTCTGATTCCGTTTATGAACAAGCACGAATATCAATCGTTACCTGTCAACAACTACCAGGCCGGATCTGATTCACGGGCAGATCTGATCTCAGGAAAGTTCTATGCTGAAAATCTGTTTGAGCATCGCGGTATGGACGGCTGCTTCCCCGGATGCAACCTGATGTGTACCAAAGGGGGATGGGTGATACTCACGACCGGCGATCACGTCGGCCAAAAGGTCTGGGTAGACGGCCCTGAATACGAAACTGCCGCCGGATTCGGTTCCAACCTAGGCATCTGGAACCCGAAGTTCATTATGGAGGCCAACTGGCACTGCGACAACTACGGCATCGATACCATTACCACATGCGTGCTGATTTCGTTCATTATGGAGTGCGTTCAGCGAGGTTATCTGAATAAAACCGAGGCGGATGGTCTGGAATTGACATTTGGCAACGAAGAAGCGGCCATGACGTTCCTGCACCGGATCGCTCTGGGAGAGGGAGATTTGGCGCGCACTGCCGGCAAGGGCATGTTGGCGCTGGTTGATCGGGTTGTGGAATCCTATCTGAAGAGGACCGGTGTTGACGTCAGGCTGGAACTGAATTGCTTCGCCATGCAGACCAAGGGATTGCCGTTCTCACTCTACCGCACCCACCGCTCACTCTCCATGCAGGGTTCCTATGCCGCTGCCAGTGACATCGGGGCTCACCACGCAGCAGCCTGGCTGATAAAAGCCGATCTGCAGGGCGCTTTCCCGACCTTTGAGGACAAGGCCAAAGCGCTTATGTCCTACCCGCGGGTGCGGCTCGGCAACGATAATCTGGGGCTTTGCAAGCTGCCCTGGGTAGATGTTTTCAATCCTGAATCGGCTAAAAGACTGGGAACGGATATCTACATTAATCCTGCTTCTCAGGAGATCTACGCTGATTTTTACAATGGCGTGCTCGGCACCAATCTGACCTGGCAGGAGATATTCGCCCAGACCGACCGCGATATCAACCTGCAGCGGGTCATGAATGTTCTGCGCTTCGGCAATGAAACCTCACAGAAGGACTGGATTCCTGAACGCGCCATCGGACCGACCGAGGATGCCCACTACGAAAGCGAGGCAGAGTTCAACGATGGTGAGGTGGCCAGGATTATGGGCAAGGTGGTTGAGGATGTTGCATCCATGCCAACCTCCGGGAAGCGGCAACTTCTGATGAGTGTGAGAATTGCAGATCTGAAAAGACTGGTGAAGGTCTACTACGAGGAGCGCGGCTGGAACGAGTCAGGTATCCCTGCCGTGACTACCTTGCAAGAGCTTGGCTTATGGGAGTTTCTAACGGATGAGGCCAGGATACGGGTCGCAGAACTTATAGGCAAAGGGACAGACCCTTTTCGTCAATAAGCAGCCTGTCCCCTTATCTGCGCCCTGCAGTACACTGGCGGCTTCAAATTGTTTACCATCCAAGGGCATGCTTCAGACTCTCCGCACATGATGGAAAGGAAGACTCAGAAGATCAGTAGTTGCTGGTTAAGTGAATATTTCGCAGTAACTTAAATGAATATAAAAGTTATAGATATTGTATTTTATGCTTGACTTTTTGTTGCTGACAAAGATAGTCTCTCAGAAAATTAAATATTGGCTGACCAGAAAAACTGGAGGCCGGACTGAATGGAAACTTTTCCCCATTCTTGTCCGGCCTTTTTATTTTCTACGACAAGGAGTCACACATGAAAAGATTGAATATTTTTATTGCAATAATCGCACTTGTGTCCCTGCTAACTTCGACATTCAGCGCCTTTGCTGCAGAAAGCAATTACAAGGGCTATCTACGCGGAAATGCCCTGATCACCGTGCAGGAACTCAAGCGCCTGATTGATGCAAAAGTTCCCAAGTTGGTAATCCTGGCAGCCGAGAATAATGTAGAGTACAGGCTGGGGCACATTCCGGGCTCGTATCAGGTTGATCGACCAGTAATCGAAGCACCACCTGAAACCCAGAACGGCGTCGCCGGCAACATAATTGATGCGGCCGGTTTTTCAAAGCTGACCCAGAGCCTGGGCATCAACAGGGATTCAACGGTGGTGGTGTACGACAGCAAATATGACGCCACCCGTTTATGGTGGGCCTTCACCTACTACGGCAAAGGTGATGTGCGGGTGCTGGATGGCGGCATCAAAGCCTGGAGGGATGCGGTATACGGTAGATCTGTTGGCGCCTGCGGCTCCTGCACGTATCGGTAATTTTGCTGCCAAGGTATCGCTGCCGTCATTACGAGTGGAAACTCAGGATGTCGTAACAGCTCAGAGCAGTAGCAAGGCTCAGATATGGGACAATCGTGATCTGAAGGAGTTCAGCGGCGAGGAGTTGAAAAAGGGCGCCTATCGTGCCGGCCGCATTCCCGGAGCAATTCACAGCAACTGGACTGTTTTCAAGAAAAAAGAAAATCAGGCTGAATGGCTGACATCAGATGAACTTCAGTCCGTGCTGAATAAACTTGGATACGACCGCAGCAAGGAGCTCTACTTTTATTGCCAGTCCGGTGTGCGCTCAACCCAGGCCATATTTTCTCTCTATCTGGCCGGCTGGCCTCTTGAGAAGCTGCACAACTATGACAGTTCATGGATCGGCTGGTCAAAGGACAACAGCCTGCCGGTGGTAACAGGATTGCCCACTTCTCATACAGTAGCACAGCATAGCCGTTAGGCGATCGGATATCCGCAATGACTCTCGATCTAATGAAAAAAACACCGATAACGCCACTGGAAGAGATCGTACGCCGCTATCCCGACGTGCCGCGCCTGATCATTCTCAAGGCAGATGTGCAGCGACGGGGAGTTTATTACACCGACGAGGCCATCGCTCTTCTGGATCCGGCACGCCACCAGACTTCCGGTACACACATCTTCGGCACGCGCGACGGAGTGATCAGGCTTACTCCGGAATCGCTACTACTGCGGGACGGCTCCTCAATCATTACTACGCCGACTCCTTTGGAAGAGAACCCATACATTGTTGACGTACTGGATGGTGCGCCCTGGCTGTTTGATGACGGGCATGCCCTGGAAGAGGTTGAGTACTGGCCTGCACCGGATTTCTACAGCAAGACCAGCAGCTCAGGGGTGCTGATGAAGAACATCGTCAGCACACGTCCCCAGCGGCTGAACATCTTTCCATACCGCTACTGCACATTCTGGAACAACGGCAAGGGTTGCGCCTTCTGCGATATCGTTGCCCAAATGAAAAAAAGCGGGAAGGAACTCAAAATTCCGGCACGCCTTGACCCCGTCGAGGTCGGGGAAGTCATCGGGGAGGCCCTCAAAGAGCCGGGACGTTTTTCAGCCGTGTTTCTGACATCTGGCTCAATTGTCGGCGGTGCTCGTCCTTTTGATGATGAGATTGATTACTACATTGCCATCCTGAACGAGGTTGGCAAGAACTTCCGCACAAAAAAGTTCCCGAGCCAGCTGATAGGCACCGCTTTTGAGAAAAACCAGCTGCAGCGGTTGTACGATGAAACCGGTCTGATGAGTTATACCGCCAATATCGAGGTGCTGGAGCTGACCGTAACCATGAAACACCCGGATGCCATGGCGGCGTTGTTGTCCGGCAAATCTGAAATCACCGGCCATCTGACAAGTCCACCCTTCATGTTTCAGGAATTGGACGACAAGCGGGTCAGAACAGTGCTCAATTCATATGATGTCCTCGGTGGACCGCACACCTTCAATGTAATCACTACAACAAAAACATTCCACGATAACAACCCGAAAACATACGCCGCCGTCTTTGCAGCTCTGGAAGAGGCGGTTGCCTACATAAACAAGAACAAACGTTCGGCGGCTGAAATCTATCAAAAGGCCAGCAAGACCAAGGAAAGTTTGGAAGACCTGATCAAGGAGATCAGTCAACCTTCTCTCTCTTATACGACGACCCCTCTCAATATCTCAAAATTTTCAGATTTCATGTACAAGACCGGGACAATAAAAACAAAACCAAACAGCTGGAAGGATCTATTCTTCCCCAATGTTCACGGCAAGCAAGGGAGCTGAGCATGGCTTCCAAAACCCCTCTGCTTGATGTGCAGGGTGTGACCATACAATACAAGACCAGTGACAAGCTGGTGACGGCCACCTGGAGGGTCGGTTTTCAGGCGAATCGATCTGATCGACTGATACTGCTGGGACCGTCCGGTTGCGGAAAGTCAACTCTCCTGAAGGCTGTTGGCGGTTATCTGACTCCGGCAGAGGGTAACATCAGCCTGGATGGTCATACAATCGTCGGGCCCGGGCCGGATCGCATGATGGTATTTCAGGAGACTGACCAGCTTCTGCCCTGGAAAACGGTGCACCAGAATGTGGCGTTTGCCTTGACTGCCAGCGGAAGAGCATCAAAAATCGAGGCCAATGACCAGGCAATGGCGGCAATCCGTACCGTCAAACTTGATAAGTTCGCCGATGCCTATCCGCACACCCTTTCGGGCGGCATGAAACAGCGGGTTGCCATAGCACGGTGCCTGGCCATGAAACCGGAAATTATCCTTATGGATGAGCCTTTTGCTGCGCTGGACGCGCTCACCCGGCAGCAGATGCAGGTAGAGCTGCTGGAACTCTGGAGCCAGTCAAAATTCACCATGATTTTTGTTACCCACTCCATTGAGGAGGCAATTCTCCTCGGCAACCGAATTGTACTTCTTACTCCACATCCGGGGCAGGTAAAGGAAATCCTGGATGTAGACCTCGACGATCCAACAAACCGTTTCTATGGTGGTTTCAACGAGCTGCGCGATACGATCCACCGGGTGTTGTTCCGGGATGTGCAGGATTATGTCATCTGAAAGGGGCACAAGCATGGCACTGGATGGAACATTGACTGCTGCCGCAGAAGATTTTGCAAAGGTACCGCAGGCTCGCGCTACTGAACAGGTCATCGGAGAAATTACCCGTCCTCTTTCGCTGGCAGAGAAAATATGGAATCAGGCTCTGGTCCGCAAGATTGTGATACTTCTGCTGTTGGCGGTTGCCTGGCAAATGTATTCTCAGCAGCTCAAAAACCCGCTCATGTTCCCGACCTTCGGCGATACCGCTTCAGCGCTCTGGAGCGCCTTTGAGAAAGGTGAGCTCGGGAGCCGGGTACTGGTGTCACTCAGGGTGTTGCTGGGTGGTTACACTATCGGCATTGTGCTGGCTACATTTCTTGCAGCTCTTGCCAACGGCACCCGTCTGGGTAACGACCTGCTGGAGGTGCTGACCGCCATGTTCAACCCGTTGCCTGCGATTGCTCTGCTGCCGCTGGCGCTGCTCTGGTTCGGACTCGGCAATGGCAGTATTACCTTTGTACTGGTCCATGCCGTACTCTGGCCGGTGGCACTCAGCACTCACTCAGGGTTTGCTTCGATCAGCAGCACAATCCGCATGGTCGGTCGCAACTATGGCCTGACAGGTTTTCGTTATGTAGTGCAGATTCTGATACCGGCGGCTTTCCCTGCTATTCTGACCGGCTTGAAGAACGGCTGGGCCTTCGCCTGGCGTACATTGATCGCCGCCGAACTGGTCTTCGGGGTCAGCTCTGGCTCTGGCGGCATCGGCTGGTTCATCTATGAGAACAAGAATCAGCTTGAAATCGCCTACGTCTTCGCTGGGCTACTGACAGTAATCGGCATCGGCGTCGCAATGGACAGCCTGTTCCGTCTGCTTGAGCAGCGCACGGTACAGCGCTGGGGGATGAAGTTTTGAATTTTATTGCGTGGTAAAAGATTCGGTTGCGTTGTGTCTGTATATATAGCTTGACATACAAGCTGAACATGTATAACTAATCCCATCGACTTAGTCATAATAAGGCTGTTATGAAACTGACATCGAAAAGTGAATATGCCTTACTGGCGCTTATCTTTCTGGCACGGAGCGATTCCGATGTTTTTGTGCCCGTGCATGAAATAGCGACTGCTCAAGGCATTCCACCCAAATTTCTGGAGCAGATTCTGCTGATTCTGAAACGGGCCAAATACCTTCGCAGTCTTCGTGGACAATCCGGGGGTTATTCTCTTGCCAAACCGGCGAAACAGATTCATCTGGCGGAGATTATCCGTCTTTTTGACGGTGCACTTGCCCCCACGGAGTCGGTCAGTTCCTATTTTTACGAATCGACGCCGATTGAAAAAGAGCAGAGTTTGATGGCGTTGTTCCGCGATATCCGTGATTATATATCCAATAAATTGGAGAGCACGACATTGGCTGATGTTTGCTGATGATTGCTGATTTTTTTTGAATGTTATATGACTAATTACATAGGAATAGTAATGTAAAAATTTGAAAAGGAGATGCCATGGGATCAACAAACAATGACAACGTACGGACTAATCGCAGCCTGCCTTCGGTGAAGTTTATACACATCACTGAAGGTGCAATAGCTTTAGGACAAGCCAGATTTGAAGGAAACATTCCCGATTACCTGAGCAAGTACCGAACAACAGTTAACCTGATTAAGATCGCTGAAGAAATGGGTGCATTGAAACCTGGAATGGAAATTATCGAGCCGGCTTTTGGGAATGCCGGAATTATCCTGGCCTCCATTGCTGCGGATCGAGGATATAATCTGACATTGACGATGCCCGAAACCTTGAGTCATGACCGCAGAAAGGTTCTGTCGGAACTTGGTGCAAAACTTGACCTCACTCCTGCCGATGAAGGGCAGAAGGGCGCTATAAAAAGGGCCGAGGAGATCGCTTCTGCTGAACCTCAGAAGTACTTCCTGCCGCTGAAATTCGTTTGCCGGAACTGTATGTGGGATCACATGGAGATTGCCCGGCCTGATTTGAGAGATGACTCAGAAGGAACAATTCATATCTCACTTTCCGAGGTCGCTACTGTTGAAAGCATTAGCGGTGTGTCGCGCTTCTCTCAGTGTATCAGAGGAAAAATGGCAATTGCTTAATATTATTCGCATACGGAATCATCTGAATCGGGTGAGAAACCAATAACTGGCGGGTCACAGCCATGCCTATTTCCGCATAAATTAGCGTGAAATATCTAGTAAATCAATAGATATTATCATCATAACTACCTGTTTTTTTTACTTTTTTTGTTTATTTTCTATTGACAAGTATTTTTATTGGATTATCCTTTCCTCAATTCTGCAACCAAAGTCATTTTTTCAAGCCCAACATCTCCGCACCACAAACAACATCCAGAAAAGGACACACCTATGTCAGAAAGCCTGTTGCAACGAAGCGTAACTACGGCGGTAGCAAGGAACCTGGCAAGCACCACCAAGACCAACCCGAAGATGATGTCGATCACTCCACGGCTTCTGCTGAGCCTTCTTCCGTGGGTTCAGGTGACCGGCGGCACCTATCGGGTCAACCGGACCAAGGTGGAGCTTACACGGGCAGAGCGTATCGAGGTGGATATTGAGGGAGGAGCGCCGACATTTACACCTGAGGCACTTCGCAGCGTCCCTCTCTTTTCCCGTCTTCCCGATACTGTGGTCAACAGAATGGCGACCCGCTTCAAAACTGAGCAGGTGGCCCTCGGTAACAACCTGGTGGTAGAGGGTGCCGGAGAAAACAAGTTTTTCGTCATTGCCCAGGGGCAGGTAGAGGTGCTGAGTAAAGGGGCGCACGGGAGCGAACTGCGAATTGCCCTTTTGACTGATGGCGAGTATTTCGGTGAAATAGAACTCCTCACCAACCGCATCTCCGATGTTACCGTCCGGACAATTACCCCATGCACATTGCTGACCCTGTCACGCAAGGATCTGAATGCAATCCTGGCGGAGATCCCCAAGCTGAAGAATGAATTCAAGAAAGCAGTTGATGACCATCTGGAGCTGCTCACAACGGTCAACAAATACGGTGAACGCAACATTGATCTGGTCTCCGGTTTTGCCGAGAATGTTGAAATCCCGGAAACCTTTGTCGATTATTCAGCCACTCCCCGAGAATATTCACTCTCTGCAGTTCAGACCGTCGTACGGGTGCATACACGTGTGTCCGACCTTTTCAACGGACCTTATGATCAGCTTGAGGAACAGATCCGGCTTACCGTAGAAGGGATCAAGGAGCGGCAGGAGTGGGAAATTGTCAACAACAATAAGTTTGGATTGCTTCATTCGGTCGCGCCGTCGATGCGGATCAGCACCCGCTACGGTGGACCGACCCCGGACGACCTGGACGAACTGCTGGCTCTGGTCTGGAAAAAGCCGGCCTTTTTCCTGGCCCATCCCAAGGCGATTGCCGCTTTCGGTCGTGAATGCACCTGGCGCGGCACACCGCCGCCGACCTACAACGTGTTCGGCACACCGGTGATTACCTGGCGCGGCGTTCCGATCATCCCGTGCGATAAGCTGGAAATCAAGAGCCGCTACAGTTCGCACCGCCTGCTGGGCACCACCAGTATACTGCTGGTTCGAATCGGTGAGGCTGACCAGGGTGTTGTCGGTCTGCATCAAACCGGCATTCCGGGCGAAATCCTTCCGAGTCTCTCGGCACGCTTCATGGGAACCGACAACCTTGGAGTTTCATCATATCTGCTCTCACTCTATTCATCATGCGCGGTACTTACCGACGATGCCATCGGTGTTCTGGAAAATGTGGAGGTCGGTTACTATCACGATTATGCACATCGCGAACTGGGCGGTTTTAATCATGGACTCGGAATTTAAACAAACCTGCAAGTGGCGCCACTGATTCTGGGCGCCAGAAAATGGAGGAAACGATGTCTGAGAACAATTTGCTGCAGCGTAGTGTAACGACGGAAGTTGCCAGGAATCTGGCGACGACAACCAAGACCAACCCGAAGATGATGTCGATCACCCCGCGCTGGCTGTTGAGCCTTCTACCGTGGGTACAAGTGAATGGCGGCACCTACCGGGTCAACCGTACCAAGGTCGAACTTTCCAAGGCAGAACGGGTCGAGATCGACCTGGCCGGTGGAAAGGCTACCTTCTCACCGGAATCCCTCAGAAGTGTGCCGGTCTTTTCAAGGCTTCCCGATGCCCTGATCTCCCGTATGGCCGAAAAGTTCAAGACTGAACAGGTTTCGCTTGGTAACAACCTGGTTGTAGAGGGTGCCGGAGAGAACAAATTCTTCATCATCGCCCAGGGGCAGGTTGAAGTGCTCAGCAAAGGGGCGCATGGCAGCGACCTGCGCATTGCTCTTCTGACCGAAGGTGAATATTTCGGTGAAATCGAGCTGGTCACCAACCGCACCTCGGATGTGACCGCCCGCACCATCACACCCTGCGTACTGTTGACTCTGTCACGCAAGGAACTGGAAGCCATCCTCAAAAAAACTCCCAGCCTGAGTGATGATTTCAAAAAAATCACTGACGAGCATCTCGAACTTCTGACCACGGTCAACAAATATGGCGAGCGTAACATTGATCTGGTCTCCGGATTTGCCGAGAATATCGAGATCCCCGAGACCTTTGTCGACTACTCCGCCACTCCACGTGAATACAGTCTCTCATCCGTCCAGACGGTGGTTCGCGTCCATACCCGTGTCTCTGACCTGTACAACGGACCCTATGATCAGCTCGAAGAGCAGATGCGGCTCACCATTGAGGGTATAAAGGAGCGGCAGGAGTGGGAACTGGTCAACAGCACCAAGTTCGGGCTGCTCCATTCGGCCGACTCATCCATGCGCATAAGCACCCGTTACGGTACGCCGACCCCGGATGATCTGGATGAACTGCTGGCGCTGGTCTGGAAAAAACCGGCCTTCTTCCTGGCCCATCCCAAGGCGATTGCCGCTTTTGCCCGCGAGTGCACCTGGCGCGGCGTTCCACCACCAACCGCCAACATGTTCGGCACCCAGGTAATCACCTGGCGCGGTGTCCCGCTCATCCCATGCGACAAGCTGGAGATCAAGAGCCGTTTCCATTCTAACCAGTGGCTCGGCACCACAAGCATTATTCTGGTACGGCTCGGCGAAGCGGATCAGGGCGTTGTCGGACTTCACCAGGTAGGCATCCCCGGTGAAATCCTGCCAAGTCTCTCGGCGCGGCTGATGAAAACCGACAACCTGGGTGTCGCATCGTATCTGCTCTCGCTCTATTTTTCACTAGCCGTTCTGACCGACGATGCTTTGGCCGTTCTTGAAAACGTCGAGGTCGGTTACTACCACGATTATGAGCATCGGAAGGCTAAAGCCAAGTAGTTTCCGTACGGAAACTGAAGGGGCATACGTATGAACGATATAACACCCGATCTGATTGCGTCCATCGCGACGCGGCTCTATAACGAGATACCGGGGGCTAATCTGGTTCCGAAAACCGAATCCGATCTGCCTCACGGGATTCCTCAAGCAGGGAATCTGCCGGGAGTCCCGTCTCAGGCCACCTCAGGCAACTTCACCCTGCCGACAGCAGCGGAGGGGGTCAGCATCCCCGGTCTGTCCGCTGTCACGCCGTCGGCTAGCGGCATACCATCATTCCCGTCCGCTTCTCCGGATGGTTTCGGAATTCCGGGACTTTCCGGCCTGAGTCCTTCATTTCCCGGCTCCACCGGCGGTGCCGGCAGCAGTGCCGAAAATTTCAGTATCCCTGGAGCCGCCGGACTGGGATCTCATGGCTACAGCGCTCCGAGCCCCAAGGCCATCCCATCCGACACCGTGGGCATTCCCGGCCTTTCCGGAATTTCACCTTCATGGCCCGGGATTCCGGGAGAAACTCCCACAACTCCTGAGAGTTTCACGGTTCCAGGCAGTACCGCACATTCAGCCGGCGGCCTGAGCGCATTTGTTCAGAAAATCCGGTCCGGTCAGATCCGCGATGAAAATGGCACATGTCAGGCCGGCCATGATCCTGGCGCCCTGCAGCGGATTTTTGCTTCTAAGTCAGCCTCCGGCAGCGGTCCACGTCCTTTGGATATTCCGGCCATCCGCAAGGATTTCCCCGCACTGAACCAGAAAGTGCATGGCAAACAACTGGCCTGGATGGATAATGGCGCCACCACCCAGAAACCGCAGAGTGTCATTGATGCCATTTCCCGTTTCTACGAAAATGACAACTCCAACATTCATCGCGGGGCACACACACTGGCAGCCCGGGCAACCGACGCCTTCGAGCAGGCCCGCCAGAAAGTGCAGACCTTTATCGGCGCATCTTCCAGCAAGGATATCATCTTTGTCCGGGGAACAACCGAAGGAATCAACCTGGTAGCCCAGACCTACGGCCGCAAATTTCTCCAGCCAGGGGACGAGATCATCCTCTCGACCCTGGAACATCACGCCAATATCGTCCCCTGGCAGATGATTGCCAAAGAAAAAGGGGCCGTCATCCGTGTCATACCTGTCAATGACCGAGGCGAAGTGATGCTGGAGGCCTACGAGGCGCTGCTCGGGCCACGCACCAAAATGGTTGCCCTGACCCAGGCATCCAACAGCCTCGGCACAATTCTACCGGTGGCGGAAATGACCCATTCTGCAAAACGCTACAATGCCAGGGTACTGATCGACGGCGCTCAGTCGGTGTCGCACATGCCGGTGAACATGCAGGAGATCGGCTGTGACTTCTTCGTTTTCTCCGGTCACAAGATCTTTGCCCCGACCGGCATCGGCGCGGTCTACATCAACGAACAGCTCCATGAGATTCTCCCCCCCTGGCATGGTGGCGGGAACATGATCAAGAACGTCACCTTTGAAGAGACGACCTACAACGAGGCCCCGGCCAAGTTCGAGGCTGGAACCCCCAATATTGCAGATGCCGTCGGCCTCGGCGCAGCACTTGATTACGTCAACCGGTTGGGCCTGGTCAATACAGGCAAGTACGAGCATGAGCTGCTGGAATACGCGACAGAGCAGCTTTCTAGGATCAACGGTGTTCGCCTGCTTGGAAGCGCGCGTGAAAAGGTGTCGGTCATATCCTTTGTCGTGAAGGACCGCGAAACCGAAGAGGTGGGCAGGTTCCTCGATCAGGAAGGGATAGCGGTACGGGCAGGACATCACTGCGCGCAGCCTTCGCTGCGGCGGTTTGGGGTAGAATCTTCTGTTCGTCCGTCATTCGCCTTCTATAATACCTTTGATGAGATTGATCGACTGGCCGATGCAGTTAGGAAGATCACGCATAACTGAAAGAGAATTTAATGGCTACTATCAAGCTGGATATAACTAAGGACCGTTGCCCGATGACCTTCGTAAAAACGAAACTTCAGCTGGAACAGATGGAAGACGGCGATATTCTCGAAGTTCTGCTCACAGCAGGGGAACCCCTTGATAAAGTTCCGATAACTTGTACTGAACAGGGATTTCAGGTGGAGGAGATTGTTCATATCCAGGACAACATCCATAAGATCATCGTCAAGAAATAGGAGAAATCGAATGTCACGCATCTACGAAGACAACTCGCAGTCCATAGGCAACACCCCGCTCATCAAACTGAACAAGATTACCAAAGGGGCCAAGGCAACGGTTCTTGTCAAGGTAGAGGGGCGCAACCCTGCCTATTCTGTAAAATGCCGCATCGGCGCCAACATGATCTGGGATGCCGAAAAGCGCGGCATTCTTAAGCCGGGCGTGGAAATCATCGAACCGACCAGCGGCAATACTGGAATTGCTTTGGCATATGTGGCCGCTGCACGGGGGTACAAACTTACCCTGACCATGCCGGAGACCATGAGTATCGAGCGTCGCCGGCTACTGGCGGCTCTGGGCGCCAGCCTGATTCTCACACCCGGTCCTGAAGGAATGAAAGGGGCGATTGCCAAGGCCGAGGAGATAGCTGCCTCCGACCCTAAAAAATATTTTATTCCTCAACAGTTCAAGAACCCGGCTAATCCGGCGATTCATGAAAAGACCACCGGACCGGAGATATGGAATGACACCGACGGTGCTATCGATGTTCTTGTTTCGGGTGTCGGAACCGGCGGAACCATTACCGGTGTGTCGCGCTATATCAAGAACACCAAAAAGAAGAAAATAATCTCCGTAGCGGTGGAACCGACAGAAAGCCCTATTATTACGCAGAAGCTCGCCGGACAGGAACTGCGCCCCGGTCCCCACAAAATTCAGGGAATCGGAGCCGGGTTTATCCCAGACACCCTCGATTTGTCGATTGTCGACCGGGTCGAGCTGGTTTCAAGCGACGATGCGATAGAATTCGCCAGAAGGCTTTCAAAAGAGGAGGGCCTGCTGGTCGGCATTTCCTGCGGTGCCGCAGTAGCTGTTGCAACACGACTGGCATTCTTGCCTGAATTCGCCGGAAAGACCATTGTGGCGATACTGCCCGACCTGGCAGAACGGTACCTTTCGACCGCCCTGTTTGAAGGGTATTAAGGTTTACTATTCGGAATATGAGAGTCCTCTCCCGCCAAGAGAGAGGACTCAGCAGATAACATATTTCGTATTCATTAAGGCAGCATGACTGACCAGAAAACTGGAGGTCAAGGCGGGCTAACGCTCTCACCTTGGCCTTTTTTGTTCGAATTGAACGATAGCAGGTGGTTGAATTTAGTATCCATACATGAGGAGATTACGTCATGAGTTTGAAAATTGCGGCACCACCCGCATCCCGTCAGAAAATATCTCAGAATCCTGCTACTCATGTATCAGATGAGCAGAGTGACCCGGTCTGGGCACGTCTGCGTCAGGATGTATCAGCTACTGCTACGGCCGAGCCGATGCTGGCCGGCTACCTGCACGACACGGTGCTCAAGCATAGCTCGCTGGAAGCGTCGATCTCGTATTTTCTGGCCGGAAAACTGGCTTCTGCCTATCTGTCGACCACCTCGCTGCGCGATGTATTCTTCGAAGCCCTGGCAGCTTCCGAGGATATCCGGGAGGCCATCCGCAAGGATCTTCTGGCGGTTCTGGAGCGTGATCCGGCCGCCAGAAGCCTGGCTCTGCCATATCTGAACTTCAAGGGGTTTCAGGCTCTGCAGTCGTACCGAGTTGCGCACTGGCTCTGGGAGCAGGAGCGCCAGCCGCTGGCACTGTACCTTCAAAGCCGTATTTCCGAGGCATTTGATGTTGATATCCATCCTGCGGCCCGCATAGGAAAGGGAATCCTGATTGACCATGGCACAAGCGTGGTAATCGGAGAAACTGCGGTGGTAGGAGATGATGTCTCCATGCTGCATGAAGTCACGCTGGGCGGGACAGGCAAGGAATCCGGCGACCGTCATCCCAAGGTCGGCAGCGGCGTGCTGATAGGGGCCGGCGCCAAGATATTGGGCAATATCAGGATCGGCGACGGCTCCAAGATAGCTGCCGGCAGCATCGTACTCAACGAGGTGCCTCCCCATACCACCGTGGCTGGTATTCCGGCCAGAGTAGTTGGCAAACCCAAGTCTGCCGAACCGGGCAAGCTGATGGAACAGATGGTTGAATTTGATTACAGTATCTGAAGGCAATCTTCGAGAAGGTATAGGTCTTGAGGACAACATCCCGGTGCGGCCAGGTTATGCTACAGGTGCCAGTCTTCGTATTCTCTCGAGACATTACACCATTCGCAGATATTCTATTTCAGTCACCAGATCCAGCGTACTTTCAATCCGGTCGACAAACAGTTTCCCCAGAATATGGTCAGATTCGTGTTGAAAGACCCGCGCCAGGAAGCCTGAATACTCCTCTTCTCTTAGCTCTCCCCGTCGGGTCAGATATCGTACGCCGATACGCTGATGTCGGGGAACCAGGCCACGCAGGCCGGGGATGCTGAGGCATCCTTCCCACCCTTTTTCAGTTTCATCCGATCCCCAGATGATTTCTGGATTAATGACGGCGGTTGGTTCCATCAACGGAGCATTGGGGTAGCGGGGGTTTGGTCGCGACGCAATTATAAAAAGAGCAAGCGGTTCGTACACCTGTGGTGCGGCAATCCCGACCCCGTTGGCATCCTCCACTGTTGCCAGCATATCGTCTATCACCAACTGGACTGCCAGGTCTTGCGGGTTTTCGATACGCTGTGCAATTCCACGCAGAATCGGGTTGCCAAGCTGGGCTATCTGTCTCAGAACCGGCATATTACCTCTTTCACAGACATCAGAGCAGTACCCGCTCGATACCGCCGGCAGCAGCCTTTGTGACATACTCTTCCAGCCAGTTCTCGCCTAGCAGACGACGCGCCACTTCCACCACAATGTAGTCGGCCCGGATCCCGGCGTCATCTTCATAGCGTGACAATCCCTGCAGGCATGACGGGCAGGAGGTCAGCACCTTGACATGGCCCTGGAAACCATCTTTACGCAGGCGGTCAGCCCCTGCGCGAAGCTCCTCTTCCTTGCGGAAACGCACCTGGGTGGATACGTCCGGCCGCGTCACCGCCAGGGTGCCGGACTCGCCGCAGCAACGGTCGGAAAATTCTACGCGCTGCCCCAGCAGTGCGTCCGTAACTTTGAGCGGGGCATGAATCTTCATGGGGGTATGGCAGGGGTCGTGGTAAAGGTAGCGGGTCTTGTCCGTTTCCGGAAGTGATATCCCCTTCTCCATCAGGTATTCATGGATGTCCAGCAGCCGGCAGCCGGGAAAGATTCTCTCGAATTCATACAACTGGAACTGATCCATACAGGTGCCGCAGGATACAATCACCGTCCGGATGTCGAGATAGTTGAGGGTGGTAGCCATACGGTGAAACAGGATCCTGTTCTCGGTGGTGATCCGTTGACCGATGTCGTGACGGCCGGCCGAAGTCTGTGGAAAGCCGCAGCAGAGATAACCGGGCGGAAGGACGGTCTGGACTCCCAGGTGAAAGAGCATGGCCTGGGATGCCAGGGCCACCTGGGAAAACAGACGTTCCGAACCGCATCCGGGAAAATAGAATACAGCTTCCGCATCATCACTGGATGCCTGCGGATTGCGAATAACCGACACGATTTTATCGTCCTCGATATCCAGCAGGGCTCGCGATGTTTTCGCCACCAGATTTCCGGGCAGCGGCTTGTTGATGCTGTGAAGCAGCCTGGTCGTCAAGGTTGGCGCGCCAACAGTTGAGGGGGGGCGCCGGACCTGCTCCTGGGTTAGTCCCATGTACCGGCCGATTCTTACCGCCAGACGCTGGGCCCGGTAGCCGAACCGGATGACCCCTTGTCTCATCAGTCTGATGACCGCCGGATCAGTGCTGTTGAGGAAGGCCAGGGCCACGGCCTTGCCGGAATTGAAGGCGCTCTTGCCTTGCTCGTGCAGAAAATTGCGCTTGGCGACCGACACCACCCCGTAATCGATATCGACCGGGCAGGGCTTGACGCATTTATGACAGACGGAGCAGTGCTCGGCAATGTCGGAGAATTCATCAAAATGGCGGCGGCTGATGCCGCGACGGGTCTGCTCTTCGTAAAGGAAGGCCTCGATCAAAAGCGATGTGCCCAGAATCTTGTTCCTTGGGCTGTAGAGCAGATTGGCCCGCGGTACATGGGTCGAACAGACCGGTTTGCACTTGCCGCAGCGCAGGCAGTTCTTGAAGGAGTCGGCGATGCGGCCGAGTTCCGAGCGGTTCATGATCAGTGATTCGGCATCCAGCAGGCTGAAGGAGGGGGTGTAGGCTCTGGTCAGATCGGCGCCCGCCATCAGTTTACCCCTATTGAAGCGCCCGTCTGGGTCGATGCGCAGCTTGTAGGCACGAAATGGGGCAATCTCCTCCCCGGTCAGGAACTCCAGCTTGGTGATGCCGATGCCGTGCTCGCCGGAAATGACCCCATCCAGAGAGCGGGCCAGGGCCATGATCCTTGCCACGACAGCGTTTGCCTCCTGCAGCATGGCGTAATTTCCTGAGTTGACCGGGATATTGGTGTGAACGTTTCCATCACCGGCGTGCATGTGCAGTGCCACGAAAATTCGACCCCGCAGTACTTCGGCGTGGATCGCCTCGATACGATCCAGCACCTGTTGGAACATGACCCCGTCGAAGATATTTGCGAGCGGTTCACGCAGCTCCCGTTTCCAGGAGACCCGGATCGAATAATCCTGCAGCCAGTGGAACAACAGCGGGGGCCTGGTGTCGGAAGCGGCGGGTGCGACAACCACCCCCAGCGGCGCCAGGCAGGGAAGGGCCTGCTCCAGAGGCTGATCCAGGTGTTCCAGCAGCCACTGCCAGCGATCCCTGACTGCTGCCACCAGATCCAGCGCCTGCTGGCGCCGGTCGCCGACCAGCAGTTCCTGCTCCAGATTTGCGTCAGGATTTTTGAGAGGGAGTTCAGCGGTTATGAAATCCGTCAAGGCGTCGGTCAGGCTGATCTTGTTGCGGATGGAAAGTTCAATGTTGATGCGCTCGATACCGTCGCAGTACTCACCCATGCGCGGCAGGGGTATCACCACATCCTCATTGACCTTGAAAGCGTTGGTATGCCGGGAGATGGCCGCTGTTCGGGAACGGTCCAGCCAGAATTTCTTGCGCGCTTCCGGCGTATCGGCAATGAAACCCTCGCCGGTTCGGGCAGCGGCCATGCGGACGACTTTGTTCGCGGCGGCCATGACGCTGTCGGCATCTTCACCGGCCAGGTCGCCCAGCAGCACCATCTTTGGTCGCCCCAGATGCTTGGCCTTGGTTGCATAGCCGACGGCCCTGATATAGCGGTCGTCCAGATGTTCCAGACCGGCCAGACGCACTCCCGATTCGTAACCGTCGCCGCCCGGTTTGAAGTAATCGGTTATCTCGACGATTGAGGGCACCGCGTCCCGTACCTGCCCGAAGAACTCCAGGCAGACGGTGCGGACCATCGGCGGCAAGCGGTGCAGAATCCAGCGGGCGGCAACGATGATGCCGTCCGTCCCCTCCTTCTGCACCCCTGGCAGCCCGCCCAGAAACTTGTCAGTCACATCCTTGCCCAGGCCGGTCTTGCGGAAGGCGGCGCCCGCTATCTTCAGTGTCTCTTCACCAAGGAGGGAATAATCCGAGGGGTCATAGCGCCGCAGACGGAACGTGGCCGTTTCCTGCTCATGGATCTTGCCCAGGTTGTGGTCAAGACGTTCCACCTCCAGCCAGTTGCCGTCCGGGGTGACCATTTTCCACCAGGCCAGATTGTCCAGGGCAGTGCCCCACAACACGGCTTTCTTGCCTCCGGCGTTCATGGCAACATTGCCGCCGATGCAGGAAGATTCCGCTGAGGTGAGATCAACGGCAAAGGCCAGGCAGGCGAGTTCGGCGGTTTCCATGACCCGTTTGGTGACCACTCCGGCGCCGGTGCGGATGGTGGCACAGGGGGTGTCGATGCCCGGCAGCAGTAGCTGTTCAACCGGCCCCATGTCGATCAGCTTCTCTGTGTTGATGACCACCGACCGGGGAGAAAGCGGCACAGCGCCTCCGGTGTAGCCGGTACCACCGCCGCGGGGGATGATGGTCAGCCCCAGTTCGATAGCGCCGCGTACCAAAGGAGCCACCTCCTCCTCAGTATCCGGGTAAAGGACCACAAAAGGGTATTCCACCCGCCAGTCGGAGGCATCGGTCACATGGCTGACCCGGGCCAGACCGTCAAAGGCGATATTGTCGCTCCGGGTATGGGGGGAGAGCCGCAGGAGGATATCGCCTCGGATCTGTTCTATCTCGCTGAAGTATTCAGAGAATCGATTGACGGTGTTGTGGGCCGCCTCAAGCAGGTTCGCCAGCTTGCCAGCACGCTCCATTCGACGTGAATCCCGGCTTTCGATATGGGCAATACGACGCTTTTCGATCTCGCCCAGCCGGTGGCGCATGGCGGCCAGCAGTGCGGCACGGCGCTTCCGGTCGGCCAGCAGATCATCCTCCAGATACGGGTTGTGCTGCACCACCCAGATATCTCCCAGCACCTCGTAGAGCATGCGTGCCGAACGTCCGGCGCCGTTTTCCCGGCGCAGTTCCAGAAGCAGATCCCATAATTCGGGGCCAAGCAGACGGATAACGATCTCCCGGTCGGAGAAGGAGGTGTAGTTGTAGGGAATTTCTCGAAGGCGGCTGGTCATGGGATTGTTATTCTCATCATTGTTTATGTCAGGCGGTTACGCTGTATTTTATGAAAATCAAGTTCGCTGTTAGTAATCGGTGCCTTTACTTCATCAGGGTAGCCGATGCTGATGATCGAAGCAACATTGATCTGCTCCGGAAGGTTAAGAAATTCACGAATATACTCTTCCGCCGTTTTATTCGAGTTGTGTGGCCGCTTGCGGATCTGTATCCAACAACTTCCCAGACCAAGCGATTCGGCTGTTGCCTGAACCAGGATAGCTGCAATGGCGCAGTCCTCCACCCAGACGTCGGATTTTGCTGTGTCAGCGCAAACGACAATACCAAGTGGGGCATCTTTCAGAAAGGCCGATCCGCTTTCCTTGGCTTTCGACAGTTTACCCAGCAGTTCCCGATCATCAACCACCACGAACAGCCATGGCTTATTGTTGCGCGACGAAGGCGAGCGAAGCAGAGCTTCGATCAGGATATCGATCGACTTCTGGTCGACGGGAGTTGCTTTATATTTCCGGATGCTGCGGCGTTTGCGTAAGAGTTCAATCATGACAGTGCTCCGAGAGTTTATTAGCCAGTTCATCAGCCTGAACCCGTATTTCAGGGATGGCAATTGATTCGAACAGGGCAGCTATGCGCAATGGTCCAATAGTGTAGAGTTTGGGAACGCAGCCGCCATCTGCACCGATGAGATGCCCGTCAGTGCTGGTCTCGACGCCCAGACGCAGCCGGTCGGGCACCAGCCACCCTTTTTCTCGCATCCTTGCAATCAGCGGAATGACAGTCTTTGTGTAGTTGCGTGAGGGACCGGTGCAGTTGATTACCCGGTCAACATCCAGTGCAAAGGTGTTGCCTGTACGCGTGGAACGGATGGTGACCCTGGCTTGTGTCCCGTATTGTTCCGCACTGAGTGGTCGACCAGCATGAATAGTGAGAATGCCGTTTTCAAGAAGTTCTGTGAGCTGTGCGGCAATCTCGGGGGCCATGCGGTGTCGATGTATGTCCCACAGATTGCGCGCATGGCGCAGAAATGAACCGCGCTGTTTCAAGGACCAGTTTTTCCAGATCAGCGCTGTGTGTGGACGCAGGCTGTCGATCACGGCGCGCCAGTCTCCGCCGGTTGCCTGCAGTCTCTTGGTGGCAGAAGTGGTCCAGCGGAGTGCGCCACGCGGTGTGCGGAACTGATCCGGCAGTTCGGACAGCGGTTGAGGTGTGTAAAACTTATGCTGATGATACAACCGCCCATGACGGGATACGGCATGGATCGGCCCCTCATGGCCGGACTCACGCAGGGAGAGGGCCGCATCCACCGTCGTCAGGCCGGTGCCGATCAGCAGGACCGGCGCGGTGCGGGTCAATCCCAGAATGGCATCCGGTGACCAGGGATTGCCGCGGTACCGGGTGGCAATGTCGCTTGTGTCCAGCGGGGCATCTGGTGCCAGTGCATTACCGATGGCCAGCACGACTGAGCGGGCGGTGATGAGTGAACCGTTGTCCAGATGCACGGTCCAGGTGTCAGAGCCGCGGGACAGGTCCACGGCTGTGGCACCAAACAGACTAACCGTATCCCCGTGCAGTGTTTCGGCAAGAATACCTTCCAGATATTCGCCGTATATGAGTCGCGGGGCAAATGTTCCGGCAGTGGATCCAGGCAAACGGGTTGTCAGCCAGTCGACGAAATGTTCCCGGTCATCGGGAAAGGCGCTCATGTTACCGGCCGGGACGTTAAGCAGATTGGCCGCAAAGGGGGTCTCATAGGCCACGCCGCGCGCCGGACGTCCGCTGGCATCGATCAGCGCCAGACGCACACCGGCTGGTGCATGCCTGATGTACTGGGCTGCCAGCAGTGTTCCGCTGGCGCCGGCGCCGATTACTGCCACTTCAAAAGATTGTTCTGAACTCATTACAGACACCGATCAGATTGAGAAAACCAGAGCCCCGGATATCAATCTCACATTAAATCAAACTATTATTCAATGCGCTTTTTCAAAATTCCACTGGTCTTGAAAATAGGCAATTTCTTTGCTTCGACCGAAACAAATTCGCCGGTTTTTGGATTGTGACCGATAAACAGTTTATAATCCTTGACGTAGAAACTGCCGAAACCGCGAATCTCAACATGGCCACCAGTCCGGAGCGTGGTGGCTAACTCCCCGAACAGAGTAGTAACAACTTCTTCCGACTGCCTTTTGGTAAGCTCTTTATACGTAGCTACCAGTTCTATCAATTCGGATTTAGTCATGTGCCTCCTCCCGCAGTTGTTGATTTTGTTCATGTTTGCCTGAAACAAAAACCGGAAGCCGCATCAAGAATCTTAATGGGACCTCCGGTTTTCCAGTTGGCCAATAGTATCTCTACAGGTTTTATATTTTATAGAATCATTTCGCTGGTATTGTCAATAAAAAACCGCCGGCCGGAATTTTCAAAACGTACCAGGGTATTGCAGAGCTATTTTTCGTGCAAGCGCATAATGTATATAAAACTTATATACAAAATATTATTATATTGACACCACAATTTCGCTTTGATAGATTGACCACAGCATAACGCATAGTTCCGGGGTAGCAATCCCGGTTTACACGTTCAAACAACAGAGACTGACCAGAAAAACTGGAGGTCAAAGAAAGAGCTATTACGCACTCTTTCTTTGACCTCTTTTGTTTTTCAGACCAACAGCATCAACCACAAAAAAGGAGGATCAACACAATGAAAAAAGCAGTCAAATTAGTCGCAGCACTCGGCGCAGTAGCAGCACTTTCCATAGGCATCTCAGGGGTGGCTACCGCCAACAAGGAAGTAGCACCGGCCAAGATCATCGTATCTGACGCCAAGACAACCCATCACCTCAATCTGTATGTGGCTCAGGATCTTGGACTTTTCAGGAAGCACAACCTGGATGTCACCATCGTGGATGCAAAGGAACTGTCCGCTGCCCGTGATGCTGCTGTTTCTGGTCAGGCCGATGTATTCTGGTCCTGCCCGACTGTAGCCATCGCTGCTATCGCCAACGGTGCTCCGCTCAAAATCATCTCTCAGGTAAAAACACCTTGTACTTCGGTACTGCTCGTCAAGAAGGACTCGCCAATTAAAACCTGGAAAGATTTGAAAGGAAAGCACATCGCCGGCATTTCCCCAACCTGTGAGGCTGTCATAGCTTATGAGAAAAAGGCACGTGAAAACGGCGGCGAATATATCCTTGAGAAACTTGCCGGAGGGCCCGCCATTGCTGCGCTGGAAGCGGGAAAAGTTGACGGTGCCATTCTGGAAGAGCCGCATGTCAGTATTGCCGAACTGAAAGGCTATAAAGTAGTGCTGCGCGATGCAGCATCTCAGGTGCCTTGTCGAACTATCAATGCCCGTACCGGTTATCTGAAAGAGAACCCTGAAGCACTTAAACGATTCGTGGAAGCTATCAAGGAAGCCAATGCCTTTATTCTTAATGACCCATCCAGCAAACAAGTGTTGGAAATTGCCAAAAAGTATACAGGAGCTCCTGAAGATGCCATCAAGCATGGCAATGGCCGTCTCAAGTTTACTACGGTGATTCAGGAGAAGGGGCTTTCCGCTTTGGCAGACGAACTGGTTTCGCTGAAAAACATCAAGGAAAATCCAGGTACCAAGCTATATGCTGCTGAGTTCAAAGGAATTACCTGGGGTAAATAGCATACGCAGCAACTCCGCTCAGTGTTCGTCTGTTCACTGAGCGGAGTTGAAGGGCATAATTGGAGAGAACAATATGAGCAGACAATCACCTGAAGAGTACTTCAAAGATCTATCCGAAGCAGTGGTAGAGATGGATGAAGATCTCGCAGTCAGTCTTTCTAAAGCAGCCCTGGAAGATGGGGTGGATGCCTACGAAGCAATTGAAAACGGTCTCTCGCATGGTATGGCGCGCGCCGGCCAGCTTTTCGAGGAAGAGGAATATTTCATCCCGGAGCTGTTGATGTGCTCGGATGCTATGTATGCTGGTCTGGATGTGCTCAAGCCGCACCTGAAGAAAACCACCGAGAGCAGAGGCACGGTGGTGATCGGAGTTATTGAAGGGGATACCCATGATATCGGCAAAAACATGGTGCGGATCATGTTCGAGACCGGTGGGTTCAACGTCATAGATCTTGGTCGCGACGTTCCTCCGCAGCGTTTTGTGGATACCGCACGTGATTCCAAGGCGGATATTATTGCCCTTTCCACCCTTATGACGACCACCATGGATGGCATGGGAACAGTTGTAAAATTACTGATTGACGCAAATCTTCGTGACGGAGTCAAGGTCATGGTCGGAGGTGGACCGATTTCGCCAGGTTTTGCCAAGCGAATCGGTGCCGACGGTTATGCCGTCAATGCTGCTGAAGCGGTCAAGATTGCCAGAGAACTGGTGGGGACGGCCTGATGTCAATCGTTGAGATGAAACCGCTGGAGCGTTTTGCCGCGTATGCCAAAGGTGAATCCATAGATCGTCTTCCATGCGTACCGATAGTTGGCAATACCTCTGCGCGGGTGGTCGGCGCAAAGGTTTCTCAATTCCGGGGTAACGGACTACTGATTGCCGAGGCGCAGATCGCATCATACAAAAAGTTCGGGTATGACGTTATCCGTGTCTTTACCGATTTGTACACATTGGCTGAAGCCATGGGGGCAACTGTCCATTACCCGGAAGATGAAACCGCTTATCTGGCTTTCCCGGCTATTAAATCTGTTGACGAAATTTCAGAATTGAATCCCGTTGAGCCCTTAAAGGATGGCAACCTCCCTTGCCATCTTGAGGCTATGAAGCGGGTGATTGAGGCGGTGGGTATGGAGGTTCCGGTGACCGGCGCTGTCACCTGCCCATTCACCACTGCCTCTTTTTTAATCGGTGCCGAAAATCTGGTGCGCCTGACCATCAAAAATCAATCAGCTGTTCACCAGCTCTGCGAAGTGGCACTTGAATCAGCTTTACGCTACTCGGCTGCAATAATTGCAGTCGGCTGTACTCCAAGCCTTACCGATCCGATGTCATCCAGCACGGTGATTGGCCCTCGGCAATTCAAGGAGTTTTCCTATCCGTACTTAAAGCGTCTGATCGACTTCATTCATGTGCATGGAAAGGCGGTAACCCTTCATATATGCGGCAAGACTGAAAAGATATGGCAGCTGATGGCCGACGCAGGCGCTGATTGTATCAGTATCGACAACGATGCCAGCCTGCAGGGAGCTGTAGAGAACGTGGGTAGCAGGGTCCGCATAATGGGAAATGTACATCCTTCAGATATCATGCTTCAGGGTACCCCTGAGGATGTCAGATTAGCGGTTCAAAGCTGTGTTGCCCAGGCGGGGCACAACCATAAAGGTTATATCGTTGCTTCCGGATGCAGCCTGCCGACTGAAACCCCTTTTACAAACATTCAGGCCATGATGGATGCTGTTCGGGAGATAGGCTGGCCGCCACGCATCGTCCAGGCGGTAGAGAGACATTTATGAGCAATCTAAGTCCCAAGAAACGGCTGCTGGATACGTTGGCAAAAAAACGGGTCGATCGCCCACCGGTTATCTGTACCGGTGGCATGATGAATTCTGCAATCATAGACGTCATGACCAAAACCGGCCACACACTCCCGGAGGCTCATTTTGAAGCCGGCCGCATGGCGGATTTGGCGGGTGGCATACATAGCGAGACCGGATTCGAGAATATCGGTATACCCTTCTGTATGACCGTTGAGGCTGAAGTTTTGGGAAGTGAAATAGATTTTGGCTCACTGGCCTGTGAGCCAAAGATATTCAGGGAGCTTTTCCCGTCGGTTAATTCTGTGGTCTTCAAGGATATCAACTCAATGCTGGGGGCCGGGCGTATTTCTGAGGTGGCAGGAGCTGCTGAACGCCTGGCGCGGCGCTATCCTGACCAACCGGTTATCGGCAGTCTGACCGGACCGGTAAGTACGGCCGCTTCGCTGGTCGATCCCATGCAATTTTTAAAAGAGCTCAGAAAGAATCGTGAAAACGCACATCGTGTGCTTGAGTATGTCAGCAATTTCCTGATCGGTTTTGCCAAAGTACTGGTTGACAGCGGCGCTACCAGCATCTGCATCGGAGACCCGACCGCCACCGGTGAAATCCTTGGCCCGCGTATGTTTGACGAATACGCTGTCAGCTATCTCAATAAAGTTATCGACGGAATTCATGCCACAGGGGTACCGGTAATTGTGCATATTTGCGGCGAGATGAAGGCGGTCAAGTCTTCGATCCAGCTTCTGCACGCCGATGCCATAAGCACTGATGCCTTTGTCAATCTGAGGCTGCTGAAAGAGGAATACCCGCAGCTGACGACCATGGGGAATCTCAGCACTATTCTGCTGGAGAGCGGTGATCCGGGAAAAGTTGCCCGCCGGACCGAGAGTCTGGTGCGGGAAGGAATTGATATTATTTCTCCGGCCTGTGGATTAAGCACATCCACATCTTTGGAAGCGATACGGGCCATGACCGAAACGGTGAAAGAGTCGTAAATGCCGGTTGTTACATTTGAGTCAGAGAATCGCAGCATTGAAGTTCAAAACGGCATCACTATCCTTGAAGCTTCACGTCGGGCCGGAGTGCTGATCGAGGCGCCTTGCAATGGCGCCGGACATTGCTGCAAATGCCTGGTTCGCCTTCCGGTGGATGATCTTGCAAATCTTGTTGTCCACATGGATGCTCCGCATGAGGGTGGTGGAGATGGAACGGTGCTGGCCTGTCATGCCGAGATATACGGTGACGTTGCTGTAGAAGTACTGCGGATCAGGGAAGAGGGACTGCGCGTCGTCAGTGCAGGGTCTGCCGCCAAGGTGACTGCGGATCCGTATATTGAAAAGCATTATGACGTTGCGGCTGATCAAACAAAAATTACTGCCGGCGATCAGGTTCTTTCTATAGAAGCAGGAGACACTCGCACCACATTAATCGGGCTGGTAGTAGACATAGGCACGACAACTCTGGTGGCTGCTCTGGTAGATCTGAACAGCGGGCAAGCTCTGGTAAACAGCTCATCCCTCAATCCGCAGAGTCTGCACGCCCAGGATGTGCTTTCACGCATTCGGTTTGCCGCCAGCCCGGATGGCCTTAAAGTTCTCCAGCGAGATGTAATCGCAGAAATAAACCGCCTGATCGATGAGCTGACTGAAATATCAGGCATAGGTCAATCTGATATCCACGAAGCGGTTCTGAGCGGCAATACCTGCATGTTGCATCTGCTTGCCGGAGTAGATCCGGCGCCTCTGGGAAAACATCCGTTTCTGCCAACGGTCAGAGGTGGTGATCATTTACCGGCTGCCGAGATAGGATTAAATATCTCTTCAACCGGTCTGGTATATCTACCTCCGGTGATTTCAGCTTATGTAGGGGCCGATATCAGCTCCGGCATTCTGGCTACAGATCTGGCGGCGTTATCAGGAACCACTCTGTTCATCGATATCGGAACTAACGGTGAACTGGTGCTTGCCAATAATGGCCGGCTGATTGCTTCTGCCACTGCTGCCGGGCCGGCCTTTGAGGGAATGAACATATCCTTTGGTATGCGGGCGGCTGTCGGGGCAATTGAACGGGCTGACATCTCATCGTCCGGCACACTCGACATCGGAGTTATCGGTGGTGCCGATCCTACCGGTATCTGCGGCAGCGGCTTGATGGATCTGGTGGCCGAACTTTTGGAACATGGCCTGATCGGACGAAGCGGCCGACTGTCTGTTTCCAAGGCCAGCAAAGCTGCTGAGGAGCTTTCCGCGCGGATTACCAGAATCGACGGAGGCAGTGCCTTTCACATACACAACCATGTGCTGCTCAGCCAGAAGGATATCAGGCAGGTTCAACTGGCAAAAGGTGCCATCCGTGCCGGAATTGAACTGCTGCTGCAGGAGGCTGGTGTTCTTGCCGCCGATCTGGATCGAGTCCTGATTGCCGGATCATTCGGATATCACCTGAGAGAACGCAGTCTGTTGACTCTCGGCCTACTCCCGCCTGAAGCGGCCGGGAAAGTCTCATTCGTAGGCAATACCTCACGCAGCGGCGCTGAAATGCTTCTGCTCAATCAACACACCAGAAACAGACTCAAGAAATTAGTTGAAGATGTGGATGTTGTGGATCTGGCTGGTAATCCACACTTTGAGCGGGTGTTTATCCAGGCCATGGGGTTTTAGTAGCAGAGGAGCTTTCGATGTCATGCAACAAAGAGCGGGTCATGCATGGTCATCCCTGTCTGGGTCACGTATCCTACGATGGCATCCGCCATCTGGGCCTGGAAGCATCAGCTCTGTTGATTGACAAGCAGGTCGAAGGAGTGCGGCTGGCAACAGAAGCGGGATTGCTTATCAAGGTTAATACCGTGTTGATTCCCGGCATCAACGATGATCAGATACCGCATATTGCAGACAAGGTCAGTGAACTTGGTGCATTTGTAATGAATATCATGCCGGTAATCCCGTGCGGCGCACTGAAAGATGTTGTTCCACCATCTCTGGAGTATCTGGAGCAAATCCGTTCTGCCAACGAGCTGATAATTCCGCAATTCCGGCATTGCAGTCAGTGCCGTGCCGACGCTGCAGGGTTGATCGAAAACAGATGCGCTTAATAACCGGGAACTAAATATATAAATTATAGAAATTATATTGTTTTTAATTGACTGCCCGATTGTGAAATGATAGCCTGACCACTATTACAATAGCTGTGGCTGACCAGAAAAACTGGAGGCCGGACTGAATGGAACTTTTTCCCTTCTTGTCCGGCCTTTTTTATTTTGCTCCTCAAGGGGTCTCACATGAAAAGACTTAGTGTTTTCACAACAGCATTCACGCTTGCACTCCTGGGCACTTTAACGCTTTCCGCTTTTGCCGCCGGAGAAAACTACAAGGGTATCCACGTGGAAACGCGCTGATAACCGCCCAGAAGTTGAAGCGACTGATTGATGCCAAAGACCCCGATTGGTGGTTCTGGCTGCAGAAAACAGTGTTGAATACCATCTGGGGCATATACCCGGTTCGCACCAGGTGGATCGACCGGTCATTGAGGCTCCCGCCGAAACCCAGAACGGTGTCACCGCAAACATCATCGATGCTGCCGGATTTTCGAAGTTGGCTCAGGGACTTGGCATCAACCGCAATTCGATCGTGATTGTCTATGACACGAAATATGACCAGTCCGGGGTTAGATCAACTCAGGCCATTTTACCATTTACCTGTCAGGCTGGCTGCTGAAAAAACTGCACACTATGATAGTTCCTGGATAGGATCATCAAAAGACAAGGAGTTGCCGATAGTTACCGGACTTCCGGCAGTGCCGGCAGCTGCCCAGACGTGCAAATAGCTGAACGGAGATAGCAATGACTCTTGCCCTTGCCCAAAACAAACCGACTGACTCACTGAACGATGTGGTGCATCGTTACCCGGATGTTCCGCGCCTGATCATCCTCAAGACCGATGTTCAGCGCCGGGGAGTGTATTACACCGACGAGGCCATCGCGCTTCTGGATCCAGCCCACCACCAGACTTCCGGTACACATATCTTCGGCACCCGCGACGGAGTGATCAGGGTAACTCCTGAATCACTGCTGCTGCGTGACGGGACCTCGATCATAACCACGCCAACGCCGCGGGAGGATAACCCGTACGTGGTTGACGTCCTGAATGGTACCCCCTGGCTGTTTGATGGAGGTGAGCCGCTGGAAGAGGTTGAATACTGGCCGGCGCCGGTCTACTACAACAAAACCAGCAGCTCAGGTGTTCTGATGAAGAATATTGTCAGTACCCGTCCCCAACGGCTGAATATCTTCCCCTATCGCTACTGCACATTCTGGAACAACGGCAACGGCTGCGCCTTCTGCGATATCGTTGCCCAGATGAAAAAAAGCGGCAAGGAGCTCAGCATGCCTGCCAGGCTTGATCCGGTGGAGGTTGGAGCGGTGGTCGGCGAGGCGCTCAAGGAACAGGGACGGTTTTCCGCAGTATTTCTGACCTCCGGCTCCATCGTAGGTGGGACACAACCCTTTGATGATGAGATCGACTACTACATCGCCATCCTGAAAGAGGTCGGCAAAAACTTCCGGACCCGGAAATTTCCGAGCCAACTGGTCGGCACCGCCTTTGAGAAAAGCCAACTGCAGCGACTGTATGATGAAACCGGAGTGATGAGCTATACCTCCAATATCGAGGTGCTGGACGAGGCATCCTTCAACCGGCTCT
Organism: Desulfuromonadales bacterium; assembly: GCA_037129255.1. Taxonomy (GTDB): domain Bacteria; phylum Desulfobacterota; class Desulfuromonadia; order Geobacterales; family Pseudopelobacteraceae; genus JACRCG01. The sequence goes on along the minus strand of JBAXVG010000002.1, from coordinate 71,151 downwards.
GCCCCGGTAAGGCGGAGTGGATTGGTTACCGGGAGTGGAAAAAAAGGCTGGTGGACGCTGTGGATGTTTTTGGTCCGGGGCGGGTGAACACCGGGATCGTGGCTGGCATTGAACTGGCGGGTCCGAATGGATTCAGCAGCGAAGACGAGGCATTGGAGCGGACGCTGGCGGAAGCAGAGGATCTTGCCCGCCAGGGGGTCAGCACCGTCAACATTGTCTGGTCTCCCCGACCTGATACTGCGCTGAGCGGCTGCAAGAATGCTTCGCTGGATTATTACATCCGACTTGCCAGAGGTCTCCATGGTCTGCGCGCCAAATATCGCCTGCTGATCGATCATGACAGCTATCGCAACTGCGGCAATCATCCTGATACCGATTTATCACGGCTTCTGCCGCTCTGGGAGGAATAGCCATGCCAGCCAAACAAACTTCACTGTTGGGGGAATTGCTCGGTAATCCGGCAACTGTCGGCACAATAGCCACCCTTGATGAATCGGGAGCACCCCATGCAGTTCCGAGCCCGTTTCTGCGTCTTGATCCGGCCGGCCGGCTGGTACATCTGGAACTGCTGGAAACTTCGCGAACCCACCGGAATCTGCTGCGAAGCATCTGGTTCGACCGTCCCGTGACAGTCACCCTGTCCGGCGAAGGTGGCCGTGTAACGGTTGTCAAGGGCAGGGTTCATAAGGTGCATATCTCCGGTCCGCTCTTCAGCAGCTATTATCGGGAGGTCCGCGAGCGGTTAGGCGATGCGGACCTGGTGGGGGTCTGGCTGATTGATGCGCAGGAAGTCATCAATGAAAGCTATGCCGTACGCAAGGCCCGTGAAGAAGAACTGCACCCCTTTTTCAAACACCTTGACCGGTTAGCGGTAGCCTGATGAGTTCCGTCGCCCTGAGTACAGAGGAAATACGAACAAAAGCCCTGTCGCTGGGAGCGGAACTGGTCGGATTTGCCCCGGTGGAACGCTGGCGCCGCGCAGCGGACATTCCGGAGGCATTCCATCCCGACCGGGTCTGGCCTCTGACCAGGACGGTCATAGTCCTGGCTGTTCCGGTCTGGCTCCCGATTGTGGAAACCGCGCCGGCCGAGTGGGGGCGGGAACAGTACACCATCACCAATAACCTGCTGGATGAGGCTGCCTACCGGCTGTCAGCATTTCTGAACCGCAATGGCCACGCGGCCATTAATTTCAGCCGCGACGGATACGGCGATATCGATGTACTGCTGAAAACCCCGGCTGCGGCATTTTCCCATGTCTGGGCCGCCCATTATGCCGGCCTGGGACAGGTCGGGTGGAACCATACCCTGTTGACCCGTGAGTACGGCCCCCGGGTCCGGTTGGTATCGATACTGACGGCCCTGGAACTGCCCGGAGAGGAAATGATTGCCGAGCAGTTATGCAACCGTTGCGGGCTCTGCCAGAAGATCTGCCCGGCCAACGCCTTTGACGGTGAAACCGGGCAGCGATATGCAAAGATGGACAAACTGGCCTGCGCCACCAACAGCAAGCGGCTGCGCAAATCATTCCGCAATCCCTGCGGATTCTGCATCAAGGTCTGTCCGGTGGGTAATGACCGGAAGCTGTTTCAGAGCACCGATACCAGCAAATACTTCCGCGAGAAGGAAGTTCTGGCAAACAACCCGAATGCAGAAGAATACCGCGACTGGCAGCATATCCGCCGCTACGGCGGTTTCCCGCTGGATGATGAAAGTCTGTAACAGAACGGTGGAGAAGAGATGAAGATATTAGAGGGAGCTACCATCCGGCTTCGCCCCCTTGCGGTTTCGGACGGTCCGGCTCTGGTTCAGGCCGCCACCGATGGTGAACTCTGGAATCTGCCGTTTACGGTTGTTCCTTCCGTCGATACCGTTGACGACTATATCCGCACTGCTCTGGAAGGTCAGTCAGCCGGTACGGTTCTGCCGTTTGTGACGGAACTTCTTGAAAACCGGCAGGTAGTCGGCACCACCCGTTTCTGGAAGATCGACCGCAGAAACAGGAAGCTGGAGATCGGTCATACCTGGATAGCTGCATCATGGCAGAAGACCCGGGTCAATACCGAGGCCAAACTTCTTATGCTCGAATACGCCTTTGAAAAGCTTGGCTGCGTACGGGTACAGCTCACAACCGATGAACGGAACGAAAGGTCGCTCCGTGCCATCCTCCGCCTTGGAGCACAGCAGGAGGGGATCGTGCGCAATGAACGGATCATGCCCGACGGCTGGATACGCAATTCAGTACGGTTAAGCATCATTGATTCCGAATGGCCGGCAATACGGCATTCCCTGGAAGAAAAGCTGTTCAGTAGACAGCTTGATAGATAAAAAAAGGAGAGATACGAATGAAATCCTCAATTGCAAAACCAGCATCCGCAGCACGCCTGCTGCTGGCATTGGCACTGCTGATCACCGCTGTTATGCCTGCCCGGGCGGAGGTCAAGGAAGTTCGAGTGGCAAAACAGTATGGTCTCGGCTATCTGCCGCTGATCGTCATGGAAGAGCAGAAGCTGATCGAAAAACATACCAAAGCCGCCGGCCTGGGAGAAATCAAGGTCACCTGGGCAACCCTTGGCGGCGGCGGTGCGGTGAATGACGCCCTGCTATCCAACAGTGTTGACTATATCTCCAGCGGTGTTGCTCCTTTAATTGTTCTGTGGGACAAGTCAAAAGGTGCCGCCAAGGGCGTTTCAGCACTATCATCTACACCCAACTATCTGAATACCAACAATCCGGCTGTCAAGTCGATCAAGGATTTCACTGACAAGGACCGCATCGCCCTGCCGACGGTCAAGGTCTCGATCCAGGCTATCATTCTGCAGATGGCGGCAGCCAGGGAGTTCGGCCAGGAGAATTACTCCAAACTGGACAAGCTCACGGTATCCATGAAGCATCCGGATGCCATGGCAACATTGCTGTCCGGAAAATCTGAAGTAACCGGGCACCTGACCAGCCCTCCGTTCATGTTCCAGGAGCTGGACGACAAGCGTGTCAGAACGGTGCTCAACTCCTATGATGTCCTTGGCGGGCCTCATACTTTCCTTGTATTTACCACCACCCAGGTTTTTCACGACATAAACCCCAAGACCTATGCCGCAGTCTATGCTGCTCTGGAAGAGGCGATCGCCTATATTAACAAGAATAAAAAAGCTGCAGCGGAACTCTACCAAAAGGCAAGCAAGACCAGGGAAAGTCTGGAAGACCTGCTGAAGGAACTTAATCAGCCGACGCTGGCATATACCACAACCCCCCTCAATATCAGCAAGTTTTCGGATTTCATGTACAAGACCGGAACGGTAAAGACCAGACCAGCCAGCTGGAAAGATCTGTTCTTCCCCAATGTTCACGGCAAGCCGGGGAGCTGACAATGGCTTCCAAAATCCCACTGCTTGATGTGCAGGGGGTTACCATTCAATACAAGACCAGTGACAAACTGGTGACAGCCACCTGGAAGGTCGGTTTTCAGGCAGACCGCTCAGACCGATTGATATTGCTGGGGCCGTCCGGGTTCCTGTCTCCCCATCCAGGGCAGGTGAAAGAAATTCTGGATGTTGACCAGGATGACCCGGGCAACAGCTTCTACGGTGGTTTCAACGAACTGCGCGATACGATCCACCGGGTACTGTTCCGGGATGTGGGGGATTATGTCATCTGAAAAGGACAACAGCGTGTCGCTGGAAGATACCAGCACGGCGCCGGGCAGCTCGGCAGCAGCTCTGCCCCGTGTCGAGCCATCGGCCCACGCCATGGCCGCAGTCAACCGGCCGCTCTCACTGGTCGAGAAAATCTGGAATCAGTCGCTGGTGCGCAAGACGTTTATCCTGCTTATGCTGGCGCTGGTCTGGCAGCTCTATTCCCAGAAACTTGCCAACCCGCTGATGTTTCCCACCTTCAGCGACACCGCGACAGCTCTACGGGATGCAGTAGTCAAAGGCGAACTGCTGAGCCGTGTCCTGGTGTCTCTCAGGGTGCTCCTGGGGGGCTATTCCATCGGCATACTGCTGGCAACAGTGTTGGCGGCACTGGCCAACGGCACCCGTCTTGGGAATGATCTGCTGGAGGTGCTGACCGCCATGTTCAACCCGCTGCCGGCCATCGCCCTGCTGCCGGTAGCTCTGCTCTGGTTCGGACTCGGCAACGGCAGCATTACCTTTGTCCTGGTTCATGCCGTACTCTGGCCGGTGGCTCTCAGCACCCACTCCGGCTTTGCTTCGATCAGCAACACGATCCGCATGGTAGGCCGCAACTACGGATTGACCGGTTTTCGCTATGTTCTGCAGATTCTGATTCCAGCAGCCTTCCCGGCCATTCTGACCGGTCTGAAAAACGGCTGGGCCTTCGCCTGGCGTACCCTGATCGCCGCCGAACTGGTCTTCGGCGTCAGTTCCGGCTCGGGCGGCATCGGCTGGTTCATTTACGAGAACAAGAATCAGCTGGAGATCGCCTACGTCTTCGCCGGACTGCTGACAGTCATCGCCATCGGCGTCACCATGGACAGCCTATTTAGACTGGCTGAAGAGCGGACGGTCAACCGCTGGGGGATGAAGTTTTAGAAAGTCGAGTTTCCAATCTATCAATCTCAACCTACTTTGGAGGAAGTCCACATGAATGCATTTTTTTTGAGGATTCTGACGTCACTGCTGCTGGTTCTCAGTCTCACAATGTCTGTGCATGCTGTCTCGCCCAAACAGAAACTTAAGGTCGGCTATGCCCCGGGAGGTGGCAGTGTGCTGAGTTTTCTGGCTCAGGATCAGAAACTGTTTGAAAAGGAAGGGATTGAGGTAGAGCTTATTCAGTTCGCCAGCTCTTCTGACGGACTCAATGCGCTCAATAGCGGAAAGATCGACATCGGTATCTCTTTCGGTACAGCCGGTCCGCTCACGTTTATCACCAAAGGCTCTGATTTCTCGATTATTGGCGGGCATCTGTCCGGAGGGCATCCGGTAATCGCGCTTCCGTCAAAAGCTGGTCAGTTCAAATCGATTCAGGATTTCAAGGGGAAAACCGTGGCAACGCCTCGTATCTACACCGCAGATATAGTTTGGAGGGGTGCTCTTAAACGGGCAGGAATCGACCCGAATAAGGAGGTCAACATTATTGAGATGAAAAATCCTTCCGCTGTGCTCGAAGCGGTCAAATCCGGCAAGGTTGATGTGGGCATCGGCGCCTCTTCTATACTCCTGAAGGCGCGGGAGTCCGGAGTTGCTATTGTCGGCTGGAGCAACGACTTCTTTCCACAACACCCCTGTTGTCGCATCGTAGCCAAAGGAAAGGCGGTCAAAGAAAACCCGGATACCTATAGAGCCTTCCTCAGGGCTGTCCTTCAGGCGGAGAAAATCAAATCGGAAAAACCAGCGCTAGCCGTCGAAGTCAACAAGCGATACCTCGGTATCGATGACAAAATGGCTCAGGAGTTTACCCTCGAACCGCACCAGCACACACATGTTGATCCGAACAAACATGGAATAAACCAGATGTGGCAGGACATGAAGGCGATTGATTATGTGCAGAGCGACCTTGATGTCAACCGGTACATTAACGTGGAATTATACCGTGATGCACTGAAAGAGCTTCTGCGCCGTCACCCCAAGGATAAGTTTTATCTGGAAGCCAAAAATACATTCGATAAGCAGAACTGAATAGAGATGACGAATTTGTCTGCTTTTATAAAAAAGTACGGCCGGTCAGCCGCTCTGCTCGCGCTTATGATCTTGTTGTTTGAGATCGCAACTGACCTGACCGGCTGGCTGGAGCCGGTGCTGTTCCCCGGTCTGTCACGGATTCTGCCGGAGCTGAAGAGATCCCTGCCCAAGCTCATGCAGGGATTCATCAGCTCCCTCTGGCTGCTGCTGCCAAGCTATCTGCTGGCTCTCCTGCTCGGTATAGGGGGCGGGTTGCTCGTCGGTTCCTCAAGTAAGCTTAAATCAATGCTCATGCCGATCTTCCGTGGTATAAGTCCGATGCCACCGACCATGCTGATTCCATATGCGATTGCTGTGCTCCCTACCTTCTGGCTCTCGTCAGCATTCATAATTTTTGCCGGTGCATTCTGGCCGATTCTTATGGGGACGATTCATGGAGTCACGCTTCTTGAAGAGCGTTATCTGGACAATGCCAGCACGCTCGGCTTGAGAGGCTTCCGGTTGTTACGGCTGGTCATTTTTCCAGGTTCACTGCCGATGATTTTCAATGGAGCCTCCATGGCGCTTGTGTTCAGCTTAATTCTGCTGACTGTAGCTGAAATGTTCGGCGCAAAGTCTGGAATGGGGCATTTTATCCAGTATTACGCCGATTTTTCCGACTATCCCAAGGTGCTTGCCGGGATGCTGTTCATGTCGTTTGTCATCATACTCATCATGGAGCTGTTCGACATCGTTCAGCGCCGCGCACTTCACTGGACCGGCACTCCATAAGGAAATGACAATGTCTACACAATCTGTCAACGTAAGCTCTTCACTATTTGTCAACGAGATTCCTAAATGGGGTGAACCGTACCCCAATATCCTGAACAGGCAATCGGTGCTCGAATGCCTCACCGATTATATATTGCAGGTAAATTACAACGGCTACCGACCAGACCCGCGAAAAGTGCTTACCATACGGACATCCGACAGGACTGCAACTCTGCGTAACGCAGCTACGCCTCTACGACAGGAGGTGTATTACTTTATAGAAGGGGAAATCTTCTCTGAAGGAGAAACCCGACTGAAAGAGGGGCAGGCTCCTGGCGAACTTGCTGAGAAATTGCTTGAACAAAAGTATGAACAGCTCTACATCTGGACTGCATATGATTTTACCAAAGGGTCGCCACCAGGGTTTAGAAAGCCTTTTTCCAGTCTGTTAATCCATAAAGGTTCTTCAAAGCCCAATTCAGAGCAGAAAACCAGAAACCGTGATATTCCCAAGGGGGTAAATCCAGAGTTTTTCCAGCCTGATCCTGTGCCAAAGAACAAAATCTCCACAGATTTCCTGCCTGATCTGCAAACATCTGAAATCCTGGAATTTGTATCGAAACTTGTAAAGAAAGATTTTCGCAACGCCTTGCCTGAAGGGGATAATCCGCCGATCTGGGATACCCCGCTGATCGGAATCGCCTCTGCCGACGATCCGCTGATCGAGCGGTTCCAGGATCCCGAAGTTGTCGGTCCGGGGCATCGCCTGCCATATGAATGGCTGCCAGGTGCCCGCTCGATCATCAGTGTCTTTCTACCGTTTACCAGACAGATAACCGAGAATTATACAAAAGAGCAGCGTTACTCGGCCATCGAGTTTTCTTCAGGAAAGTGGAATGGTTCCAAATTTCTCAATGTGGTGCGTCGCGCCCTGATACGCTTTGCTGAACAGCATAACGCTGCAGCAGTGGCGCCGAATATCGATCCCAGATATGACTCGGACGGCTGGCTGCCGTTCTGGTCGGAGCGGCATATTGCATTTGCCGCAGGACTCGGCACGTTCGGACTACATCAGAACTTTATCAGCGAAAAAGGATGTCTGGGGCGACTTTGCAGCATTATCACAACCCTTAAACTTGTTCCTACTGAGAGAAAGTATACCGATGCATATGGCTATTGCCTGTATGCATTTGACGGCAGTTGCCATGCCTGCATAAAACGATGCCCGACCGGTGCAATATCAGACATCGGCAAGCTGCCAGGAATATGTGAGACACACGGCAATAAAGAGCATTTCAAGGAGTGGAGCTACGGTTCCTGCGGTCACTGCTCGACCTTGATCCCTTGCAGCCGTGCAATTCCGGCAAGGATAAGGAAAACTCTTGAGAGGTAACCAGAGATGAGTTCATTTAAGGAAACAATGACATCTAAAGAGCGGGTAATTGCCGCGCTGACCGGGCAGCCCTACGATCGGATCCCGGTATTCATGCTGCTGAGTGACCAGGCGGCCAGAGCTATCTGTGTGACGGTTGGTGAGTACCAGAACTCTGCGCAATTGCTTGCCAAGGGGCAATTGACCGTCTGGCGTGATTACGGGATGGACATGATCAATACCGGTCCGGGGCTGACCGGCATTGCTGAAGCCGCCGGGAGCCGCCTGGCATTTCCTGATGACACGGCCTATGTAACTGAAACAGCAATAAAGGAGCTGGCCGACCTGGAGAGTCTTGTAATCCCTGACCCGCAGCGTGACGGCCGTCTGCCACTCTTTCTGGAGGCAACAGAAAGAGTGCTGAAAGAGGTCGGTGATCAGGTGCTGGTTTCGCTGACAACCGCCGGTCCGTTTACGACCGCTTCCGGTCTGCGTGGTACTGAGTTTCTTATGCGTGACCTTCGTCGCAACCCTGAATTTGTTCAGCGGCTTATGCGCTTTGCAACAGACAGCACAATTTCATTTGTTCGTGAGGTATTGAAGCTGGGAGGACGTATCGGTATTGCCGAGCCGGTGGCGTCAGGGACGTTGATCAGCCGCAAACAATTTCTGGAATTTGTTGCTCCCTATCTGAAGGAGCTAATAGGAGTAATCAAAGAATTGTCCGGAGGTGCGCCTTCATTGCATATCTGTGGCAACAGCTCTCGAATCTGGCATGATATGGCTGATTGCGGAGCCGGAATCCTGAGCCTTGATGATGAAGTTGATCTGGCCGACGCGAGGACTGCAGTGGGTGAACGTGTGGCGTTGGTCGGAAATATCCGGCCTACATCAACGATGGCTCTTGGCACGCCGGTTGATGTCCGCCGGAATGTCATAGAGTGTCTGCTAAAAGGGGTCGGCAACCCGAAAGGCTATATCCTTGGTCTTGGCTGTGCCCTGCCGATCAATACCCCGTTGGAAAACATCCATGCGCTTGTTGCTGCTGCCAGAGAATATGGGCGCTGGCCGATAGATCTGGACAGGCTGAGTCGAGTCAGACTGTAGGAAGCTGGATTAATAAATATGAAATTTATAGATATAGTATTTTATATCTTGACATCAAAAAATAATTTCTGCTAGAGTGCCAACATTCTGAGCAGGTAAACTGTTCATAGAAAAAAATCATAATTACTGACTGACCAGAAAAACTGGAGGTCAAGACAGAGCAAATCGCTCAAAGTCTTGACCTCTTTTTTTGTTTCCGCTGCAACTGGAGCTTAGTCATGGATGTAAGAATTGCGGTAGCCAGTAGCGACGGGCAGACCGTTAACGAGCATTTTGGAAGGGCCCGGAGTTTCAGGATATACCGCTTGAACGACAGTGGGTCTGAACTTGTCGAAACAAGAACTATTGAAGCGGTCTGTTCAGGGCACGCCCATAATGACGATGCTTTGAACAGAACCGCACAGGCATTGTCAGACTGTCAAGGGGTGGTGGCAGCTCAGATTGGCGCCGGAGCAATAGACGCCCTGCTGACGCACCGGATTATGGCATTTACTCTGCCGGGAACAATTGAAGAAGCACTGGAGGCGCTGGTACGTGCCAAGCGCTTCAAATACCTGAAGGCTTATCAGAACTAAGATTGAGGAGAACCATGGCAAAGAAACCGAAACAGATAGCCATCTACGGAAAAGGTGGCATTGGAAAATCGACAACAACTTCCAACATCAGTGCCGCCCTTTCAGTCGCAGGATACCGTGTGATGCAGATCGGCTGCGATCCCAAAAGCGACTCAACCGTAACTCTGCGCGGTGGCGAGTATATACCGACCATTCTTGATACTCTTCGAGAAAAAAAGAACGCTCATGCTGAGGATCTGGTTTTCACTGGCTTCAATGGCGTCTATTGCGTCGAAGCAGGTGGGCCGGCACCTGGAGTGGGTTGTGCCGGACGCGGGATAATCACGGCAGTGGAACTTCTAAAGCAGCAGAAGGTATTCGAGGCGCTGGATCTGGACTTCGTAATCTATGACGTTTTGGGGGATGTGGTCTGCGGCGGCTTTGCAGTGCCGATAAGGGAGGGAATCGCTGAGCATGTTTTCACGGTGACATCATCGGATTTCATGGCCATCTACGCTGCCAACAATCTCTTTACCGGCATCAAAAAATATTCAGACAGCGGTGGAGCGTTGTTGGGCGGAGTAATTGCCAACTCGGTCAATGCACAGTATTCGCGGCATATCATCGACGATTTTGTTGATCGCACCAATACACAGGTTATCGAATATGTTCCGCGTTCGATCACGGTCACACAGTCCGAGCTGCAGGGCAAGACTGCTGTTGAAGCCTTTCCTGATTCAGATCAGGCTAAGGTTTATCAGAGTCTGGCTGCCAAAATCGCTGCCCACACGGAATCAAGAGTGCCGGAGCCACTGGATGTGCACGAGCTCAGGAAATGGGCCGCAGAATGGTCGGATCAGATATTGGCTATTGAGACCGGTGAAGTGCGCAGTGCAGGGCAGAGTATCTAACAGGCAGCTATATCCAAACGATTGCGACCAAGAACGCACTCAAGAACAATTTAGCTTGATCTAACTGCTGACCAGAAAACTGGAGGCCGGGCTGTTTCGTAAGAAACTCCCGGCTTTTTTTTCAACAATCAGTCGGAGACAGATATATGGCGCAGATAAAGGGAGTGAAGGAGAAAATTATCAGGAAGGCGAGAAGTCTGGGCGCCAGTCTGGTCAACTTCGCCCCCGCCTCCCGCTGGGATGAGTTTGGCGAGGTTCGGCCGGAGTACCGGCCAGAGGCCCTGTGGGACAAGGTCAAAACGGTTATCGTCATCGGTGTACCGATGTTGCTGCCGGTTCTGGAGAGTACCCCTTCCATAAACTATCAGGAGATGTACAACACCAGCAATGTTCTGCTCGATCAGATCGGCTATCGGCTGTCAGTCTGGCTCAATGAGCGTGGACACTCCTCCATATTTATGCCGCGTGACGGCTACGGCAATCTGGAGATTCTTCTGAACAAGTATGAAGGCTGCTTCAGCCACGTTTTTGCTGCCAAATACGCCGGTCAGGGGACAATCGCTTACAGCCACAACCTGATTACCCGCGAATACGGACCACGGGTCAGACTTGTCTCTGTTTTTACCAGCCTCGAACTGGCAGGCGATCCGCTGATCACCGAAGATATCTGCACCAAGTGCGACGTGTGCCGCAAACTCTGTCCATCGCAAGCCTTCACCACGCGGCAGGACTCCATCATCGCCGATATGAATATGGATGCCTGTACCCGTTATCACATGGAGCTGCGCAAGGAGAACCGCTGGCCCTGCGGTATCTGCTGCAAGGTCTGTCCGGTCGGAGATGATCGCCGTCTGTACGAAAGCAGCAACATCGGCCTGTATCTCAAAGAAAAGGAAACACTGGATAAAGACCCCGAAGACCCGCGTTACAGAAGCTGGGTTCACCAGCGCAGGCACGGTTCTTCCGGAAGTCGAATTTATTGACCACAATCGTCTGTGAAGAGGAGTAATCAACTAATGCCGGAATATAATGACTGGAACGTGTCGAAAGAGATCAACAATCCTGAAGACCTGAAAAACGAAACCGATTATCTCAGGCTCTGGACCGAAGTCGGCGTCGAAGGTACCAGACTGGATGATCTCGGACGCAGTGGATTAGGTACGGAGTATCAGGAAGATCTTCATCAGCTGTTTGAGTACGATGGCGAGTTTCACGATGAGGATGAGCTTTCACCGTATCTGGTTATCCTGCCGTCAGCTCCCGATGAACCGATTGAGTTCGACCGGCAGGGCAACATAGTGAGTGGACTCATCTATCAGGCCCACTCCCGCTCACAGTCGCCCTTTCTGATTACACGTCGGGATGGCCGGCTGGTACTGCTGAAGAACGGCGTGTTTCTTACGGAGATAGCCTATTTCCCCAGGCCGGCTTATCTGGATAAACCGATCTCGGATGGCACCTCCGCCGGTCAGCTGGTGGCACCGATCGGAAGCTACTGGCTGATGAGTGCGCCTTTAAAATACTGTTACTACTTCCAGAATGGGGAACAGTGCCGCTTCTGCAATATTGTAGATGCCGGTTCGGCCTATTCGGCGACTCTCAACCGGAAAAAGACCGAGCAGATTGCCGAAGCGTTCGCGCTGGCATGGGAAGAGGGTCATTACCGGGGCTTAAGCCTGTGCGGCGGCAGTCTGCCGGGACCCAAGGAGCAGGATCAGTATCTGGAGATCACCAAAGCGATCAAGGCCATCAAAAGCGACTGGGATGGCTGGAACGACGGCAGCGTGCCGGTTGACTACATCGGCGGGGCTCCCAGGCCGGACGAGTTGTATAAAATAGATGAGATCAAGGCTACCGGAGTCCGTTTTCTGCAGCTCAATCTGGAAATAGGGGACAAAAAATGGTTCGAAGCCATCTGTCCGGGCAAGGCCAACGGTGTCGGTTACGACAACTGGGTTGATGCTCTCGCGTATGGAGCCAACGTCTTTGGTCGGAGAGGTCGGGTCAGAACACATCTGGTCGCGGGGATTGAACCGGCGGATACCCTCATAAAGGCGATTTCGGATCTGGCCGAAGAAGGGGTGCAGGCTTTCGCCAATCCCTGGCGTCCAACTCCCGGTTCATCCTTGGAAGGTCACCGGGCGCCGTTCCCCCAGTGGTACTTTAAACTCTACTGCGCGCTGGCCGACGTGTACATCAAATCCGGATTCGATTTCTGGCAGATTGTTGACGACCGCTCACCCCGTTTTCTCGATATCAGCCTCCCTAACAATTTCTGGCGTGCAAAACTGGGTATTTCAACATCTGAATACTGGAAGCGGGCCGGTCAAAAGAGCGGACAGGCAGAGCCGGGCGTCAGTGCCCATCAGCCGTGAAGTTTTACTGAACGCAGCTTTTCTGACCATCTTGACTGGTATAAGGCTCGATTCGCTGTAACGACACAACGGGATATACAAACAGGAGAAAAAGCTATGAGGAAAAGATCGTTATCGAAAGCTCTGCTGATGGCTCTGTTTTTGTCAATCGGATTTACCTGGCACTCGGTATCAGCAGCACAAAAGGAGTTTAGCACCGTCAAGTACATCATCAACAATATCAGCGATATCGGGGTGATTGACCTGGCTCTCGAAAAAGGTTTCTTTGAAGAACAGGGTATCAAGGTGGAATCTGTCGGCATAGCCGGCGGCGGAGCAGCGTCCATCCAGGCCATATTGACCGGGAATGCGGATATCGGTAGTGCGGCTATGCCAGCCTACATTAATGCCATAAAGGCCGGCGGCAAGCTAAAGGTTATATACGGCAGAGCTGCCATGGCCCATGCCAAGGATCCCGGTTACTCGCTCCTCGTCCGGGATGACAGCAACATCTATAATGCCAAGGACCTGATCGGCAAGACCGTTGCCATGGGGGCGCGCGGCGCTATGTGGGACTACGGCACAAAGGAGTATCTGCACAAAGGTGGTGTGGCGATTGAAAAGGTAAACATTCTGATCGTGCCGCCGCCGCAGCTTGAACAGGTGTTGCGGAACAAACAGGTCGATGCAGTCATGATCGGTTCACCTATTTCGGACAAGATACTCGAAGGGGGCGGAACCCGCCGTCTGGCAAGCCTCTATGAAATACTGGGAGCGAATACTGCCGGAGGAGGTTTTGGAACCATAGTGCGGGAAGACCTGATAAAAAAGAATCCCGATCTGGTGCGGAGACTGGTTGCCGTCTACGTAAAGACAGACGAATGGTCATCCAGGAACCCGGAAGAAGCCCGCAAGCTGGTGGCCAAGGTACTCCAGAAACGAAACCAGAACCCGGCCATCGCGAAATACTGGCCGGATCCTTATCTGAGAAACCACGGGCTTCTTCAGGACAGCGACATACAGTTCTGGCTGGACTGGTTCCTCCGTGAAGGCAAGATCAAGGAAGGTGAGTTGAAACCATCCGATATCTACACCAACGCTTTTAATCCGTATTATAAAAAATAACCTGATGAAGGGGGTAATCAGCTAATGCTTGAAAATAATGACTGGAACGTGTCGAAAGAGATCAACACTCCTGACGACCTTGTAAGCGAGATCGATTATCTCAGACTCTGGACTGAAGTCGGAGTTGAAGGAACCAGATTTGATGATCTCGGACGCACCGGACTGGGTACGGAGTATCAGGAAGATCTGCATTACCTGTTTGAGTACGATGGTGAATTTCATAGCGAGGATGAACTTTCTCCTCATCTGGTTATCCTGCCGGCTGCTCCCGATGAACCGATTGAGTTCGACCGGCAGGGCCTTCTGTTGAGCGGCCTCATACATAAGTCCCACACCCGCTTTCAGTCACCCTTCCTGATTACACGCCGGGATGGCCGGCTGGTGCTGCTGAAGAATGGTGTCTACCTCACTGAGATAGCCTATTTCCCCAGACCGGCTTATCTGGATAAACCGATCTCGGATGGCACTCCCGCCGGCCAACTGGTGGCGCCGATCGGAAGCTACTGGTTGATGAGTGCGCCATTGAAATACTGTTACTACTTCCAGAATGGCGAACAGTGCCGCTTCTGCAATATTGTCGACGCCGGATCGGCCTACTCGGCGACTCTCAACCGGAAAAAGACCGAACAGATCGCCGAAGCCTTTGCACTGGCCTGGGAAGATGGGCATTACCGGGGCTTAAGTCTGTGCGGTGGCAGCCTGCCGGGACCAAAGGAGCAGGACCAGTATCTGGAGATCACCAAAGCGATCAAGGCCATAAAAACCGACTGGGATGCCTGGAACGACGGCAGCGTGCCGGTTGACTACATCGGCGGGGCTCCCAGGCCGGACGAGTTGTATAAAATAGATGAGATCAAGGCTACCGGAGTCCGTTTTCTGCAGCTCAATCTGGAAATAGGGGACAAAAAATGGTTCGAAGCCATCTGTCCGGGCAAGGCCAACGGTGTCGGTTACGACAACTGGGTCAATGCTCTTGAATACGGGGCCACAGTGTTTGGAAAAGGGGGCCGGGTCAGAACTCATCTGGTTGCGGGGATTGAACCGGCGGATACTCTCATAAAGGCGATTTCGGATCTGGCCGAAAAAGGGGTGCTGGCTTTCTCTGTCCCCTGGAAGCCGACCCCCGGTTCAGCCATGGAAGGTCACCGGGCGCCATTCCCCCAGTGGTACTTTAAACTCTACAGCACACTGGCCGACGTGTACATCAAATCCGGATTCGATTTCTGGCAGATCTCTGATGACCGCTCCCCCCGATTTTTCGATATCAGCCTTCCCTATAATTATTGGCGTGCAAAACTGGGTATTTCATCATCCGAATTCTGGAAACGGGCCGGCCGGAAAAGCAATAACCATCAGGATGGAAGGCAGGAAAGATGAACATTAATATTATGCTGAAAAAAAGCGGTCATAACCGTGAATACCTGAATGGCACCTTTAAGCGGTTTGGATATAGCCTGACAAGCCTTATGGTGGTTTTTCTGTTCTTTGTGCTTTGGGAAGCGCTGCCCCGTGCCGGAATTGTCCAGGCCATGTTTGTTCCCCCGGTGTCCGCTGTATTCAACGCTCTGATTTCTCTTGCCGGATCAGGAGAACTGTTTGCGAATATTTCCATCAGCCTGCAGCGGGTTTTTGCCGGGTTCGGTCTGTCGATTGTAATCATTGTGCCGGTAGGGTGCCTGATCGGTTGGTATAAAATCTTTGAAAGATTTCTCAATCCTCTGATCCAGGCTTTTCGTCAGACATCGGCCCTGGCGCTTTTCCCGGTTTTCATACTCTTTTTCGGGATCGGCGAATTTTCCAAGATCGGGATGGTCTTCTGGGCGGCTCAATGGCCGATCCTGCTTGGCACCATCAGCGGCATTAAGAATGTCGATCCGCTGTTTGTTGATGTGGCCCGAACTTTAGGAATCAAGGATTTCAAGCTTTTCATCAGGATAATTCTGCCGGCAGCATTCCCATCGATCATGACCGGTATCCGGCTCGGTGCAGGATCATCATTCCTGGTGCTGGTGGCGGCGGAGATGATCGGCGCAAAGTCCGGACTTGGATTCATGATCATCAACGCCCAGTACAACTTTGAAATACCACAGATGTATTCGGCAATTCTCACTATATCTTTTCTCGGACTGGCGGTGAATTACCTGCTGGTCTGGATTGAACGAAAGGCCATGGCATGGAAAGAAGAGATTGTTCCGGCCTGATCATCAAACACAACGCTAACCCAAAAAAGGAGAAATCGTCATGAAGAGAAGTCCGTTTCTGAAAGTTTTACTGGCAACCGTCCTCTTGGCTGCAGGAGTCACAGCACAGCCCGCATCGGCGTCGCAGAAGGAGAACGCAACCCTCAAGTACATCATCAACAACGTAAGTGATGTGGTTGTGATCGACCTGGCCCTTGAAAAAGGTTTTTTTGAGGAACAGGGCATTAAAATTGATTCCGTTGGTGTAGCCGGCGGTGGCGCGGCATCGATCCAGGCAATTTTGACCGGCAATGCCGATATCGGCGGAGCGGCGATACCGGCCTATGTTAACGCCATCAAGGCCGGCGGCAAGATCAAGGTCATTTACGGCGGCGTTGCCATGGCCCATGCCAAGGATCCCGGTTACTCCCTGATCGTCCGGGAGGACAGCAACATCAATAATGCCAATGACCTGATCGGCAAAACCGTGGCCATGGGGGCGCGCGGCGCCATGTGGGACTACGGCACCAAGGAATATCTGCGCAAAGGTGGTGTGGCGATTGAAAAGGTAAACATTCTGATCGTGCCGCCACCGCAGCTGGAGCAGGTTTTGAGGAACAAACAGGTGGATGCGATCATGATCGGTTCTCCCATTTCGGACAAGATACTCGAAGGGGGCGGTACTCGGCGTCTGGCAAGCCTCTATGAAATTCTGGGAGCGAACGCCGCCGGCGGCGGTTTCGGATTCATCGTCCGGGAAGACCTTATTAAAAAGAATCCCGAACTGGTGAAGCGATTGGTTGCCGTCTACGAAAAGACCGATCAGTGGGCATCAAAGAACCCGGACGAAGCCCGCAAGCTGGTAGCCCAGGTACTCCAGAAAAGAAACCAGAATCCGGCCATCGCGAAATACTGGAAAGGCCCTTTCCTTAGAAATTACGGACTTCTTCAGGACAGTGACATACAGTTCTGGCTGGACTGGTTCCTGCGCGAAGGCAAGATCAAGGAAGGCGAGTTGAAGCCATCCGATATCTATACCAATTCCTTCAATCCTTACTTTAAAAAATAATGAGCGGCACCGTCACCTTTATAGACGCGCCAACTCTGAAAGCAGCCATAGCCGGGCATGATGAAATCGCGCTGATCGATCCTCGTGAAGAGGGGCTTTTCGGTGAAGCCCATCTGCTGCTGGCCATCAATATTCCCTTTAGCAGGCTGGAACTCAGGATCGGGCTGCTTGTGCCTCGCAAGGGAACCAGAATAGTTCTGGTTGATGATGGAGGTGGTCTGTCGGAGCGGGCTGCCAGGAAGCTTGTTGACCTGGGTTACAGCTCTGTTGAAATATTGGCGGAAGGCAATAAGGCCTGGCAGGTTTCCGGATTTGAACTCTTCAGCGGCATGAGCGTGCCGACCAAGGCTTTTGGTGAGTGGATTGCCGTAACCTGCCGCACACCCTTGATCTCGGCTGAAGAGCTTCACAAGAAACTTTCAGGAAGAGAAGATGTCATTGTGCTCGACAGTCGCCCGGCCAATGAATACGTGAACATGACGATACCCGGTTCAATCAATGTGCCGGTATCGGAACTGGTGTACCGGTTCGGCGAACTGTCGGTATCACCCGATACGCTGGTGGTGGTTAATTGTGCTGGCCGCACCCGCAGTCTGATCGGCGCCCAGACCTTGATCGATGCCGGGATACCCAACCGGGTTGTGGCGCTTAAGGGTGGCACCATGGCCTGGCAGATGGCAGGCTTCAAGCTTGAGCACGATGCAACACGGCATGCTCCGGAGCCATGGGGGAAAAATCTTCATGAAGCCCTCAGTCGGGCCCGTGTGGTTGCCGAAAGAAACCGGGTCCAGATCATAGATCAGGTACAGCTGGCGGCCTTCAAGGCAGAACAGGAACAGCGTACGCTCTATATCATCGATATCCGCACCCCGGATGAATTCCTGGCCGGTCATCGGCGTGACTCTTTTCATGCCTGGGGGGTACAGCTGGTGCAGTCCACCGACCGCTTTGTCGCTACCCGCAATGCCCGGCTGGTTTTGATAGACAATTATCAGGTGCGGGCATTGTTGACCGCTTCATGGCTGGTTCAGATTGGTTGGGTAGATACATTTGTCCTGTCAGACCCTTTTCGAGGAGTGGAGCTTGAATCGGGCAGTTCATCGGATCCTGTCCCTGAATCGGCTGAAAATAGACTTCCGCGCATCAGCCCTCTGGAATTGCACAGCCTTCTTGCTCATAATCGTGCCACAGTCATCGATTTCAGCGACAGTCTCAGTTTCAAGAGAGGCCATATTCCCGGGGCCTGGTTTGCCATCCGTTCACGACTAGCTGAAAATATCGACAGGATCACCGCAGATGAACAGTTTGTTGCAACTGGCAACGACCATGCTTTGACACTCCTGGCAGCCACAGATTTGAGGCGTCTTTCCGGAAGACCGGTAGCGATCCTTGAAGGGGGGAACCATGCCTGGATTGAAGCCGGTTATGAGCTGGCCACCGGTCTTGAAAATCTGGCAACCGAGGTTAATGACATCTTCCGCATGCCCTTCTTGTGGGGGCACTTCAAGGACAAAACCGAATTTGAAAAAGCAGCCAATGACTATTTCGAATGGGAGCTCCAGCTTCCGGAGCAGCTCAGACGCGCAGGAGAAATTGAGTTTGCGAGGAGAGCCTGAGTGACATCCATTGAAAGAATTCTTGCCGTCTGTGCAGGAAAAACTCCTGACAGGGTGCCTATTCTGCTGGCATCCCGTGAATTCGGTACCTGTCAGGCGGGAATGAAGCTTTCTGAAGCCTATACCCAGCCCGATCGATATGTCGACTCACAGTTGAGTCTTCTGGAAAAGTTTGACCTTGACGGGGTCTACGATATCGCCTGTACTCCGGCAGTAGATGAGCTGCTGGGTGCCACGCTTGAATTTCCGCTGGATGATTCACCCAGAGTGTTGCCAGGCATCAGCAGTGCAAGCGACCTGGCGCGACTGCCAAAGATCGACCCGCGCACAGAAGGGCGTGGCCCTTACCTTCTGGAGGTTGTACGGCGCCTGAAACTGTCGGTAGGGGATTCAGTGCCGGTCATCGCCTGGGCATCCTCTCCTTTCCGGACCGCCAGCATGCTAAGAGGGGTTGCAGATTTTTATCGTGACATAAAACGCGATCCCGGGTTTGCCAAAGCCCTGCTGGATGCTGTCTATGGCCCATGCACCGACTACGGCAAGGCACTGGTCGATGCCGGGGCAGACATCGTCTTCAGCTCCAATCCGGGTGCCAACATGCAATGTATCTCCCGCAAACAGTATGAAGAATTTTCCCACCCCTATACTCGTGAGATGTTCGGTGAAATTAAAAAACATGGTGCAAAAGCGATACTATTTCATACCTGCGGGAAATGGGATGACCGACTGGACCTGGTTGTGAGCGAGAACATCGATATAATTCACTGCGATCGGGTTGATATTACCGCTTTCAAGGAGCGGCACGCCGGGTCCGCGGTTTTGATGGGTAACCTCCGTTCGGTCGAGGTTCTTCTCCAGGGGAGCGAAGAGAGCGTCCGCTTCGCAACAGAGGAATGTCTGTCTCAGGGCATGGCAGGTGGACGATACATTCTGAGCGCTGACTGTCTCCTTGCCAAGGATACGCCTGCCGCCAATGTCCGGATCATGGCAGATACTGTTCTAAGCAAAGGCTTGTATTATCAAGGAGATGATAAGGCATGATGGATACAGGCGGGTCCGAGTCGGCTAAAACAGGCAAATCAATGTGCGGCTGGTGCAAGGGGAGATGCGATGTCCTGGTACATTCAGCAGGTAATCGACTCTCCCGTGTGGAGATCGATAAACTGGCAACAGATGGTGCTCTCGGGCGCGGATGCAAGGGTTTGCGCTATAAAAACGCCGTAGAGTGGTTCTATCATCCCGATCGTCTGACCCATCCGCTCAAACGCTCCGGAAACAGGGGCGAGAATCGCTGGACGATGGTGTCCTGGGATCAGGCTCTGGACGACATCGCGACTAAACTGGGCGAGCTGAAGAACGAATTCGGAGCGGAAACTCTGGCGGTAGTAAACGGTGATTCCTGGACTCACGAGGAATACAAACAGCGCTTTCTGAGCCTGTTCGGCACTCCCAATCATACCGGTCCATCACCGATCTGCATGGGCCCCAGAGCGCTTGTGAGTGAAGCGATCCTGGGTTGGTACCCCCAGTTTTCGGTACGGCCGGTGACCAGATGCGTGGTCATGCTGGGTTGCAACGCCGCTCCGAGTCGGCCGGAACTGTATCGGGTCACCCTGCAGGCAATAAAAAACGGAGCAAAGCTGATTACCCTGGATCCGCGTCGCACTGAACTGGCCGAAAAATCGGATATCTGGCTGCAGGTGCGGCCAGGAAGTGACGGCGCAGTCCTGCTCGGCATGATCGGCCACATCATTGAGAACGGTCTCTACGATCAGAATTTTGTAGAGCACTGGTGCCATGGTTTCGAACCGTTACGCAACCGGATTGCTGAGTACACCCTTGATCGGGTTGAGCACATCAGCGGTGTTTCTGCTGCAGATATCCGCAGGGCGGCGGAGTTGTACGCAACCTCGAAACCAGCCGCCTTTGTCGAAGGAATGGGGGTCGAACAGCAGTCCAATTCGGCCCAGATTATCCACGCACGCTGCATTCTGGCAGCCATTACCGGCAATATCGATATCGAAGGTGGTGAAGAGCTTCCCGGTCCACATGCAACATACAACACTGACCGGCAGGTTGAACTGGTTGACCGGCTGTCGCCCGATATCAGGCAGCGCCAGATCGCGCATGACCGTTTCCGGCTCCATTCCTGGCCCGGACAGGAAGCGCTCCAGAACAGAATCGCCGGCACGTTCGGAGATAAGGGCGGCGCCCACTGGTATCTGGGGCAGGCCCATCAACCCTCTATCTACCGCACCATTCTTTCTGGGAAACCATACCCGATCAAAGCCATGATCAGTTCGGCCGGCAATCCCATGACATCTCATGCCAACACCAGACTGGTCTATGAGGCCCTCAAAACCCTCGATCTGTATGTGGTGGCGGATCATTTCATGAATCCTGCGGCGCAACTGGCCGATTATGTGCTCCCGATCGCTTCGTGGCTTGAAAAACCGCAATTGTGGAGCTATATGGGATACCGCGACAAGCTTTCCGCCTGCCACGCCGTCCTTTCCCCGATAACAGCCGAGTACGACCGGCGCAGCGATTTTGACCTGTGGCGCGGTCTCGGAATACGTCTCGATCAGGAAGCGGACTGGCCCTGGAGCACGCTTGAAGAGTCTTACAATGATCGCCTGAAAGGGTTTAATATCAGCTTCGATGAGCTGTGCCGGCAAGGCAGAATCCGGGATGTTGCTCCATCTTTCCGTAAATATGAAGAGCAGGGTTTTGCCACCAGGACCGGTAAAGTCGAGTTGTATTCCACACTGTTTGAAGAGTTGGGCTATGATCCGCTGCCGTACTATGCTGCGCCGATTACCAGTTGGGATAGACTTAAGGGTTTTGAGGAAGATTATCCGCTGATTCTTATTAACGGCGGACGCCCATACGAATTCATGAACTCCCAGTGGCGGCAGATTCCCGCCTTGCGTGAACGCTACCCGGATCCCATTGTCCAGCTGCATCCGAAAACTGCCGAAGCAATTGCTGTCGCTGACGGCGACTGGATCTGGCTGGAAAACCCGCTTGGGCGCATCAGACAGCGCTGCAGGATCTTTGATGGCATTCTCCAGGGTGTCGCCCATGCCGATGCCTACTGGTGGTACCCCGAACTGCCGGGCGAGGAGCCGTCTCTGCATGGAGTCTGGATTTCGAATATAAACGTTCTCATGGATGATGATCCGGAAATCTGCAATGAAATTGTCGGGACATGGCCGCTGCGTTATACCAGATGCAGAATTTACAAGTGTGAAACTGAGAATGATAAACAGCTGTAACATGCAATTAAAATACAAAAATGATAGATTAGATATTTATTAGTTGACTCCGGCTTTTTCTTGATGTAACTTGATAGACTGAAGTGACCGGTAAAGAGGTTTACCGGTTTAATTTACAAAGATTACGGGCTGACCAGACAAACTGGAGGTCAAGGGGGAGTGTATCCACACTCAACCTTGGCCTCTTTTTTTTCATCAAAATACCGGTCAGGCAGAGGGAATTATAGTGATTAGCACGGAAACAATAAAGATATTGCGATCTATGGGGATTAACCATGCATGAAGTTATTCTCTCAGACGTCAATTACTCCTATGGTAGCCATCAGGTACTGCGCAATATCAATTTAAACGCCGAGTCAGGTGATTTCGTCTGTCTGCTGGGCCCTTCAGGTTGCGGTAAAAGTACCCTGCTGAGACTGCTGGCCGGACTGGCAAAACCATCTTCGGGAACCATTACTCTGGACGGTACAACAATAAGTACCCCTGGCCTCGATCGAGGTGTGGTCTTCCAGGATTATTCACTCTTCCCCTGGATGACAGCCGGCCAGAACATCGTCCTGGCTCTGGAGCAGGCTTTTCCTGACAAGAAAAAGATTGAATATCAGGAAGCCGCTCTGGGGTACCTCGAAATGGTAGGACTAGGAGATTCATTCAGCAAGCTGCCGGGACAGATGTCGGGAGGAATGAGGCAGAGAGCAGCCATAGCCAGAGCATTTGCAATAAATTCTCCGGTGTTGCTGATGGATGAACCCTTCGGGGCTCTGGATGCTATTACCCGCGCCCGCCTTCAGGATCTGCTGCTACAACTCTGGCAACAGAAAGAGGGGGAGCGCAAAACCGTTTTTTTCGTCACCCACGATGTGGAGGAGGCGATCCTGCTGGCCAACCGCATAGTCGTACTGGGCCTCAATCCGGGGAGTGTCAAAGGGGTGTTTGATGTCGATCTGCCTCGCCCGCGTATCCGTCAGGAGTTGTACCTCAAAGAGCCTTTCCTGGTACTGCGGGACAAACTGGTAGCCGTACTGCATGAAAACATTCTTTCCGAACTGGATGATGGGCGGACGGTTCGCACTGCCGGAGAGGGAATATGAGGCTGACGATTGAGGTGCATGCAAAAATGCCAATAAGTCCCCTCACCCTTGGCGGGGGAGGGTTAGGGTGGGGGGAAAAGCTGTTACATTTTGCTAAATCCGCAGCTTCACCCACCCCTCAATCCCCTCCCGTCAAGGGAGGGGAGGCTGTAAACAAAGGGCAAACAACTCATAACAACAATATTTTATTAGCAATATTTTTTGTTTCAGTTTTGCTCAGTATGGTTGCCACACCCAGCTCGGCATCCACTGTTCGGGCTCTGCGACTTGGTTATCTGGACAGCCCTGGTAGCGCACTTGCCCGGATTGCAGCACAAAAAGGACATTTCCGTGAAGAGGGTCTGCAGGTAGAACTCGTCAAGTACTCTGATTCTGGTAAGGGTCTTGAAGCGCTCGAAACTGGAGTAATTGACGTTGGTGTGTTTGCGGTGGGAGATAGTCTTCGGGCTATTGCAGGCGGTAAAAATTTCCGAATAATCGCTGGCGGTGGCACCCCGATTAAGAACACACCGCTTGCTGAGCTGGATAGAGAACTCCAAGCCGAAAATGAGAGTCGGGGTGTTCTTGTTCTGATACCCCCCTCCTGGCCGAACGCAGAAAAAGGGACCATCATCCAGCTGACCGCAGCATGGATCAGGGCCTATCGTACCCATCAGCAGCTTGTTACCTCATCCAGCAGACCTGGCAAGCTAGTCCACTTTGATCCAAACCCGGATTATTGGCGACTGGAACGCATCTGGCACTCACTCGGGCTTCAGGATGCTGCCATGAAGCGCGATTTTCTTGCCAACCATGTCTATGAAGAAATCTATTGCGACGCTCTCGACCGGTTGCTGCTCGGGCACATTGATCCTATTCTGCAGCAGCTGTTCAGTAAAGCGATCTGTACACCAAACTGCTGTCCGGCAAGTGCAGCCAGACTTTAACCATACCAAGGAGGAGTAAACCAATGAAAAAGAGAATCATCGCATTAACCCTGTTGCTGTCACTCATAGCGTCAAGCGTCATAGCCGCCGACCTGCCCAAACTGCGGGTCGGCTATGTCCCCGAGCCGGCCCATGGCCTCTACTTCCTGGCTAAAGAGAAAGGGTATTTCAAGGAAGAAGGAGTTGATGTTGAGCTGTTCCAGTTCGGGAGCGCGGCTGAAGGTGTGGCTGCGGTAAAGGCCGGAAAACTGGATGTCGGCACATTCGGAACCACTGCTCCACTGCTCTTTATCAGCAAAGGGAGCGAATTTACATTTATCGGCGGCATGATGGTTGGCGGACAGGCAATTATCACCAGGCCGGAGCGGCTACCAGAACTCTCCGGCAAAGATCTTAAAGTCTACAAGGGGAAGAAAATCGGGCTGGTCAAGCTCTCCACCGGAGATGTTATTTTCCGGGGGGCACTCAAGAAGGCCGGTATCGATGTAAAAAAGGATCTGAGCTTCGTTGAATTCGGTTCTGCGGCGGCGGTTGTTGAGGCGGTAAAAAAAGGAGCGGTTGACGCCGGTCTGGTCTGGCCGCCACATTTCTCGCTGGCTGAAAAGAATCATGGTCTTAAGGTTGCCCATTACATCGAAGAGTTCTACCCTGATTACACCTGCTGCCGTATCTTTGCCCACACGGACAAAGTTAATGCTGATCCGGACACCTACCGAAAGTTTCTGACGGCTCTGATTCGTGCATATAAATTCTACAAGACCAACCAGGAAGAGACGGTTCAGATCTATACCAAGTCCCTGAAGATCGACGAGGATATCGTCCGCAATGAGACATATGTCAAAAAAGTCGCGGACTCAAATCCTGATCCGCTGCGCAAGGGAATCCTGGACTTCTGGCAGCACATTCTGGCTGCCGGATATGTCCCTCAGGATTACCCGGTTGATAAACACATCAATACTGAAATCTACAAGCAGGCACTTGATTCGGTCGTAAAAAAGAATCCGAAGGATAAGATCTATCAAGAGATGCTGACGTTCTACAAAAAGAACAACTAAAAAAAGGAGACATGAAAATGAAAAGATTATTTGTACTGCTGTTGCTGTTAGCACTGATGGTTGCTGGTCAAAGCCATGCTGCTGAACTGAAGAAGTTGAAAGTCGGCTATCTGCCGACGTCAGGACACCTGCTCTATTTTGTGGCTCAGGAAAAGGGGTTTTTCAAACAGGAAGGTCTCGATGTGGAACTGGCCCGCTTCACCAACTCTGGTGAGGGGTTGACTGCAATCAAAACCGGTAAGCTGGATGCCGGCTCGTTCGGCACATCAGCGCCGCTGGTGTTCATCGACAAAGGGGCCGATTTCGCCATCTTTGGCGGCCAGATGGGTGAAGGGCACGGCCTGGTTGCAAAGCCGGACAAAGCAGAGCGCTTCAAGGAGCTGAAAAACTTCAAGGGAGCCACCATCGGCGCGATCCGTCTGGCCACAGGCGATGTGGTCTTTCGCGCTGCGCTCAACGACGCTGGCGTTGACTGGAAGAAAGATTTGACCATCAAGGAGTTCGACTCACCGGCCGCTGTTCTGGAAGCGATCAAGAAGGGTTCGTTGGATGCCGGGTTGCTCTGGGTCCCATACCTCACCATGGCAGAAAAACAGGGACTCAAGGTGGTCAAGTATTCGGGTGATGTTATCAAGGGTCATACCTGCTGCCGTCAGGTGGCCTTGACTAGCACACTGAAGGAGCGTCAACCCGATTTTGAACGTTTTCTGACCGCTTTGCTCAAAGCTTACCAGTATTACCTGACTGACAAAAACGGTACCGTGGATGCAGTTGCCAAATATGTGACAATTGACAAGGCCGACCTGCTGAAGGACATTTACGACGGACACCTGCTGGTCAGCCCCGATCCGCACCGCAAATCCGTACTCCAATTCTGGGATTTCATGCAGAAAATCGATTATGTAAGTTCAAAAGATTCGATCGATAAACGTATCAATACAAGGCTTTACGCTAATGCTCTGGCATCGTTGCAGAAACAGGAGCCAAAGGAAAAACTCTGGAAAACGCTTGAAAAGGAATTCAAGGCCGGTGATCCGGATTTGCATATCAAGGCACATTAGTAAGGTAGAAGTAATTTTCTGAGGTATTTGCAGAAAATAACTTCGTTAACTTACTTATCCAATTATCAGGGCTAGGATTCGAAACATGAAACAGATAGTCACTGCTTCAAATATTATGTTCATTACCCTGCTGGCAGCAATACTCTGGCCGCCAGCAGGGCACATTGCATGGCATCTTTTGTCTGTAGCCATCGCCGTCAAGGGCATCTCACTAATTCTGCTGGCTACCGAAGAAAACAGAGACGCCAGGCTAGGAACCGATGATGTGAGCGCCATCATTTTCACCATTTTGCTCGCCTGGTATCTCTTTACGACGCGCTATGTCGTACTTGATAAAATGCTTTTCCCGCAACCGGAGGCGGTACTGAAGCTGTTTGTTGCAGAATTACCGGATATGCTCAAAGGGTTGGTCAATTCACTTATACTGCTGGTAAGTGGTTATTCACTTGCACTGGCAACAGCCCTGCCGCTTGGTCTGCTGGTCGGCTGGAGAACACGTCTTTTTCATGCAGTTAACCCGATAACAAAGGTATTGGGGCCTATTCCACCCATCGTTTATATCCCCTATGCCATTGCACTGCTCCCTTCCTTCCGTGCTGCGTCAATTTTTGTAATTTTTATCGGTGCTTTCTGGCCGATCTTCATTAATACCGTCAGTGGAGTATTCAATATTCCGGCCGGATTGCTGGATTCGGCCCGTGTCCTCAACCTGAAGGAGCGTACCTTGCTATTCCGGATAATTTTGCCGGGTGCGATGCCATCCATATGCACCGGCGCAACTTTGGCACTCGTTTTTGCTTTTGTGTTATTGGCAGCTGCCGAACTGATCGGTGCCAATTCAGGTGTTGGCTGGTACATCAAAAATTTTGCTGATTTCGCTGACTATCAGCGTGTCATCGTTGGGATCATTTTTATCAGTATTGTGGTTACTGCAATCACCTGGGGAACGGAACGCCTGGAGCGGCATCTGCTGCGCTGGAGAAACTGAAATAAGGAAATTACAAACATGAGTCACATCGATCAAAAAACACCACCGAAACGAGAGAGCCGCCTCAATGCCTGCATCGCTCACGGCGGAACTATCTGCGAAATGGCAGCCGGAAAAGGGAAAAAATCCTGCCTGCAAAGCGACGGAGAGCGCTCGTTTACTCAAGGTTCAATCTGCCTTTTGTTACCGGCATTGGGAATGCTCAATTCGCTGCCTGACAACGTGGTTCTGATGCACAGCGCAATCGGTTGCGGCAGCTGCAGCCATTCTCAGAATGCCAATGTTCGCTTTGGCAGCGGTATTCGTCAGGGCAAGGCTAAAGATGCTATCTGGATTTCCACATCTATGAATGAAACAGATGTTATCACCGGCGGCGAGGAGAAGTTGGAGCAGGCTATCATTGAAGCAGACCGTCGCTACAAACCATTCAGCATAACTGTTGTTTCCGGTTGTGTACCCGGAATTATCGGTGATGATATTGACGGAGTTGTTCAGCGGATTCAGCCCGAGGTCAACGCGCGTCTGCTCCCGGTTCACTGTGAAGGATTCAAGACAAAAATCTGGGCTACGGCCTACGATGCGGTTTATCACGGCATTGGACGTACCTTGCTCAGAGGTGGTGAACAACCCGCTGATGCTGATGGCCTTTTGCCCTACCAGGGGTTACAGCGCCTAAAAACTACCGTCAACCTCATGAACGTTTCGTCAATGGGGCGAGTTGATGAACTGGAACTTGAGAAGCTTCTGAATTCGCTCAGGTTGGATGTAAATATATTTCCGGTTTTTGCTCATCCGGAAAGCATGGTCAAAGCCACCCAGGCGGCGCTTTCGATAAGCACCTGCCCGACACATGATGATTATTTTCTTACGTATCTTGAAGAACGTTTTGGTGTACCTGCGCTGATACATCATATGCCGATCGGCATTGAAAACACCGGGTTATGGTTGCGAGATGTGGCCGCCAGATTTGGCAGAGAGCAGGATGCAGAACGTACCATAGAATATGAAGAAACGGAACTCAAAGCCGCACTGGCGGAGTTCAGACCTCTTTTTGAGGGGAAAAGAGTATTTATAAGTGCCGGCGAATTCCGGGCTTTGGCTACGGCACGCTTGATGGAGGAACTTGGATTTCAGGTTGTCGGCATCCGTTCGTTTCACCATGACAAGTTTGCCGAAGTGGAATACGAGAAGCTGGCGAAATCAAGCACAGAGGACTATGTCGTTGATATTGCTGATGTGCAGCCTTTCGAAGAGGCAAATCTGTTGCGCCGCCTCAAGCCGGACCTGTTTCTAGGTCACGCCAACGGTAACGGCACCGCCTCCAAGCTGGGGATACCTACACATGCCATTTATCATACAGGACTTGCTTACATCGGCTACAAAGGGGCTTACGAGATCGCGCGTCGTCTGCACCGACTTCTGAAAAACCCGACCTACAACCGCAAATTGGGTGAGAATCTCCGATTACCCTACAAAGACGAGTGGTACGGTGCCAGTCCCTTTACCTATATCACCAAAGGAGGTGCCACCGCATGAGTGACAATTTTATCGAACGATCACGCTATACCTGTGCTCAGGGTGGAGCCGCTGCGACTGTAACTGCACTTCCTGGCGGAATTCCGATTCTTCATTCTCCATCAGGCTGTGCCGGAAACTTTGCCTGGACTCAAAACGGTGGTGCCGGGCTGCAGGTAGGTGGGTATTGCGGGACGCTTACCATGCCGAGCTCAAACGTTCAAGAACGTGACGTTGTATTTGGTGGTGACAGTCGTTTGCGTGAACAGATTGAAAACACTCTCAAGGTCATGGACGGTGAAATTTATGGAGTTCTGACCAGCTGTGTTACCGAGGTGATCGGTGATGATATTAAGTCGGTAGTTGCCGAATTCAAAAAAAAGGGAGTACCGATTATTGGAGCTGAAACTGCCGGCTTCAAGGGAAATTCCTATAAGGGTTATGATCTTGTACTGCAGTCGCTTTTCAAAGACTTTCTGGAACGCGACCTGGCAAAAAATAAAAAGCGGGTAAATCTGTGGGGCATCATCCCTTCTTATGATCCTTTCTGGCGTGGCAACCTCGAAGAGGTACGACGACTGCTGGAACAGATTGGCCTGGAAGTTAATTCATTCTTTCTGGCTAATGACAGTATTGAAACGATTCGTCAGGCCGGATCGGCGAGCCTGAACATTGTACTATCGGATGTCTACGGACTTGGCGCAGCCGAACTGTTTGAAGAGATCCATACTACGCCATATGTCAGTCTGGCGCTTCCTATAGGGGCCAGTGCTACCGAATCATTCCTGCGAACGGTCGGTAAAGCGGCCGGCGTTAATTCCAAGCGGGTGGATTCCGTTATAAATTCCGAAAAAAAACGCTACTACCGCTACCTTGAGCCACTGACAGACTGCTTTACCGATCTTGACCTTCAGCGATATGCCATTGTAGTGGGCGATGCAAACAACGCTACTGCAGTGACCAGATTCCTGGCTGATGATCTGGGGTGGCTGCCGGAGATCACGGTCTGTACCGATTCGCTACAGGCTCCGGAGCAGAAGCGTTTGCAGGAGCAACTAAAACATCTGGAATCGCAATATCCGAGCACACTCATTTTTGAAAGTGATGGCAGTCGCATCATTGATCATTTAAAGAAAAAATGGCCGACAAACGGCAGTAAGTACCAAAACACGTTCGGACCTGCTTTCGTTATCGGCAGTTCACTGGATCGGGAACTGGCAATTGAAATTGGAGCTCCGCATCTGTCCGTGAGTTTTCCGGTAGCAAACCGGGCCATACTGGACCGAGGATATACCGGTTTCCGTGGTGGTCTGAGATTGATTGAGGATTTACTGGGAACTGTTGTAGCGGGAAGGTAGAGGATAAATATGAGACTGCACCGATCAATAATGGTAAGCATTATTTTACTTTCTTTCCTGCTGCTAATCGGTTGCAAAGATCGTAGCCCTTCACAAAGCTCGGTCCAGCAAGTCAAGCCGCCTCGTATCGGCTACAGCCCCAACCCGTTGCTGGGGCCACTCTATGCAGCCCAGGCAAAAGAGAAATCGTGGGAGCTGACCAAATTCGGAACCGGTGGTGACATCGGTTACTCCCTTATCTCCGGCGAAGTAGATGCCGGTTTTGTTGAAACCGAGAAGGCGCTGCAATTGATCAAGGCGCCCGGTGGTGATAAGCTGAAGGTGGCCGGGGCGATCCAGTTCCCTTATGGCGCCACATTGGTGGTTCGGAAGGATCTTCAGGTACGCCTGGCTGATTTGAGTGGTAAAAAGATTGCGGCTCTTGAGGCTGACTGTATTCTTAACCATCAGTTCAACAAGGACGCCAAACGGCTCGGTCTGGATCCAAAGACGCTTAAATTCAGTTACATGCCATTTGCCGATATGCTGCCGGCTCTGGAAGCCAAGGCCATTGACGGAGCCTTGGTCAAGGGTGCTCATGCTGTGCTGGCCGAGCTGCAGGGGCACAAGATCATCTACCAGAACTGGGATACCAAAGCCGGGGCCGACGATTGTTGCCCACCATCCATCGCCCAGACAGAGTATTTTTTACTGGTACGGGAGCAATCAGTCGAGCGCGTTAAACCGCTAATCAAAGCATTGTCGGCCGCAAGTGAGTTGCCGCCCTCTCAACTCCGCCAGATCATTGGCTCACAACTGGGCTATCCTGCTGCTGCTCTGGAGCAGTACCCGACTGCCGGCTTTGCAGTGGTTTCGGAAGAGCAGGTAAAGCTTCTGGGAGAAAAAAGATGTCTGTTGATTCGATAATCCGTGACAGTGCCACTTCCCGGCGTGGACTACGCTGGTGGAACCTTCTGGTAAGAGAGTTGGAAGTATTTATACGGGCTTCTTTCGGCAGTGTCTTTTCCCGTGAATTTCTTACGGTACTTATCCCGCTGCTGATTTTGTGGGAGCTGCTGCCAAGAGCTGGCATTGTGCCACAGACACTTGTACCTCCGCCATCCGCAGTAATTACTACCTTTCGAGACATGGTCGTAGACCTCAATATGCTCGAACATCTAAAATCCAGTGCAATCCGCTTCGGCGCCGGCTTCCTGCTGGCGCTGGTGACCGCCTTCCCGATCGGTGTGCTGATGGGGTGGAACCTTTTCATCCGTAAACATTGTCTGCCGCTGTTCCAGATTCTGGCCCCGGTTCCACCGCCAGCCTGGGTGCCGATCACTATCATTCTCTTCGGTGTTGGCCTGCCGATGCAGATCTTCCTGATATTTTTGGGGGTATTCTATCCGATACTGTTCAATACGTATCAGGGGATCAAAGAAACCGATCCGCGCTATCTGGCTTCCGCACGGGTTTTCGGCGCCAGTGAGTTCACACTTATCACCCGTGTTTATATCTGGCATGCCCTCGGTTCAGTCATCATGGGGATCAAGATCGGTATCGCACTGGGATTGATCATGCTGGTAATCGCCGAGATGTACGGCGGTCGCTCCGGCTTGGGCTGGCTGCTGCTGGAGGCCAAGGAGTATTTTCAGATCGACCGTATGGTGGTTTGCATGGTGCTGCTTGGTTTCATCGGCTGGTTTCTGATCGAGATTATGAAATACATCGAACTTAAGCTTGCTGTCTGGCGAATCGGAAGGTAATGCATGATCGAAGCCAGGCGCATAAGCAAGTTTTTTTCGGTAGTCAATGACGACCGAACGGCGGAGGGGTTCACGGCCCTCAATTCAGTCTCGCTGCGTATCGAAAGCGGTTCTTTTGTGTCGCTCCTGGGCCCCAGCGGTTGTGGCAAATCGACTTTCCTGGAGATTCTGGCAGGGCTGCAAGCTCCCAGCGATGGCCAGGTTTGGATTGATGATAAGCTGGTCCTGGAACCGCTGCCAGCTACCCGCAAGGATATGGAGGAGTACCGCAAAAAATACCGCTTCCTCTCTCCGATTGCCAACAGCCTGTTCCGGGACAACCCCAAGCACGATATTGCCATGATCTTTCAGGATTACGCCGTGTTCCCCTGGATGACAGCCCGTCAGAATGTGCTCTTTACCCTTAAATTGCGCGGAGTACAAAAAAGTGAGCGTGAGGGTGCTGCGGCACATTATTTACGTCTTGTGGGATTGACCGGATCGGAAAACAAATATCCGTCACAGCTCTCAGGAGGTATGCGACAACGCCTTGCATTGGCTCGGGCCCTTTCTGTTGAGCCACGTATCATCCTGATGGATGAACCTTTCGCAGCCGTGGACGCCCTGACGCGGGAGCGGCTGCAGGAGGATTTGCTACGGCTCTGGCAGGAGACAAAGAAGACCATCGTATTGGTTACACACGACGTGGATGAAGCGGTATATCTTTCTGACGAAGTGGTGGTCTTCTCGCCTTTACCTGGCTCAATCCGCAACAAGGTTACCGTTGATATTCCGCGACCAAGGCGGCGTTCTTCAAGGGAAATCAGAGTGATTAAAGAGCGATTGCTGGCGATGTACAGGTTCGACACAGTTCATGAATCAGATTACAGCATCTAAAAAGAGGAAGCGATTATTATGTCTGACAGCTTAACTCCAAACACCTTCCGTAACAAAATTTATGACGATATCACCGGCGCTATCGGTAGCACGCCTCTTGTACAGCTAAGACGTATCCCAGAAGGTGCTCATGCTACCGTGGTTGCAAAAGTTGAGTCATTTAACCCGCTCAACAGCGTCAAGTGCCGCATTGGCAAGGCCATGATAGAGGCGGCCGAGCGGGATGGGAAGTTGAAATCTGGCATGACGGTGATAGAGCCGACCTCCGGCAACACCGGCATTGGATTGGCCTTTGCGTGCAGAGCCAAAGGGTATAGGTTGATAATTACCATGCCGGAGACCATGTCTATAGAGAGGCGTAAGCTGATGCAGATGCTGGGGGCAGAGCTGGTGCTGACTCCCGGTCCGGACGGCATGACCGGTTCTATCAACAAGGCGAAAGAGCTTAACCGCATTATTCATGGCAGCTTCATTCCGCTCCAGTTTGAGAATCCTGCCAACCCTCAGGTACACCGAGAAACCACGGCTGAAGAGATTTGGGCAGACACGGCCGGTAAGGCTGACATCCTGGTCGCAGGGGTCGGCACCGGCGGTACTATCACCGGAATTTCAGAGGTGTTGAAAAGCCGAAAGCCATCATTCAGATCAATTGCAGTTGAGCCGGAAGCCTCACCGGTTCTTTCCGGAGGTAAGCCTGGGCCGCATCGTATTCAAGGGATCGGAGCCGGATTCATACCAGCGATTCTCAATCGTAAGATCATCGATGAAGTCATTCAGGTAACCAATGAAGATGCCTTTGACACCGCCCGCCGGGTGGCGATGGAAGAGGGTATTCTTTGTGGGATATCTTCGGGTGCAGCGGTTTGGGCGGCGTTGCAGGCGGCTCGGCGAGAAGAAAATGCCGGAAAGCTGATAGTGGTTATTCTTCCGGATTCAGGGGAGCGGTATATTACGACTCAGCTGTCGGAACAAGGGGAAGGCTGATCAGGTCCCGTTCAATCCACTGATTCAAGCGTTATACCTGTTACGTTACCGTTGTCATTAATATGCAGGAAGAGACTCAGCTCGTCGCTGTGGTATCTGACAGGTGATAACCTCTTTATGCTGATTTCAAACTGGTGAGTATTTCAAGGGTTGTTCTGATCTGTGCAAGCTCTTCACAGAAATGTTCTTTATGCTCAATTAATCTTGCTTGGATATCGCAAATATTCTTGGCTGCAAGACCAATCGCAGCTTTCTTCCTGGATTTTTGAGCCTTTCTTGCCAAGCCGTAGCTGAGTGCGCCCAATGCTGCTACCGGTGTGGCAAGAATGCCAATGCCGACAAGCATCCCCCCGCCCAATAGACCACCTGCAGCTGCAAGCCCAGTTGTTACACCGGCAGCGGACAAGCCGGAAACGGTTCCCAAAGATGACAAAGCCACCAGTGAACCTGCTGCGCCGGTGCCAGCTCCAAGGGTGGTGGCAAGTCCCTCGGTAATACCGGCATGCGTTTTTTCAAGATTATGCAAAACTGCACTCAAATCCTCTGAGGCCTTTTTCTTCATATTTTCGATTACATTTAATGTCATGGTCTCCGGGTTTCCAATGAGTTCAGCATCCTCAGTTTTGCTATCCATTAATCTAACCTCCCAAAAGAT
The DNA here is from genome assembly GCA_037129255.1 of Desulfuromonadales bacterium. GTDB lineage: Bacteria > Desulfobacterota > Desulfuromonadia > Geobacterales > Pseudopelobacteraceae > JACRCG01. The sequence continues at coordinate 36,939 of JBAXVG010000002.1, read as the reverse complement.
ATATTTATATGACTCGACAATGAATTATTTGTTGTTAATCAAACATCTCGTTTGCTTTTTTCCAATAATAATAACCGCCCACTATTCCTACACCAACTACTGCAATTGGTCCCCAGATTCCTAAACCCAGGCCGAGACCAAGACAAAGACCTTTTCCGGACGCAACCGCTTTACAGCAAGCGGCCTTGTTTCCAACACTTTTGCATATTTTTGGTGCAGCTACAGACAGTGCATGTTGACTTTGGGTAAGAACCATACGCACATCCTTTCATTAATTATTTGCTCTTTTTAGGAAGGATCTTTCCAGTCTTGAATGAACCATCGTTGCCTTTTGGCAATACACTTTTCTTATTCCCTGCGATTCCATCTGAGCTTTTCTTTTGATGAGAAGTTGTGTTCCCTATTGCTTGCTTTTGGGCCGAACCAGGTTTTTGAGCTCCGGATGTCTTAATCTTTTTAACTCTGTTCTCCCTGGGTGAAATCGCCGCAACAGTTTTCACGACGGGAACAACGGGTTGGAGTAGTTTGGCACGGAAGACGGGCGTCGATTCTGTGGGCAACTCAGGCATAGTAGTTTGCTTACGATGAGTATCATTTTTAACTTTAAATGTTTCATTATACCGGCCAGCGTCTGCCCCGGCAGGAAATGTACCTGAAGTCTCGAATATTGTTGAAGCGACATTCTGTTGAACCCTGGTACGAAGAACCGGATCAGTTCCATCGCGAAAGACAGAACCGTTTGCAATAGTAGGTGCATGAACGGAATCGTATTCCGATACGGCAAACGAAGTTACCTGGCTTCTTGTACGGGTATTTTCGAACCCATTCATGGGTATCAAAACATTTCCCGGATCGTCATGCTGTGAGACGACAGACTCTTCGTTAGCGAAGTTGATATTTTCCGGTAATGAAACCAATTCATTTTCCGGTTCTTCTGCAATGTCGACTGGTTTTTCATGCACGGCTGCTGGGACTATCTGATTTTCTACAACAACAATTTTCTCCGGTGCAGGCTCTTCCATTTCAACATGTGCCAGCTCATCGTTTTGTGAGGATTCTTCAGACTTAACAAGTACATCAGAATTTTCTGCACTATGATCGGTTAAAGAATTTGCATTGGGTTCCGGTAAAGTTTCCGGTATTTCCAGTGAAGAGGTTGGGAGCTTCTCGGATCCCAGCATCTCCTCAACAACAGGTATTGGCCGGTTTTCCTCTTCTGATATATCCGATACGATGGCAATTGTCTCAGTATCAACTATATACGTATCTGCTTCTTGATGGAGGTGAACATCTTCGACGTCCGGTGCCGACATCGTTTCATCAGCATGTTTTTCCAAAATAGTGCTGCTTTGACCTTCCTGAAGGGCATCAGTCTGCTGTACACCGGTGACGTTCTTGATATCTGCTAGCGTTGGAGGATGCATGGCGGGAGTTGAAATATGACAGGATTTAGTCCTGTCATATCCGATTGATGTTGCGTCAGCCTGTTCATTGCTTTCCGGGACGAGAACTTTCACAGATTCCGAAGCAGGCTCCTTAGCATTTGCCGCATCCGATTCTTTCACATTTGCTGACTCATCACTGCGTGGTTTCTGGATTGGCAGATACTTTGACAGTGAGTCCGATATCGCATGCAAGAAAAACTTAGCTACTCCGGAAGATTCCGGCTGCGGTTTCTTTTCTGCAAGCTTCGACGTTTCTGCCGACTGGGGTTTCTCCGCCTTCTTTTCGGATACCCCGGTGTTGCCAAGCTTCAAAGATTCGTTTTCGGCTTTAAGTTCTTTTATTTTTTCAAAAATACCGACTACCACTTCAGAGTTTATTGCGGCATGAGGGTCTGGCTGTTTTGCCGTTTCCTTGGCAAATTCGCAGTACAACTCGTGCATCTTCTTTTCGTTCGCAAGAATTTTGTGCTGACGGTTCGTCTTTTCACCTGGAAGGAGCCCGGATATTGAATGTGCAATGAAACTTCCGACGCCGATGGATTCCAGCTGAGGTTTGTTTGCAGCCTTGATTCTGTCAAGCTCTGCGATACGTTGCTTCATATACTCTATTTGTGCAGTAAGCAACTTGATGGTGGCAAGGATGGCTTTAACAGCTTCCGATTCAAGTACTGCAGACGGATCCGAAAACTTTGCCGATTCTTTTGCAATTTCAGTATGCAGCGCCCTGATTTTTGTTTCACACGTTTTGATCCTGCCGACAAGTTTTATTCTTTCGCCAGGCGACAAAGCAGACATTGTGCAGTTAAAAGCAGCCGTTCCGGCATCAAAAACCGATACAATAGCTGAGCCGCCAGCGTTCATGGCTTTTGCAATAGTGTTTAATATGATCGCATCTTGCCTCATAGTTGTATCTCCTCTATCTGGTAGTTGAACGCCTGAACTTAGATATGGGTTCCTTTCTTATGATGGCGTTATTCAAATGTTTATGAAGTCCTAAAGCTACTTTTTGGCCGTCTGCTTTGTTTCATTCCAAACATCTTCCGGCAGATCCTTGCAATACATCAATGCTCCGTCAGCACCTGCATATACAGGATCAGAGTGTTTTTTCACACTTCCGTAACCCAGGGTTTCCAGCATATATTTCTCCAACTCTTCGCACAGACCGGTTATCTGGCTTCCTCCACCGGCAAGTATGATATTTTCTTTCAGTTCCGCCTGGAATTCCGGATCATATGTTGAGACAAGGTACTTGATTCCTGCTGTAATCTCCGGAACTATAGCTCTGCATGCCTGGCGCATTTCTTCAGTTACATCCAGTGCCGTCGGTTTCCCGTTTACCGGCAGGGTAAGGTAGAGTTTTTCAGCGTTATTAGCAATTATTGCATGCTCTTCCTTGAACTTCTTGAGCATGTTCAGGGTATAATTTGCATCCGGATATTTGGCCTCAATCAGGTCAAAAAATACATTGTCGATAAAGTCCCCCGCTTTATAGGTGGTCAACTGATCCTCTCGCGTCGGAAACAGACCCTGCATCCTGCACAGGTCAACCGTTCCGGCGCCAATATCAATGATTAAGGCGTTATTCAAGAGATTCATACCGTACGCCACCGTAAAAGGCTCTGAAGCTATCTGGACTTTTTCCAGAATCCCTTCCGATATGTCCAGCAACCCCTGTTTGTTGTTCTCGCTGGCAAGAGCCGGAGCCCCGATAACGGCATGAATGATATAATCTTCAGGTCTTCCCTTTGTAACAAGGTCAATCAGGTGCTTGAGGAGCAGTTTCGCCACCTTGATAGTCTGTTGATAGCCGTCGGGATTTTCCTTAATTTGATCGGAATGTTTGAGTACTCCAAGTTCGAGAGGTCGAAATACATTGCAGGACAGGCGATGCTTGACAGCTTCACTGCCATACAGAACCTCTTTTCCGAGCAGTTTCCTTGCTATCATGTCTTTTGGAAAACCAACATAGCTCGGCACACAGGCACGCACACCATTTTCGGTGGCAATCACACTCATAGAATTGCCTAAATCAATCCCAACCTTCAGAATCCTTGGATTTCCCATGCTATCCCCCTGTAAATCAACATGTTATTAAATCAGAACTAGTACCATCTTCCAAAGAGTTGACAACCTCATCTTGAAAATATTCAATCTTTCTTGATGCCATTTACAAACCCCAGTGCTCCACCTGTAAGTCCCAATGCCTTTAATAACAGTATGGCAGGCACGGCGACCTCTGCGGCGGACGCAACGACTATCAGACTTATTCCTGTAACGACACCTACGCCCAAACCGGCAACTGTTTTGCCAAAAACAGAGCAGGCTGTGTGGATGTTTTCCTCAGTTGTGCAAGAGCTATTGTTTGTAATGCCGCACGGTTTGTTCTCTTGATAAGTGTTTGCTGTAGCAGTTTCCATTGTCGTCCCCTTTATTGTATTTAGCTAACTCCCAGTTTTTCTCTGCATGACGGACATACAAGGATCTCTTTTGATTCGACTCTGTTTCCGCATGAAGTACATCGATATATTTTTGACAGGTTTACACCCCAAATTATTAGAAATATCCCGATGATAGTTCCAATTGGAAGGGCTGACAGGGATAAAATTCCAATGAGGATGAGTAAACTGCCAATACCAAGAAGCTCATATTTTTCAGTTATTTGTGCCATGTAAATACCTCGCAGGAGAATTGGGTGGTACTATCAGATAAAATCATTACGTTTTAAACAAAGTTTCAGGTACCAAAGCGAATATCACAAATAGAGTGGTATTTGACGTTTTTAGCGTTAATGGCGCACTAATTTCAAGAATCTTATGATATTTGCGGTTTGGTTTTGTTACGTGCTTGAGGCTTGAGGCTTGAGGCTTGAGGCTTGAGGATTAAATTCTGTAACACACTGAATGTCAAGTGTTTTAAGGTGTCAAGGCACATATGTTTACGATTATGCATCATCTCAAAACCTCTCCAACTTTGTGACATAAGCATATACTCGAAGCTGAATATGTCAAAACTCCAGGCCGGCGTAAACGCCGGCCTTTATCTGATAGTTCAAGCATGAATTGCCAAATCAAACTGAACGCCGATGTTCACGTTCAGCTGGAGCGCTGCCGTTAGAGCTGGTCGCTTGCGTCTTTTGGAGACTCCGCTGCCGTACTGGGGGATTTAACTTCTATGTTGGCCGCCGACATGAGAGGTTTCATGGCACTAATGACCTTGGCCGTATTGACAAGAATCCCGTTGACCGATTTTACAGCGTCAAGTACAGCCGTTATTTTGAAAGCAAGACGGGCCGCATTTACCGGGTTGCTCCTGATTGCGTTGACGATGTTGGCTCCTTCGGGAACGAGCAGAGCTGCTTGCAGAGATCCCAATGAGAAGTTGTAGAAGGCGTTCGCGACATATTTTTTCTTTTTTTCGTCCCATTTTTTTGCTTCTTCCTGAACTTCCTTGTCTTTGGCCCGCTTTTCGATAGTGGCCATTTCACTCTCAGTGATCTGCTGGCGCAGGGCGTTCTTTTCCTTGTCATCAGTGGTTTCGTTCAGCTTCTTTTGCAGCTCCTCCATCCTGGCCTGTTCTTCCTTACTCGCAACGGCTTTAAAAAGGGAGTCCGCACTCCTGTCGATCAGCGCTTCAGCTCTTCTGGCCCTTGCCAGGAATTCATCCGGGTCGGCGTATGAAGAAGTGGCGGAACTCAAAGCAGACGGTAGTCCCCATGCACCGGCTGTTCCGGCAACGGCACATCCAAGGGCCAGTGCAACAATAATGGTTCTGATCACCATGATAAATCTCCTTTATTGAGTAGTTTTTTGTGCGGTGTTTCCTATTGGTAGCGAGGCTTGAGAATCGTATCCCTGAGTATGCCCAAAGCATTTTTGCTCAAGTCTCCCTGGATGAGGGGCGCTTGATACTCCTGACGACAATCCTCTGTCTTGATAGTGGTTTTTGAACCCGCTCGCCCTTTCACATCCTGACCGGCGTACAATCGATAGCCGGCGAGTAGTGAAACTTCGTGAGAGCATACCCCCTGGTCACATTTGTTCTTCTCCATCGTTGCTTTGTGTACCGGCAACAGGCAGCGACCGGCTGTGTCAACCTTCCCGAGTTTCAAAGTGTCCTTAAAGCCGCCATCCCTGAGGGCCTCATGTACCATGCGCGAAAATACTTCATCGGTGTCGTACAGGGTGTAGGGGAGACGATATCCAAAGGCATGAGAAATAATTTTGAAATCATCAATGTCAAGCTCGCCGAGCTTTGGAGATGTATGTGTACAGTACGAAACGGAAGTTTCACTCTGCTCCGCAGTGGACGCCGCCGTCACTGAATCTACAATAACGATGTCGTCTCTGGAAACTCCAACCCCTTTATCAAGCATGGGAAGAACAAGATCAAGCTTGACCTTCCCTTTGTCTGCCTCAATCACACTCGCCTGCCAGATCGGGATGACGACATCGGTTTTTATTCCGTCTACTCGACCGATATTCCGGTACAGAGTTACCTCCTGACCAATGCGCAATTCTCTGGAAGTGTCATCAACCGTTATGCTCTTTCCATCGACCTCCTTTACTGGATGAACCTGATGGGAAAATTTTATGGATTTAGCAAACTGTTCCGCAAGATCGTGCACGGCGTTTTTCAGCAATACCTCAAGACGGGCCTCTTTGCCGAACACCATGCCACCAACATTCTTATCCTCGATCCTGTCAGTGCCAACGGCTGAGAAGATGATTCTCCCCTGCTTGTCGAGCAGTTCTCCGAGGATATACTGTTCGTAAACGTTTATACTGAATTTACCTTTTTCACTCATCGTGTAAAACCTTGGAGCTGCGGAGCGGAATTTCATCATGTAGTCCGGAACGGTGCGCTGTTGAGTTGTTTCAAATTTGCCTGCATAGGTATCACGGGCAAGCGCCTCAAGCATTTTCCGGAAATACTCATTGACCGGAAGCAGCGTAAAGGCGGATTCCTTAGAGATCTCCGAATCAAAAAGGTGGGAAATATTGGCAAGGTACTGATTGAGTTTGCTCCAGCCCTCATGCATGGTGAGAACCCGGGGTTTGGTGAACTGACTGGCCGTGCTGGCCGTTGCATATTTGAAAAACTTCTGCCCCCGCTCCACCTGGCCCAGGAGACTCGCGGCAACAGAGTAATCTTCGGTCACATACTTGACGCTGATCTCGGTTCCGGTGGCATCAACCAGATTGTCATCCCGTGCTACCCCGGACTTACCGCCTTTATCCAGAATATATAAGCCGTTCCAGATTTTGGTAACCGAGATATCTATCTTTTGCGGGTTATAGCCCTGTTTCACCTCTTGGATCAATGTCCGCAACAGAGCGGCATAATTTGAAACGGTCTGGTCAAGCAGCACCTTTTCAGCCTGGGGATCTGCATCCGGTTTGGCCAGAAGCGCTGCTGCGTAGGATGTTTTGGTAAACGAATAGATGACTTCGCCGGTGGATGGGTTGGTAATCACAATGCTCAGGGTGAGTGGCATGTGGACTTCATAATTGCCCATCTTGGGTACCACATATTGTGAGGCACGAATCAGATGCAAAGAGGCCACCAGCACCTCGTGTTTGTTCACATCGGTAACATTTTCCGCAGCAAGAGAACCAAATTCCTTCCTGAAGGCTGCGTCAAACTCCTTTTCCAACGAGGCGGCCCCTCGCGTCGCGACCCATTTAGCAAAAACCGGCGCCCTGGCGGTCAGCGCAGGGGACTCAAAGCCGAACACCTCCTTGACCGGGTAAACCGTCGGTGCGGCAAGCGCAGTTAATGGCGCCAAACAGCATAACAACACAACCAGCATGGCGTGTATGGCAAATATCATGGTAATCCCTCCAGCAGCTAACACCTCTTCGTGGGTGCGTGAAAAGAAATCGGCCCCCACCGTCTGGAGACAGCGGGGGCCGGAAAACACTGTTATTTACAACGTCGGGGACCTTCCAGACATATTTCCACTCTGGTGCCATTGACAGTGTAATCGGCCTGCTTCAGAGAACCGACAGCATCAAGTACATCTCCCAGAGCATCGGCAAAGGGAGCTTCTCCCTTGTAGGCGAGCACGACTTCGTACTCCCTGTTAGTGCTGTTACGTACGTTTACCTTGCTGTTCAGCCCTTTCAGGTTTGCCAGCGCCCGTGAAAACGAACTGGTCATCCTCCCGGTAAGATCGCCTACAGCGCTCAACAGCACAACGGTATATTCCTTGCCGGAGACCTCACGTTGGCGACTGTAATCCTTGATTGAGGAGCCAATTGTCTTGCCGACGAAGTAGGCCAGCTTGTTGGCGACCGTTGCCCGACAGTCGTCGGAACTGGTGCCGCGGGCACTTTCATTGTGCATATCTGCGGCCAGAAGCTCATTGTCTTCCGTGGAAAACGCTTTGAGACTCACAACACCGTCACACTGATTGCCTCCCAGATCACGGATGATAGAATTTCCCATCATGAAGTAATCAGCCTTGTTTTTCCGTGCAAATTCGACATAGCGAGCGAGTTCGGGACTGCTGTCCATCTCCTGAATGGTCAGGGCCTTGCCTCTGAAATAGGTACTGCGAAGAACAGAGTTATCCATCATGGCCAGGTCAAATTTTCGCGCTTCACGCATCAGAGCGGCATAGGTCAGGTTGTCCTTGTCCGGTCCGACGTTCTGAGGTTGGTACTCCACCAGTTTTTTAAAGTTGACCACATCCTTCTTCTGATTAAATGATTTCGCATCAACGCTGGATGCCTCGGCCGACTGGTTGGAATAATCAGCGGAACTGCTGGAGCGCTGAGCAGCCGAACCTGCCGCATAACCGCTGGATTGGCTGCCGGCAGAATACCCGCCTCCGCCATACGCGCCGGAATAACCGCCGCTTGCCTGTCTGGATGACGAGCCGCCTGCGGCATAGTTTGCCCTGCTGGCGCTTGATTCACGGGCAGATGCCTTTGTATCTGACGCTGCGCTATGAGAGGCGGAGAGGCTGGCCTCGGCAGTCGCTGTCTTGTCGTGAGAGTACTCGACCACTTCCCTGAGCGGCTTTTGCTTGTCGGTCGGCGTGGTATGGTATTCATCCATAACCACCAGAATCTTGGACAGGCGGTCACCGGTGGGAGCTATCCCCTGGGTCTGCATCAGCTTGAGGAACTCCAGAGTATCTATGCGGACGGTGATGGTCAGTTCATAATTGTTTTCCTCGTCTTTGGTGGCCTTCCTGTTGACGATCTTGTTGTCGCCGATCTGGACGAGAATCTTTTCCATGGCCGACTTGACTTTGGGATCGTTAGGGGCCGTAGGACTGATCAATTTCATAAGAAGCTCTTCAACCGCTGCCCGTTTGGCATTCTTGGTCGCTGCCGCAACAGTCGCGGAGTTGTTGGAGGTAATAGGCGCTTTACCGACTCCGATTACCTCAAGCATTTCTGCCGATGCAACGGCCGATATGGACAGACAGCACAGCAACAAAACCCCTGAAAACAGTTTTTTAGTCATGGTTTCCTCCATTCGAAATTAGATACCACCACGCAAAGTGGTCAGTTGGTTTGCAGTTCAAGTCGGTAATCAATTGCCCTTGTGTTTGGAGACATCACGGTAATAATCATTTCCTGCTGCCCCTCAAGGGAGGTGGTAAGCCACTCAGCATAAGGGCTTGCCATCATGCCCTCCTTGTCCAGCCACTGAACCCGATAGTTAATCACGTTCCTCCGTCCACGATTGTTCAGTAGTTTGAAATCAGCTTTCAAATGTCCCTTGACGAATTTGGTTCTCACTCCTGTGACCAGAATATTATCCGCCGTGCTTTGAACCTTCCCTGATGCAGGAGCGAAAAACTCCTCCAGTGTCATAACCTGTTCCGGCTGAACAGCGGCAGTCTGGCAAGCAGACAAGGCAAGCAGTGCGAAAGATACTACAAGAAACAAGCGTACGGGAATTTTCATGGGCTTCCTCCTTTGACTATGGTTAATCGGGTAAACGGACTAAATCCTCTTCCAGGTACTGCGCGCGCCTTCTGCACGAATCTTCTTCATGGTCCAGCCCAGTTCCTTGGCAGCGCGGATTACATCGCGGTCAAGCTGGTCGCGCTTTCCCTTGTAGGTTGCCTCAAAAGTGGTTTTGCCACCGCCGGACTCAACCTCTTTGGCATCATTGACCAAGGGGAACCGTTCGAATTTGCTTGTAAAGCCGGCAATCTCTTCGGGATCGTTGATGCCGTCGATCACCACGGTATAGAGCGCACCGTTCTGCTGCATATCCATCCAATTCTTTTGAATAATATCAATCATCGGATCAACGACATGTTTGCCGCCTTCGCGGGCAACCTTTTCCAGAGCATTAGCCATTGTTATTGCGCTGCCTGCCTCTTCAATCACCTTGTTTGTAATTTCAAGAGAGCGGGAATTGTCAATAAGACGGGTTTTTATGCGCAGTTTCACTCTCTTGTCACTGCCGGTAGTGATCTCACCACTAACGCTGTAGAGCAGAGTATACTCTGCATTATATTTCAGGCCATAATCTGCAGCCTTGTTAAGGTAGGTGTTAATATCATGAGTTTCGGCAACCTGCCGGGCAAAATTATCTGCGGTATTTTTATCAACAACCCTGAATTGTTTGTCCGTCAACGATTCGACAATACCGTTATATATTTCGGTTATAAAGTCTTTATTTTTAAAACTCTGCGCTCCCTCGCCCTGCTGGCTGAAAGCCACCAGAATTCGGGGATTGCCGACGCTCTTGCGCAGGATAGTCAGGGCATTGATGTCATCTTTCAGGATTGCCGAATCGACCTGAGCGCGGATGGCCACCCAATAACCGTCACCCCTTCGTCCCTCTTTTATAATGTCGTATCTGGTAATATAGCCCTTGCTGTGGGAGAAAATCTTGTCTTCCAGTAATTGAGAGTCTATAACGGTGGTAGTGGATGTGATGTATGTCCCGTAGTTCTGTTCCACAACGTTCCGCATCGCACTTGCCAGAGCCTGGTCTCTGCTGGCTCCTTCGCCTGTGGCCTCAACATCGGCCAGAGCAACGCCAGTGCCCAATATCAGGAAGGCTGTAATTGTCAAAAAAAATTTCCTCATTGAATGACCTCCTCAATCTTCAAGTTCTAAGTAGCTATAGTGGTGACGGACTGTTATTTGAGTGCAAAAACGGTTGCACAGTACCAAATATCAGGGGGGGTTGTAAATTGGTAAATTCGGTCAAAAAAATATCATTCACGCAGATCCGATATGCGTTGAAATTTTAGTAATCATCTGAGGAACCGCCGCCGTCAAAGTCGCCCCCTCCCCCTGAAAAACTATCACCACCACTGCCCGACGAACCTCCGCCGCCATAAAATCCTCCACCCAGCCCGCCGCCATAAAAACCTCCGCCCCATCCACTGCCACCAAGTATGCCTGATACAAGCATGCTCAGCAGAAAACCACCGATCAGCCCTGCAGCTGCAAGCAAAAAGAGCGTAAACAAACCCATGCCGGGAAAGGCTATGAAGGACGCCAGAGGAAGGCCGACTGCGCCGGCGGCACCACCGAGATAACGGGAGAAATATCCGAGAACTGCGGCGGTAACCGCTGCAATTATGAAGAAAGTGATAAACGAGGATGACGATTTTTTTGCTGCATGTTTGGGCGTTGGCTCTCCGGAACCCTTGAACTCTCCTTTTGTGGCGGCGATGATTGAATCAACGGCAACCGTGATACCCTGATTAAAGTTGCCGGACTTCAGGTGTGGCCGCATAGTCTCGCGAATTATTTTACCGGCCGTTATATCTGGAAGAACGCCTTGAAGTCCCATGCCGACCTCAATACGAACCTTGCGCTCGGCTTGGGCGAGAACCAGCAGAACGCCGTTGTCCTTTCCCTTCTGCCCCAATTTCCATGCTTCAGCCACCCGGATCGAAAACGGATCAATATCGTCTCCCTGCAGTGAAGGTATGGTCAGTACCGCAATCTGGTTTGAGGTTTCTCTTTCAAAGGCTTCCAATTTATGCTCAAGACGCTGTTTAGTCTCGGGCGTGAGCATCCCGGCCTGGTCGTTGATCCGTCCAGCCAACTGAGGAGCGTCAAGCGCCATCAGCGGTAGCGAGAAGAGCATCAGCGTGATGAGCAGGATAAATGTTTTCATGATTGGTTAGAACTTGACTTTCGGCGCAACTTTTGCGGCATCATCGGCCTTGAACGGTTCCTTGCGCTGCAGGTGCAGAAACAAAGAGTTGGTCATCGAATTCGGGAATGTACGAATGCTGGTGTTGAAGATTTGTACGGTCTTGTTATATCGTTCGCGTGCCACATTGATACGGTTTTCTGTGCCCTCAAGCTGTTTCTGCAGATCCAGGAAGTTCTGGTTCGCTTTCAGGTCAGGATATTTTTCGACCACAACCATCAGGCGCGAGAGTGATCCGGAGAGCTCACCCTGAGCCTGCTGGAATTTTTTCATGTTTTCAGGATTGTTGAGAACATCTTTGCTGACCTGCATGGAGCCGACCTTGGCCCGTGCCTCGGTGACGGCTTTAAGCGTTTCTGCCTCATGCGTGGCATAACCCTTGACAACCTCGACCAGGTTGGGAATCAGATCTGCGCGCCTTTGGTAGGATGACTCGACGTTACCCCAGGCGGCTGAGACCGCTTCTTCGTTGGCTTGCATGGAGTTGTAGCCACAACCGGACAAGAGTGTCAGCAGAAGTATGGCGGCAAATGCGGTGATCAGGCGGTTCATTTTTATTTCTCCTTTGTGTCTGTAAAATAAGGATCAGCGGTGAAGCTGTCGTTGCGGCTGTAATATATTTTTAGCCCGGTCAGCAGAGTATTGCAGACCAGAGGTGTCATGTTGGCAATAATCAGCGGTAGATCGTGGATAAGAATACCGTAAATCATCCAAAGTGCAACACCTATCGTAAGAAGAAAGGGCTGCCAGATGGAAATGTCGCGAACGTGACGGGTTTTCAGGGTTTTTACCAGCTGGGGTATGGCGGCAAGACTGGTGAGTGTGCCGGCAGCAAAGCCTATGATGGTTGGACTCACGAACGTTTTCTTCCGTCAAATCCAGAGCTGGCCCAATCAATCTGGGTCAACATGCCCCGCAGAACTGTTACTTCACGACTATCAAGGTTCGCCCGAAAGAAGATACGCCGCAGTGATCGCATGATGTGATCCGGATTCTGCTCGTTCAGGAATCCGATTTTTTTCATGCTGGCATGAAGATGCTCAAAGAGTGTCTCCATTTCCGAAGAAGCTGCCATTGTCTGCATACGGCCATCAGCGGGAGAATCGGCAGTTTTCTGCAGCTCATAACAGAACAGCAGAACTGATTGGGCCAGATTCAGCGATCCGTATTCTGCAGAAGTGGGGATGGTGGCATGCCAACGACAGAGTGACAGCTCTTCTGTGGTCAGTCCATTGTCTTCACGTCCGAATACAATTGCCGCTCGACAACCGGGCGAAGATTGATCCTTAAGCCGGCTGGCTACTTCCTGTGGTGACACTATCTCCTGGCGATACTTGCCGTGGCGCCTAGTTGTGCCGACGGTCAGTGTGCAATCGGCCAGAGCCGAAGAAAGGTCGGGGAACATTTTGGCGGATTCGAGGAGATCACGTGCAGCAACGGCAAATTTGAGCGCTTCGGGATGAAACCGGTCGCAGCCATTGACAAGACGCAATTGAGTCAAGCCCATATTTTTCATTGCCCGGCAGACCATTCCGATGTTGCCGGGCGATTGCGGTTCAACGAGAATAATGGCGATGTCTGTATTCAAGATTGAGTCCTTTGTGACGTCTGAAAGACTTTCATTCGCGCAAGCCGCTCCCGAACCGGCTTCTTGAGCTTCCAAGCCTGATACATATGGACGCACCAGGCTATCATGATGAACCCGAACAGGGACAGCACGATATAGTGCTCGTATTTACTTACATCTGTAAGCAGAAGAGAGGCGCTTTTGCCGAACAGATAGCCGCCCAGAGAAAAAATAAGGGACCATGAAAAGGCACTTAGCAGATTGATCCGGAGAAACGTACGGGGATCAAGGTTGGTTATGCCCAGCATGATTGGCAGCACGATTCTGAAACCATAGGTGTAGCGTGAGATGAAGGCTACAAATTTCCCATATTTTTCAATGAGTCTTAATGCTTCTCGGAATTTGCGGGCAATCGGGTGAAAGCGTTTGAACAGCGCTCTCCCTTTGAAACGACCAAGATAAAAATAGCATTGGTCTCCAAGAAACGAGCCAGCCCAGGATGTGAGAACGACCCCCTTGATGTCCAGATAACCCCGAAACGCCAGAAAACCAGCCATGAGAAGGATAGCTTCACCTTCCAGAAATGTACCGATAAAAAGGACCCAATAGCCGTAAAGTTCCAGGTATTCTTTGAGGATCTGCTGCAAATGCACCATCAGCTCCCGTGATAGTTACGTGCTAAGCCGTGAACCTGCCGGCAATTTCGGACCTCATCAGGTCAATCATCTCCCCGACCCTGGCATCGCTGTCGATGATCCTGGCGTCAGTTTCGACCTGTTTCAGAAATGTTTCCGTCGTTGCACTATCAAGCAGAATTGAAAAGCCTCCGGCTTGCATAATAGATTTTTCGATGACCCCCCGTCCCTCCTTGTACAGATAAGCACTTGCAACTTCGATTAAATCATCTACCAGTTCCGCAAGCTTGTTGTCATTAAGACCCAAGGGGCGGTCATCCGTTACTGTCGGTCCATCCTCGTGTGTTGAAGCATGGCGGAATTTGGCTGCCTCCCAAAGCTTGCCGAGATCAGCCGACTGAAGCAGATCATAACGCATCAGTTCTTCAATCGGTTTTGTCGTGTACACATCAACCCTTGCGCCAACGAGCGCAGCCACTTTCCTGACTTCTTCGGACGACGATTCAATTGAGTCGGAACCATCGTAATAAAAGCCGACCGGTAATCCCTCTTTAAAGAACATCATTCCATAGTGTTCCGGAGTATAAAAATGTACCACACCGTTCAGTCCCTCTCCTTTGAGGCGCACCATCATCGCTTTTATGTCAACATGTCGGACCTCGTTGCCGCTAATCGGGCGGACACCCGCTACCAACGCATGAGAACACATGACAAGATCGGTGGACATTCTGTAAACATCTATCTCACCCCCGGTTTCGATCGCCTTGTCAAACATCTGTGAGATTGCTTCACATCCCGTTATAACGCGGCACCCTGCTCGGTTCGCTGCACAGAGCAACTTGCCCTTGGCGAAAATACAGTACGTCTTGAATCCGATGGCCGTAAGACTCAGATAACCGGTAAAACCACCCTTGCCCAGTTTTTCAAGAACTTCCGATATGACGACGTTCGTGGTGGAGATTTTTTCATAGAGCGGGTTTACTTTGGGCAAGAAACTCATCTTCGCGGCCCCCGATGTAGTTGAATTGCGCTTTGTTAACGGAGCAAGCTGCCGGAATACAGCTCATATCCAACGCACCACCGTAATGTATTTTAGAAGTCATGTCAAAACCAAAATCAAGCCGGAATCAAGGTATCAGAAATACAAAAATACTAATATAACCGAGATATTAAGCTTGACAAGCACGCTATGTTACAGTAGGTTTTGCGTATCTTGCTCTGTCATGTTTTTTTCCGTATCGCTTTTTTTCTGGTCTGAAGGGCAGCATGGCTGATAATCCAAAAAAAGATAAACTCCTGGAAGAAGCTCAGAAGCTTATTATGCGCGGTCAATTTGATAAAGCCGCCAAGGCATACGAGCAGGTGCTGGCACTTGAGCCTTCTTCTATAAACCTGCGTCAAAAACTGGCCGAGATTTTGATTAAGGCTGGCAGGTCTGAAGATGCCCGTAAAGAGTATGAGACTATAGGAAAACATTTTGCAAATAATGGTTTTTATCAAAAATCAATCGCCGTCTATAAACAGTTGCAGAAATTTTTCCCTGACGATATCACACTTTCCTTCACACTGGCCGGGCTCAACGAAAAACACGGTTTAATTGCAAATGCTCTATCCGAATATAAGCAGGTTTACGATTATTATGAAAAAGCAGGCAATGCCTCAGAATCCATTAAAATACTGAACATAATGCAGACCGTCGATCCCCAGAATATTACGGTCAAAATCAAACTGGCAGAAGCCTATTTTCAGCAGGGGAACAAGGAAGATGCCTACGTCTTGTTTGCCAAAACGGCTTCTTTGCTGCAAGACAGGGGTGATAGTGAGGGTGTTTCGAAGCTGAATAACAGAGTTCAGCAACTATTTGAAAATAAATCAGATTTTATGCTGGAGGTACTTGCCGGACAGGTCAGAAGCGACAATGCAGCCGGCGCTGTAAGCGGCCTGCAAGGACTCCTGCGCAGCAACTCGAATGATAAGCGCGTATGGGATCTGATTATTGAAGCTTATAGACGCCTGGGGCAGTCACAGAGGGTCAAGATTGCTTTTCAGCATTATCATAAACTTCTGCCGGATGAGCCTGCTGCCATGGTAGGCCTCATGTTGTGCTCAGTTGCCGAGCGGGATGTCAAAACCACGATGGAACTGTTGGACCTCTACGAAAATAAGCTTTTGGCGATCGGGCAGTTTTGTGATCTGGAGAAGATCTACCGGGCTCTTGATGAGATTGATCCGATAAATGTCAAGGTGCTTGAAGGATTGATAAAGGTGGTCAAGGCCGCCGGTAACGAGAGTGAAGTAGTCGTGCTGTCCGACAAGCTGAGATCACTTTCCAGGATATCAGGTGATAATCAAACGGAGTCCGAAGTTAAGGAGCCAGAATCTGGCCTCTTTGAGAGCCTGGATTTCTGTTCGGAGATCGGGGTTGGCTCGCCTTTTTCCTCCTCTGGCATTCAACCCGAAAAAGTTGATGTATCAGACTTTGCTGATTCCGAGTCTCAGGTGTCGGAGACGCAGCTGGCGGGAACCGAAACGGAGTCCCTTGAGTTGGATGATTTAGCCTCGTTGGCAGAGTACGACATAGAAATAGATCTGGACATTGACAATGAAGCAGATTTGGAGCTGCCAACTGAAACCGTCGTCGGAGACGTTCTTGACAATAATGACTGGTTGGATTCGGTTGGCGATTTGTTTGACTCGATTACCACTGCGCCGAGTGGTGTCAAGTACGGCAGTGAAATGGACAGCTCTGATGCCCAGTCGCATTTTGATCTTGGATTGGCATTTAAGGAGATGGGCCTATATGATGAGGCGATAAACGAGTTTCGCAAGGCCGCATCAGACTCCACCCGCAGAATGGTCTGTCTGATACTGCAGGGGGCTTGCCTGCGCGAGCGAGGTGAATTTGACACAGCAATTAACATGCTTAACACGCTTCTTAAACCAAGCCTGAGTTTGGATGACTCATGTGCCGTCAAATACGAACTGGTTTTGACGTACGAGTCTGCGGGCAAAGCAGATGAAGCAAACCTGCTTCTTAATGAAATTGATTCCGCCAATCCTGACTTTCGCGATGTCAGCTCACGACTTAATGCCGCACATCCAGGAAACTCCCTTGATTTTTCAGACGACGATCTGGAGATCTTCTGAGGATTTTTTTCCTTGCTGCGCTGCCGTGAGGAAACGGATGCAATCCCCTGACATCAACGGACGTGACAGAAGAAATCCCTGAATCTCATCGCAATTGAGGGTGCGCAGGAAGTCGAGTTGCTCAACTGTTTCAACTCCTTCGGCGATTACCTGCATTCCGAGACTATGGGCGAGGGTAACAATCGTACGGGAGATGGTGGCGCATTTCTGGTCTGTTGTAATGGCCGAGACGAAAGACTTGTCAATTTTTAGCTTGCTGATGGGGAACTGGCTCAGATAAGCGAGGGATGAGTAGCCGGTTCCAAAATCGTCCACTGCTATATTGATTCCCATACCGTACAAAGCGCCGAGGGTGGAAACAATCTTACGGTAGTCCTTCATGATAGCCCCCTCCGTAATTTCCAGTTCCAGGCAGTGAGGTGACATACCGGTCAGCTCAAGAATCTCCGAAATCCTCTGGACTATCCCTTTGCGGTGCAGTTGGATGGGAGAAAGGTTTACCGCGGACCTGAGAGGCGCGCATCCGAATTTCTGGCTGAGAACGTGATGCTCGCAGGCCTCCTTCAGTACCCATTCACCAATAGGCTCAATTAGACCAACCTGCTCGGCCAGCGGAATAAATTCGTCCGGTGCAACAAACCCCAATTCGGGATGCTCCCATCGGATCAGTGCCTCCATCCCGATGATCTCACCATTACGGAGCTCCATTTGAGGTTGGAATCGGAGAGAAAAATCAAAACGATTCAAGGCAACCCTCAGGTCATTTTCCAACAGCAAGCGGCTGAACTCGGAGGCATTCAGATGCGGAGAAAAAAACCGAAAATGATTTTTCCCCGCTTCGCGGGCCTGCTGCATTGCCGAATATGCGTTCTTGATCAGTAATTCTGCATTGTCACTACCATCAGGATACATGCAGATACCCAGGCTGCCACCGATAACCAGCTCGTGGCGATCAAGCACAAAGGCTGCGGACAGAGCAAAGAAGATATCTTCCGCAATCTGTACTACGTGGTGCTGTTCAATCGATTCTGTTACCAGCATAATGAACTCATCCCTTCCCGGACGACAAAGGAAATCGTTTCTGTGTATACATCCGGTGAGACGGCTTGCCACCATCTTCAGCAACATGTCTCCAACGGAATGTCCAAGCGTGTCATTAATGAGTTTAAAGCGATCAAGGCAGAAAAACAGGACAGCCAGTTGAGCGCCATCTCGGTGTGCAGTTTTTACAGCATGTTTAAGATTTTCGAAAAAAGAGGCCCGATTCGGCAGACCTGTCAGTATGTCGAACTGATCCGGCTTGACGTCGGACCGGCTAGAAGTCGCCGATGCTCTTTCTAGTTCCGTGATACGCGAACGGAGCGTGCCAATCTCAGCCAGCAACTGCAACTTTGTCTTGTTTCTGTCGCTCATGAGACTCCTGTCAGTTCCCCGGTCGCTCTTATTAACATGCCAAACAAATCGGCTAAATGGCCTACACACTTTGTAGAGAGTTTTTTCGCATGCACAGTATCACAAAATTGGACAACAGCAAAATAATCTGAAATAATAATCGACAAGTTATTACGTAACACTAACAGGAAACGGGTGATTTTTATGAATGAACGGATCAACGAGCTTGAACTTCGTTACATGCATCAAGAAAAGACGATTCAGGAGTTGAACGTGATCGTCAGTCGGCAGGAACTCGTCATTGAGTTGCTGAGAAGGGAGATCAGTGAAATGAAGGAGCAATCATTATTGATGACTCCCTCCGCTGTGATGAATGGTGATAAGGAAAAATCACCGCCGCATTACTAGTAAACAAGCGGGAAATACATGAAATACATTTTGAATGAAATAGAGGTTCGTGTACTGGGAAGCCTGGTAGAAAAGGAATTGACGACCCCGGAGTATTATCCGCTGTCGCTCAATGCGCTGACCAACGCCTGCAATCAGAAATCCAATCGCGATCCGGCTATGACTCTGGAGGAAGAGGAAGTAGTGCGAGCCTTGGATTCTCTGCGCTTTAAACAACTGGTGTTAATCTCCGCCGATGGCGGGCGTGTGCCAAAATACAGACATCTTCTGGCCGAAAAACTGGGATTGGTACCAGCTGAGCTTGCGGTTATGTGCGAGTTGCTGGTGCGTGGTCCACAGACGGTCGGTGAGTTGCGTACACGGGGTGAGCGGATGTACCCATTCCCCGATCTGGCGAGCGTGGAGGAGGCACTGAGAGAACTGATGGAGCGCGAAACGCCCTTGATTTCCAGAATGGCGCGCCAACCTGGAAGAAAGGAGGCCCGTTACGCTCAACTCTTTGCAGGCATGCCGGAATATAGCGAAGAAGGTGCGCGAGCAGCCCCCGAGCTGGCAAGACAGCGAGTAATAGCTGAAAACGAGCGGCTTGTCAAACTTGAGGGAGATGTCGCTGCTCTGCGAGCAGAGGTAGCAGGACTGCGGCAAACGGTGGAAGAGTTTAAGGCTCAGTTTGAGTAAGATGCTTTTTCCTGTGGCTTTGGTTATCCAAGGAGGATGAAGAGCCAGAATCGAACCCGAAAAAAAACTGCTCGAACCCGACTCCGATGAAATTAAGCTCCCCAAGCTTTCGCAACTGACATACCGTGCCGTTCAGCAGGCAGTCTTGATTCCAGAACGGCCGATTGAAATGGAGATATACGGGAGACCCAACGGATATCAGTTTGTCGTATCCCAAGGCAATTCCAAATTCACTGACATCAAGAGATATTCCTGATCGAGGTAAGCTCTCTTTGTGTGACGAGAGCTTCACCAGTGACCGTAACGGACGTCTGATACTGCTCCGGCGGTTTTCCTCATCGGGATAAATACAGTTTCGCATAATCTTGGCCTTATAAAGCTCGGTGTCGGCAACTTCTATGAGAGTCCCAGAATCTTCAGCATCTTGCGGATATTCTGCTATCCCTCCGCTGATGGTCAAATTACCTGATGGAAGATGCTCCTGACCGGGGAACATCTCTGCCTCAACAGCCTGCCTGATGCGCTGCGCCACGTTAAACGCCAATACTCTTGATGTCTGCGGCATCAAAAGGGCAAATTCCTCGCCACCGTAGCGTGAGGCAATATCGCTTTCTCGGAGGTTTTCGAGGAGAATATCAGCGACACGCTTAAGGGCACGGTCGCCCGCCAAGTGGCCCGAGGTATCGTTGTAGTGCTTGAAATGGTCCAGATCGAAAAATACCACAGCAAAGGGTGACACGGCATGATGGCGAGACTGACTGATGATTTTTGCAAGGCTACTTTTGAAAAATGTTTGATTATAGAGACCGGTCAGCCCATCAGTTACCGATGAACGCTGGATGTTTGTTATGTAATCTGCTTCGAGAAATCGAGGGTTGCTCATAATATTCGTTTCCCATCGTATGTAGTGCAGAACAGCAGGCAGGAATCCCTGGTGGCGGTAGCGGGGTCTAACGACGGAAGCAACGTGAGAGATAATTTTATTCCAGTGTTTTATAGCAGTTTCAGCACCAAACCTCTTGCCGGTCAGCACATAGAAAAACTCATCGTATACATCGGACCCGTGGAGCGAAGTCAGGGACTCAACATAATCGATCATTGCTCGATCATCAGCAGCAGGTGTGCGCAAAATACCGGACACCAGATTTGCCAGCTGTGAATTTTCATGACACATACTGCCGCCTCCCATCATATACGCTCACAGCCACTAGGAACAGATTGAAGGATTTAAGGTAAATACTTGACTTAAAACGTACTTTGATTCATAATCAAAAAATAATATGGCTAACCGTACTGTTGTCTTTGCCGTACGTGAACATGATGAACATAAAGCATATTTCGGATCGACGCACGACAAATGCATATGCGAGGAATCGCTTCAGTGGCCAAATATCACAGAGTCAGCTCTCCCGTTTATCGCTATCTCCCCTTTGCTGTATTCATGGGTTTCATTGGCCTTGAAGAGTGCGTCCGTTTTCTTGCCGGTCATGGCCTCTTCAAGCTTGAAGCAACAACTCTGTGTTACCTCTACCCGATTAAGGCCTTGACTACCGGGTGCCTTCTTTACTTGTTTAAAGAGCATTACCGAGAACTGACGATGAGAGATCTGACCAACCTCCCGGCAACCATGATATCATGTGGAGTCGGGCTACTTGTATTCGCGCTCTGGATCAATATGGACTGGACATTTGGTGTTTCGGGCATACCCCAAGGATTTAATCCGACAATCCTGCCAGGACGAAACATTCAGATTTTCATAACTTTGTTCAGGATTGCCGGAGCAGTATTGGTCGTCCCTCTTATGGAAGAGTTGTTCTGGCGTTCATATCTGAACCGCTACATAATCGATACGGATTTCAACTCCGTCCGCATGGGAACATTTACCTGGACCTCGTTCCTGTTCACAACCGTATTGTTCGGGCTCGAACACAATTATATTCTGGCGGGTATCATGGCAGGAATCTTCTACAATCTGCTTCTCTACTGGACCCGCAGTCTCGCCCAATGTGTACTCTCTCACGCCGTCACCAATCTGTCGCTTGCTTTATATGTCGTCTTAACAGGAAAATGGCAGTTCTGGTGACCAATAAAAAAGGAGGGACGAGCATTTGCACATCCCCCCTCAATTTTGAAAAACAAACCAAATCAATCACTTAATACAGTTGAGCATTTTATATGTTTCTTGCATTACTTTCCCACTATCCACACTATTTTTTGCAACGATGTCACGCAGCTGAGCAAATGAATTCGCATTCAAACCATCTATCTGCAGTCCAACTCCATACTGCTCTCTTCTGACCGCCTTTGCATTAAACTTGAGCGACGACTGGCTTGAATGGTAAACAGTTACGTTGACCGGAATGTTAAGAGGTATTTCATCTTCTGTCTTCAGATATATACCGCGAAGACTAAGATTGTCAGTTCTGCCAATAACCACGTTATTGCCATATCTGACGGATGCCCCAACGGAATAGTTGACCCTCGTGAAATGCCTGTTGTTATTTTTCATTATTGCCCCGGATTTAACCACTGGTTGAGAATAGTAACAAACCAGCATACCGTTGATTCTACTGCAAACATAGAAAACGGAGCTCAGTAAGTAGTTTTGATGCAATGAACGTGCCTATTCGGTAACCAACTTATTTAAAAGAGGTTATTTACTTATACAGCAATATCACATGGTGAATCTGTTAATTTTTCCGACAAGGGAAAGCTTGATCAAATGCGGTGTCAACTTACAAAACAACAAAAGGGCCTCCGTCTCTGGTAGCCATTTCGTGTTTATGCTAGATTTGTAAAGAATACCGACATTTTAGCGCTACCTCATATCGAATTTTTTCTTTGCAAATTTTAAATCTATGTTATAAATGTGGGATGTTTTACGTAGCCCTGCGAATTATAATATACGATAAAGTACGCTCTTTGATAACTCTCCTGGGCGTAGTATTTGCCGTCAGCCTGATTTTCAACCAATTGGGAATCTTTCTGGGACTCATGGAAACCTCGTCGGTTATTATCGACCGCACTCCGGGCGATATCTGGGTAACATCAAAGAACAGTAAAAATTTCGACTTCTCCCAACCCTTTCCAGAATATTTCTACAACCACGTCATTTCTGATCCCGATATCCTGTCGGCGGACAAACTTATCGTCGCCTGGGGAATCATCAGGCAAGTGGAAGGGGGAACAGAACAGATAGAAATCGTCGGTTTCAATCCCGATACTGGTGTCGGCGGCCCATGGGAAATGATGGCAGGCGATCCTCGTAGTCTGAAAAATGGCAATTTTGCCGTAGTTGACGAGTCTGCGATGAAACGTCTTGGCAAAATCCAGGTAGGGGATTATCGGGATGTTCTTGCAAACCGACTGAAGATAGTTGGAATTTCCCGGGGAGTTAAGTCCTTTACAACCGCTCCGATCCTCTTCACCTCGTTTGATCTTGCCCAGCGTATTGTGACTTATGTCGGATCCGGCAGCACAGTTTTTGTCGTTGCCAGGGTAAAGCCAGGGGCTAAAGCGGAATCTGTTGTTGAAAGGCTCGGAAATCGTCTTAAAGGGGTTGATGTCTTTACCAGCTCCGATTTCAGTATGAAGACCCGCAAGTACTGGGCAATTGAGACCGGTGTCGGATTTTCGTTCATGCTGACCATAGTAATAAGTTTCCTGGTGGGCATGCTGATTGTCGGGCAGACCATCTACAACTCTACTATGGAACACATCAAGGAGTTCGGGACGTTAAAGGCTCTTGGGGCCAGCAACTTGGACATCTATAAGATCATCTTCTCCCAGGCGATGATCAACGCAATGCTTGGCTATATCGTAAGCCTGGCCGTAACTATCGCCACGGTAAAGATATACGAAATGGGGGGTATGGTCATGGTGGTAGAGTGGTGGATAAATCTGCTGGTATTGGGGCTTACCTTAATTATGTGCCTCACTGCGGCGTTCGTATCGGTCCGTCGGATCAAAAGCATCGATCCGGCCATCCTGTTCCGGGGGTAACGTGACTGTAGCAATCGTTACACGAGATCTGCTCAAAGTGTATAAAGAAGGAAAGGTCGAGGTAACCGCACTTAAAAGCACCGATTTGATTCTCGAGGAGGCTCAAGTGGTCGGCCTCTTCGGACCTTCCGGGAGCGGCAAGACAACGCTGCTCTCCATACTCGGTTGCATCCTGCGCCCCACCTCCGGCTCCTTATGCATCTTTGGCAATGAAGTGGGCGGAATGGCCGAGGAGGAGCTGCCGCAAATACGAAAACAGTACATCTCTTTTATATTTCAGGGATTTAATCTCTTTCCGGCACTCACCGCCTATGAGAACGTCATTCTGGGTTTGAAGATGAAAGGAATCGTCGGAGACAATGCGGACAAACGGGCGCGGCTCATGTTGACCGAGGTGGGTCTGGGAGAGCGAATGCATTTTCTTCCTCGGGACGTTAGCGGCGGACAGCGTCAACGAATCGCCGTGGCAAGAGCTCTGTCGACAGACTCTCCGATTATTCTGGCAGATGAGCCGACCGGCAACCTGGACCAGAGCAATGGCAGAAAGGTTATGGAACTATTGAAGGGTATGGCAGCGACTCAGAGAAAATGCATAGTGGTAGCCACGCATGACAACCGGATAATGGATCTATTAGACCGTATATTGTATATGGAAGACGGTAGAATTCGGCAGGAAAAACGGGGTTGAGCATGAAAAACAGGCGATTGGGATTAATTATAATCGGCTCCCTTATATGTCTGGCTGCACTCCTTGCATTGATCGGCCCTAAGTTTGTGAAAAGGACGGCCGAGAAGCTCCCTTCAATCACAGACAAGAGGCCGTATTTGGGAGTAACGGCAAAAGGAGTAGTGGAGACGGCCGACAACGTGGAACTGAGCAGCCAGATCAAGGGACTTGTTTCGCGTATGCTGGTCGAGGAAGGAGTAGAAGTAAAGAAAGGGCAACTGCTGCTTGAATTTGACCAGTCAAAGATTGAGGCGCAACGCAGTCAGGCGCGGGCAGCTCTAGCAGCCGCGGAGGCTCGCTATCGTCAGGCAAACAATGGGTTCCGCATAGAGGATGTCTCCATTGTGCAGGGTGGCAAAGAGCGGGCCAAAGTGGTTCACGACCAGGCCAAGGACGAGTATCAAAGGCAGCAGCGGCTTTTTGAAAAAGGTGCGGCAACTCAAATGGATTTAAACCACGCAGAAGAAAAACTGAAGGTTGCTGCAAGTGATTTGTCTGTTTCGGCTACAAATCTGGAAAAACACGTCAAAGGGATTCGTAACGAAGAACGCGACCAGACAGAAGCTGAAGTTGATCGTGCCCGAGCTGACCTGCTATTCGTTGACAGCTTACTAAAGGACTACAGGATTTATTCCCCGATTTCAGGCATAGTGACAGAGCGACACAAGGTCAAGGGTGAGGGTGTTGATATTGGCACACCGCTGCTGAAGATAATAAATCCGGAAACTTTACGGATAAGAGCGGAGCTGGAGGAGACGGAGGTTGGAAAGGTCAAGGAGGGGCAGCAGGTCGAGGTGACCGTTGATGCTTTTCGCAATAAAGTATTTCAGGGCAAGGTCAGCAAGGTATTCTCGGTGGTCCAGAGAAAGGAGCTGAAGAGTTTCGACCCCACGGCAACGTTTGATATCAACACACAGAAGATTCATATTATTCTTACAGAGTACGCCGGACTCAGAAGTAACATGACCGTAACGGTTCGGTTCAAATAAGGCAATGCGTTTATTTCCTTTAACACTGATAATTTTGGCCTTATCGATGCCCGCGTTCGGCAGAATGTTGTCCTTGGAGGAGTGTGTAAAGCTTGCCATAGAAAAAAACAGCGCTCTGAAATCATCTGAAGCCGCGGTAACAGCAGCCGGTGAAGATGTCAATATTGCCCGTTCAACTCTGTTCCCCTCGCTCAAACTGAAAGGTTACTATTCTATTGCCGACAAGTCAGATCAGCTCAACATCGAAGCCAATGCATTTGCGCCCGGCATCCCCCCACAGAATTCGTCTCTATCTACCGGAGAAAAAGATTCGTACGCTGTGGCATTGTCCCTGCGTCAACAGCTATTTGCCGGTGCTGGGTTGATCAACGCCTATCGCCGCGCCGAGCATGAGTCTGTAGCTGCCAGTTATGCAAACTCTCGACAACGTGCACTTCTTGAGTTGCAGGTCAAAATGATATTCAACGAAGCCCTGATAACAGCAAATCGTGAAATGGCAGCTGAAAAGGGGATACGGGCTGCAGAAGAGCGGCTGCGCGTAGTGGCGGCACGTTTCGAAGAGGGTTATTCCGATCGAGAGGAACTTCTCCGTCGCGAAGCTGACCTCGCCTTGATTAAGTACCGGCTTGTAAAGAGCAGGAATCGTTCACATTTACTTATGAGTAAACTTAAGCAACTGATCGGGTTCGCGCCGGACATGGAAATTGCCGTTACGGGCAAGCCGGTCATACTTGCCCTTACGGCAGATCTGGGAGATCTGATACAGGGTGTCAATAGTCGTCGCGATGATATCAAAAGCGCGACCGCAAAGATCGCCGGCGCTGATGCAGGAGTCGAAATAGCGCGCAGTGGCTATTTCCCCCAGCTTTTTCTTGAAGGTAATTATCTCCGCCAGAATGCTACCAGCCTCACCCACGACGAACTATGGACAGTGAAGTTGCAGGCCGAGTGGTCTCTGTTTGAATGGGGAAAAACTGTTTCCGAGGTTAGAAAGGCGGTTGCCCAACGCAGTCAACTTGATTTTGCCAAAGAGGAACTTTCGAGGAGCATCCGGCCGGAGATTGAAGAAGCTTGGCGTGAAGTTGCAGAGCTGCAAAGCGAGGTTGCGGCCCAGGAAAAAGTAATGAAGGCAGATGAAGCTGCTTTTATAAAAAGTATCGACAAACATCTTGAAGGGGCTGCCCGCTATGACGATGTCATTTCAGGAGAGGCGGTTCTCTGGGAAACCTACGACAAATACTGCCAGACTGCCGCTTCTTTGAACAAGGCATTTGCGACTCTGGAAACAGCCGCTTCAATTGTACTCAATCATTGGACAACCACAGAGGAGCTTTACCGGCCACAATTTGAAGCATATTCCAAACGCATCAGAGAACGGAGCTCGACCGCTCCAAAGCAACAATCAGGGGTGTTGAGCAAGGATGAAAAGATTTCATTCCATGGAGCAACG
Source organism: Desulfuromonadales bacterium (assembly GCA_037129255.1). Lineage (GTDB taxonomy): Bacteria > Desulfobacterota > Desulfuromonadia > Geobacterales > Pseudopelobacteraceae > JACRCG01. The sequence goes on along the minus strand of JBAXVG010000002.1, from coordinate 10,353 downwards.
GGGGGAGAGCCTGGAAATGCTGCTGAAGCCAGTCCTCCCTTTCAGAAAAAGAGTAACATTGCAACTGCGTTGAAAACCGGCAAATCCTTTTGCCTCCAGCTGGGCGCTTACAAACACAGAAAGGGCGCTGAAGAGATAGTTTCTTCACTTGCAGCACAATTCAGCGGAAAAAATTTTAGAGTCATTTCGGAAAGGGAGCTGTTCAAACCGATTGTCGGCCCTTATTCCGGAGTTGCAGAGGCAAAAAAAGCGGCCGAGTCGTTGGGGCTAAAGAAGTACATGATCAGAGAGAATTATGAACAATGATAAAGCGCCTCAGGCTGAGAGTTTGTTTACGTAGTCAATTACGCTTTGAATGCTGGTCAGTGACATTAAATCCTCATCCTTGACGGTAATGCCGAATTCCTCTTCAACGGAAATTATTATTTCCATAATGTTAATTGAAGCAATATCAAGCTCGTCCAATATCATTTCCGGACTCAATTTCTGTGGAGTTTCACAATATTTTGAAATTATATCCATTACTCTTTTTTCAGTTGTTTCCATTCTGGATTTCCCCTTTTTGGTTGATAATGACTATTAAAGTTTATACACTGTGAACCTTGTAAACGTATAATAAAATTTTCGATTTTGTACCATGATTTCCATTGATTGTAAACAGTCGTTTTTGTCCTGACTTTGGCTTAAATGATAGAGATAGGAGGGCAGTACAACTTGAAAACCAAAACTATAGCCTTCGTACAGTATTTGGAAGCAATTATGGCTGGCTGCATTATCAAATTTTTTCTGAATCCGATTGTTTCCGGAACTGACAACCTGAAAAAACTCCTGTCTCTGGCAAAAGAGCATAAAGTAAGTGTCGTAATTATTTCAAATCATATCAATGCGTATGATCCACTCTATATCTCTGCGGCGCTGTCCAGAGAAATTGGCAATGCATTGTATCCCGTCTGGCTTCCCGCGAAAAAAAGGTTTTTTGATAATTCATTCAAACGCATTGTGATGAGCTACCATGGTTGCCTGCCGGTTGGAATCGGGAAGGATGAAGACAGTTTAAAATCTCTTAAAGGTATTATTGAGAAGCTTAAAGCCGGCAATGCAATTTGCGTCTTCCCGGAAGGTCAGGTTTCACGCGATGGAACCATGGGAGAGGACATGGGATTCGTAACATTTCTTGCAAGACGGAGTACTATTATCGTTCAGCCAGTTAACCTCTCCGGAATTATGGGATTTAAAACAGAGTGGAGACAGCTTTTAACGAGAAAACGTCAGCTGAAAATCGCGTTCGGAAAACCGCTTGTTATTGAAAAAGGTGAGAGCGTTAACAGTATGAAGCTAATTGCCGGAACTTCAGCATAGTAGCGACAGGGCATACAATCATCTGCCTGAGAAGATTTATCGTTAGTTTCCTCTTGGTTGCACAAAATAACATTGACGACCTCTCTTTCGAAATGATAATAATATGTTAACTTTACTCTTGTAAAAGGAGAAACAGATGATAGACGCGTATAGTCACATAATCGCGAAATATGTTGAACCCGAGGATGAAGAGGGCTTATTAGAGGCATTCAAGCTGAGATACTATGTTTATTGTGAGGAAAAAAACTTCATAGATAAGCAGGAAATCAAAAATGATGACCAGATTGAGACCGATGAATACGACAAGGATCTATCCTGGCATTTTGTGGTTTTGAATAACAATGCAACCGGCAACGAACACGTAATCGGTACGGTGCGTCTTGTCAGGTATTCAGTGGATAAAGGCTTTCCAACAGGGAAATTCCACCCCGCCCTGTATGGTAAAATCATCCAGCATGAAATTGACATGAACTCGGTCGCAGAAATTTCCAGACTCTGTATTAATCCCAGTTTCAGAAAGCGGCGCGACGACGGTCTGTATGGTATTGAATCCTATAATACCGGCGATGTTCGGCGCAAATATCCGATTGTCATGATCTCGCTGCTGCGGGAAATGTATCTGTTCAGCAAAAAAGTCGGCATTAAGTACTGGCTGTCAAGCATGGAGGATGTGCTTTATCGCTACCTGAAGTGCATTGCCCTCGAATTTGAGCCGTTAGACGAGGATTACATTGAGTATTACGGAAAAGTGAAATCGTTTATTCTCGGCATTGATGAGGCCGAGAAAAATATGGAGAAAAAGCAGGAAGATCTGTATCACTATTTTAATAACTAGACCTAAAGTTAACGGCAGAATTCGCTGGAAATACGATCAAGCAAAGGAGACGGACCATGGCAGACCGGTTTAACTATGATGTCTTTGTGACGCGCAATAACGGTTATGTAGCCCCAGCAACTCAGGAAAAAATCAGGGAAAAGACGTTGCTGATTGCCGGTTGCGGCATTGGCAGCAGCGTGGCGGTCTGTGCTGCACGACTTGGTTTTGAAAACTTTGTACTGGTGGATGGTGATGTGGTAGACCCGCACAATCTTAATCGCCAGTTCTACGATTTTGCTGATATTGGCAAACCGAAGGTTGACGGATTAAAAGACAAGATCCTGAGAATAAACCCGGAAGCAAAAGTCGAGGCTATTTGCGCTTATCTTACTCCGGAAAATACCAATGATATTGTAAAGAGAGCAGATATAGTGTTTGACACGGTCGATTTTCTTGATCTGGAAGCTATTCTGAGTCTGCACACCAGCGCCAGAGATAACAATGTCGAATTATTCACCGCCCTCTCCATCGGCTTTGGCGCCGGCGTGCTGTACTTTCCGGCCGGCTCCGGCATGTCGCTTGCCGATGTCGTCGCATCCGATGTTAAAAGCGCCAATGAAAGCGGTGGAGCAAGCTATATAAATGTATTTGAAAAGATCATAGGGCGGATTGCCGCACACCTGGATGCGCAAGTGGTTGAACAGATCGCCAAGGCGTTGACCATTATGGAAAACGGCAAGCCCTGCCCGGCATCGCAGGTTGCTGTCGGCAGCTTTACGATTGCGGCGTTGGCGGTTTCAATGATGCATGAAGTACTTGAAGGGAACAAAGATAAAGTACCCTGCGCACCCAATATGGTCATTCATAGCTTCAAGAATCACGTGACAAAGCTGGTGAATATAGCAGCCTGAGATAGCTAAGGATGAACCTTTATACTTCCGCCTCGCACTATCTCCTATATCAATCAAACCAAGCGTGTTCCGTATATTTTCCATAATGTGGAATTTATACGGAACGTTATGATATGTCAACCGCCATGGCACAATTCGTTATTTACAAATTGACGTGTAAATGATACGTGTTATGTAACAAAGAATATGGAGGTTGACATGTCAACAAATCCGACGGTTGATTATCTGCATGTAAACATCACTTCCAGGGAATCTCGCGAGAGTCTCGCCAAAATGGTATCAAAGCTATTTGATTACTGGGGAATTTCTTCTGCTGACCAGTGCGCGTTGCTGGGATTGGCGCCTACGTCGCGGATGACGTTAAATCGCTACCGGAAAGGCTCACCATTTGACAACAGTACCGATTTGCTTGGTCGTGCCGGCCACCTGCTCGGCATCCATAAATCATTGCGGATCATGTTCCCGTACAACCGGGACTTGGCTTACCGCTGGGTTACCGCACCTAATCTCAGATTCTCCGGCAAGACTCCGTTGGAGATTATGAGTAATGGCTATGAGGGACTTCTGGCTGTGAGACGTTATCTTGATTTTGAGCAGGGACGTTGATGTATGCCGGACTGATTTCATCTGTAGTCATCTTTGACAATGATCTGCTTCGAAATATAAAAGGTATACGTGAGTCTCAGGAGCTGTTTGATGATTTGACTGAGAACCCAGGCGACTTTATGGTTGCATACGCAGCAGAAAGCCGGGATACAGAGCCCACTGACCAGGCTTTGATCAGCAGACCTTTTGATTACGGGATGGCAATTACCTTTCCGTTTATCCAAGCAAACTGGCAAAGAACGCGGTTTAGTGCCGGGAATAATTATGGCGCCTGGTACGGCTCTTTGGAACTTGAGACTACAATATATGAATCAGCCTATCATTGGAGACGCTTTGTTCTGGATTCGTTTTCACCTGTGGTTGGTGATATAATTGCCGACCGGAGAGTAGTAAAAGCCAGGTGCCGGGGTATTTTGGTTTCGTTGCTTGGTAAGGAGATTGATTATCCGGCTCTGATTGACCCTGATGATTACGCGTTCACCAATGAATTGGGTGCCTACATGAAAAACCAGAATCAGAACGGACTGCTTGTCAGGTCAGCCAGATGCCTGGGGACTAACGCCGCTCTGTTTACCCCTTCAATTCTAAACAATGCGTGTGACCACTGCTTTTTGACGTATACTCTCACTCCATCGGTAAACGATACTATCCGCGTTGAAAGGGAACCGGGAAAACTGTTGATGTTTGTGTGATAACAATCAGACCTCGCCAACAAATAGTGTAGACTGACCAAAATATTGGACATAATCATTTGGACAGGATTAACAGGATAAAGTCCGGATTCAGGTAGGGTGGGCAGGGTGTTTTGCCCACCAGTCCGCGTGCGCAAACGTTGAAACTATTTGCACACCCTACGAAAGATACTATGTTCATGACACTATACTTTGCACGGTTAATAACTGCTGATTTCTTCCCTACCCCACCTTCCCCCGCTGGGGTGAGGAGCCTCACCCAGAGCGGGGGAGGGTAAGGGAGGGGGACTCTTGCTCGGGCGAAAAAGCAAACAAAAGGGGCGTCACCCACCGGCAACGCCCCTTTGATTTTTGCTTACCCGGTTTGGTTGCTTATGCTTCTCTGTTCAAGCGGCGTTTGCCGAAGATGGCGAGGCCAAGCATACCGAAGCCGAGGAGAGCCATTGTTCCGGGCTCAGGAACGACATTACCTCTAACTGGATCATTAATCAATTGGGTCCATCCATTAGCATTCTGTGGGGCACCAGCCGCAGCAATCGTAAACTGAAAAAAGAGATCATGACCATCCTGCGAGTTGGAGTCAAACGACGATAATAGACTGCCTCCATTTACATCACCGTAAGCAACTCCTTTTCCATTTGATATTGTTTGATTACTTTCAAGATACTGCACTATTGTCGCGTTATTCGGACTGGGCAATATTCCAGAAGCAAAGTCCCCTGAGAGTAGTAAAGCGCCATCCGTAACACCAGTGAACTTATCTTGAGCAGTACGACTTGTGGCGGCAAGGGTGGAAAAATCAAGTTCTGTCGATGACTGATAGAGCGCGAAATGTCCGCCAAGCTGTTCAAGAGTATAGCCGCCTGTACTGTTCGCATACGCGGCCTGAGCGTCAGTAATACCATACAGTATACCATACACATAATCTCCGGAACCTGCAGACCATTTGTTAGTAAAACCATTCGTCACTGCTGACAGGGCAAAAACGCCCCATGTTTCTCCACCTTGACTGTACTGCGTTACACCCGCTAACTTCAGTTCAACTGGCCCTTTGTAATTACCAAGACTAAACCCGAACGATTGCGCTGCCGACATGGCCAGCATGAGAACTGCTGCTACTAAAATCTTTTTCATCATGATGAATCTCCTTTTCCATTTAATTTTATTACAACCAAGGGTTGTCTATCCAGTGTTGAGACTATAGCAGCAAATAAGATGCCAATATGTAACAATTTAAAATGACAAGGTAAATATTCAATAGCTATGTAATTGTTATGTATGTGTAAGGGATTTCGACAATGATGGGGGTGGCAATTGTGGCGAGTTTTGTGGGATTTCCCATATCCGGTCATGCGCACAAAAGTCCAACCTTCTCTGGCGGGTGAAAGCTGTGAGCACTATTCCTAAAGGTTTATTGACGGAAATTTACGACGTGAGATCGTGCTTCTTCATCAGATCATAGAGCGTCGGTCTGCTCACTCCCAGCTCTTCGGCTGCCTTGACAATATTGCCATTCTGGTGGTCGATTGCCGCCGCGATCATTTCACGTTCAACCCTGTCCCGGACCTCTCGAAGAGTTAACACCGGCTGAACAACTTCTGTCAGATCGGTCAAATCCATTTTTGCGCCCAGATCCGAGGGTTCCAGAGCAGGGGTGTCACTCATGATGATTGCGCGCTGAACCCTGTTTCGTAATTCACGCACATTGCCAGGCCACTCGTAGCTCTTCAAGAAATTTACTGCGGATGAACTGAAGCGGCGTACTTTTTTGTTGTGCTCTTCCTTGAACATCCTGAGAAAGTAATTCGCCAGCAGCAGGATATCGTCACCTCGCTCCCGCAGAGGTGGAAGGTTTATTGAAATCACATTGATTCTATAATACAGATCCTCTCTAAATTTACCATCTTTGATCGCCTTGGCAACATCCACATTGGTGGCACAGACCATCCGGGTGTCAACAGGGATATCCACTCTGCCCCCGACCCGCTGAATTACACCTTCCTGAAGGAAACGGAGCAGTTTAACCTGAAGGTTGAAAGGGAGTTCCCCAATTTCATCAAGGAAAAGCGTTCCCTTGTGCGCGTACTGCACCTTTCCCTGTACTGTGGTGTGAGCACCAGTGAATGCCCCTTTCTCATGGCCGAACAATTCTGATTCCATAAGATTTTCCGGAATGGCGCCGCAGTTTATCGGGATAAAAGGATTTTTCTTTCTCAGACTGGCTTCATGAATCGCCTGCGCCACCAGTTCTTTCCCTGTGCCATTTTCACCTGTAATAAATATCGACACATCGGACGTCGCCACTTTTTTAATTGTCGAAAAAATTGACAGCATCTCCGGACATTGGCCGATCATCCCACCGGATTCACTCGTTTTCAACTCAATTGCACGTTGAAGTGAACGGTTTTGCTCTTCGAGATTAGCCAAGTGAAACGCCCTGTTGATGACGACTTTAAGTTCGCTGATAACCGGTGGCTTCGTAAAAAAGTCACAGGCGCCCATTTGCATGGCCTTAAGCGCATTTTCACGTTCACTGTTGCCGGTCAGCATAATCACTTTGACGTACGGATTAAGTTCAATCAATTCGAACAACCCACGAAACCCTTCAACAGAAGTGTCTTCGTGAGGAGGAAGTCCCAGATCGAGAATGACGACTCGTGGCTGATTCTTTTTGTAAAGGCTTATTCCCTCATTTACGTCACCGGCCAGCAATACATGAAAATCTTCACCGAGCCCCCATTTCAGTTGAAGACGAAGATCATAATTATCATCAATTATCAATAGATTTTCCATAATAACTCCCTATAATATGTGACCCGACTTTCTTAACCCAACTCGTCTGGCATGAAAATTACATCGTTTTTTCGCCGGTGGCAAACCATATGGTAAAGACCGAGCCGCTTCCTTCTGCGCTGCTCACTTCAATTCTACCTCCGTGTGCTTCAATAATATGTCGGCATTGGTATAGTCCGATACCAAGCCCCTGTTTCTTTGTCGTCTTGAATGGTTTAAAAACTCCTGTCCGTAAAAAGTGGGCCGACATCCCGCACCCTTTATCAGCTACCCTGATATAAGGAACATCGGAACACCCAACCTCTACCGTAACCGGCTCATTCGGTTCTGACGCTTCGATCCCGTTTATGAGCAGATTCAGAATGACTTTCTGAATCTCGCTTTCATCCACGCGAACAATTTCAGCGGTTCCTGAAACGGTAATCAACTTGCCGACGAGCTGGCGAGCCGTTCTCTCAGCCAGTTCCAGCAAGTTTACCTGCTGTTTATCGATAGATTGATATTCACCCAGGTTTTTAAGTCTCCCGATCAGCTTCTGCATATTGACGACGGTATTTCCCAGAGACATAAGCATATCCTCTTGAAAGTCCGGATTATGCAGATGTCTGGCTGCATTTTCGACTATAAGAGACAGGTTTGACACCAGATTTTTCAGGTCGTGCGCTACAAAGGTGGCTACATTACCAATCGCCTCAATTTCTCGCGTTTGGGTGATCTGCTCAGACAACCTCTGGTGCATAATTGCCAGCGAAGCTTGTCTGGATATGGTCTTCATCAGGTCGTAATCTTCGTAAATGAAGACCCCATCAGTATGAATAGATTTGCCAAGAGCAATAAAACCTTCCAGTCGATCACTGTAAAACAGTGGAATTACCACAAAAATACTATTTTCACCGAAAAAATATCCGTTCTCCTCCAAAATTTCCGGATTGTCATCCCTGATATTAACTACCCAAGCGCTCTCTTTCATAAATCTGATCAGTGAGTTATCCGGATAAAATACATCCGAAATCGGATCCATTTTATAGTGAGCCGTCATACAATAACCCGAGTAACGTTCCTCATGGAGAAAAAGGGCCGCTCCTCCGATTTCAAAAATATTACAGTAGGCTGATAGTATCACTTGCTGAAGTTCATCCAAGGTCTTGGCCATTGCGAGCAACTCGGTGAAACGCAACCATTGAGTGCGATAGTCATGTTTGTGCTGGAAAAAATTTTTAAGTAGCTCAACCTTGATTTTCCGCCTGAAGTTGGCAGAAAGGAACAGTAGAACAAGCCCGATTCCGCTCAGAAAGATAAATGCAAGTATCAGAGAACGTTGGAAAGACGCTCCCAGATACTTCATCCCCTCTCCCAGAAGGCTGAGCATAATCAGATAGATTGCAATTGCTATAAGAACGAATGATTTGAAAGCAACTTGACGCGAAACCTGTACTCGGCTGTTGCCATGCCGGAATTTCTGTGAGAAAAATATCATGCTCGCTCCCACAATAATCATAAAAGAGCGCAGCGGCAGATACGTCATGTTAATAGTGCGGTACAAAAAGGACTGGCCGTAATAAAAAAATAGAACAACCAGAATCGTGCCAAGTCCGATGATATCAAACTTTATTTTCCAGAGGTCCTCTGGTGAAGCATTGGTAAGCGTAATCTCAAAATTGACCATAGCCCAAACCATACAGGCTATAATAAACACATAGAAAAAATATCCGATCGTCCCCAGAAACAACACGCCTTCAGCGGGAAAGTCAGGGGCATAGAAAAAGGCATCACGTGGAAAACTTAAAGGCAATAATACCAGTAACCCAGTAATAATGATTGCTCCCTGGAGCGGGCGACCGATTTTCCAGGGACTGGCTTGACGAGAATACGTCAAACTGGCAAGAACCCAGCACAAGGGAAGGAACGCTTCAGCAAAAAGCGAGCAACGCTTCCATTCAAAAGAGGAACCGCTTACTGTCAAGGCACAGAGGTCAAATAACTGAAGTAAAGAGGTAACCAGCAATGCTCCGAACATGAAAACACCGGAGCTGGACTGCTCCCGCCGCAGGATTGAGGTTGCACAAGCAATCAGTAAAATTATTGAAACAATTGAAATTGTGGTCTGCCCCATATTCGTGGCCATATATCCTGAGTCTCTTGCAAAATCTTCCACCGAGTCAATAACGAGGTCTTACTTCAGCATAGCTGCAAACAAAAACTATATCAGTCTAGTGCAGTAACTTCAAATGTCGGATTACTTAACATACGAAACTGAAGACAGACATAAGACGCTGACATGATTTATATTATATATTGGCACAAAACATGCTTCCACCAAGCTTAATGAAAAAAATTGGAGGTAGATCAATGCGTACTATTATTCTTGCACTATTGGCAATCACAATGACAACAACTACTGCTCTGGCAATATCTGTTAATATCAACGGGAGCGTCTATACATCTGCCGATGCCACAAAAACCTATGATTTCATACGCAGCTCGAATAGCTCGTGGGACGGTGGAGCCAACAAAATAAACATAGTGGACTACATACTCCAAGGACGGCTTAAGGGTGGCGACCACACTTACACACTGGTAAACAGCCAGGCAAACAAAAATCCGACCGATACCTGGTTTTCAAATGGCGCAACAAGCTTACTGATTAATGAGATAGCCGGATACGCACAGACCAATACATTTGGTTATTATACAATGAACTCCTCTAATCAACCAGTAATACATCAGCTTTTTTCCGGGCCGGACCAAGCCCCTGCACAAAATTCATTTACTCTTTCGTCGCCTGCTGAATTCGGATTCTATCTTGGCGTGCAGAATACAGGAAAAACTTTCTACACTGATGCAGGCTTGAATGGAGGTAATGAGATTCATGCTGCCATTTTCAGGGTTGACAACTCAAATACGTACATTATTGGACTCGAAGATTTGGGGTTGAGCAATACTGATGCTGATTATCAGGATATGATCGTCAGCGTAACCATCAATCCTGTTCCGGAACCTGGAACCATGGTGCTTCTCAGCTTTGGCCTGTTTGGGCTTGCTATCTTTGCCAAACGGAGAATGAACGAAGAAGACTGATAAATAACAAATTACTCCACAGTAACACTCTTGGCCAGATTGCGCGGCTGATCGACATCGGTCCCCTTCAGCACGGCAATATGATAGGCCAGAAGCT
>JBAXVG010000019.1:0-77826 GCA_037129255.1 Desulfuromonadales bacterium | reverse complement strand
GTGGCCTTGAGTATGTCAGGCCGAGGATAAAGATGCGAATCCTCCCTTGGTCACCTGTATTGACGACGGTGCATGGTTCATGCGTCAGTATTGTTCCCTGCGACGTGAACTTGACAGCGTTACCGAGCAGGTTGAGCAGAATCTGCTTGATGCGGAGCGGATTCCCTCTCAAAACAGCGGGGATGGTGTCTGCTATGTGGATGTCAAGTTTAAGCCCCTTGCCGTAAATAACGGACTGCTGCATCAGCATAATATCGGAGATGCAGTGCTGCAGGCTGAACTCGGTCATTTCTATTGTTACTTTGCCTGCCTCGATTTTGGAGAGGTCGAGGATATCGTTGATCAGCGAAGTGAGGTTTGCTCCTGATGTTCTGATTGTCTGGCTACCCAAGGAGTCACAAACCGGTTCACAGATAGTGTTGATTGTTTTTTCAACCCCAGCAGGCGTGATTAGCCTCAGTATTGCATTGTACGGTGTACCGTTTTCAACGGCTTCTTTCACGATTGATTCAAAGAGAGAGTAATCGTCCGGATGAATGTATTTCTGATGGTCTTCCATTGGGAACCTACCCATAGTTGGGTCAAGGCCCCATATATGGAACATCCCCTTCGACCATACTGATTTCTGAGTAACCGGATCGTAACTCCAGCTTCCTGACTTCGCCAGAAGCTGAGCATCTTCCAGCTCCTTCTCTTTTTCAAGCAGCTCATTCTCTGTTCGGATGCGTTCAGTCACATCTTCAAGCAGCCAGACGGTTCCTTTGCTCATGTCAGCAGGATCAATTGCTTTGCCGATGTATCTGATATGGACAGGTGTATTCCGATAGGTGCATATTCAAGGATGATGTTCATTTCTTGAGTTAGCTGCTTAAGATCAGCATTGATCTGCTCCAGTTCGCTGATACGCTTCTGTGATAACTCCGCCAACGTTTCGCCTAACGAAAGGCCGGTGCTGATTTTTGTCCTCCAGAAACTTAGTACGCCAATCAGGATACACACTGCTCCGGCGTATTGAGATGATCTCCCAACCCAGCCAATGGGGCTGCCTACGATTTTTTGCAGCAGCACGCCTGTCAAGCCGGTCGCTAACAGTAGCAGGCCTGTGGAGTACCAACGCAATAGTTGAGTACCAGATTTGTAGTAGTGTTTCAAGGAGAGCACGGCAGACAGGCCAAAGGAGATTATTGTCAGAATCAGCACAGACCTTCCAAGCAGGGTCGGTCCTTTCCCTTGCACAATAAATGAGGCAATAAGTCCAGAGGTATCGAGATAAACAACACCTCCTACGAAGACAAAGACGCACAGATACATTGTCAACAGAGAGCGTACCCGATTGCTGAACGGATTCCATGCCGGCGCAACAGATATGGTAATTTCTCCAAACAGTAGCAGTATTGAACAGAGAAGAGCTGAGGAGTTATAGATGGTAATAGTAATGTTGGGACCTCCGGCATCACCTATAAACCATCCAGACAAGAGTCCTCCACCGCCAAGAGCCAACATACCCGAACCAACCAGAAGTAAAGGAACTCTACCGACAGAAAGAAACAGTCTGGCTGCCGTAAACGAAGAAAAATACGGAATCGCTGCAAGGAATATGGAGTTTAGGATCGGAAGCAGGAGGTGCGGTTCAAATGTTACCTGTAAATCCGCCACATATAGTGTGGCTATCAAAGTAACTAAACAGGCAACCAACATGGAGAGCAGATAATCGGCTTTCAATATATTATCTCCTCGGAGTCGGCATTAGGAACCGGTGAAAATGAAGTATGGGAAGTGCAAGAAGCTGAATGTCTGTGGGACGCATGATGACCATGTCTCCCCTGACTGGGAAAAAATCATGATTTACAGGGTATCGCAAAAATTGAACATAGCAACACTGTGCTACCATATTTTACGTTTTTTTTGTGTAAAATCAGAATGGAGGAGAATTTTTTGATTTGTTGCAGAGTTAATTCCAGGAAAGCACCGTACTTTATGTCCTCAGCATCAATTGCCGGCATGAATACATCGGCATGGAGATATTTGATGCGGCATCGGGTGAAGAGTACGAAAACATCTTTCTCCAATACCATTGGGAGATTGAAGAATATCTGGGAATAAAATGGCGGGAACTTGCACCAGAGTCGATAGTCAGAAGGTTCAGACAATTTCTGAGCTGATAGCAGACAACAATAACGAAGCAGAGGGAGCAGTAACAAGCTCCCTATTTTTTATCCAAAGGAGCAAGATTATGAGAAATCAAAGGCTTTTTTTGTCTCTTGTCCGTTGCTGTCTGTTCTGATAAGGTTGCAATCGGTTGTTTTGGGGATGTATATAAAGCGACACCTTTCTTTATTGCCTCTCTTTGTAGTCTTTATAGTTGACTACGTGAATATCGGCCTCCACAGACTTCACTCCCTTGACTGACTCAACGATTTTGAGGGCTTTTATTTTTTCTTCTTCAGATGACAGGTAACCGCTTACTATAACCTTGCCCTTCCCGGCGACAATCGTAAAAGGACGGTAATCAAGAGCAGGTGAGTTCAACAGGGCTGTTTCGATCTTCTTCTTAAGGATCATGTTGTCAATCAACTCTGCAGCGCTTTTTTCAGAATTTTTAAAGACCGGATCCTTAATTGCCCCAACAATAATTTCCAGGGCTGTCTCTTCCGAAAGGTGCGACATGTTGAACGTCAGATCATAACCCAGCGGATCGCTCCAGTCGCGATCAAAATAAAAGTGAATAAAACCTCCCCGTTGATGGTCACTGCGGCGTATCAATGAACGAGCGAGATCAGGGTCGATCCAGTAACGTTCGGCAAAGCGCTCCACACGTTCCTCAAAGTTGGCAGTGAATCTGAGCCGCAGGACATTTTCGCACCCTTTGAGAAGATCCTGCCCGCCTCGACCGTACAAAATAACATTTCCCTTGCGGGCAAAATTCAGCAGCAGAAGTTCAATCGTATTCAGAGCCGCCGCCCGCTTGCGATCTTCGGCAGTGATGTATGAAGGAGGTTTTTCATCAACCATTTGAAGCATTTCGGGAGAAAGGCCATATTTGGCGGCGTTGGCACTGATACGGGCACCATCAACCAGGGTGTATTTTAGACGTTTTGCCAGTTCTTCCGCTATGTGATAGGCGCCGGTACCCATTTCCCGCGAAATCGTAATTACCGCCATGTAAAAACCTCCCTGAAGATGTTAACGCTTGATTTGTTTATAGCACGATACGGTTGCGCATACAACCGGCTAATACCGTCATTATTTACCTTCACTACACTCGGAACGGCTCTTTCAGACAGAAAAACACCCTATCCAGAATCGACAGAAACCGAAACAATCACTCTTCGTTTTGCGCCGCCACAGGATATGTCCAAGGGGATACGGAGCACCGCTCCTTCCAGATGAGCCTCCCCGCTACATGCCAATGATATGGGCGGTATTGATTCCGTCTGCGTCTGTACAACGGCAGCTTCGGATGAATTCCGGTCAAATTTTCCTGAAGAATCCCTGGATAATTCCCGTATGTCTTCCGAATCACCGACACCGGGTTCCTCAACGTTCTTCTCATCGCACCGGTTATCTGTCTCGGTCAGGCGGTTCAGAGTCATTCGGGAAAGAGTTGTCAAAGCCTCAAGGACACCTTCTCCGCTGATCGCGTGAGAAAGAGTGCAGGGCAGGCCTGCCAGATCCAGTGAGGAAACCAACTGCTCACAATCCGCAACAGACTGTTCCCTCTCAAATCGATTCAGTTGCAGCACAGCAGATGTGTCATGTAACCCGACGCCATAAACGGACAGATACTCCCGTAACCGGGAAATGCTTTCCCGAACGTCGGAAATCCTTCCAGGTGAGGCATCTACCATTATTACCAGGCCATCCGCTCCCTTAAGTGTCATCTTCCAGGTTGCCGGATTTGTAACCCGTCCCGTCAGGGTATATACGTGCAGACGAACTCTGTAACCATCGCTCAGTGGTCCCTCAAACGGACTGAAATCAAAAAACAGCAGATTATCTTCGCTTGCCGGAACTTTCTTCAGCTCTCCGCGCAGCGAAGGCTTTATCTTGGAAAAAATGTAATTAAGTGCCGTACGTTTGCCGCTGCCGGCCGGTCCGTAATAAACTATTTTAGCGTTGATTTCCTTTTTGGAATGGTTGACAAGCGCCATGGGTTCTCCTGGAGAGACTACTTTTTCCTGTTCAGCAGGATACGTTTCGCCATCGTAGATATTACCGAAGAAATGTTTTTGCTTTTGGCAAAAGAGGCCAGATCTTTTTCTCCCATAGTATCAAGGAATCTCATGGCGTTCTGTACCGGCGTCCGGTTGTTTGTTATCAGCGCCTTCCGTATAGTGTAGTTTTTGATCCATTCCCTGTTGGCACATATCAGGCGCATGATTTCATCGTTCTGAATACCTGACTTAAGCAGTGCCACCACTTCGGCCTCGGTGATGCGCGGATTCTTTATGACGCCGCCAGATACCAGCTTGTTGGCGTCCTTGACCAGAATGGAGCGCCACTCCTTGTCCCCGGTCAGCGCCATCTTGATTTTTTCACCTATGCCCATTACCTGAGCCATCTTGTATTTGCTGAGAAACTCTTCATTTTGGGTATCAACAGACTCGTCAGCTTCATCAGAATTCCCGGTGTGATCGTCAGACTGGTCAGACAGCACTTCGAATATTGTCGCACGGGCATGAACAATACGGGAGAGCGTTTCCAATACAGCCGGATGCGCGTCAGTGGAATCAGCATAGACACCGATGACATCTTCCGGCAACAGTTCCAGTTGCTCTGCAGCAGCAGACCTTACAGAGCTTTCCGGATCCTTTGACAAGCAGAACAGCAACGTGATCCGATCGAACGGGGGCAAATCTGCAGCGGCATCACAACCTGCCAGCCTTGTATCACAGGAAGTGCCCGGCCGGACGTAAGCCGCCACAGCCGGGGATATTTTCATTTTGATTTTTTCAGACATTCAGGGAGCTATCGCCGGGAAAGGGCAGCCTTGACTCCGGCTGCCTTCAACTTGCCAAGAGCCGCATCGGCGGCCTTTTTATCATTGAATGGTCCCAAGGTCAAACTCTGCGAGGGTATTGCGACCTCCACACGTTTCAGCGAAACAGGAAAACCGGCGGATTTCAGACGTTCTTTCTCAGAGGCTGCAAAAGTATCCTGCAGGTATGATCCGGCACAGACGGTATACTTGCCGGCATGGTCAAT
Organism: Desulfuromonadales bacterium; assembly: GCA_037129255.1. GTDB lineage: Bacteria > Desulfobacterota > Desulfuromonadia > Geobacterales > Pseudopelobacteraceae > JACRCG01. Next base: position 72,621 of record JBAXVG010000019.1, on the reverse strand, counting down.
GATAAAGGCGTCCGAGGTGAGGCGCTTCAGTTGGTCAAGCGCTATACCCGCAGCAACCCGATCATCGTATTCAGAAAATAACAGGCGATTCATGACAGACTTTTTGCGAGTGCCTGATGTTACAACCGGATTAAATCCGGCCTTGCGCACACGCCCCATATCGGCTGAAAGGGCGTCTTCAAGCACATATGTGCCGATCAGAATTGACCAGGCTTTTCCGGAATCGGCCGATTCGGGCTTTGTCTTCAACGGTTTTTCCGATTTTTCAGGCGGAGCCTTGGGTTTAGGCGCCGTCACTGCATCGGCTTTCTTTACGTCCGTTTTGACAGGCACCGGCTTATTGTCGGCAACAGCCGGTTTTTTCCCCGCCACTACCGGTTTTGCGTCGGCAGGTTTGGCAGGTTCCACCTTCTTGGGCTCCTCTTTGGTTTTAGGTGGCTCGGTTTTTTTTGGTTCTTCATTGGGTTTGACGGGTGGTTGCGCCGGTGGCTTTGCCGCCGGGACCGCGGCTGCAACCGGCGCAGCCTGTGCTACTTTGGGTGGCTCAGGTTTCGGAGGCGCAACCGCTTCTTTCCTGGCTTCAACAGGCTTTGATTCTGCTTTGCCGGCATCATCACCATTGGGAGGCAGGGGCATTTTAATTATCTTCGGCGCCGCAACAGGCGCGGGGACCTCCTTGGGTCCAAGTACTGCGAATACAATGCAGATGATTGCAACAACGATGATGACAGCGGCGACAATCCACTTCACTCTGGCTCGCTGATCCGTATTCTCGCCATCCTTTTTCAGCTTGTTACCCGAATCCTTGCTGAATTTAAAATTCATATGCCCCCCTCCCTCTCAATCACAAAACGTTTATATAGTGTTGTGAGACCTTTATTTTGCGTTTTGAGCATCTGCAATCACTTTTTGTGATAAATGCGTCGGCAACTCTTCATAGTGAGAGAATTCCGTGCTGAACAAACCACGGTCACTGGTCATTGATTTGAGATCGTTTGAATAGGCGAGCACTTCCGACATCGGCACAACGGCCCGAATAATCTGCGAATTGGCCTTGGGCTCGACTCCGACCACCTTGCCCCGCCGTGAATTGAGGTCGCCGATAACATCACCCATATTCTCATCCGGCACAGTAATCTTCATATTCACGATCGGCTCAAGCAGAACCGGTTTGCAGACCTCCATAGCCTTTTTAAAGGCCATAGAGCCGGCCACTTTAAAAGCCATTTCGGATGAGTCAACTGTGTGAAACGAACCATCGTAGAGCGACACCTTAAAGTCAACTACCGGATAACCGGCCAGGAAGCCATCCAGGCAGGCTTCCTGGATCCCCTTGTCTACTGCGGGAATGTACTGACGCGGAATCACGCCCCCTACGACCTTGTCTTCGAAAATGTACCCTTCGCCACGTCCGGTCGGTCCCATCTCGATCCAGCAGTCGCCGTACTGGCCACGTCCGCCGGATTGCTTCTTGTATTTTCCCTGAACCTTGGCAGAGCCGCGGATGGTTTCCAGGTAGGGCACCTTGGGGGTCTTGAGCAGAACTTCGACGCCGAACTTCCGTTTCATTTTTTCGACGATAACTTCCAGATGAACCTGCCCCATGCCGGAAATGATGAACTCCTTGGTCTGGGTATCGCGGTGCGATTCAAGGGTCGGCTCCTCCTCAATCATCCGGTGCAGAGCGTTGTGGATCTTGTCTTCATCAGCCTTGGTCTTCGGTTCAATGGCATAGGATATGACCGGCAGAAGCTGTTTGGCAGACTCGTATCTGATTGGTTTTGCTATATCGCACAGTGTATCACCGGTGATGGTCTCCTTCAGTTTGGCAACGGCCACGATATCCCCGGCTACAGCCTGCTTGATCGGGTGCTGCTTCTTCCCCTCCAGTTCGTAGATCTGCCCTACGCGTTCCTCGATGCCCTTGCTGGAGTTCAAAATTGTCGAATCAGAATTGAGGACACCGGAGTATACCCGGAATATGGTAATCTTGCCGGTGTATGGATCCGAGGTAGTCTTGAACACCAGCGCCGAGAAGGGCTCTTTCTCATCCGGGGCGCGCTCGATGACCGCTTCGGTCTTGGGATGCGTTCCCACCGCTTTGGTGCGATCCAGCGGAGACGGCAGACAGGCGCAGACCGCATCCAGCAGGTGAGGCACACCGATATTGGAGGTAGCTGATCCGCACAGTACTGCGGTAAAGGTGTTGCGCATGGTGCCAACCCTGAGGCCGTCCATGATCTCTTCTTCGGTCAATTCTCCCGCATCAAGGTATTTTTCGGTCAGAGCGTCATAGGCCTCGGCAACCGTCTCGACCATATGCTCGCGCAGTCGCGCGGCTTCATCGGCATACTCGGCAGGAATGGCCCCTTCGGTACATTTTCCGGAACCGTCCTTGGCATAGAACCAGGCCTTCATGGTAATCAGATCGATAATACCTTCAAAGGCAGCCTCCAGGCCGATCGGCATCTGGATTGCGACACCGCGGGCGCCCAGCGCTTTTTCCATATCGTCAATGGCACGCAGAAAACTGGCCCGCTCTCGATCAAGCTTGTTAACGAAAGCGATGCGCGGAATCTCGAACTCGTTGGCCCAGTTCCAGATTTCTTCAGTCTGGGCCTTGACACCGGAGATGGCGGAGAGGATGACCACTGCACAATCAAGAGCCCGCATACAAGCCCTCGTATCGGCGATAAAGTTGCCATAGCCGGGGGTGTCAACAATATGGATGGAATGTCCCTTCCATTCACAATGATCAAGTGCGGAAGTAATCGAAATTTTTCGTTTGACCTCTTCCGGTTCAAAATCCATGGTAGATGTGCCATCGTCTACCCGGCCAAGGCGGTCAATCATTCCGGTGTCGAAAAGAATCGCCTCTGCAAGAGATGTCTTACCGGCACCACCGTGCGCGATGATACCGAGATTACGAATCTTGCTGGTTTCAAACTGTCCCATAAAACTGCCTCCTGAAAGTGGAATAAACCGCCGTGTCAATTTTTGCAGTCATTATCAAATGGAGCTTGTATATCATAGAGTTGGGGGTAACGACAATGAAAACCGCTTGCGGATGATACAAAAAAGGCGCACCCCTTGCCAGGCCGGAAGATTACGGAGTTTGCATTGTCAGCCGTTTTTCTATTTCCTCTCTGACAACGCCTGCAACAACAAAGGCCTCCTCTGCCTGTTACGGAGACAAAATGTACACTCTCTCCTTCAGCGTCGTTTGTCCGGTGCTTTCAGCAGTATCGTAACGGGTGCATCCCTCAGCAACAGTACCTGCTTCTGAGTGGGTCTGAGGTTACTCTTATAACCCATGCCGGCTGTCAGTTGTCCGGCATCCATATAATCGGTCTCAACATGGTCAATATGTGCCACCTGACTGGCCGGCCCCTCAATATCCACTACAGCGGGTTCGCTTATAACTCTCCATGAGGCAAGGCCGGAAGGCAGGGCACCATGTAAAACCACTTTGACCGGAACACTCTTGCGAAGCTTTCGTTCTGCTGAGATGCGGATCGAAGAGGGTGTCACGGTTGTCATGGTAATTCCTGAGGGCAGCTTGACGTCGGCATTCCGCACTCTGACGGTTGTCTGTCCCTCCTTCACTCCGGAAGCATCTATCTCTGCCGTTAGTTCCAGTTTGGAAGGGGCAGGTGTCAGGCTGGAGAGTGATTTCAGCTGAACAGTTACTTCGTCAGGGACAGTGTGGAGCAGTATCAGCCCTTCCGGAACACCATGCAATCTCACCGGGACGGTGACCGTCGTTATTTGACCTTGCCGGGTGGTCACCAGCACCCAGAATACGGACACTCCCAGCAGGATTGCGGCTTTTGGCAGCAGATTGGAAAAAAGACTCTGCTTTACCGCTGTGCCGCCGGTCTCTTTAGGTGTCTGCAGAAGCTCCTCCAATGCTGCTATCAACGCTGCCGGCGAGGACATGATCCGCACCTCACCGGCATGGATCAGTGAAATTTCGCCGCGCTCTTCGGATACGACCACAACCACGGCATCGCTTCGTTCCGACAATCCCAGCGCCGCACGGTGACGGGTTCCGAAGTACCTCGGGGCATCAGGGCTGACGGAGAGCGGCAGGTGGCAGGATGCCTGCACGACCCGTCCGTCGCGTATCAAGGCAGCCCCGTCATGAAAAGGGGCTCCGTTGTAAAAAATGGACTCCAGCATCTGGGGGGATATTTCACAATCCAGAAGAACGCCGTTCGACATCAGTTCGTCAAGCGATTCGTTGCGCTGAAACACGACCAGAGCCCCGGTACGTTGCGAGGCCATCTCGAAAAGCGTCTCGGAAATATCCTGAAACTGGCTGTGCCGGGTATCCTGGCGATTGTCTATCAGATGCCGTAAACGGCTGAAACGGTACAGGGCCTGACGGATTTCCGCCTGAAACACCACGATTATCAGAATGATCAGCACCGTGCCGAGTTCCTGAAGAACCCAGCTGGTCATGTACAGGCCGAGGAAGCGGGTGGCGAAATAGATCAGCGTCACGACGCCAAGCCCGAGCAGTACCTGAAAAGCACGAGTCAGGCGAAACCAGGTATAAATCTGGTACAGCAGAAAGGTCATGATCAGGATATCGGCGATATCCTGAATGCGGATGGCGGTAATCACGGGCAGGCACTTCCTGGCGGATCAATGCAGAGCGGAATTATGGCGGAGTTGTCCCGGAACTTCATCGCCCATCCTCCCGTTCGGCCGAGGGAGAATTATTCCGTCTCAGTGAGATAATCTTGGCGATCGGGGCGCTACGGTCAGTCACCAGAATCTCTTCTCCCGCTTTCACCCGCATCAAAAATACACTCTCAGATGCCTTTAATTCAGAAACTGCGGCGGTTTGCATGATGAGACTCCTTTATGGACGTATTAATATAATCTATAATAGTCATTTAATTACGACATGTCAATATTGAACATGGTTCGGGGTAGAACATGAGCGACTTGGTTTTTTCTGGTTTATGGCTTGTAAAATATGCTAGAAAAGAGCGCTGTACAGATAAGCACTTACATCACTAAAAAGGTAACAGAACAATGTTCAGGCTTTCTGATAAAGGTGAGAAGATCCAGCAGATGTTCGGGGCGATTGCGCCGCGTTACGATTTTCTCAACCGGCTGTTGAGTTTTGGTATCGACCGGCGCTGGCGCAGGAAAGCCGTGCGACTTCTGAAATTCCGCGAAGGTTCGCGCATTCTGGATGTCGCCACCGGCACCGGCGATGTGGCGCTGGAAATTGCCCGAAATACCCCGGCGTCGGTCAGGATTACCGGTGCCGATTTCTGCCGGGAGATGATTGATCTGGGTCTGGAGAAGGTCTCGGCATCCCCGTATGCCGGCAGAATTGACTTCAAGGTTGCTCCCTGCGAAGACCTCCCCTTTGCCGACAACACCTTCGATTCGATCACGATAGCTTTCGGAATCCGGAATGTGGTGGACAGGAGTCTGGGACTGGCCGAAATGTGGCGGGTAGTGCGACCGGGGGGACGACTTATTATTCTGGAGTTTTCAACGCCGCGCTCGCTGCTGTTCAGACAGATGTACTACTTTTATTTCCGCCGGCTGCTTCCGATAGTGGGCGGGCTGTTCTCCCGCTACAACGCCTATAAATATCTGCCGGATTCGGTGCTCGAATTTCCTTCCCACGAAGAGTTCTCCCTGATGATCTCCAAAGCCGGTTTCCGCAATATCCATCTCAAGGAGCTTACCTTCGGGATTGCAACGATTTATATCGGAGAGAAAGAGTAGTGAACACATTCGGTCTGTATCACATTCTTCTTAAACGATGACTTCGCCCGCAAACACCAATCTCTCCACTCTCGGCGAATTCGGGCTGATCTCCCGTATCGCCTCCGCATCGAAACAGGGCGCCGGCGTTATTACCGGCATCGGCGACGATGCGGCCATAACCGCGCTCACCCCCGGCATGCAGCTTTTGACCTCCACCGACATGCTGCTGGAGGATGTGCATTTCCGCCGGGCCTGGCATGACCCGTACCGCCTGGGGCGCAAGTCCCTGGCGGTAAATATTTCCGATATCGCCGCCATGGGCGGCATTCCGCGCTGGGCACTGCTTTCCCTGGCCATTCCCGCCGGTCTGCCGCTTGATTTTCTGGATGACTTTGTCCGTGGTTTTCTGACAATGTCCGAAGAACATGGTGTCAGCCTGGTCGGCGGCGACACCTGCGCTTCGCGGAGCGGGGTGGTAATCTCGGTCACCATCATGGGTGAGCAGTTTCCTGAACGCATCCTGAGGCGTTCCGGTGCCCGTCCCGGTGATGATATCTGGGTCACCGGCACGTTGGGCGACGCGGCTCTGGGGCTGAAACTGCTGGAAAAACAACTCCCTCTCCCCGAGGGAGAGGGCCGGGGTGAGGGGGAAAGAAATTTCCTTATCTCCCGCCTGCTTGACCCGACTCCCCGCGCCGCTGCCGGCCTGGCCCTGGCCGAATCTGCTCTGGTGACCGCCATGATCGATATCAGTGACGGGCTTCTGTCCGACTTCGGCCATATTGCTGGTCAATCTCATGTCGGGGGGCTCATACGCATCGCCGAGCTCCCGCTTTCCGCCCCCTTCCGGGCCTGCTCCGTTCATTTTCCTGAGCTCCGATATGATTCTGCACTGACAGGAGGCGAAGATTACGAGCTCTGCTTTACCGCGTCGCCGGCCAACCGGAAAATAATTTCCGACTGCATGAAAAAATGTGGCATTGAGGCAACAGCTGTTGGTATAGTAACAAGCTTGTCCGGGGTAAGGGCTGTTCATGAGGACGGCAGCCCGTACCATACAAAAATGAACGGCTTTAAACACTTCTAAATAGAATTTGAGACCTATCTGAAAGGAAAAGAAATGCATCACATCATGATTCCATCTGACAAGGCCCGGCAATGTGCCGATGCCATCCGCTTTATTTCTGTAGACGGAGTAGAAAAGGCAAATTCCGGCCATCCCGGCCTTCCGATGGGTGCAGCGGATTGTGCGTTCGGCCTGTGGGGCAATTTTCTTTCCTTTAATCCGGAAGACCCCTGCTGGCCCAACCGGGACCGATTCATCCTTTCGGCCGGACATGGCTCAATGCTGCTCTATTCTCTGCTGCACCTGTTTGGTTATGATCTGCCGATGGAAGAGCTCAAAAATTTCCGGCAGTGGGGTAGTAAAACTCCCGGCCATCCCGAATACGGGCACACTGCCGGTGTTGAAGTGACGACAGGGCCTCTGGGGCAGGGTTTTGCAAATGGCGTAGGGATGGCAATTGCCGCCAGGATGGCAGCCGAGCGGTTCAATACATCCGACTTCAGTCCGGTTAACAACACAGTTTATGCTCTGATCGGAGACGGGGACCTTCAGGAGGGTATCAGTTATGAAGCGGCGGCTTTGGCCGGGCATCTGAAGCTCGGCAATCTTGTCTATATCTACGACAGCAACAGCATTACGATCGAAGGCACAACCGACCTGGCCTGGTCGGAGAACGTCGCCGGGCGGTTCCGTTCGTGCGGTTGGCAGGTTCAGGAGATCGACGGCCACAATTACGAACAGATCATTACCGCAATTGCCGCAGCCAAGGCAGACAAGACACGCCCTTCGATTATTATCGCCACGACTCATATCGCTTTTGGCAGCCCCGCAAAACAGGATTCTTCCTCTGCGCACGGCTCTCCTCTGGGCAAGGACGAAATTGCAGCGACCCGCGCCAATCTGGGGTGGCACTGCGCTCCGTTTGAAATCCCGGACGAGGTTCGTGATATCTGCCAGATGCGGGTTGATGAACTGAAGCTGAACTATGATGCCTGGCAACGCGGTTTTGAAGGCTGGCATGCCGCCAATCCGGAAAAGGCAAAATTATGGGATGAAATGTGGCATAAACACCTGCCGGCCAATCTTGTTGATGAACTGCTCGCGGTAGTATCGGGCAAGGATGGTGCGACCCGGGCGCTGTCAGGTTTGGTGCTGCAGAGAGCCGCTGCGCTGATTCCGTCGCTTGCAGGCGGTTCAGCCGACCTTTCTCCTTCCAATAACAGTGAAATCAAGGGCTCAGCTTCAGTACAGGCCGACTCCTTCGGCGGGCGCAACCTGCACTTCGGCATTCGTGAACATGCCATGGGCGCCGTCATAAACGGCATGGCTCTGTACGGCTGTTTCATCCCGTACGGCGCCACCTTCCTGGTGTTCTCCGATTACTGCCGCCCGTCACTCCGGCTCTCGGCCCTTATGAATCTGCAGGCGATCTACATCTTTACCCACGACTCTTTCTTTGTCGGCGAAGATGGCCCCACGCATCAGCCTGTCGAGCATGTCGCCTCTCTGCGTCTGATCCCGGGCCTTCAGCTGATCCGCCCGGCCGACGGGATTGAAACCGCGCTGGCCTGGCAGGCCGCGTTGGAGAAAAAAGACGGTCCGACCGCACTTATTCTGACCCGCCAGAAATTGCCGGTAATTGCCAGAAGCGCATCATTCGCCCCGGCGGATGTTCTCAAAGGGGGCTATATCGTCTCCTCTCCGGCCAGTACTCCCGACGTGGTGATCATGGCCAGCGGTTCAGAAGTGCATGTGGCGGTTGAAGCGGCTGAAATTCTCTCAGCAGGCGGGATCAGTTCCCGTATTGTGTCGATTCCCTGTCTGGAGACTTTTATATCGCAGCCGGCAGATTATCTCCGGGAAGTTCTTCCGGCTGGAGTGCCACGGGTGGCCATCGAGGCCGGACGGAGCGAATCCTGGGGGCGCCTGATCGGCTGCGATGGTCTGTTTATCGGCATCGAGCATTTCGGTGCCTCTGCACCGGACAAGGTGCTGGCCGAAAAATTCGGTTTTACCGCACCGCAGGTGGCGGAAAAAATAGACTCTTTCCTGAAGCAATAAACCGATGGAACTGATCGAACAACTCAAAAAATCGCTCCTTTTTTCCGGCCTGAATGAAACCGACCTTTCTGAGCTGGCTGCTATTACCGTACGCCGCACATTCAAAAAAGGGGAATCACTTTTCAGCGAAGGGGAAGAAGCCACCGGTTTTTATCTACTCGTGTCCGGAAGCATCAAGCTCTGTCGCATGTCAGCCGACGGACGCGAGAAAGTGCTGCACTTTGTCAAACCGCGCGAGACCTTTGCCGAAGCAGCTTTTTTCGGCGATGGCAAATATCCGGCCGAAGCCCGTACTCTGGAAGCGGGAGAGGCGCTTTATCTTCCGCGTCAGGGTTTTATGGAGCTGATGAGCAAAAATCCGAATTTCGCCCTCAATCTGGTTGTGTCGCTGTCGCTGATGTTGCGACAGTTTGCCAGGCAGATTGAGGAGCTCTCCTTTGCCGATGTTACCTCGCGGCTTGCCTCTTTTCTGGTGCGGCTGGCAGACGAAAAATCAACCAGTTATGGCGGTATCACCTATATCGATCTGGGGGTCAGAAAAGGTGAGTTGGCCTCGCGGCTCGGCACGGCCAGTGAGACGATCTCCCGTACCCTGCGTAAATTGATGGATGAAGGTGTCATAGAAGTACAGGGGAGCCGGGTGGTGATTCATAATATGGAAAAACTGCAGAAGATTGCTGAACGTCACGAATAGAAAGAGGGAACCGGAATGCTGATCGTCATGAATCACAACGCCATCCAGGCGGACGTTGATACTATCGTCAAAACTGTACAGGATATGGGATTCAGGGCGGAACCCATCCCCGGAAGCGAGCGCACCGCCATCGGAGTGCTGGGCAATCACGGTTATGTTGACGATACCAAGATCCTGGAGCTGCCCGGCGTTCAGCGGGTGATCCATGTTTCCAAACCATACAAGCTGGTTTCACGCGATTTCCATCCCGAGAACACCATCGTTGAAGTTGCCGGCATAAAGATCGGTCAGGGCTGCCGTCCGGTTGTAGTCGGGGGGCCGTGTGCCGTTGAAAGCGAGGAGCAGATCGTCAAAACAGCTCTGTTCGTAAAAAAGTCAGGAGCGGATATGCTGCGGGGAGGCGCCTTCAAACCACGCACCGGGCCGCATACCTTCCAGGGCTTGCGCGAGGAGGGCTTGCGGCTGCTGGCGATTGCCGGGAAAGAGAGCGGCCTGCCGATTGTGACCGAAGTCATGAGTCCGGATAATGTCGGGCTGGTGGCAGAGTATGCCGATCTTCTGCAGGTCGGCGCCCGCAACATGCAGAACTTTGACCTGCTGCGGGAACTGGGGAGAATCCGTAAGCCGGTCCTGCTCAAGCGTGGTATGAGTGCTACGGTAGAGGAATTTCTGGCGGCGGCCGAGTATATACTGGCTGAAGGAAATGAGCATATCATTCTTTGCGAGCGCGGCATCCGAACGTATGAGACCGCTACCCGCAATACGCTTGATCTGTCGATTGTGCCGCTGATAAAGGAAATGTCGCATCTGCCGATTATGGTCGATCCATCCCACGCTACCGGCAAGCGCTCGCTTGTTGCCCCCATGGCTAAAGCAGCATTGGTCGCCGGGGCTGACGGCGTGTTGATAGAGGTGCATCCCGAGCCGGAGAAAGCGCTTTCCGATGGTCCGCAGTCGCTGACGTTTCAAGGGTTTGGACAATTAATGAATGAAATAAACCGGTTGAATATTTTTCTGGGGCACTGCTGACAGTTGTATACAAAACGCTTGAATTCCGCGCGCTACACGTGTAATAATCACAGTCATATCGTTCTCTCTACCCTGTTCGCCGGTTGCAGTGCCCGGGCGGAATGCTATACAATAAGGAAGTCGCTCCCTGCTGTGGTGTGCTGCCCTCAGTACGCGGGAATTGCCTGAAACAGCATACTGACTTCCGTCGTTAAGGAACTCGCCGGAGGCCCTTGATTCCGACGGCAGGGTGGAGAGAATGGATAGTTAAAGGGATGGCCGGTTTTCGGTTGTCCCTTTTTTTATGCCATGCTCAATAGGAGAGCCCCCGGATTCCCTTCAGGAGAAAAGCGATCGGGATACAGACGGCAGCCATCAGAATGGTTGATACGTACATCAGTTTGATCATCCCGAAATACGCCTGTCGATCAAGCGGCAAACGTGAGTCGCCAATATGCTCTTTATAGGAGGCAACCCCGTTGTAGCTGGCCGCTCCTCCCAGGCGGACACCCAGAGCTCCGGCAGCCGCAGCTTCCGGATGACCGCTGTTCGGAGAAGGGTGTTTAAGCCTGTCACGGAGGGTGATATGCATTGCTCCTGATGCAGAATGTCCGGTCAGCAGTGCTGCGGTAACAATCAGAAGGGCGGTCAGGCGGGCGGGGACAAAATTGAGCAGATCGTCCATACGGGCTGAAGCCCGGCCAAAGTACAGATAACGTTTATTCCGATACCCGACCATAGAGTCCAGTGTGCTGACCGCCTTGTAAGCCATGGCGGCGACCGGCCCACCCAATGTCAACCAGAAAAGCGGTGCGATAATGCCATCAGAGGTATTCTCTGCTACCGTCTCCACCAGAGCCCGCCAGATCTCCGGCTCTTCCAGCTGATCGGTGTCACGTCCGACAATCCATGACAGATGGCGGCGCGCCGCCGGTAGATTGCCTGATGTCAGCGCTGTTGCGACAAGGGCGGATTCCCTGTGCAGAGAACGGGCCGCCAGGCAGGTGGCCGAGAGAACCACGGCGGTCAGCAGAGCGGCCAGGGGGTGGAGCAGTATGGCAGCGCGCAGTAGCAGCCAGGTAACCACCACAGTGACTGCCACGGTCACGAGAAGCAACAGCACCCCTGCAATCTGCTCGAAGGGAATCAGCCTGCGCAAGCGGAATTCCAGAATCATGATCAGCCGACCGATCAGTGTCACCGGGTGGGGCAGCCAGTGAGGGTCCCCCAGTGCCAGGTCGAGCAGCAGAGCCAGAGCGATGATAACAGGATCAGGGGTGGTCACAGCCCAATCCGCATAGTGACAGCAGGTGAGGCATATCGATATGTTTTTCCAGATGGTCGGCCAGCCGGTCGCAGGGGTCATCCTGCATGGCTTCACTGGCGCCGTGCCGCTCTGTCATCCCCTTTTCCCTGCGGATACGGTTCAGGTAAAGTTCACGGAAACTGGCGTTGTCGAAGATACCGTGCAGGTAGCTGCCGAAGACTTTTCCGTCGGGAGACACGGATCCATCCTGGATGGAGACCGCACTCCTGCCTCTCCGGATGATACGGGCAAAGGGACGCGGGTCCTCCAGACAGGTAGTCAGCCCCATATGGATCTCGTAGCCGGTCAGCACCCCGCTGCAATCGGCGGCGGAAGCAAGCGCAGATTCCTCCAGACAGGCCTGAACCTGGTGAGTCTCCTTATGCGCCAGCATTCTGGTTTCCACCGGCAACAGCCCAAGTCCGCTTGCCTCCGAAACCGTCGACTCGACACCATCAGGATCGATTATCCGTCGACCCAGCATCTGATAACCGCCGCAGATGCCGACGATACGACCATTGAATACCTTTATGGCGGCGGCAATCCCGCGTTCCTCCAGAAAACGCAGGTCGGCGCTGGTGGACTTGCTGCCCGGTAAAATCAGCAGATCCAGACCTGCAATCTGTGCCGCCGAATCGACATAGCCGAGAGCGACGTCAGGTTCACGCCGGAGCGGGTCAAAATCTGTGAAGTTGGAGATTCGCGGCAGTCTGAGCACACCGGTCCTGATGTGCGTGTGAACGTCATTCGCCCCGGTTATTTCGGCGCATCGCCCCAGGGCAACACTGTCCTCGGCCGGCAGGTTCAGGTCGGTCAGCCAGGGAAGCACTCCCAGAACCGGCACGCCGGTTCGCTCCTGGATAAATACGATGCCGGGGGCCAGGATGGCCGGATCTCCCCGGAATTTGTTGATGATCACTCCACGGACAAGCGCCCGCTCGTGAGACTCCAGCAGGTCGATGGTGCCAACGATCTGGGCGAAGACGCCGCCCCGGTCTATGTCGGCCACCAGGATAACCGGGCAGCCGGCCATCAGGGCCACTTTCAGGTTGGCGATGTCGTTGTGCCTGAGATTGATTTCGGCAATACTTCCTGCCCCCTCAATGACAATGAAATCGTAATCGTTTCTGAGCCGTTCGAAGCTCTCCCGGACTTTTTCAAAAACCTGCGGTTTGAAAGAGTCATATTCCGTAACGTTCATGTTAGCCACGGCTCTCCCCTGAACGATGACCTGGCTGCCGGTGTCCGAGTTGGGCTTGAGCAGCACCGGATTCATGTCGGTGTGGGGAGGGATGGCGCAGGCCAGAGCCTGGACCGCCTGGGCGCGCCCGATTTCTCCCCCTTCAGGGGTGACGAAGGAGTTGAGCGACATGTTCTGGGATTTGAAAGGGGCGACGCTGACGCCACGCCTTACCAGACAGCGGCAGAAACCGGCGGTGATGACCGACTTGCCCACATCCGAAGCGGTGCCGCAAAACATGAGAGCCTCCGGTCTGGCGCCCGGTTTTTCGACGTCCGGAACTGGATCAGGTATGTTCACCAGTTTACGGGCGTAGCCGCGCGGGGTGACCATCCGCCCCTGGCGATCCACGAAGGTGGCACTGTTGCCGATGATGACTATGGAGAACATGTCTATTTCGTGCTCCAGCAGCCTGGCCAGCGTGGTAACTGTAGCGGATTCGTCCTCACGGCAAGCGTTGCGAACGATACCGGCCGGGGTCGCGCCGGGTCGAGCAGTAAGGATGATCCTGCGGGCCTCCTCGATCTGGGTGACCCGCTTTTGGCTTTTCGGGTTATACAGGCAGATCACGAAATCGGCCCGGGCCGCCGCTGTCAGCCTGTCTTTGATGCGATCCCAAGGGGTGAGCAGGTCCGAGAGCGAAATGACGGCGAAGTCGTGCATAAGCGGCGCACCAAGTACGGCGGCAGCAGCCTGGACAGCAGAGATGCCGGGTATGACGCGGACGTCAGGGTGGATGAGATCCTCTCCGGTGATGTCCCGTTCCAGCAGTTCCAGCACCAAACCGGCCATACCGTAGATACCGGCATCACCTCCGGATACCAGTGCAACGGTTGCACCGGCCTGCGCCCTGGCAATCGCCTCACGACAGCGATCCACCTCCTGCATCATGCCGGTGGCGACGATCTCCTTGCCCGTAAGAAGTGGTCTGATCAGATTGATGTAGACACCATATCCGATGACGACGCTTGATTCCGCAATAGCCTGCCGGGCCGCTTCGGTCATATGGGAGAGCGCGCCGGGACCGGCGCCGATGATAGAGAGTCGTGACATGTTGTTCCTTATGGGATTAAGCGAGGCCGGCAAAACTCTACCCGGTTGCGACCTCGGGATTTGGCCTGGTAGAGTAGCTCATCCACCTGGGATACAATATCCAAAGCTGATACTTCTGCACTGCTCGGAGCTGACACAACCCCAAAACTGGCGGTGACGTACTCCGCAATGCTGGATCCTTTGTGCGGGACAGCAAGATCCACGATACCGCGCCGGATCTTTTCGGCGATGGCAACGGCGCCATTGCAGTCTGTTTCCGGCAGGATACAGGCGAATTCTTCGCCACCGTAACGGGCAGCCAGATCAGCAGGACGTGTTGTACAGTCGGCAATCACCCGGGCAATCTGCCGCAGGCAATCATCGCCTTTGACATGTCCGTAATTGTCATTATAGGCTTTGAAGTGGTCTATATCCAGCATGATCAGTGAAAGAGTGGCCCCCGAACGGGAAAGGCGGGCATGTTCCCTGTCAAGCACCTCGTCAAAACGCCGCCTGTTGGCTATTCCCGTCAAGCCGTCAGTGGCGCTCAGGGCTTCAACTTTTGCGGTCAATTCTTCCTGTCGTGCGATTGCGGCTATCAGTTCTCTGTTCTTATTTTCCAGATCCACTGTTCGCTCGGTCACTTTCTGTTCCAGTGTAGCGTACGATTCCTGCAAGTGCTCAGCCATTCCGTTAAAACCGTCGGCGAGCTTTTCAAGTTCATCTCCGGTCCGAACCGTAATGCGGTGATCGAGGACTCCGAGGCCGATTCGCGTTACGCCGTCCTGCAAGGCATCTATAGGTCCGACCATGCGGCGTACCAGGATAACACAGGCCAGCAGAGTGAAAAGAGTGCCGATGAGAACCAGTAATGCACTGCGAATGGCATGGGAGTACAGTGGCCGATAGGCTTCGGCAAGTGCTTCCTCGACAAAAACGAACCAGCCAAGTTGCGGAATAGTTCCAAAGGCTGTCAAGACCTGCCTGCCGTCATAGCTGAGTGCATGCTCAATCTCGCGGCCTTGTGCCGGATTGTTGATTGCGGCTTTAACATGCGACAGAGAGGCCAGACTGGTGTTCTTTAACACGAGTCCAATATCGGGATGGGCAATCAGGCGCCCATCAACATCAACTGCGTAGGCGTGTCCGGAGTCACCGACCTTGATGTGAGAGATACCGTCGAGCAGGAATTCGAGGTCGATTTCAGCGACGGTTACCCCGGCTTCCTCGGGGCCGACAGCCATCGCCAGGGTCATATACAGCGCTCCGTTGCGGAAGTAGATTGGGCTGCGATAAGGCCGGCCGGATTTTACCCGGCGGAAAAAATCAGTGGTCGATAAATCTTTGCCGCTACGAATAACATCGGCAGCGCGGCGGGAAACATGCAGATATTCTTTGCCATGATGGTCGAGAAGAGTGATTTCATTTATTGCCGCAATGCGCCGCAAGAGCTGTATTTCGAAACAACGCTGGTCAAGCGCCGAAACAGAGCGATCCGGCATTCCGGTGATACCGATCCTTTGTTCGATATCAAAAAGGTACTGGCCGATCCGCGCCGCAGCCGCTTCCGCTTTTTCGCGCTGCAGCCTGATGAGCGCCCGCCTGTTTTCCTGGTACGAAAAACTGATGCTGATAATACCGCTGATAAGCAGCGAGCTGCCGATTATCGCGCAAAATATCAAGGAGTATTTTTTAAAAAGAGTGAATTTAAGTGGCATTCAGATTCATTTCCGGAGTCAGACGATCATGGGCATTTCGAAGTGGGCCAGAGCGAAGATAACTCTTCAATCAAAAGGTTTGTCGTTCGGGTTCTTGTAGAGTCTGATATTTTCTTCGCTCATCGGAAAGCCTAAATTGCCCCCCTTCGGTGGAATCGGGGAGAGCAGCCATTTCTTGTAGATAGCATCTGCCTCTCCTGATTTCATTATTCTGGCAATCTCCCTGTCCACTAACTTCTTGAAAGCGGGGTCATCTTTGGGCAGAACACAGCCATAAGCCTCGTACGATTGCGGTTTGCCGGTCACAATCCACTCGTCAGGACGCCATGTTTCACGAACGGCTGCATACAGCAACACGTCGTCCATCATGTATGCATCCGCCTGTCCGGCCTGCAGCACTGCCAGAGGAGTGACACCGCGATCAAAAGTCGTTATGATGTTGATGTTGTATTTCTGCTCGCTGTTCATCCTGCGCAGAATCTTTTCGGAAGTCGAACGGGCGAAAGTCGCGACATTTTTGTTCGTCAGGTCTGAAAAATCCTTGATTCCCGAATCCTTACGCGTCATGAGACGTGAACCGGCCACGAAAAGGGTGTTGGAAAAGGCAGATGTCTTCTGCCGTTCGATAGTATTGGTCGTCGCGCCGCAGTGAATGTCAACGGTACCGTTCTGTACCATGGAAAAGCGGTTTTGGTTGTTACAGGTACCTGTTTGATCTGCAACGCTGGTAATTTCAGCTCACGCTTAATGGCGTCGGCAACTTTCAACGCGATATCGTAAGAGTAACCCATGACTTTCCCCTCGCCGGCGTTATACGAAAACGGTACCGTTGTTTCATGGAAGCCAAGCGCAATCGTTCCGGAGTTGGCGATTTTCCTCAAAGTTCCGGTTTTCTCCTCGGAGGCGTTACCTTCCCTGGGAAGCATTGTTAACTGAATAGCGAGCAGTATTGTCAAATAAGTGATCAGCAGCTTTATCATTGTGCACCTCGATGAATTAAGCGTCCCGGTCAATGACCTTGACAGGGGGAATTTCGTTTTCAGGAACTCTCATGAATCGATACACCCTCTGACGCATCGCAATCATAAAGGAAAGAGGCAGAGGTAGAACTATAAACGGAAGGAGAAGGAATAATTTCATTCTTTGCCAACAATCTAAAATTGCCATGATGTTCAGGATCTTACGATAAAATTCGTTTGCATCAATGTGTCTTTCCAAAGCGATCCAGAACGCAAGAGACTTTAAAAAACCTCGTTTCCGGGTCGCCTCTTCAATGGTGGCGTAACGCAATCGCCGGTCGGGGATGCTGCTACAGCAGTTCAGAAGACCATTATACCATGAAAGCGGCGACAAAACAGAATCATTGACATCATTCCGAATAACCACTGCAGCCGAAGGGATATAAACCATAAAATTATCACGGACAGCTTTATTGATGAACGCGAAGTTCGGGAAACAATCTGCACAGAATTTATATCCTTTTGCTACACATTCGTAACCGAAAAGTTCGGTGCGAAAAATGATTGCCGGGAAGAAACTGAGTGTGAAATGAGGCAGGAATCCGGAGTGCACTAATTCCTGAATGTTCTTGCTGCAATTACGGACGGTTGTAACCGGATGAAGCGGGCCGGCAATAACCAGGTCGTGGCTCCCCGCCTGCAATACGCCGACAATCTCATCAACAGCGCTGAAATCGTAAAAATCGTCGTCGCAGAGAATCCAGGTATACCTGGATGTCGATAATTCTACGGCACGGAGGTAATTAGCATCTCCCCCAATGTTCAGAGGGTGGCGGACGACATGAAAGTCTTCAAAATATTCACTATACTTCGCTGCTATCTGCGGCGTATTGTCTGTCGAACAATTATCCAGCACGGTAAAACGGCAGCGGGCAAACAGGCTGTCCGCCAGCTTTCGAAGCGTATCATCCAGACATGAGCCCCGGTTGTAGGTGATGAGAAAAATCTCCAGAACTGATTCAGGCATATCTGTGCCTTTTCAAGTTTAATTTCCAAGCAATTATATGCTTTTAGCGTCAGGTAAAAAAGGCCGTACGTCTCCCGAGTGACCCCACTCTTCAAGATACCTTTGCCTCATCTTCTTTAGCATGGTGTGCGGAAGAGGGAAAACCATCAGCGGAATCAGAATAAGAAATTTCATTCGCTGACAGGATGGAAGACCCCAGATTATATCAACTATTTTACTCCAGAAGAGTATGCTCCCACGCGTTTCGTCAAACGCAATCAGGAATACGAGGGTTTTAAAAAAACCGTAATTATGTGTCACTTCATCGATCGTTCGTTCGCGAAGCTCTTTCTGCTTGATCGTCTGGCAATAATTTATCCAGGCGGCAAACCAGTACAGCCCGTCAAAATTAATACTGTTTGTTTCAGTACGCACCACCTGCTTTGCTGAGACGTAAACGCGTGCATCCATTTCCACGAGTAAACGTACAAAAGGGAAGTTCGGGTACACGCAGTTTGCCAATCGGTACCCTTTCACAATACAGGCATCATCATAAAGGGAAGTTTTGAAGATCAATGCTGGCCATAACGAAAATGCTGTATATACACGGGCTTTTTCAGCGACAAGCTGAGCCATGGTGGTCGATTCATCCCCGTGCCAGTCAAGTGCTGCGATGGAACCCACGTACAACATATCATATGAATCGCTGATAACAGCCTTAATAAGCTGATCAAATGTTGTGCCATCAAGAATGGTGTCATCATTTAGTATCCAGCCGTATTCCGCGCCCACATTTTCTACTGCATGAAGATAGCCTGCATTAGTTCCAATATGTTTTTCATGGCGAACAACCGACATAAAATGTAATTTGTCGCAATATTTCCTGCAAATATCCGGGGTGGCATCGGTTGAGCAATTGTCGTAAACAGTTACGTTTGCTTTGTTGAACGGGCTCGCAGCCAACTGCCGCAACGTACTGTCCAGACTCGACGCCCGATTATAAGTTACCAGTACAATTTCCAGCTTTCCATGAAGAAAAGTAATCGGTGAACTAGTCATAAAAAATATCTCGCGGGTCGAATTCTCGCAGAGTCTCACCCCGCGAACGGTACCGCATCTCTTTTATTTTTCTGATAAAAGCGCAGGGAAGAAGCAATGCAGTGCTCAGGAGAATCAAAAACAGCAGTCTTTGTTTAAGGTTATATGACAGATTTATCAGGATTACATTCTGCCAGAAACGTTTACGGTTAAATGTGGGAGCAATTTTTTCATCTGCGACAACTATGAGCAGGTTCTTAAAAAAACCTCCACCCTGTAAGGTCAAATCCCCTATTGCCCGGGACCTGAGATACCTGTCAGAAATTGAAAAACAACATTTGACCCATGATACATATTGAGAAAACGGTGAAACCCCTGTCCCTGAAGAATCAAGCCCTCGTATGACCATGGGGTTTCGCGCAACGTAAATGCTGAAGTTCCGGCAGACTGATCTATGAATGAAATGAAACAGCGGGTAGAGATTGTCCATGTTGTGATATCCACCCACGAGACAATCACTATCAAAAAGTGTCGTGCGGAATATAACTGCCGGAATAAAGGAAAGAGCCGGATAGTAACGGGCTCCCCTTTTCAACAGCTCATACGAAGTGGTTTCAAGTCCCTTTTCCCATGATTCCAGATGTTGGTCGCTTACCCATATCAGATCACACTTTTCCTCAGTAATTGCATTGAGCACATCGTTACAATCCGAAAAATCATAATGATCATCATCACAAATAATCCATGTATATCTCAAGGTTGAAAGTTCAATCGCCCTGAGATAGTTCGCTCCTCCTCCAATATTTTTTCTGTGCCTTACAATGTGCAGGTTTGAAAAAAGTTCCTGATAACGTAAGCAGACATCAGCAGTATTGTCAGATGAATTATTGTCATAGACCGTTATCTTATTATTGCAGAAAGGGCTTGTCGAAAGCTGGGCGAGCGTTCTGTTGAGAAAATCGGACCGATTATACGTAATGAGAGCAATTTCCAATAAATGTTCAACCATGAGCCCTCTTGATGTGAACGTCAGCTCAAATATTCACTGGCGTATTTTCTGATAATTGTGCCGCGATAACGAGATATACATCCAGCTACCCCCGTCTCAGGTTGTTCAGAGCCTCCAGGGGTGATGAAATTCCTTCCATAATCTGTCGTACACCCTTGCCGGAAATAAACGCAAAAAGCACATTCCTCACATGCATTACTTTAATGGCAGCAGAAGGATATTTCAAAATTCCGGTCACAAAATATGTGAGTAACTGGGCAAACAGGCTGCGCGCCCAGAATCGTCGTCCACATTTTTTACAATACATCATCTTGTTATATAGATATGAATTCTGACGCAAAGAAAAAAGAAGGGAATTTTTTTCAACAATATGGAAATTATTATATGTCATTCTCTCTCGACAGTGGGGACAAACGAGCGTCACACTTTCAGGTTCCACTTTTTCAGGAATGGCATGCAGGTTATACTTGAAATCAAGCCTCAGTATTTCCAGCCTGAGATTGATAAATTCGTTCTCAGACATCTTTGTCATGTTGATGGTATCAAAAAAATGATGTTTGATGAAGTTCAGCCTGTCTTTAATAATGCCTTGCTGCAGACAATACCGGTAAAGCTCGCAGTCAGGATAAGGCTGGACAAATCCAAGCATAATACCTGCTTGTGAATGTTCCTTCCAGAAGTCTATGGTTTCTTTAGCCGTTTCCATGGTC
Organism: Desulfuromonadales bacterium; assembly: GCA_037129255.1. Taxonomy (GTDB): domain Bacteria; phylum Desulfobacterota; class Desulfuromonadia; order Geobacterales; family Pseudopelobacteraceae; genus JACRCG01. The sequence continues at coordinate 52,035 of JBAXVG010000019.1, read as the reverse complement.
TCAGCTTTGTCGCCAAAGATGAAGTTTCCCTGCAGTCTTAAATCTGTATCGAGAATGCAATGTACTGCGTTATGTATTTGATCCTGACTGATCTTTTTTTTCATGCTGGCCAGAACTGTATTGCTGTAACTTTCCAAACCCAAGCTCAAATTATAACAGCCGGAGTCCCTGAGCATTTCAAGAGTTTCCTTGTTTATGCTGCCGACCCTGAGTTGGCACCCCCATTTCAAATCCCAGTCAAGAGTCGCACTGAACTCCTTGATCCGAGTGCAAAATTCCTTCAGCCTCGCTTCGTTTAACGAAAACAGCTCATCCAGAATTTCAAGGACATTGATGCGGTACCTGGGAACGGCCTCTGTCAATTCATCTATAATGGAATCAATTGAGCGCTCCCGGTATACCTTTCCCAAAGGGTGGTAACAGAAGGTACACTCGAAAGGGCATGATCTTGAAGATACGACAGGATAGCCTCGTGGATAATCGAAGTAATCAAGATAGTAAACATCCGAGGGCTTAAGGTTATCCAGATGCTCCCGGAACCCGAGCGCGTCGTAGTCAGGGAATGGAAGCGCATCAAGGTTTCTGACAGAGGCTCGTACCTTCGTCATGAAAAACTGACCATCCCTGACAAAGGCTATACCCGGCACTTCCGATACTTCATCACCTTTCTCAAGACAAGCCAGGAGCTCGCACGCTGTAATCTCTCCTTCGCCGATGACAGAATAATCAGGTTTCAGCTCCCTTGTCATCAATTCAGGTTCTGACGATACGATCCCCCCCCCAACAATTGTCATGGTTCCGGAATCTCTTGCCATTGAGAGTATTTTTTCAACTTCGCTGTAATGACAGGCCAGACCACCTGTAGCCACAATATCGTAACGCCCCCGTATTATGTCGAGTTCGTCCGAAAGATTTAAGTTGACACAATCAACCTTGTGCCCTTCCCGCTTGAGAGCGGAAATTACGTAGGCCAAACCTACCGGAAAAATTTTTGTACTGTTCCTTGGAGCCACAACAAGAATATTCACACTGCTCCTCCCCGGACATGACACACTGTCCTTTCGACAGCTTCCCGCAGACTGATATATTGCCTGACACCCAGATCCTTTTGAGCCAGGTGTGTTGAAGGAACGTACCGTTCGGATAAATCGGATGGAAGCGCACTTTTTGCAATATTAATTTCGATACCGTGCGGAAAAGTCTGCGACACAATTATTGCCAACTCCGCTATTGTCACATCCTCTTCCGAGCCGACATTATAAATGCGACAAGATTCGCCCTTGAAAAGTATCGTCCATAACCAGATGGCAAGATCTGCTGCGTAAAGATATGATCTGTAAGGAGTACCGTTGCCGGTGACCTTGATCGGGCCGCCGTTTAAGGCATCACGGATGAAGTTTCCAATGGCATAATGGATGTCCAGCGGGAGGAAGGGACCGACGAAGGAGAAACAACGGGCTATTTTCGTCTCGAAGCCATATTTCCCGGAATAGTACGCACAGAGAAACTCTGCTGCCCGCTTTCCTTCTCCTAAAGCCGATTTTGGTTCAAGAGTATCGGGCCCCCCCATGTAACACTCCGGTATATGTGTAATTCCGGAAGGTTGAGTGCCATAAACCGCCCCGGAACTTGTTAACAGGAACTTCCTGGCCCGGCACTGTACAGCAAAATCAAGAGTATGCCTGGTGCCTTTGACGATGGTGTCAAATTTCAGGAGAGGATCTTCGTTGTTGAACGTAGCTACGGCCGAAGTAGTGGCAGCGTGTATGATGTGGGAAAACTCTCCATCAGGAAAATCAAAATCAATTACATCACCCGCATGAAACCGAATCGCCGGATTGTTTGCCAGATGCGGTGCACTCCTTGAAAATGCCTCGTAATCTCTTGTCAGAACGAGCGCCGATGCATGTAACCCGTATGTCTCGTTTGCGTAAGCAAAGCTTTCCAGCAACCAGTTTCCGAAAAAACCGGTACCACCGGTAATAAAAAGTGATTTTCCACGGAACTCTTCCCAAAGTCCTTCCGTATGCAAAAGAATATGGTCCAAATCATTGACAAGTGAATTGTCTGAACGTTTGTTGTTTTGCAATCGAGTCACGCTATGTACCCATATCCGTTACCGGCAGTTTCAGTTCTATGTGACAAGATCCTCGCCCGCAAACACATCATCACAAGGTACCGGCAATGGCTTGCCATATATCCTGTCAACAACGTATCTATCAATAAACTCCCGGTCTTCGGCCACAAGACAGGTATCGACATGATTCCCGAAATATTTGATATTCATACCTCTTGCGATGATGTCTTTCAACGGTTCGTTAAAGACGTTTCCAAGAGAAACGTGAATATAGGGGCACGGCATCACATCGCCATACTTGGTGATTGAAACCATCCTTTTTACAGCTATGCAGCCCATATTCAGGCCATACGACGGGGTCAGATGAGTAAAGACATTGTATTTTTTCTCAAGAGTTCGCATGTATTCCATGTCATCTCTATTAACCAGGACATCAAAATTGCCCTCCCAGGAACCGACAGGTTTCGCATATGTGACGAATATGCCAATTTCCTTTTCTTTGCCGAATTCCAGAAAATCAATAAACTCCTGAGACCGGATCCTCTGCTTGGAAACAACCGTCTGCAGTATGATATTCAATCCGGCATCCAAAGCCGCATCAATGGCCGCCAATGCCCTGCTGTGAGAGCCTGTTTTGTGTCTGAAAGTATCATGCTCGGAGGCTGAAAGACTGTCGAGACTCAACTGGATTTTATCAACACCCATGTTTTTCAGCTGCTTTGCTTTTTCCGCATCCAAAAACCAGCCATTGGTATCCGAAGTTATGTAAAATTTCCGGGGGTCAATTGCTCTGACCACGTCACCAAAATCGGGAAACGCCAGCGGCTCTCCACCCGTAATAACAATGTGAGCAAGCCCCATCTCGTCAGCTTGCCGTGAAAGTTCTTCGACATCACTAATGGTAAAACTTCTTGCTTCTTTTTTCCCTTGAAACTTCTTTATCGAGCAGTGCTCGCAAAGAAAATTACACGTATAATCGTATTGAAACTGGAGAATTGCGATACTCTCGCCTTTCTTCACCTTCTCGTCATATTTCATAATTTTTTCGTAGACGTACGGTTTTTCTCTTTTCAGTTGGTTTCTTTTATCTATTTCTAACTGTTTCAGTTGTCCTGATTGGGTTGACATAATAATCACTCCAAAAAACTATTTTCATTCATGACGTTGGAGATAATGATTCAAAGACGAAATCAGATAAAATCGCGATACATTTCATGCACAGAAATTATATTACCCGGACATTTTTCATGCCAGGCCCATTCACCAATCTTGGGAGAATCCTTTTCAAACCTGCGTTTTTCATCAGGTGGTTTTAACAGGGTACAGCCGTACAGCAATGAAATGAAGTGGCCTCGTTCCAATCTTGAAGGATGAATGACTTCATTGATTGCAAGTGGGGTGTCTGCAAACTTCACCGTTGTACCAAGTTCAGTCTGAGCAACAGCTCTAATCCTGTCTGAGATCGTTTCCCTGAATCTTATGATTCCACCGGGAACATGCCAGCCGGAAGAGTGGTATATATCATCTCTCCACGTCAGCAGGGTATGTCCCTGCTCATTCCTGATCAATAAATCGACATTAATGAGCGGTGTAACCCTGCTAATAAAAAGAAATATATCTTCGGGCAGTCCATGAGATGGATCTTTGACGATGGCTTCCAGCTCGTCAAGCATGTTACTGATGTCACTCATTCAATAATCCGGAATACGAAATGTAATGATCAATCGCTACAAGGCGATTTTGAACAGATCGAAGAAATTGCGCCAATAGGGGATTTCAGCGACAATCCTGTTTGCTTCTGACGTATACTGTTGTGCCTTATCGAAATCACACAGTTTTTCGTAGCATCTCGCAGCACAGTAATGTGCAATGGCGTGGTCATGTTTTGCTCGTATTGCATTTTCAAATCCGTTCAACGCTGTCTGGAAATTTCCGGCACGAAAGTCGCCGTTAGCAATGAAATTAAGCTCCAAGTTCATAACGTAAGCCACTTCCTGTATATAATCAACGGTAAAGTCTTCGGTCTCCACGACAGCTTTTTTGTAGTTGCAATCAATATAACTGCCTTTCAGATACTTATTCTCGACACATACAGCAAACATTTCACTCCCCACAAGAGGAGTGGCGACATTTATTCTGAACCAGTTGGCATGTACACTCCTCAAAAAAGTTCTGGTATCCTCTATATCCTGTTTCGTTTCACCCGGTAGGCCAATCAGGATATTGACATCCGAATAAATCCCCAGGTCACGGCAGTCGTCAGTTACCTGTTTAACTATCTCGAGATTTAGCGGTTTACGCATCACCTCCCGCAAAACTCTGTTACTTCCTGATTCAACTGACAAAACAAGCTGATTGACACCTACGCTTTTCAAAGCTTCAAGCATGGACCGGTCGAGGGCGTATAACGCGAGTGAATTGGGGAAAAAGGCTGTCAACCGGAATTCGCGCAACATTTCGACTATTTCATAGGCCCTTTGCTTGTCAGACATGAAGTGATCATCCTGAAAAACAATCGTTTTCACGTTATATCGATCTTTAAGGAGCTGTAAATCATTTCTGATACGATTGAGGCTGTGATAGCGCATGCTTCTGCCGTGGACAGTGTGCGACGAACAAAAACAGCAATAATGGGTGCATCCCCTGGAAGTCATTACCGGAACGCTGTTCATTTTTTCCTGTACCGAAGTGTACGCTGATATGGTCGGATTTAAGCCATAGCCTGATGTATCCAGCAGGTCGTAGTCGTAAAAGGGAATCTCATCAAGTTCTACGATAAAATCATGTTGAAATAGTTGTCCGTTTTCGACCTTTGCTTTAGTGATCCCGGAAGGACATTGCTCCAGATACTGCTGTTTATCGTCTGCCTTTACAAGGCCCGCCAGGAACCTCTCTCCCTCACCGTAGCAGAGGGCGTCAAAGCAATCACAATCTCTGAATATTTCTCTGTACATATTTGTGGGTACACCGCCACCGGCAACGTTGAGCGCACCTGGAAAGATCTCTCTGCAACATCGGGCTATATCAAGCATATTATAATATGTAGGAGTAAACAGGGCTGAAATGGCTATTATACCGGGAGTAAAATCTTTGAGAATCGGACCCGTCAAGGCAGAGCAATAAAATTCCACAAATGATCCATATTCGAATCGGTCCAGTTTATTGATTTCTACATTAAAATCCAGAAGCCTGGTTTGCGTCGCGGCAATTTGTTTTACATAGGCGCTTAAAGACAGCGCACCAAGTGGAATATCAGTAATTACAGATCCAAAGGTACCCGATGCCTTTGAAACTGTTTTCACGTTATCAGGAGGATTGACAAATTCGTCAAATTGTATATTCGGAGGCACTACGAAGAGAATTTTATCCATGGTTATCTTCTGGGCCATATCCTGTAGGGAGAATAATTTTGAATATGCTGCAAGGCTGATTTAAAATGCTTTTGTGCTTTTTTATCTACGTTAAGTCCATCATATATTTCCATTAAAATGAGATGGATAAACGCCAGCACATGCCCCTTCAATCCTTTAATAACATCTGTTCTGAGCATTTTGCGGTCACAATCGAAGTTGGCCTTTGATATTCTTTCGGCCAGAAACAGCAGCTGCGAACCGTTTGGAATATGCTCCAGAGCCTTTTTGATGTGGATTTCGGGCTTTGCGGATACTTCGAGATTAAGAAGGACATTCCCGATAAAAAGATGGAGGCCGGCAATTGCCTGCTCTTTCATTCCACGGATAGATTCGGGGAGATCAGGTTCTGCGAAAAATGTATCAAAAAAAGCTTTCCTGGCTGATACAAAATATTCGTCGTTTGAAAAATGTCCATGGCTGGCTGTTTCGCAATGGAAGGCAAACTTGGCAATCACACCCGGCAGATAATGGACAGGATATTTCATCGCGATTCTTAACCAGATCTCAAATTCGCCTACACCCCAGATCCAGTCCCTCGTAAACAAGCCTGCCCCTATAAGAGCTTCCCGCCGGAAAAAAGTCGCGGCAAAGGGAGGGTCAACTTCACGGAAAAGATAGCCCTTCAAAGAAAAAGGTGAACCGTGCCATGTTTCCACAATTTTTCCATCAAAGTCGGTAACGTAAACATCACCATAGACAGCTCCGGCCTGAGGAAGACCCTTGAGCTGCTTAACCCCCCAGGCTACGGACTCCGGCAGAAGTTCCTCATCCGCCATGGAGAGAACGAGTATATCACCTTCACATGCCTTGAGTCCCCGGAAAAGCCCCTCCTCACCACAAGAGTCGGGCTCGGCTTTCAGACGGATTCGCCCCGGATGCCTGCTCATGTAGTCCTTTACGATATCCAGGGTTCCGTCAGTAGACCCTCCGTCCTGAAATACCAGTTCAAAGTGTTGATACGTTTGGGCTAACGCCGCTTCCAGACAGCGCCTGATCGTTTTTGTTCCGTTTTTGCAGACGATCAGGATCGAAACCAGTGGATTATCGTTAAGCGGCAGCAGTTGTTCCGTCGTTGTAATTGTAACAGGTGTCATTCAGGTAACCTCTTTGCAGCAGATATTTCGTTATGCAATGTTTCAGTATCACTTTACAGCAATAGATCTTCTGCGGAAATACCGGCAGTAAGGCATGTGGCGGTTGCAGGCAATATTACTCCTCGGTAAAATAGATCACCTGACTACCCAGTGAGTCAAAGCGGAAAGGCACATGCAGCAATGGTGAGAGTCCCTGTCGTAGACGTTCGCGATCCTCGGATCGCACGAAAAAGAGCATGAACCCACCACCGCCCGCTCCGAGAATCTTGCCGCCAAGCGCACCGGAGTTCATGGCTGTGGTGTAAATATCATCGATTACATTTGTAGAAACCTTATTAGAAAGTCGCTTTTTCAATAGCCAGCTTTCGTGCAGAAGAGCACCAAAATCATCGTACCCGGAAATATCACCATCCAGGATGTCAGCAGCAGTTTCTACTGTTGCCTGCATGAGCGATAACGACTGTTTGTTGGTATCCAGCTGCCGCAACTTGTCCTTTTCTATCTCAACGGCAAATCGGGAAAACCCGGTAAAAAAAAGCATCAGGCAGTTTTGTAAATGGGCATATTTTTCCGCCGTAATGACAAACGGCTTAACTTCCACATTATCCTGAGCAGAAAAAATAATTTTATTGAGACCACCAAAGGCTGACGCTACTTGATCCTGGGAACCGACAGCTTCTTTAATCATATTTTGTTCGATATGTATGGCTTCCAACGCCAGTCTTTTTTTGGAGGCCATTTTACCTTTGAGTGCGTACAAGGCATGCAGCAAGCCAACTGTAAATGCCGAACTGGACCCCAAACCTGAGTGGGAAGGAAGATCGCCGTCGTGCTGCATAACGAGACCTTCCTGCACATTCATGAACCTGTAGATCTCACGCACGGCCGGATGCTCAATTTCATCAAGTTTGTTGAATGCTTCCTGCTTTGAGAAAAAAACGATTTTATGTTTGTAGTCAAAAAACGGGGGAAGCTTGCGTAGACTTACATAGCAATATTTGTCGATAGTAGTGGATAGAACAGCTCCCCCGTTTTCTTTATACCAGGCAGGTAAATCAGTGCCACCGCCAAAAAAGGATATTCTAAATGGAGTGCGTGTAATTATCATGACAACATATTGGAACTGATAAAATGAGTTATCGTGTCAATCACAAAGTCCATATCATTTATACTCACATCCTGATGGCAACCAATATGGATAGCATTATTACCAATATATTCTGCATTCGGAAAATCACCCGGTTTATAACCGAGATACCTGAAGCCCCGACACTGGGTCGGCATGGAGTTGAACAGGGTTCTGGTTTCAATGCCATTGTGCTCAAGATATTGTGAAAACTCAACCCTCGAAAATGGTGCGCCTTCCTGAATTATTATCGGAATCGCATGGGGGCCGATCTGCTCCCATTCCTCCTCCCTGATCGTAGAGAGGAATGGAGCAAAACGATCAAAACGATTTAGAACATGCATCAGATTGTCGTGACGTTTATTAAGAATATCGAAATAGACATCCATGGCGCCAATTCCGATTGCAGCTTCCATCTCATTCATCTTGCAGGAATAACCAAGCCGATCAAACGTAAAACGGATATCTTCTCCGCCTTCGCCCCTGAAGCGTTTAGCACAATATCCTGATGTGACATTGAGAGAGCACTGTTTGCATGCGCATGCACGCCCGTGAGAGCGAAGCGAACGAATCACTTCCGCATAATCCTCATTATTCGTGGTAACAACACCACCCTCTCCCGTAGTAATTATGTGTGCAATATACGTGCTGAATGCGCCCATATCCGCCAGCCCGCCTGCCGGATTTCCATGATAGAGAGCACCATGAGCCTCAGCAGCATCTTCCACCACTACGAGATTGTATTTTTTGGCAATGGCGTTTATGGTATTCATCTCCGCCGGTTTACCCATCAGATGAACCGGCATAATGGCACGCGTTTTTGATGTAATTGCCGCTTCTATACGATCAGGGTCTATGTTGAGGGTCGTGCGGTCGACATCAACAAAAACAGGGGTAAAACCGGCATGAATTACTGCACCACCGGTAGAAACAAAAGAGAGCGCCGGAACGATAACTTCATCGCCTCGTTTTGCTCCGAAGTCATGCAACACGGCAAGCGCAAGTATATCGGCATCTGTCCCGCTGCTGAGCGCTACCGCTTCACGTACCCTCACCAGTTCGGCGAACTTGTCCTCAAACTGCCGGACGAGCTTGCCGCTTGAGATGCGCTTTGTGTCGAGTGATTCGTTAACGAGCCTTTTTGCCGTTTCAGTAATTGTAATAGTTCCAAAAGGCACTCTGAATGCCATTTTCAGCACCTCCTTTTACATTCAAATCGCTTATTTCCGGATTAATCAGAGATGACATGGATAGTGCTCCCGGTACCAGGCCAGTGTCCGCCGTATCCCCTCTTCCAGAGAGATCTCCGGCTTCCATCCCAGCTGCTGATATGCCTTTCCACAGTCCAAAGATAATGAAAATTTTATCGTAGGTTTTGTTAAATCGTGAACAATGGTCAGTTTTTTACCGGTGCATTCAACAATTTTTTGCACCAGATCTCTAACCGGTATCGCCGTCCCGCTTCCAACGTTATAGATCTCAAATTGTGATGATTGCCTCTCAATTACGCTGTAGATAAAGGATGCCAAATCATCTATATACAATAAATCTCTTCCCTCTTCCCCACTGCCCCAAACCAGAATTGTGCCATCTTCCGGTGCTGTCATGACTTTGGTGATTGTAGCTCCGAATACATGAGATCGTTCCAGGTCAAATTTATCCCACGGGCCGTACATATTGGAATGCCGGATGACGGTATACCGGCTTTTCCCCATGCGCGAAAAAAATTCACACATCTTTTCAAAATAAACCTTGTTCCAGCCACCACCAAAATAACTGGGGAACATTTCCTGACAGGCATCAAAATCGCTTTCCTTACGAGGAGTGTCACTGGACTGGTACATGATAGAACAACTGAGCAAGAGTACATGTGGGATTTCCTGTTCGAAGGCAGCCCGAAACAGTAAAGAGTTCATCAAAGCGTTATCGGTAATGTGAGTGTAAGGACGCATGTGAATGTCCTTTGAACCGGAGGTGACTGCAGCCGCCTGAATCACAACATCCATGCCTGCCAATACAGCGTCCATATCCTCTCGCCGGGTTAAATCAGCCCGTACCATCTTTACGCCGGCATGTGAAATATGTTGTGAACTTAAACAGGTTCCGTATACCTCAAAATCATCCCGCGCAGCAAAGAATTCCGCCAGATTTCGGCCGATGAATCCACTTGCTCCCAGTATCAGTATCTTTTTTTTCACTCAACACCTCCTGGCTATTCACGACTCTGCGCAGATCTATACCAATCAACCGTTGCTCGCAGACCGGCTGTCAGAGGAGTTCTGACAAATTTGCCCAATAGTGCGTGGCACTTTGAATTATCCAGAACCCTGTAGGGTACTGCCGTCGGTTTCTCTGCATCAAACCGTACCGGCATATGACGATCACAAACCTCCAGGACGGTGTCCACCAAATCCCGGATAGTAACCGGCATTCCATTACTGATATTGATCGGATCAGCATTGCAGTAACTTTGCAGCACCCGCAATACCCCTTCCACCAGATCATCCACATAGATAAAATCTCTTACCGTGTAACCGTTTCCCCAGACCGTGAAAGGTGTTTCACCGGCCAGCGCCCGCTTGATGAGCGCTGGAATCACATGTGATTTCTGATCATCAAACCGGTCATAGGGTCCATATATATTTGATGTCCGGATCACTCCGATCTTAAGACCCCGCTTGCGGTAGTAGCAGGAAGCCAACTGCTCAAGATAGCGGTAGACCCCGCCGATACCGGTATAAAGATCATAGACCGGGAGGTTCAAGTCAAGCTGGTTTTCACGTATTGGGTGGAAAGCCTCTTGATACACGGTGGAACTACTTACCCAGACAGCCCGATCAACCCCGTTTACAGCGCAGGCCTCAAACAGCCCGGCATGGATGGTAAGATTCGGCAGCAGGGTGGATGTCGGAGATTGCTGTATGCCCTGGACTCCTGCTGCCTGTACGGCACAAATAATAACAACATCTTTTCCCGATGTGGCAGCCAGACAATCATCAAAACGGTTAAAATCATACGGTTTGAAATAAGCGGCAAGTTCCGGAGGCGGCGTTCTGGAATAATAACTGCTCTCAACATCAACGCCCGCTTTTATGCATTCTGCAGTCAAGGCCATTCCCAACAGACCGGCTCCACCAGTCACTAACACTTTTTTACCATGCAGAAAAGACATGTCCATATGAACCTCCACTATATGATAAAATCCTGATGCCGGTATATTTCTGAAAATCGCTTCAATATAGGCGCCGAAAACGGGCCTGACTGACTGGAAGCGGCGTTTTCTCGAACCTGCCCGTCCGTCAACATACCGGGGATAGTTGTCGAGACCGCATCATATGAGAGTACATAACGCAAGGCGATCTGGGCATTGGTTTGCTCTTCCGCGGCCAACTCGGCAGTAAACAGTTTGTAAGCCTCAGCCCAGCGGGAGATCTGTTCCGGTTTCCAGCGCTTGCGATGGTCTCCGTCGTGGTAGAGGTCGCTGGCGCCATACTGGCCGGTAAGAAAACCAAAACAGAGGGGTGTGCGAACAATTATACCGGCTCCGTGGGCGTGGCATATGCTGAAGATGTCAAGCTCCAGAGCCCTCTGGTCAACCAGGCTGAAGTTGACCTGTATGGATTTGAAGCCGAGCCGGGTAACTGCGATGAGGCTGTCTGCGGGATTCCGGAGCGAAATTCCTGCAACACGAATTTTGCCTTCCTTCCGCAGATGTTCGAGCGTTTCAAACACTTCCGGGTGCTCTTCCAGATAATCAATCAACGGGTCGTGCAACTGGTACACGTCAAGGTAATCGGTCTGGAGCCTTCTTAAAGTGTCATCAAGTGACCGGCAGATAAAATCCGGGGAGAAGTCCTGTTTGCCGGAGAAATCAACGTAGCCGACTTTGGACGATATCACCACCTTGTGGCGTGATTGCCGGAATGCGGAACCGATCAGATTCTCGCTGTGCCCGTAGCCATAGAGAGGGGATGTGTCATAAAATGTGATGCCTTCATCAAAGGCCGCGTTCAGGGCCATGAGTGAGACCTTGTCATCAGTGGGACCGTACGCTTTGGCGTCGCCCACCACACCGCCAATGCCCCATCCACCGAAACCGATTTCAGAGATGCTGATACCGGTTGCACCAAGTTGTCGGTAGTTCATGAATTTTCCTAGTCTGCCTTCCGGCGATATGTGTCAAAAATTCGCAAGATGATACCAGTATAATTCCTCCCCAACTCCGTTACCGTCAGACGATTATCTGCCAGTCTGACGAGACCGTCATCCTCCAGCGCTTTGAGATCCGACCACTCTCTGGCAAAATACTCAGTGAAATTGAAATGGTGGCGCAGAGAAAACGCAGGAATATCGACGGTGAGATAACAGCGGATTTCGTTCATCAGTTCATTGCGCAAACGGTCCTCATCTGAAAGCAGGTGGCCGCGCAGGAGAGGGAGAAAGCCGCTGCTGACCGCTTTTTCATACTCAGCCATATCATAAACGTTCTGTGCATAGCAAGACGATGCAAGAAAACTGGAACTGCCGATACCTATTCCGAGTATGTCCAGCACCTGCTCCGGAACATAGCCTAGCGTATTCCAGCGGATAGATTTATTATGCATGGCCTGTGTCAGGTCGTTATTATGAATTGCAAAATGATCGACACCAATGCGTATGTAGCCATGCTTTAGCAGGCGCTCAACAGCCAGATCATATACTTCCATGCGGCTGTCCATATCCGGAATGACTGCGGGTTTCATATGCCGTTGATGTTTTTTTACCTCAGGGGCATATGAAAGAAACATGAGCATGATTCTGTCCGGGGCAAACTCCAGTACCGTATCGAGAGTGCGGCTAAACGACTCACTGGTCTGTTTAGGCAAACCACAAAGAAGATCAAAATTGATGCTGTTAAAAGCCGAGCGAACCGCAGGAGTAAGCAGCGAACGCACCATATCCGGCGGCTGGATTCTGTTGATAGCCCTCTGTACATCCGAATCTAAATCCTGAATGCCAAATGAAAGGCGTGTTACTCCTTTAGAGCGAAAGTAGAGCAGATCCTGCTCTGCAAGTCCCCGCACATCAACCTCAAGGGTAAATTCATCCAGTGCACTCACATTCATCAAGCTACCAAGACTTGACAGCAAGCGGTCAAAATCCGGATGTTTCAGAAAGGATGGAGAACCTCCGCCCAGATGTACCCGGCGGAATGACGGTTTGGAGCCCGACTTTTTAAAGATATCGGTTATCAGGGCAATCTCGCTCTCCAAGTGGTCAAGATAGCGTCTTATAGTGTCGTGGTCAGAGGTGATGATGGTATTGCAAAGGCAATAGAAGCACTGACGGGGACAAAAAGGTATGTGGATATAAAGAAGAAGAGGATTCCCGGTAGTACCAAGGCTGTCGAGGATATTGCGGTAATCCCCTTCGGAGAACTCAGGATTCCAGCAACTTTTGTGCGGATACTCATTGTATATTAAGCTTCCGTAATTATATAGACTGATGTCGTACTTCCTTCTTATTGCCTCGTGCAGCTGAGTCACGTACATACCTTCATTCCCTTTCACTGCTGAGCGTTGCCTTGTAGAGATAAGCACCCCGCTTGTTGCAGAACCATACCACCTCGCGGCACCAGTCCTGCCAGGTATCCCACTGTTCGCTCCGGTCCACCAGATAACTTTCAGTTCGACACTCAACAAGTCCTTTGCCACCCTTGAGCGATTGCTGATAGCTGCTCAAAATGGTGTACTGTAGATGGAGCGTCAGGTCACCCTGGCAAAGTGGCTGTTTGAGCAACAATCTGTTTACGCTGATCGCCTCAGACAGCCATGGCGGGGAGAGCAAGCCGCACTCCGCGATCCAACCGGCCAGAATCTGTTCCGCTTCAGCATAAAAGGCATCCAGTTTCTGTTCTGTGGAGAGCCGGATATATGCATATTCGTCATGAGGCCAGAAAATGCCGAGCCACTCCTGCGAGTAAAAAAACTCTGCATTTCCCTGCTGAATGCGTTCTGCCTCCGTAATGAAGAATCCGGCTAATTGCTCGATAATGGGGTAACTTCCTCCGAATGGAGGCAAAAAAGCTTCTATCATTTGTGCGTAGCCGAGCCCCGAATATTTTTGGAGGAGGATCATCGGAATCTGCAAGAGCTTGTCAAAGAAGAGCAGTGATGCCATCCAGGAAAATGCCCGAGCACGGCACCAGGAATCAGGCGGCATTGTTGCGGTACCAATCACCAGTTGCTGGATCTCCTCTATTCCGTCGTTATACCCGCCCGGTGAACCGTGAATGTTTATAATCCTGTTCTCGATGGTCATCAGACCATGACGGTTTTTGTAAGCGGCATCTGCCATTGGCGCATTCGGCAGAATGGATAAATTGATGAATTGAATACGGTTATACTGTCCGTTCTCTATTATTCGGGCTATTCCTCTGGTAAAACTGGCATATGTTTCTCCAGGGAGCCCGATAATGACATCGGTGAAAGTTTCTATGCCATCTTGTGCATAGCGGCGCTGTAAATCCTGGAACATTTCAGCAGGGATATTCTGACGGCCTATACAGCGCAATGTTTCCGGATTCATTGATTGCAATGCCAGGTTGACACCTTTGCTTAACCCGGCGTCTGCCAGAGTCTTCTGAATCTCATAGGATCGATCGGCATTTTTTGTATTCTGCACCGACAACGCCTGGGGGTAACCGCTGCTCCGTTTCATTTCATCAACTGCTGCAACGATTTCCAAATCACGCGGGAGTATGCCGAAATTTGCATCGCAGCAGAATATGAACTCAATCCGGTGCTGTGCAAACCAGGCAATCTCATCTCGCAGTCGCTGCATGTCAAAACAGTACAGTTTGGACTTGGTAGCCGCACCCCAATCACAAAATGAACAGGAAAAAGGACAGCCACGGTTAGTTTCCCACAGCGCCAGCCAATGGTGAGCAGAGGTATTCTCCAGCAGGGGATCAAAGACTCCGTTGAGATAGGGAGATGGTATCAGGGACAGGTCGGTTATTCTTTGTGCCTCGGGATGGGTAACATAAACGCCGTCAATCAGGTAACTTATGGATGGAATGTGCTGCCAGTCCTGGGCAGAATGAGCCTCCAGGATCATGGTAAACGGAATTTCCCCTTCTCCATGACAGACAATGTTGACAGCCGGATGGCTGGTGAGGAGGGAGAGTGCATTTCCCGGGATGTGGGGGCCGCCAAAGATGATCAGCGCATTGGGATGCCGCTGTTTATGGCGACTGGCAATCGCGAGAGAAACCCGGAAGTTCCAGGATGAGACACTGAATGCAACGATATCTGCCCCTGCAAGATGTTTTACCGCATCGTCAACGGGAATTCGCCGATAGAGGGGGGAAAGAAAATTAAACTCGTTTGCACGGGCAGAATACTGTTGGAACCATGCCTGCAAGACTCCCACTGCGTAAGGAAAATAGCAGGCATCGGCAAAACTGTTGTTAATCTGCACCAGGCCCACTGTTGTCTTCATACGACAGCCCTCTCCCTCTGGCACTCCAAACGACGCTTGAGCTCTTGTTCAGCAATCATTTGTTCACAACGTGTTCGGAATGTCCGTAGCGCATCAAGCGTCATCGAATAGGGTTTTATAAAAAAAGTACCGTAATTGACGACATAGAGGGCATCGGAGCAGTAAAGGTCTTCAGGATTCAAGTCAATCAGCAGATTATCCTTTACCGCCTGCTCATAAATTTTCGTTGACGGGAACGGCACCATGTTCATAAGGTGAATCTTGTCAACATTGATCTCCTGGATCATGGTGAAGGTATCTTGAAGAGTTTCCTCCGTTTCTTCAGGAGCTCCTATAACAAAAAATGCCTTGACGAAAAGCTGCGAGAAGCTTTTTGCCATTGACACGACGTCGAAAATTTTCTCGCGGGAAAGGTTTTTTTTCATGATCCTGTTCCGGATGTAATCAGAGCCGCTTTCAATGGCAAGAGAAATTCTCGTAAGCCCGGCAGCCACCATTGCATCAAGTACATCCTTGTCCAGGGTATTAACGCTCAAACCATTCGGTGTTTCAAACTGGATAAGAAGATTTCGCCTGATAATTTCTTCGCAGATGTCGATCGTTCTTCGCTTGCTCAAGGAAAAGTTATCATCCATGAAAGAGTAGTGTTGATGCCCAAAGGTGCGGTAAACGTATTCGATTTCATCCACAACGTTGGCTGCCGACCGGGTACGCCATTTGGGTCCCATTGCCATATACATGGAACAGAACGGGCAACTGTGAGGACAACTGCGACTGGAGATGATCGGTACGGAAGTATTGATAGGCAACCTTCGAGGATTGTGCCACAACGAAGTGTCAACATGATAATCCTGAAGTGAAACAATATCATAGGCAGGAAAAGGAAGCACATCAAGGTCGTCAATGTAGTTTTTCTTAGGGTTAATGACAACTCGCCCGCCACTGCGATAGGCAATGCCGTCAATATCAGAAACATCCTTGCGGCGACTGCAAAACGCCTCCATCAGACTCAGGAATGACTGCTCCCCCTCGCCAAGAACCACCCAGTCGATACTTGGACAATTCATTAATATTTCAAAGGGATAGATAGTCGGATGAATGCCGCCGATAACTACCGGTATCGTTGGGCACTCCTCCTTGCACAGCTTGGAGAAGTGGATGACATCATGAAAGTTACCGGAAAAGAGGCATCCGAAGGCTACCACTCCGGGAGAAAAGGAACGAATCGCCTTCATCAGGGCAGTTTCACAGTATTTCTGAGGAAATTCCCGTTCTTCGACGCGGAAGGTCTTCATATCAAGTAGCGATACAGTGTGTCCGCCTTGCTTGAGCACTGCCGCTATGTACAGTAAGCCGGAGGGGAGATAGAACTCCTTGTTGCTGAAGCTCAACGGAATCGGCGGGTTGACCAGAAGTACTTTCATCGGATAGGTCCCATTCCGGCTTCCTTGATCCGATCCTGCAGTTCAAGGTAGTTGGCAACAATCCTCTGGGACGAGAAACCTGTTCCCCATGGTGTGATTTCATCATATTCAAAGGTAAGACGAGGGGTCTCCGCATCGTATCTGCTGTACATATGCATGGTTTTACCCCAGTCGGACGAAACCTTATGTATGCCGAATTTTCCAGGGTTCAGAAAGACTTCCGTTCCCGGCCGAACAGTAAAGATGGAGAGATAAGCTGAAGCTGGGTTGGTCTCTTTTATGAAGTCCCAGGTTTGCTCCACTATATCCTCCGGTTCTCCCGGTAACCCGATAATCAAGTAAATCCGGCACTCAATCCCCTGTTCTCCCAGAAGACGGATTGAATCCTTTGCCCGCCCCACGTCAATCCGTTTGTTTATAATATCAAGGGAGCGTTGCGAAACACTCTCAATACCCATCGCCATTGTGACGCAGCCGGCCTGTCGGGCCAGACGGGCTGTTTCCGGAGTAATGCCATCTACTCTGCTCTGGGCACGCCAGGGTATGTCTGTCCTGCCAATAGCTTCAAGATGTGGTATTGCCTGCTCAAGAGACAAGGGTATGGAAATTTCATCCAGCAGGCTAATCCCCTGAATACCATATTCCCGTTTAAGGTACTCGATCTCCTGCTCAATCAGATCCGGTCGCCGGTAGCGTAAACCCGGAACATATTCACGGATAGCCGGCATAGCACAGAAATAGCATCCATAGGGGCAACCACGACTGAAGATGGCGGTAGTACTTAGCAGTCTGTCAAATCCGGGTCTGTTTTTCAGAGTTAGCAGTCCGGGGCGCGCAATGGTTGCCGCCGGCAGATAATGGCGATTGGGATAGGGGTATTTATTAATATCCAGTACCGTTTTCTGTTCATATATTTTCTGCAGGCAACCATTTTCGATATCCTGCACTGCTTGGATAAGGCACTCCTCACCATCTCCCATAACCAGAGCGTCAAATATTTTCAAACTTTCCTCTCGAAAGGTAACGGCATGCGGACCACCAGCGATGTGCAGTGCACTGGGATAGCGTTTCCGCAGGAAACTGACAATTTCAAGCTGCTCTTCGTAGTCCAGCGTATAAACTGAATGCAGATAGAGATCACATTCATCAATGTGATAATGTGCAAATTTCCTCAGAATGCCCCTTAAATCGATTAGAGTCACGTTGACTCGCTCACCGAAGTACCACTCCAGAACAGTCAGCAGTTGAAAATGGGAATGAGGATCACCGCGAAAGGGGTCGTGAAGGTAATCGCTGCTTGGAAATATGAAACCGATAGAGATCAATATGTACTCTCTTGCTGAACTGACATGAACGACATTCCGTGTGGTGCGCTGAAGGCGTCGACCAGACGGATAAAAGTGCTGATGGTAATCACATCTCCCGAGCTTAATATTGGAGCTCCATCCTTACTTACCAGACCTCCATCAAGAACCAGAATTACTTCATCTGATGGACGTTCTTTAAGAGAATCCAGCTTTGCAAGATGTTCGATCACCAGATTGACACCGGAAACCGTATATACAGCCGGTTTGTCCAATTCGGGCGGCAGAAACAATATGCAGTCGGTGGTCAGTGGAACGACAGCATCCTTTCCTTCGTAGGGCTGATCCTCGCGTCCGTAGACATCTTCCAGTCTGACCAGATTGGTCTTGTCCGGTGGACTCTCAACCTCGATTACGTAAATTCCACCGGGAGAAATCGCCCTGGTAGAGTGAAACAATCCTTCCCGAATCATAAGCTTGCTGACTGCCGTGAGACGGGTTGAATCTTTCAGAAATGAAACTTCCGCTTCACCGGACAAAAGGATGTAACCGGTTTTTTTTGCGGGGTGACAATGGAGCGAAGTCTGACGACCTTCCACTATATGCAGAAACCAGATGCCGATCTTATCGCTCTGGTACATGAGGTATTCGTAACCCCATGGTTTGGTGACAATGCCGCTTTCGTAGTCAGTCATGGCAACCTAACCCGTTGTGAAAAGAGTACGGACAGTTTCGGCGATCCGTTCCGCAGTTGGAATTTCATTTTTCAAGGGATGACATAAACATTTCGTTTTGTCTTCCAATCCAAGGGCCTTGACCGGTATTCCGGTCGCCTGGGTCAGCTGATAGGCAATGGACTGGGAGGCACCGGCGATTTCGTGACCGGCGTCAATTACCATGCCACGCTTACTGTTCAGCAAAGGTATGACCAGCCTCTCATCGGCAACAAAAGGTTTGAGCCACAGGATATGTATGATATTGCATACGATCCCTTCCTTGGCAAGCTGTTCAGCCGCCTTTATTGCTGTAAAACGCGTCGCCGAGATCGGGTATATGGTGATAAAGGCATCTGCGTGGATGACATCACTGAGTTCTTCTGTGTTTACATAACTTGCCCGGTGCTCGCTTACGATCATCGGATCGTCATGAGCCATGAAGTCGTCCCAGATGACTTCGTACTCCTTTGGAGTCATTGGCGAACAGACTCTGAAACCGGGAAAGTGCATGAATACACTATGAACAACTCCTGAATGAACCGGGCCTATTCCGTCAGCAGCAATGGCACGGACAAAAATGGGGGTGCTTTTTCCATGAAGCTCTTTCGATTTGGCAGCATAAAAGATAAGCTGGCTGCCATTGAGTATGAGAAAATCCTGAAACCTTATGACAAATATCGGCCGTCGGCCAACCATGGCCGCTCCGACTGCAATACCGGCTCCGGCTACGTCGGTCATGGGCAGTTCTATTATCCCTTTGCAATCAGGAACTGTGTTATTGACCCAACCAACTGCAGAGATGGATTGACCCAGCAACAGACCATTATTCTCCTCAAGATGGCGCCTGCTGATTTCCCGGATGGTGTCTGCTACGGTTATTGTGCCCATAACTGCTCCATTGCTGCCTGCTCTTCCCGTTTGATCCGTTCTGACAAGGTGGACAAGCCAAGCATTGCAAGCCTCTGTTCTACAAGGCTTAAGCGATCCCATTCAGGAGGACCATCTGTTCCGACACCGACATGCCAGTTTCTACGGCACGAATACACGTTGATAAGTGCCGGCAGCCTGGTTTGCAGCTCCTGTGCGGCAGCATGGATTGTCCATGGATCGTCCGTTATGTTTATCGCAGGCATTCCCAGCCCTTTGGCTACCTCGGATATTTTCCAGTTGCGTCTTGTACTGGTTGGAGTCAGAATCGAGAGATCGTTATCGTCGCAGATAAAAAGTACCGGCAACTGATGTGTTACGGCAAACCCAAGCGAGGGATACATATAATCTTCTTCAGCGGCGCCATCCCCGACCACACAGAGAACATTCCTTTCACTTCCCAGCGCAGCTCCAACCGCTTGGGGTACGTTTTCCCCTATAAGTCCGTGGTGCCCAAACATAGTAAGATTGTCATCATGGCATTGAAGACAGTTTGAGCCGGCCCGCCCGCCGCTTGTTCCGCTTGGAAGACCTAACAATTCATCGCGGAGTTTTTCCGGCGGCCCGCCGAGAGCAAGATAATAGGCATGACAACGATGCTGCGTAAACAGCATATAGCCGGATACAAGCGGAGCAAGTGCCGCAGAAACCGCTTCCTGTCCAAGCGACAGATACACCTGGTAGGTTATGCGACGCTCCGTAACAGCTTTGACAACTTCCAAGTCAAAAAAACGACTCCGGCAGATGTTTCTATATATCGCCAGGGATGTTGCTCTGTCAGTTGTTTCCGCACTATCGTGCCGTATACCAAAGTCTGCCGATCTCATATATTCAGTGTTCCTGTTCGAAACAGGCAATCACAGCTTTCATAAAGTCGCCATTATTATTGTAATGTGGAGATGTAATCAGGTTGCCGTCAATTACTACCGGAACTTTGTGCTGATAGTCAGCTCCTGAATTGCGAATGTCCGCCTCGATACTCCAGTAAGCAGTCATTGTGCGCCCTTTGGTAATGCCTGCTGAAATCAGGATCCAGGGACCATGACAGATTGCTGCGATCAGCTTTTTCTGCTGATCCATCTGTCGGACAAATTCCAGTACTTCAGGCAGAAGCCGCACCCGATCAGGTGCTTCAAAGCCACCCGGAAGCAGAACAAGGTCATAATTATCCGACTTCAGTTCGTCCGTACTGACCGTCGGCCTGGCGGGTACGCCAAACTTGCCGAATGCCGGAGTTTTGTCCTTTGTTGCCACATCAACACTGAAACCTGCTTCAAGCAGTCGGTAATAAGGATAGACAAATTCTTCATCCTGAAATCCCTGGGCTGTGATTATAACGGCTCGTTTCTGCATGCAACGATCTCCTCTTAAACTGGATTTTACAGGGACAGCTTGCCCGCTGTCCATACCTGGAACTGTTGTTGTCTATTGCGCTCCGCGCACGTCCGCTCACCTGATGCAACTGAAATAATTCTCTCAAGAAGGAGCGTGCCGGTTTTTTCAATCGACACACCCGCATCCTGACTGTTTAACACCATGCCTGCATCAAAATCAATGTCATCCGGCATACGCTCAAACAGATCGGTAGTCGATGAAATTTTGATGACCGGCACAACCGCACTTCCCGTAACAGTCCCTCGTCCCGTTGAAAAGCAGATCAAGTTACTGCCCGAGGCCGACAGTCCGGTAACAGACTCAAGATCGTTGCCGGGTCCCTGCATAATGTGAAGACCTTTACTTTGAATTGTTTCTCCGTACTCGACAGCCCCCTCTATGGGAGTGGTTCCACCCTTCATTACCGCACCAAGGCTTTTAATATAGGGGTTAAATAATCCTCCAGCCCGATTTTCCGGCACCAGATTATCATCCATGACATAACCAAGCCGGCGGGTCAACCGTTCATACCAGCGCATGATATGCCTTAATTTATCAATGGTTTGACGATCCCTTATTCTGGGGAAGAGAAAAGGTTCAGCACCACGCATTTCAGGAATTTCTGACATGATCGCTGAACCACCACCATAAATCACCTTATCAACAGCATTGCCGATCACACGATTAGCAGAAATACCGGAAAACGCATCTGAAGCCCCACATTCAGTTCCTATAATCAGATGGCTGATCGGACACTCACTCCGCCGCATTTCACCAAGAGCGGCGAGGCGCGCTGCAATCAGCAATTGCGCGGCTTGAAGCGTTTTTGCAACTCCACCCTCCCTCTGGATTGTCAACCAGTCGATCTGCAGGTCGGTGCGCTTTCCCAGGCCGGTGTTCTCAAAAAAACTCCGGACTGCTGACGCATTTGTTTGCTCACAACCGAGGTCTACCAACAATACTCCGGCAACATTCGGGTGGAGCACAAAGTTGCGGATCACCGTGAGATATCGCTCGATCTGCATCCCGCCGGCACATCCGCACCCCTCTGTCGACGGGAGGGCCAGAACTCCGTCTATCCGTTGAATGTCCATCGTAAACTTTGTTGCAATCTGTGAGGCGGTTGCGCTTGCACACATCGAAGTGGGGATAACCAGATAAAAATTACGCGTCCCACAGCTTCCATCTGAACGTCGATATCCCTTGAACGTAAGAGATTCATACTCTGGCTGTAACTTGAGTGTGGCCGGCCATTTACGTCTACGTGTGCTGGCGGGAAGCCGCGCAATAACGTTTGCACTGGAAATACGTTCTCCAACTCCGATTCCTGTTGAAGTCCCGAACGGGTAGCCAAACTGGCAGACAGCCTCTCCCGCTGCAATTACGCGGATAGCGAACCTTTCTCCGATACCAATATCTTCCTGAAGCAGAAGAATAGCATCGTCAAGACGCAAGAGCATATTGTTCTTCAGCGGGAATTTCGCGACAGCAACATTATCGTTGATTGGATCTACGATTATTGCGGCACTACGCAGGTCACGGGCATTCATTGGTCACACTACCTTCCGCTTTCACTATCGCGTCAAAAAAAACTTGCCTGACCTTACCTTCTCTCGCCAGTAATCGAGCAGATCCTGCATGGTTTTTTCAAAACGGATCTCCGGTTGCCAGCCGGTGTGGGTTCGGAATCTAGTTGTATCCGGTACCTGCAGATCGGCATCCAGCGGGCGCAGACGAGCTTTTTCCGTTTCCACGCAGATTGAATCGCGACAGGTCGAGATGGATATCAAATGTTTGAGCATATCTTCCACGGTACATGAATATGAACCGCCGATGTTGTAATACGCGCCTGGAACAGGATTGACCGTTACGAGCATAAAATAGGCCCGCACTGCATCGCGAACATCTGCCCATGTCCTCATGGATTGCAGATTGCCAGTCTTGACCACCGGCGGGATCAACCCCGCCTCTATCATGGCGATCTGCTTGGCAAAGGTTGATTCGGCAAAAACATCTCCCCGCCGGGGACCGGTATGCGTGAACATGCGTGTAACAATAACTTTCTGTCCGTAGGCTTCGGCATGAAATCTGCCGACGAGATCAGTTCCGGTCTTTGATATGGCATATGGCGAAGCAGGATGAAAGGAGCATTCCTCGCCAATCGGGAGGTTCTCTTGCGAGACCCGGCCGAAAACCTCTGACGAGGAGCAAACGTGAATAACCGGATCGATCCCCGGACAACGTCGCAACGCCTCCAGCAGACGTTCCGTCCCGAGAATGTTGGTGTCAAGGGTCTGTATGGGAGAAGTGAAGCTGGTAGCGGGATAACTTTGCGCGGCCAGGTGGAATACAAAGTCGGGACGGGATTCTTCTACGGCATTGACAAGAGAAATGTAGTCGCACAGATCACCGTTGATAAAGTGTACCCGATCTTTTTTGTTTGCTCTGCCGAGTATGTGTTCGACATTGTCCAGCGGACTGCGCCAGCGGCACATTCCATAGATATCCCAATCGGTATTCTCAATCAAAAAATCAGCGAGATGTGAACCGACCATTCCGGTTATTCCGGTAATAAGAGCTCTCATGTGGTTTGCTTTTCCTTGCAGATACTATTCTGAACAGCAGGTAACAGCTTGTGGGCTCTCTCGTAATCCTCCGGAATACCTATGTCTATGAATAATCCGTCCATAGGAAACGCGTACAATGAACGGCCGGAATATTCCGGAAAGACATCCCGTTCCAGGGAGAGTTTCCGGCCGCAAGGGATTTTAGCAATAACTTTTTTATCAATGACATAGACTCCTGTGTTAATCAATCCTGCGCCACTTCGCTCGCTTTTCTCTCTAAATGAAAGTATCTCAGCATGGTCGTTGAGCATAATAGTTCCATATCTGCGTGAATCCGCAACAAAAGTAACTGCTATGGTAATCTCTGCCTTCCGTTCTCTATGGCTTTGAATAAGTTTACGAACATCAACATCGCAATACGAGTCCCCATTCATTACAAGCACGTGATCGGACTGAAATAATGGCAAAGCCAGTCTCAGGGCTCCGGCGGTGCCTGCGGCAGCACACTCATGAGAATACGCAAGACTCAGATTGCCATACGATTCCCCCAGGCATGATTTAAACATCTCTCCCAGATATCCTGTACAGAGTACTGCCTGAGAAACCGGAGAGTTGCACAGGCGATCCAGCAGATAGGTAACAAAAGGACGTCCATCAACCAGCGCCAATGGTTTTGGTCTATCTGAAACAACACTTCTCAATCTTGTTCCAAGTCCACCTGTCAAAAGTGCGGCACTAACAGTTGACAATGAAACCATCCTTTTTCGGTTCTTGAGCACAACTCGAACAAACCGGCCGTGTAACTTCCAATCCATATTCTCTCAGGATGGAGATATTTATTATGTATTTAAAATCCATCCGTAAAATTCTGACCACTTCATCTGAGAAACTGGCCGCCATTACAATAACTGCATCGACCGGGTCTACTAAGAGAGTATCGGGAGAAACTATCGGAATATGTGTGGCTGGAGTGAACTTACCCTGCTTGAATGGCGCCGAATCGATCACATATTTCACCTTATCTGTCAGATCGGCCAAAGCTAAAACTGTCAGCGCTTGATGCCCTGCACCCCAGACCGCGACCCGCTTCTGGCCGAATTGTGAAATGTATCGCTGCAATTCATCTGTGAGTTTCAATCTGAACTCTGCACAACCTGTGACATCAAGTGGTCTTCTTTTTTTAACCACCGCAGAGATGATATAGTCATGCCAGACCGCATTGCATTCCAGCACCTCGAAGCCGTTGCGGTTCAGTGTGGTAATAAGTGTATCCTGAGTAAAATAATAGATATGGTCAACAATGAATTCTGAAAACAGCTTGTTTTCCAGAACCATATTAAAATTGGGAACCTCGACAAGACCCACGCCCTGATCATCCAGATTCTGATATATCCCGTACAGAACAGAATTCAAATCGGGAAGGTGTTCAAGAAAATTGAGGATAAAGAATGCATCAAAGGGCGCATGTTCCAACAGTTCTTTGTCTGCCTCAACAAAATGTTGGCTAACGTTAAGACCAGATTGAATACAAAATCTTACCGATTCAGCCGCGTGCTCAACTCCATATGCATCTGTACCACACGCCCCCATCAAAGAAATAGACTCTCCCTTACCACTGCCAATCTCTAATACTTTCTTCCCTTGCAGGGAATACTTGTGTACAAAATCTGTAAACTGCTCCATCCGAAAAGCCTTCATCTCCTCGGAGAATGCTGTTGCACGGATAACGTCCCTGTAGTATGGCACCGGTTCATTCGAAAGTTGCACTAATCCACAACCCGAGCATTGACATACCTCCAGATCAACACCCTTGTCGTTTGCAAGCGAAGTCGAATCAGGCAAATGCTGGGCAGCTTCAGGCATATTTTCATACCTGAGCAGCGGCTCCTTAAAAAAAGAGTTACCACATACCCTACACCTGGTACGCATGCTGTTCTCGCTCAACGATCAGAGTCTCCATCGCTTCAATACTTGACGACATATGTATCCAACCCGGCTTTAGCATTTCATCCACCCACGCTCCATATCCCCATCCGGCAGCTATAAACGGTATCTGATTCGCGTTCGCCGCCTCTCCATCTTCCGGCTTATCACCAACATAGACAGAGGCTGCAACATCAACTCCCATTTCACTCAGCACCGCACCGATCAAGGCTGCCTTGTCCGGATGAGGAGGAGTTCGATCATCCAGTGATCCTACCACAGTGAAATAGTACTCCCATCCCAGCATGTTGATAATCTTGCATGCAGGTATCTTTCGCTTGTTGGTGGCAATCGCCATCTGAACCTGCTTACCGGCGAGGGCTGCGAGAAGCTCTTCCACCCCGTCATATACGCGGGTAGCCTGAAACCCGACGGTATCGTAAGATTCTTTGAAATATTCTACGAGAGTGTCAATATCAGCATCTCCGGTTATCCCTGTCAATTTGACGAGAGTCTGCCGCAGCGGAGGCCCGATCAATGAATCATTGAATGGTACGAGAGGTTGTATCCCGGCTCTTTTCAGAACAATCTCAAAGCTGTCGAGAATACTTGGCGCCGAATCGATCAGCGTCCCGTCAAGATCAAAAATAACTGCCTGATAGCGAAGTGACAGATTCATTGGTTACCCCTTGTGCATCGCAGAGAATCTTCAGAAAGCGGTATCAGCATTTCTGTCTTCAATGTTTCGAGCGACAGAAGAGGGGTCATGTCTTCCATAGGCATTGATATGATTGATCCATCAGGCTGTGGCAATGCGGCAACTTTGGGTGACAGAGCCTCGTTGGGGATTAAACGGGCGTCAACAAGCAAAGGCCCGGTTAAACCAAGGATTTCAGGCAGTGCTGCAAGTTCGGCGACCGTGCTGATTCGCCGGAAACCGATTTGATAGGCATGAGCAATATCCTTCAGATCAGGCAGCCATAAACCGGCCTCCGGGCCGGTGCCAACGTACCTTCCAGAAAAGTAATTGCGCATGGTGTTACGGATGGAGGCATAACCCTGGTTGTTCAGAATGATCAGACAGATCGGCAGATTGAAGGCGCGTACCGTTGCAAGTTCCTGAATATTGAGCTGCAGGCTGCCATCACTCTCAACCGCTACCATAGGTTTGCAGCCATGGGCAAAGCAGGCGCCGATGGCTGCAGGAAGTCCAAATCCCATGGAGCCGAGTCCGGATGTCAGAAATACCCGCTGCCCCGGTTTATTACGGAAGATGGTGTAGAAAACCTCAACAGCCAGACCGGAACTGCCGGAGACCACCAAGGTGTCCGGAGATATCGCTTCAGAAAGCGCATCTATGAACTGGTAATGAGTGATTGGTTCATCAGCGGTAAAAGTGAACTCGTTACGAACAGCGTAGCGGGTTTTCCATGAAGCGCACTGTCCCCGCCATTCTTCAATCTCAAACCGCGGCTCTTTTGCAAGATACGCATGCAGTGCCGCAATAAACTCGCCGGCATCAGCCTCTATGGCAAGCTCTATCTCCATATCAAGTTTGTCAATTTCATAGTGATCAACGTCAACAATAATCTTCCTGGCGCCCCGTGCAAATCCGCGCTGATTATAGGCTGTGATGATGTTGTCAAGGCGGCTGCCGATGGAGATGAGCAGATCACAGTTCTGTACTGCAAAGTTGGGGGCGCGCAAAGCGACAACGCCTGGCCGGCCAACAAGCAGCGGGTGATCATAGGGAAGCAGATCAAGGGCATTCCAGGTAGTGACCACCGGTGCACCCAGCTCCTCCACAAATCCCTGGAATGCCCCGGCTGCGCCGGAAAGACGAATTCCATGGCCAGCCAGAATCAGGGGACGCTTCGCATCACGCAGCAGAGAGCAAATTCTGGCAAGAGTTTCCGGAACAAGAGCATGTTCGGACTTATCTATTGAACAATCGAAACCTGGCAGATTGGCCGGATCAATCGGAGCCCCCTGAACATCAAGGGGGACGTCGATCCAGACCGGCCCCTGCCGACCACTTGTTGCCATATGAACCGCTTTTTCCAGCTCCGAGCGAATATCTTCCGGATGCCTGATGGTAGCAGCATATTTGGTAATGGACGTGACCATGCTGATGATATCGACCTCCTGCACCCCCTTCTGACGCAATGGTGAGCCATTCAACATGTCGGAACGTTTGACCTGGCCGGAGATGATCAACATCGGCACCGACTCTATCCAGGCTCCGGCAACGCCGGTAATGGCATTGGTGGCACCGGGACCGGTTGTCACGACGGCAACACCCAGATTCTCATTGATCCGGGCATAGGCCTCGGCAGAGATGGCGCAGGCCTGTTCGTGCAGACAGGGGACGGCAGTGATCCGCCGGTTTTTTCCCATGGCATCAACCAGATGCATGGCTCCGCCTCCCGGCAGAAGGAAAACGTGACGAACACCCTGATCTGCGACAAAATCCGCTATGTAGTCCGATACGCGATAACTGTCCATGAATTATTCCAGCCAGTAACTTAACAGGGTTTTACGATTCTTGTTGCCATCTATTGATGGATCCGTATAAAAAGAGTCATCATAAAAATGTGTGCTGGATATTTCCTCCATAACAGCCCCGTCAACGGACCAGAAGGCATGGCGTACACCGGGATCAACGGTAACCACGTCTCCCCGCATACAGATCTGATGCTTCCCATCAAGCTCAAGCTGAACTGTCCCAAACAGGACATGAAAGGTCTCTTCTTTCTGCTTATGATACTGCTCGGGATGTTTCTGGCCGGGAAACAGGATCAGCAGCTTTTTGCAATAGGCTCTGTTGATAACGGTAAGCATCGTAAGACCATACTCCCAGAAACGGTCAATACCATAATGATGTGAAATTTCAAGGTCGGTACAGCCGGGAAAGGTTATCCCCCCCTGGCTCAACAGATTTCGGGCGCTATGGGCGATATTCAGAATCTCTTCTCTCAGATCCCGAAGTGTTGCGTTCCCGGGAGAGACGGCGCTATCAGCCGGTATGTCGGTATCGGCATTACACTGTACATACTTTGACCAGTCGTTGGCCGTGTACTGGCCATCATCCGGAGGAAAGGCAAAATATATGTCTTCACGTTGTATGACATCGCCTGCCTTGATCGGGTGTCTGGCAAAAATGCCACGTCGTAACGAACGGAGGCTGGCGGTTTCTGAAGGGCTGGCAATGGCGTTTCTGTCTGACGTTCCGCAGACTGTCAGCGCGTCCCGCGCTGCAGACAGCCATTTTTCCACCTGTTCAGGAGTGGCGGAGTAGTTGTTCATCGGGTATTTCTCAGTTGCTATGCCAACATGCTTTTCAAATACTGCGGCTCCCTTCGCAATGGCCAGTTTGACAATATCCGTATTGTCCGGATCTTCATGAGTTGAAAAACCTGTTTTCAGGCCGGGATAGCGGTCTTTCAGAAAATCAATCTGAGACAGATTCATGCGTTCAGCCGGCGTGGGGTACTCTCCGACACAGTGGAGAATCGCAATTTCCTTGTTACGGTGGACAAAAAAACTGACCACCCGGTCAATCTCTTCCAAAGTGGCGCCCGCAGTAGACGCGATAAGCGGTTTGTCAGAACGTACAACCCGTTCCAGCAGAGGCCAATCGGTAAAAGAGCAGCTTGCAATCTTGATAATGTCCAGTTTCTGGCTGTCAATCAGTTCAACAGATGATTCATCGAAAGGCGTTGCCATAGTCATAAAGCCGTTGACGCGCATTTCATCGACAAGCTGAGTGAACTGATCACTGGTGAGCCTGGTCTCCGAAAAACGTTTGATATATTTTATGTCATCACGATGCTTCATGGCAGGATGAATAAAAGAATCCAGATCCCGGTACTGAAGTTTGAAAGCGACCGAGAAAGGAAATTTTGCGACTATTGTGCCAATTTCCCGGATAATCCGGATGCCGTGCCCAATATCCCCCATATGATTGTTCGCCATTTCAAATACGAATAATGGTTCCGGTATTGTTTTATTCATATGCCTTCCACCCTTCCTTTCATGTTCGCATACCGGCAAACGTTCTGACTGTAGCAGCCATATAATCGATCATCTCCCCGGTCATCCCCGGATACACCCCAATCCAAAAGGAATCCCGCGTAATGATGTCGGTGTTTTCGAGTTTTCCTGCGATGCGATACCCGTTTCCGCTTTTTCGCATCTCATCAAAACAGGGGTGTTTGATCAGGTTGCCGGCAAATAACATTCTGGTTTGAATTCCGCTTTGTTCAAGATATGCAACGAGTTGATCCCGAGTAAACCCGGCATCTTCACGTACTGTGAGCAGGAAGCCGAACCAGGATGGGTCGCTGTTCGGTGTCGCTTCCGGCAGGATAAACATCTCTGCCAGCTCTGCCAAACCTTCTCGCAGTCTGCACCAGTTATGTTTGCGGGCCGCGATGAATCCAGGCAACTTCTGCAGTTGAGCACATCCGACGGCTGCCTGCATGTCGGTGGCTTTCAGGTTATAACCAAAGTGGGAGTAAACATATTTGTGGTCATATCCGGAGGGGAGTTCTCCAAACGTATGTTCGAAGCGCCTGCCGCAACTGTTATCATGACCGGATCGGCACCAGCAGTCTCTTCCCCAGTCACGCAAGGACTCGACAATGTGCTTCATTTGGGGGTCATTGGTATACACCGCCCCCCCCTCGCCCATGGTCATGTGATGAGGGGGATAGAAGCTGGATGTCCCCATATGACCGATCGTTCCCGTGTACTGCCATACTCCGTCAAGCTGGTAACGGGACCCGAGCGCATCACAGTTGTCTTCGATCAGCCAGAGGTGGTTGCTGTCACAAAATGATGTAACGGCAGCAAGATCAAAGGGGTTGCCCAGGGTGTGCGCCAGCATGACCGCTTTGGTTTTGCCGGAGAGGGCGGCATTGAGTTGAGTCACGTCGATGTTGTACGTAGGGAGAGAGACATCAACGAATACCGGCACAGCGCCATATTGGATGATTGGAGCCACTGTTGTTGGAAAAGCCGCCGCAACTGTTATTACCTCATCTCCCCTGCAGATACGGCGATCACCCAGCTTCGGCGAAGTCAAAGCCATAAATGCAAGCAGATTGGCCGATGAGCCGGAATTGGTCAGAGAGCAGTGCTGGACGCCAAGAAACGAGGCAAATTCTTTTTCAAACCTCTCGGCATACCGCCCAGTGGTCAACCAAAAATCAAGAGAGGAGTCAACCAGGGTGGTAACTTCTTTTTCATCAAAAACTCGTCCGGCGTAGGGGATGCGATCACCGGGAGTAAATGGTTGTTTGCTGGCAGCATGGACGGTACGGTGAAAGTTAGCTGTTTTCGCCAAAATAAAGTGTCGCTGGATTTTTTCCAGTGCGGCAGCCGTAAGTTGCGCGATGTTACTGGAAAGCAGTTTGCGATGAATAGCGCAAGCTCTTTTCATTACTACACGTGAACGCTTTATTTTACCTTCAATAACGTCTGCGGGTTCAAGCAGACAATCATAATTATCTAAATGTGACAGGTTGGATGTGAGCGGCAGGCAGACATAATCATCCATTGCCAATACTTCCATAATGACTACAGGACGAACTTTACTCTCTTTTACATCAGTAAAGACTATCTCAGCCCAGTAAACAGCTCCGGCGGCTATTTCCAATGTGCCAGGTTCCTCCGGACCACATTCAATATCCATCAATTCAAATGTGTGCACTGTCTGTCCTAAAACTGCTTCGGCTGTTTCGTAGTCAATATCCCATTCCGTTTCCGGTTTTCTGGTAGTGGTTGACGCTTGTTCAGCCTGCGAATCAGAGATCGGCAAAATTATCAACTCCACCTTTTTTGCAGAAAAGTACGACGGAATTTTGACATGAAGATACCCATCAGATGAAACTCGCTGTATTATTTTAAGTGCCTGCACAAAACTCCTCCGTCACTCTGTCCCTGAAAATCTCAAGTTATGTTTGTCTGTGCGTACATTTCAATCTGTTCCAAACAACATTTTTTCACATCACCGGCAGAGGAATATACCGTAACCCATTCCATGATGGCAGTTAATGCTTTGTCCAAATTCCAGCGAGGACGCCACCCTAGTCGCATTGTAGCTTTGGAGCAATCCAGCGTTAGACGGTGAGCCTCATGAGGATGGTCGCCGCACTCTATCTCGTAACGAGCTCCATTACCCCAACGTTCACACAACCGGTTCACGATCCATTCAACCGGCCTTGCGTCTTCAACTGACGGCCCGAAGTTCCACCCACCGGCATAATCAACACCCTCTTCATACAGCTTTTGCGCCAGCATCAGATAACCTGAAAGCGGCTCCAGCACATGCTGCCAAGGGCGGATGGCATGAGGATTCCGAATTCGTACCGGCTCATTTGCCAACAACGCCCTTATACAATCAGGTATCAGGCGCTCTTTGGCCCAATCGCCTCCGCCAATTACGTTGCCGGCTCTGGCGGTAGCGATGGCGACCCTGTGCCGCGGATACTCCAGCGGATTAAAATAGGATGAACGGTAAGCCGTCGTTATCAACTCCGAACAGGCTTTGCTACTGGAATACGGGTCGTAACCACCCAGAGGAGCATCTTCCCGAAAAGACTGGTCAAGTTCCTGATTGGCATAACACTTGTCAGAAGTGATATTCAGCACCACCCGTACCGAGGGGCATTGCCGCACCGATTCCAAAAGGTTGACCGTCCCCATAACGTTGGTTGCGTAGGTATTAACCGGCGCCAGATACGACTCACGAACCAGCGGTTGAGCAGCCATATGGATGACAATTTCCGGTTCTGCAGCCATAAGCATCCGGTGTAAACGGACACTATCCCTGATATCACCGATTGTTGAGTGTGTAATATTCTGTATCCCGGCCAGGTGGTAAAGATTCGGCTCAGTGGGAGGGTCAAGGGCATAGCCGGTTACCTGTACTCCCAAAGCATGCATCCACAGGGAAAGCCAGGAGCCCTTGAAACCGGTATGACCGGTCAGAAAAACCGATTTCCCTTTCCAGAATGAAGCACGGTTTTCACGTTTCGCAGAAGCCATGCTTTACCACCTACCAGATCTTCCATTGAGCTGCGCCTCTGTTCCACTGTTCATCAAGTTCAATCTTGTCACGCAGCGTATCCATCGGTTTCCAGAATCCATCATGATATGCCATAAAATGGGATGTTCGCCAACTTCAATCATCGGTTTGGGTTTCAGGTGTGATTCTTCACTGATTCTGGTACCGAAACCACCAGCCAGTATAACAACCTTCATATTGACTCTCCTTGCACAACCGCTCCATGTTCCAGAGTAATGATATTATCGCAAATCCTTTGAAGCGCAGCATTATCGTGACTGACAACCAAAATGGTTCCGTTGTTTGTGCGTATGGTATGTATTCGCTCAAGACACTTCAGTTGAAAGCTTTCATCACCCACCGCCAGAACTTCATCAAACAGAAAAATATCAGCGGGGCTATGGACTGCGATAGAAAAGGCCAGTCGCAGATACATGCCTGAAGAATATTTTTTTACCGGCACATTGATGAAATCATCAAGCCCTGAGAACGCTACAATTTGAGGAAGTTGACTTTTAAGCTCCCTGATTGTCAGTCCCAGTATGGTACCATTCATGTAAATATTCTCAATGCCGGTCAAGTCAGGATGCATACCGGCGCCGAGTTCTATAAGCGGGGCAACTCTCCCCCGCACAGTAACGTCACCTTTCGTGGGATACGTGACATTCGAAATGAGCTTGAGAATGGTGCTTTTCCCGGAACCGTTGGGACCGGAGAGCCCAATACACTCTCCTCTGACAGCATGAAACGTAACATTTCTGAGCGCCCAGAATTCCCCGTCAGCCAGGTCTGAACGACACTTTTTCCCGGTAATGACAGAAACAAGCTCTTCTCGTAGCGAATTGTTCAACACCTGCTGCTTGGAATACTTCTTCCAGATATTTTCAAATGTGATTACCGGATCAGATGACATCGGCAAACGCCCTCTCGATCCTGATAAAAATACGATATATAACAAAATTAAAGATTAAAATGCCCGCTGACTCAGCTGCCAGCTGCCATAACACGATGCCCCGACCTTCAATAGTGACCCGACGCATATTTTCGACAATAAAGGTAAGCGGATTCAGAAACAGCAGTGTCTTCCAACGATTATCAACAGCATCTATAGAATAGATCACCGGCGTTGCAAAGAACATGAACTGCAGCAAAAAGGTGGATGCCAGCTTAACATCACGGTAATAGACATTAAGTGCTGCCAGCAGCAATGAAACAGAGGTGGTGTACATGACCAGCATAATCAGAAGTGGCAACAGCCAGAGAAAGTTCCAGGTAAGTGGCACGCGATAAATAAGTAACAGAAGAAAATAGACCGTAAGTCCAATCAGGTAATCAATGAAATTGATAGCAACACCGGAAAGCGGAATAATTTCACGAGGAAAATAGATTTTGGTGATCAAGTTGAAATTACCGGAAAGACTGGTCACCGCAAAATTCGTGGCGCCGGAAAAGAAGGTCCAGGGCAACACACCGGCAAAATAAAAAAGGGTATAAGGGTAATTTTTCTGAGTCGTCTGCAATACAACACCAAAAATAAACGTAAAGAGCAGCATCAGACTGACCGGTTGCAAGATCGCCCACAGCACTCCAATAGCGGTCTGTTTGTAGCGAATAAGAAATTCGCGCCAAATAAACACCAAAAGCAAATCCTTATAAACATAGAGGCGCTTAAACATATCAGGAATAATGGAATCCCTCTTTCTTGAACAGTGAGGTTATGACTCCGGCCAGAAATCCGATGCCGAATCTGCCCATCTCTCTGAATTTTCTGTTCGGAAGCAGATAGAGCGGAGCATGACGGGCACAGTTAAGAACAATCAGCAGCCATAGCGCCGTCGGATACCGAGTTTTCAACATCGAGAACGAATGGCCGACCGCTTTCGGCTTGTGGAAATTCGGCACCAGTAGCGGCGGATGAAAATAGTGGAGATCAGGCACATTCAGACTTTTTTTGCCTGCGATAGTAAACCGGACCACAAACTCCACATCTTCCTGCCCAATGAAATCGCTGACAAATCCGGCAAGTTCCGCCAGTACCGATCGGCGATATGCAGTACAACGACTGGTCATGAAATATGGATCGTGGTAATCATAGTGGCCATCAATCACCGCAAACGAAGCGCTGCCATGTGGAACCATCGCATCTGCATCTGGATTTGATTCAAAGGTGACAACCAACCGGGAGAGAAAGTCTCCCTGAAGCAGGACTGTATCATCATCCAGGAAAAGAACAATCGCGCCACGGGAATGAGCAAGGCCAAAGTTACGTGAATACCCCATTCGCCCATAGTTGGCATCAAGCTGCAGATAGCGGATCGGCAGCTCTTTCGAGAAACTCTCTGCCGTCATGCGCCCTGCCTCTGTCCCCCCCCGATCCTCTACGAGTACAATTTCAAAGCAGTCACGCGGATAGTCCTGACTCTTCAATGAATTCAAAATACCTTCCAACAGGTTGATCCGCCCATAAAAATTTATTATACACGAAAGCAAGACTCTTTCTGAAGCGGCGGGAACAGAGCAATCACCCCGCACATCGAATGGATACCAGCGGTAGAGTGTACGTAAAACATGTTCACGCATGCAGAAAAACCTCCCTGCTACTTTCCATAAATCCCCCAGCCTGCCATAACCACCCAAACCACCCCGATTATCAGCAGCGGCAGATCCCGGGTTAAAGAATCAGTCGGATCTCCACCCTTGCCGGACTGCACCCGGAGGATGCAACGCAATAGCCCAAAGCAGCAGAGCGGAACAGAGTAGAGTAACAGAGATGAATGACGCGAGATGACATACATGCTGTAGGTGACCAGGACTGAACCTCCGGTCATGAACAAGGCGCCTTCAAGGAATCCTTTCGGGTATGCGGTCAGAGCTCTGCGATGGTGATACGCCCCATCTCCCAGACGCTGTTTTTCAGCCAACCTTTTACCCGTGCTCAAGAATACCGAAAGTAGAAAAACGCTCAAAAACAGCCATTCGGATATTGCTACATTAAAAGCCGCACCACCTGCCTGCAGACGAAGCAAGAACCCTGCCGATATACAGAATATATCTATCAGGACAATTTCTTTAAGCTTTGCACTGTAGGCTGTTGACACGACAAAATATGCCGTCATGAGCACGAGAAAGACTTTAGAAATATTCCATGCCAGCATCACACTACACGCCAGTAATGTAGCAGCAAACAACAATGCTGAAGTAACTGAGATTCGGCCTGAAGCGATTAATCTGGTACACTTTTCCGGGTGATGGCGGTCATTTTCCCTGTCAAAAATGTCATTGAGAATATAGGCAGCGCTTGAGACAAGGCAAAATGCGCAAAAAGGGGACAGAATCTGAAGAACATGAGTGGAGGAAAAGAGGGTGCCACCCAAAAAAGGGGGAAAGAATATCATCAGGTTTTTCAGCCATTGCCGTGCTCTGCAGAGTTGCAGGATCATCAACAGCATTGATCAGGCACCCTGAGCATTCTTAACCAGCGTCAGGAAAAAATCTTGCAGATCTCTGCGTTTGGTTTCCACAAGCGCCACTTCCATATCTGATCTGTTAACTTCACCCATAAAACCGTTGAAGGCGCTGCAAGGCACGTAAAATTCGGAGATCCGGCCGCTGCTGCGCCAGGCTTCAAACCCTGCAAAAGAGTGTAAATCCCCTTCCGGTTGTTTCAGATGCACCAGATATCCTTCAACACCGCTTCGCAGAATATTGTCCACCCTGTCAACGGCAACCAGCTTCCCCTTGACAATCACCCCGACCCGATCGCAGACCTTCTCTACGTCATCAGTGATATGCGTACTGAAAAAAACCGACTTGCCGCGTTTCTTCAGATCAAGAATAATTTCCTTGACCAGTGCCCGTCCGATCGGATCCAGACCACTCATAGGCTCATCCAGGATATACACATCCGGGTCATGTACCATGGTTTGTGCCAGACCGACACGTTGCACCATCCCCTTGCTGTAACCGCGCATGGGACGTTTACGGGCCTCCCACAGCTCAAGCCGTTTCAACACATCTTCCGAGCGCCTCGCCAGCAACGCCGCATCCATTCTGAACTGTGAGCCGACAAACGCAATATACTCCTCTGCACTCAGATAATCGTAGAAGGCCGGATTTTCCGGAAGATACCCAACGCTGCGACGTGATTCGGTATTACAGGCATCCATCCCCATGATACACGCCTTACCGGAGGTCGGTCTCAGCAAACCCATAACCAGTTTGATAGTAGTACTCTTGCCGGCGCCATTCGGCCCCAGAAAACCAAACACCTCACCAGCCTCAATGGTAAGGTCAAGTCCCCTCAGCGCATCTACCCTTGTCATGCGCTTTCCGGTAAAATGCTTGTAAAGCCCTGATATTTCAATGGCGCTCATCAGGCTCTCCGGCTTTTGGATTACTGTTATTCTTCACACCGGCAAAAGCATACTTACTGGTGGTTGCTACTTTCCCATCCGCTTCCAGATAAAACTGTCCACCGTAGGGATCTCGGGGAGGTGGCGAGAGAAATCCTCCGGAAATCAGACGCCCGACCGTAGTCGGCAAAACTCCTCCCGTTTTAAGATAGCTGTCCCGCGCACGCTCAATGCGGAGGGTTTCACGGAAAGCCGCCAACCGGAGCTGATAATTTTTTTTAAGCGCCGGATTACTTTCACTCTTTTCCATAACTGTCAAATAGGCGATTGCCAGCTCGGTCTGTCCCGATTCCTGCATATAACGCCCGGCCAGAAGCCTGCTCAGATCGGATCCGGAAAGTTCGCCGGCGTGTTGATAATATCTTGCTGCCGCTGCATAGTCCTTCAGGAAAAAGGCACTGTTGAACCCGGCGAAAAAGGGGAGATACCAATCCCATGTGCGGTACTTCATACCGTAGTCCAGAAGATCATTGGCCAGCTTATACTGCTTGACTTCCCACGTCAAAAAACTCTGGGCGAAATAGTAGGCATCCATATTGTAAGGATCGAGCTTGACGGCGCCATGCAGCAGCCTTGACATGGACATATAATCCGGCGAAATCGCCACCTTGTTTTCTGTCTTTTCAATAAGTCCGCCGTAGTACATCATAACCTTCAGCACCAGCGATACTGCTACCAGCTCTTTCTGGTCGACTGCCAAGGTTTTGAGAGCTGTAACCGATGGGACGTAACCCAGCTTCTCCGCGAACGGCTTCTGACGCAAACAGGTCGTAAACGGAATGATCAAGAGTGCGTACAAAAGTATAAAAATCGCAGCTGTCGAAACGGTTTTGATCATCAGCTACCTCATTTCCCTCCGTAAGAAAATAGCGGCCGAGAGAGAAAGCAGAAGCCCCACATAAACAACAAAATAGGCTACCGTCAGCAGCAACCCCCAGGCAGAAACCGGGAGTCCATAAATGGTGTTAACCTTCAAATCAAAAGCGCCAAAATTTGGCAGCAGATAATAGAGTCCGGTTGCAATCAGCTTGACTACGGGCGACAGCCCTTTTGAAGCGGGTG
Source organism: Desulfuromonadales bacterium (assembly GCA_037129255.1). Lineage (GTDB taxonomy): Bacteria > Desulfobacterota > Desulfuromonadia > Geobacterales > Pseudopelobacteraceae > JACRCG01. Next base: position 14,065 of record JBAXVG010000019.1, on the reverse strand, counting down.
AGCAAATATATTCATAGACCTGCTGGGTGATACCGCCGGCCAGAAACGTAGCTATCGTGCCGAACACCGGCAGAAAAAAGGATGTACTGACCGTAGAAAAAAAGAAGGCCACCGCAATCAGCAGGATATATTGCAGGGCGTCAAACAGGATACAAAGTGCCATCGTACCCCAAACTATCGGCCTGTCAGGTGGATGGGAGACAGAGGTGAAACCAACCACCACAAAAGCGGCGATACCCAGCACAACTGCAACCAGCAGCACAAACAGGGCCGTACCGCCAAAGCGCCCAAGCAGATAGCTCGATCGCGAAAGCGGCAACCCCAGAACACCATGGGTGTAGCGACGTTCAATATCTTTCCAGAGTGAAGTCCCCCCCAGAAAGACTGATAACAACAGCATAATGAATGAAATCAGGGAAAGTGACAGAGTCAGGGACAGTTCCGTCACCTGACGCATGGAAAACGAAGCAATACCGGGAATGAACAGAAATGCACATGCTGAAACCATAATACCCTGAAAACCGCGATCACGAAAGATACCTTTGAGAGTGATTTGAATGAGCGCATTCATAGTCTACGTTCTCTCTCCTTTTGTAATACTTCGCTTAATCAGAGCAGTCCATTTCTAAAAGAAAAGGGGCATTGTCGTGCCCCAATTCTCTACTGTTCACACATAAGTGCCAGGGATATTATTGTGAAGACCACGTGGAAGCATACGTAGAGTCACCGGCAGTTACTCCGGCAGCGGTCAGCGCAGTTGATACGGCAACAGTCGAATACCAGATATTTGAAGTAGCATTTGTGGTGCTGTATATCCTGTCACCTGAAGCATGTTTCGAGTTTACCATGTAAGCCTGGGCAGTGGAAGTGCCGCCAGTTCCGCTGGGAGCATAGTATATCGCCACGTTATTCGATTGCTTGAAGGTAAACGGAGCGGCCGGAACACCGGTTCCCGCATATGCCAAACCTTGCGTGGCAACGATTACTGCAATTGCAAAAATAATCTTTTTCATTAGGTAGTTTCTCCTTTCTTCACATTAGCCACCAAGTGGGTAGAATTGATTATCGGTGTATGAGGCTTCCAAAGCGGTTTTGAAGTTACGCACATCGCTTGCTGCTGCACTGTTGAATGCTTTCAGCCGATAGGCGGAAAACTGAGGGATGGCGATTGCCGCCAGAATGCCGATGATCGCAACAACAATCAACAGCTCGATCAGGGTGAAACCTTTTCTGTTTCTCATTTTCTGTAACATTTGTCTCTCCTTTCGTTTGGTGGCTCTGCTTTAAGAGCTTTATGATAGACTACCACATAAACAAGCAATTTCAAGACCAGAATCAACACTATTGATAACGAATTGTAATTATTGAGAACAATGCGTACATCCCCTACTGTCTGCAGCATTATGACCTGTTTATGGCAACGTGTGCTGACAATAAATGTCAGTGGACGATTTCAGGCGTATGAGTGTCCAGCTTTTTGATAAAGCGTTCGGCAAATGGCTTATACATTGAATCACCTGGTGAATTCACGAACTTCCTGAAATAGAACAGGGCGTTTTCTGTTTCACCCAGTTGAAGATACTCTTTTGCCGCATTATAAAGACCGTCACCGTAGCGTGGATCGCGCTCCTGAGCCTTTACATAATAGCCGATGATCCTCCGACGTCCAGCTTCGTCATGAACCTTTCCTGAAACGGTCCGAATTAATCCTATATACAATTGAGTAGGCTTACCCGAAAGCTCGGCAGATTTCAGCATGGCCGATTCGTAGCCCTGCAGATCACCTTTACCCAGCCTGGCAATAGCCAGATTCTGCCATGCGTAATCTTTATTCAAGCCCATTTCCAACGCCTTGTTGAGCAATTTTTCTGCTTCATCGTATTTCTTTTCCCGCAATAGTTCACACGCAACCCCGGCATAGCTGCGGGAAAACTCGGGAGACTTAAACATCACATCGCTCCAGAACTTCATCGGGTCCCCCCAGAGCGCCACCCTCTGCATAGTTGGAACACTCATCAATGCTATCAGCGCAAAGGCAATCAGATATGTCTTATATGGCAGTTTGCCGATTGCAATACCGATAACCATGGCAAACCCCGTCATGGATAAATACAGATACCGTTCGGCATAGGGCGTCCAGGGAAGCTTGCCGTGCAGCGCCAATACGGGTGGCACGAGTAAAACGGTGAAGATCAGCAACGGAAGGCGCATCAGGCGCAAGCGGACAAAAAGAATAAGGAGAGCCGCCAGCGAACAGATGAATATAGCGACGGATACCGGTTTGTTTATCGTAACGATGGCAAAATTAAGAGGAAAGGGATACAGGGCTTTTGAGATATAATAGCCAAGGGCCGCAGCGGAATCGTAGATCAAACTCCACAAAGGTTTTGCAGCGCCACTGGATAAAATCTTGCCAACTCCGGTATCCGTTTTCATATGCATTCCGGTGCGCATGAACAGATATACCATAGTGGCGCAACCGGCAGAGATCGTCATCCAGAGCATGTGTCGACTGTGTTTTTCTCGATAATGGCTCACATACCAGACCAGCAGTATTCCAGTAAGGCCGACAGAGGATTCCTTGGCCAGAAGCGACATAAGCGCAAACATGAATATCGCAAGTGCGCTGCGGAAAATATTTTGTCTCTGAAATACAACAATCAATGCCAATAAAAAGAAAAAACAGCAGAGCAGGTCTGTGCGGGCGGCAATCCACATCACCGCTTCTGTATTTACCGGATGAAGGGCGAATAAAAGAGCGGCAATGAATGGAGCGCGATTATTGCCGGTTGGCTCGTCAGATATGAGCAGATGGGTAAGGTAGTATACGAGTAACGCATTTGCAGTATGAAAGGTCAGATTAACAATATGAAAAGCAGGGGCACTATAACCGAACAGGTTTACATCAAGGATAAAGGAGACAAACGTCAGCGGTCTGTAATAATCTCCGCCACCACCAAAAAATAATCCGGGATAATTCAACTCAGTACTCGATATACCATCGAGAATCCCCACATCATCAAGACTTAGAAAAGGAGCCAATCCGGAGGTAACGTAGGTGACTGTGGCCATTATCAAGACAACCACTATCTCTGATATAACAACATTTCGCTTGATCATACCGCTCCATTTCCAAAAGAAAAGGGGCATCTACGTGCCCCACTGATACTTACGCGGCATGTCCCATTTTCGACCCGTGTGATAACAATAATTGTCAGGAAGATTATTGCGAAGTCCACGTGGCAACGTCGTACGTAGATTGTCCTACCGTGACGCCTGCAGCACTCGCGGAAGATCCGACAGCAATCGTTTTATACCAGATATTTGAAGTAGCATTTGTGGTGCTGTAGATCCTGTTGCCTGAAAAATGCACCGAGTTCACCACATAATCCTGAGCGGTAGGAGTGCCGCCAGTACCACTTGTATCGTAGTATATTGACACGTTATTCGATTGCCTGAAGGTAAACTGACCACCCGGAACACCGGTTCCCGCATAAGCGGAACCCTGCAGGACAACGATACCTGCAATTGCAATAATGGTCTTTTTCATGAGCGTGTTACTCCTTTCTTGCTCTGCATGGTCATATCCCGGACTGCACGCAACTGCAGGTAGACCAGCAATATCAGTACCAAAAAACCTGCATTATCAATACATCTATTGTAATACTTTGAATAATGCGTATCTCGCCCCACAATGTGCGGCGTTATGTCCTATGTCCAACAACACATGGTGACAATAATTGTCAGTCAAGAAAAAGACTTCGCACTCTTCATTTTTCACATTTTTTTTCCACAGGAAACAGCTTCGTGCGGGCATCAGCCAGACGTCTGCCGACATCTGCGTTACTGCGGCAGGAGAGAACGGCACGCGCAAGTTTGCGGCACTCTTCGAAACTGTGGTCACGAATTGCCTGCTTTACAGCCGGGATACTGGGCGCAGACAGGCTGAATTCCGTGATGCCCATACCTGCCAGCAGCAGAGCGTTAAGCGGGTCTCCGGCCATCTCGCCGCAGACTGAAACTTTTATGCCGGCCTTGTTGGCTGCGTCTGCGACACGTTTAATTGAAAGCAGAACAGCCGGATGATGCTGATCATAATACTGTCTGACGCGGGCGTTGTTACGATCAGCCGCCAAAGTGTACTGAATCAGGTCATTGGTTCCTATGCTTACATAATCCACCTCTCGTACAAGGAACTCGATTATCTGCACAGCAGCAGGAACTTCGATCATTATCCCCATCGGTATGTATCCACGTACATCATGCCCCTCGCGTAGCAGTTCGTCCCTGACCGAGTTCATGATTCCCTTGATCTGACGGATTTCATCAAGGCTGCTGATAAGCGGAAACATGATGGTCGGGTTACCGGCCTGAGCGGCCAGCAGGATGCCGGCCAGCTGTTCTTTGAAGATGTCCTGGCATTCAAGTGATACGCGGATGGAGCGCCACCCCAGAAACGGGTTATCTTCATGAGGGTATGTAAAGTAGGGTAGTCCCTTGTCGCCGCCGATATCCAATGTACGAATATTGACGGTCTGGCCGGGAAATCCCTCCAGAATTTTTCTGTATATCGCGGCCTGCTCTTTTCGATTGGGAAATGCTGAACGGGCCATGTAGGGGAATTCGGTGCGATACAGCCCGACCCCTTCGGCACCATGCAGATTAGCGACCTTAACGTCCGAGATCAGGCCGATATTGGCGCTGAGGGTTATGGCTACGCCGTCGCTGGTTACTGCCGGCAGGTCGCGAAGCCCCTCAAGTTCCCTCATGCGACCGGCATGATCCTGCTCAAGGCGGGCGTATTCCTTTTTCACTGCGTTATCAGGGTTCAGGAAGACATGGCCCGACGTACCATCCACTATGATCTCATCCTTGACGTTTGTAGTCGCCATCACCCCTTCGACCCCAAGTACCGCCGGGATACCAAGCGATTTTGCCATTATGGCGGCGTGCGAGTAGACGTTGCCTTTCTCGGTGACAATGCCCAGAATCTTGTCATGGTCAAGAATTGCCAGGTCTGACGGAAAGATCTCTTCGGCGATGATCACACGTTTTTCCTTGAGAGTGATCATGGTGGAGTCGTTATTTTCGATGACGTCAATAATCCGGCGCCCGATATCTTTCATATCAACCGATCGCTCCCGCAGGTAGGGATCGGCCATGGCTGAGAATGCCTGAATATAATGTTGTACGACATCGTTAACTGCGCGTGTGGCTCCCATTCCTTCAACGATCAGGTCATTGACTTTTGTTGAAAAGCCGCGATCTTCCATAATCATCAAATGAGTGTGAAAAATTGCGGCGTCATCCTCCGAGAGCGTCTCACTGACCCGTTTTTCCATGTAGATAGTCTGTATTTTGGCTTTTTCGAGAGCAAACGAGTATTTTTTCAATTCATCGGATATGCTGCCGACACTGGCCAGCTTGATCAGCTTGTCGCTGAAACGGTTAAGAATGTAGACTTTGCCGCGGCTGAAGCCCGCCGAAACGGCAGTGCCGCCCAGCATTTTTGAAATAGCATCCCGCTTGCCTCCTCTCTGCGAACGAGTAGTTTCTGCATCCGCCGAGCTGCTCCTGATTTTTGCAAGTTCCTTTTCGAACCAGGCTCGTTCCTGCTCCTTGTGCTGGATCGAGTCAAGCAACCGGGCATTGTGGATAATGCTGCCGATCTGGAACGTAATGGTGCGCAGGGCACTGATTTCGTCCTCACCGAAGCTGCGCGCCAAACGCGTCTGAATAACGATGACTCCTATCGGAACCTTGTGTTCGAAAAGCGGCAGGCCGAGGAAGGAGAGGAACTTATCCTCCCTGGCCTCTTTGAAATACTTGTAACGGGGGTGGGACGGAGCATTGTCAGTCATGACCATTGCACGGCCCTCGACAACAAGGCCGGAAAGACCTTCGTGCACTTTCATGGAAATGCGATTGACGGAAGCTTTGGAAAGGCCTCTGGTCGCCTTCAGGATAAGGGTTTCTCCATCTCCTTCCAGCAGATAGATCGAACAGACGTCGCTCTTCATACGCCTGGATACCAATGTTACGATATTATCAAGAGTTTCCTGCAGGTCGTGTGAATGCAGGATGATCGAACTGATATCCTCCAGTGTGCGCAGACCGAGCGATTGGGAATCATTTTTCATGTGGTTGCCCCGATGACTGAAATTTAGCAAAGTATAATCGTGAATTATGGAAATGTAAAATATTCATAGTTGGCAATCTCCTGTTTTTCATTGACTCACGGCACATTATACCTTAGATATTTTTCGATAGTACAATGCGAAAACAGCGAGATCAGAAACCACACCGGGCAACGGCACATACCGCTTACCCCCAAGGAAATTCTTTATGGCACTGAATACAAAAATCTGGATGACGGGATCACTGGAGTGGTTTGCTTTTATCGAAGACGAAGAGGTGTTTCTGGGGAAGCGCGAAGTGCCCGCTCCGCTGGATGAGGGGGATGCCTGGACTAACGAAGTCGGCGATATGTTCAAGGTTGTTGACGGTGAGATCAAAATGACCGGCAAGGCCGAACCGCCCAAAAAGTACTGGTAGAATTATGTGGAGTCCTGATTATCCTGGGGCTGGTGTACCCATGCCACACGGTCACGCCCTTCAGCCTTGGCCTTATACATCCCCTCATCAGCCCGTCTGATAATATCTGTCAGGCTCTTGTCTGTTCCGCCTGAACTGGCAACACCCAGACTGGCGGTTACCGGTATCCGTTCACCTGCAACCTCAATCAACTCGTTGCGGACTTTTTCCCTGATATGCTCTGCCGCAAGCAGACTCTGCTCAAACGACGTGTCTGGCAGCAATATGACAAACTCCTCGCCTCCATAACGCCCGATCACATCATAATTACGCACATTACTCCGCAAGGTCTGGGCAACAGACTTCAGCACAATATCTCCGGTTAAATGCCCCTTGATATCGTTAACTTGTTTGAAATGGTCAAGATCGAGCAAGATACAGCCAAGTGACTTCTGCTGTTCTCCGGAGCTGCGCTGTACCCGTTTCAGCTCTTCTTCGCCACGTTTCATCAGAAAACCTCTATTATGCATGCCGGTTAATGGATCTGTGATTGCTATAATTTCGAGTTGCGACTGAACTTCCTTAAGCTGACTGGTACCACCCCGGATCAGGATATACGAAAAACCAAACACCCCGGCCAGCACCACTGCCAGAAGAACGGTCATTACCACCACTCCACGGCGGATCTGCACATTGTAAGGAGTGATATTCATATAGACTTCAAAACTTCCCAGTATCCTTTTGTCTGCACTCATGATCGGCACATAGGTTTCAACCACATCAACATTCAACAATGCCTCGTCTGCAAGGTCGTGCGCCAGCTCTTTGGTGACCATCTTGGCGTCGACTTTGCCTGTCAGCGCCTTCGTGAGCCGCAGATTGTTTTTATCTGTTTTTCCGATTAACTTGGGATCCGTACAGTAGACTATCTGCTTGTCGGCATTGTACACTTTAACCTTGATGATACTGAAAGGAGCCAGGTTCTTCCGGAGTCGGGAGTCAAATTTGAACATTTCCGTTCCGTACTGTCTAAGCTCCCTTTCTTTTCCTGGCACATAAATGAACAAAAGCTCCTTCTGCTGTTCGATCAGCGCATTACAGACCTGCACAGAAATATTCTCGGCATTTTTGATGACAAAATTGGAATATACCTGGTGAAAACTGAATCCACTGACCAGGATAATAATAAATATCGAGGCTATCGCCGTTGTGACCAGCAGCTTCAGAAGGCTATCGGGATTTTTTCGGGCCTTTATGTTGAGTATTTCACTGAGATTCATAGGAATGCAGCCTTTCAATCAGTGTGCTCGAAAAGAATTACTACTATACTGTATTTTTCCGATTATACTATCCAGCAAATTTACATGATCCGGAAAATTTTGTGATCCCTGCCGACAGAAAAAACCTTATCATCGAAGTCGCCATTCCACTCCATCTGGACAAGAGTTTCCACTATCTTGTACCTGAGGCACTTCTGGAGCAGGCCTTACCCGGACGGCGCGCCCTGGTTCCGTTCGGGCGGCGCAGGCTGACCGGCTATATTCTGGGCGCCGCAGCTGACTCTCCAATCGATTCGCTGAAAGAGATCCTGGAAGTGTTGGACCGTGAACCGCTCTGGACTGCAAAAGAGTTTGAATTTTTCCGATGGGTGGCTGCTTATTATCTGTATCCGCTGGGAGAAGTCCTGAAAACAGCGCTGCCGTCCGGCATAAACGTGCAGACCCGCAAAGGGGAAAGCGGAGAAGATACAGGTCTTACCGGAGGAAAATCGGCTCGTCGGGAAAAATTCTACCTGCCGGTTCCGGGTGTAGAACCCGCCCGAACACCGGGTGCAAAGGCGCTTGAAATTCTGGCGGTCATACGCGAATCCGGAGATATACCGGCAGCAATACTCCGAAAACGTTTCGGAACATGTACACTGCAACTCAGGAGACTGGCCGGACTCGGACTTATTGCAGTCGAAGAACGGGAAGTCTACCGTGATCCGTTCAAAAACCTTACGGTCACACGTGACGAACCGAGGATTCTGCATACACACCAGGAAAGCGCTCTTCTGGCCATCTGCTCCTGCCTTGACCGCAGTACGTTTGTACCGTTTCTGCTGTACGGGGTGACCGGCAGCGGCAAGACCGAGATATATCTCCAGGCCATCTCCCACACCCTTGGCCAGGGCAGGAGTGCGCTGGTGCTGGTGCCTGAGATCTCACTGACACCGCAACTGACCGGCCGTTTCCAGGCCCGCTTCGGAGGTGGCATCGCCATTTTACACAGCGGCCTCTCGGACGGCGAACGTTATGATGAATGGCGCCGCATCAGGCGTGGACTGGCCCGGATTGTCATCGGCGCTCGTTCCGCTGTTTTCGCACCCCTTGATAACATCGGCATCATCATAGTAGACGAGGAGCATGAAGCCTCCTTCAAACAGTCCGAAGGCCTGCGCTACAATGCCCGCGACCTGGCGCTGGTGCGTGGCAGAATGGCACGGGCCGCTGTAGTGCTCGGTTCGGCCACACCGCTTGTCACCAGCATCCATGCTGTCTCAGAAGGGAGATTGTCGCTGCTCGAACTGCCGGAGCGCGTAGAGAACCGGCCGATGCCTTCCGTCGATCTGATTCCGATGAAGCGCAGCAAGGAGATCATCTCGTCATCGCTCGGTTCATTACTGACTCAAACGGTCGAAGATGGCCAGCAGGCCATCGTATTCCTTAACCGACGCGGGTTTGCCACTTTCCTTGTATGCGAAGAGTGTGGAGAGCCGCTCACCTGTCCCAATTGCTCGGTTACACTCACCTACCATCGCCAGCGAGGGCAGAGTGTCTGTCATTACTGTGATTACGCCGTACCGGCGCCCGGCACATGCCCGGCTTGTTCTGCGGCCGGACTCAAGGAGCTGGGCGCAGGCACCGAGAAACTGGAACAGCACCTGAGGGAGCTGCTGCCCCAGGCACGGGTTCTGCGTATGGACAGCGACACGACTTCCGGCAAGGGAAGCCACGAACGCCTGCTTTCGCGGATGAGCGACGGCACGGCAGACATTCTGGTCGGTACGCAGATGATAGCCAAAGGGCATGATTTTCCCGGTGTGACATTGGTGGGGGTCATCAATGCCGAGGCAAGCCTGGGGATGCCGGACTTCAGAGCGGCAGAACGCACCTATCAGCTTCTCTCGCAGGTCATCGGCCGGGCCGGCCGCGGCGAGAGACCAGGACGGGTGGTTATCCAGGCGTATGACACGGAACATTATGCTATCCGCTCGGCCGCCGGCCACGATGCCGCAGGTTTTTACCGGCAGGAGCTGGAATTCCGCCGGGAGGCAGGCTACCCCCCGTTTACATTTCTGGCTGCAATTGCTGTTTCCGGCATTTCGGAACAGTCCGTTTCCGAACAGGCAGAACAGAGTGCGAGGCATCTTATGCGTGTGAAACAGGAGCTTAAAGTTCGTGTGGAACTGCTGGGGCCTGCGCCTGCCCCCATCTACAGGCTGCGCGGCCGGTTCCGCCGTCAGATTCTGCTCAAAGCAACGGTACGGGCAGACCTGCATCGCCTGATTCAGGCCTGGCGTCAACACTCACGCAGCACCTCAACGGTCCGTGTAACGGTAGATATCGATCCGATTGATTTGATGTGACGTTTTTCTACTCTATCTGCGAAACCATTCTGACTGATGCGGGATCTGCATCCCTGATCAGAATCCTTGACGAGAACGGACACCAATTTTATGCATCACAGCGGAATCTACGAAGAAGAAATTGCCGGCAAAGCCTATGACCGCGTCCTGTTGAAGCGTTTTGCCGGTTATGTGGCTCCCTATCGGATTTCCATTGCCCTGGTGGTTCTGATTCTGCCGCTGCTTGCCGCCTGTCGTCTGGCACAGCCCTGGATTATCAAACTGGCCATTGATGGTCACATCATGAGCGGTAAACTGGCCGGACTGGAAACCGTCGCGCTGGCTTTTCTTGGTATCCTGCTGTTTGAGTCGCTGTTGTCGTTTCTGGAAGTCTACCTGTTGCAGTCGGCCGGACAGAGGGTTATGTCCGATATACGTTCGGAACTGTACCGTCACGTCATGCACCTGCCGGTCTCCTGGTTCGACAGAGTGCCGGTCGGCAGCGCCGTCACCCGGCTGACCAGTGATGTCGAAGTGCTGGGTGAGATGTTTGCCTCCGGCATTATCACCATCATCGGCGACATTCTGCTGCTGATCGGGATCATCTCGGTCATGCTCTGGATGAATCTGAAACTGTCTCTGGTGGTATTTTCCATTTTTCCCGTCCTCTTCTATGTCGCCTGCGTCTTCAGGCGCCGGATGCGCCAGTCTTTTCGCGAGGTGCGGGCACGTCTCGGCAACCTTAACGCCTTTCTCAACGAGTGTATCTCCGGCATCAGCATCATCCAGATCTTCAACCACGAGCGGGATGAGGAACGGCGTTTCAGTGAACTGAACGCATCCTGCCGTGACGCCAACATGCCGGTCATTTTCTGGGATGCTTCACTTTACGCGATGGTCGAGGCGCTTTCATCTATCGCCGTGGCGCTGATAATCTGGTACGGCGGCGGCGAGCTCGTCCGGGGCGCTCTCACCTTCGGTGTTCTGGTAGCCTTTATCCAGTACATCGAAAAATTCTTTTCACCGATCCGCGACCTTTCCGCCAAATATTCGGTCATGCAGGGGGCCATGGCGGCTCTGGAGCGGATATTTGCGTTGCTGGATACGGAGGCACATTCTGAGGGTCAAGGGTCAAGGGTCAAGGGTCAGGAAAAGACAACAGGGTTTCCCCCTGCCCCCTGCCCCCTGCCCCTTGCCCCTTCCCCTTCCCCTTCCCCTTCCTTGACCCTTGCCCCTTGCCCCTTGACCCTTGACCCTTCCTTTCCCCCTGACCCTGAACACGCCCCTCTCATCGAATTCCGCGACGTATCCTTCTCCTACCTGAACGGTAACGATATCCTGACTGGTTTTAATCTTTCCGTTAATCGTGGAGAGCGGATAGCACTGGTGGGGGAGAGCGGCGGCGGCAAAACGACCATAACCCGTCTGTTGACCAGACTGTATGAAATTGAACGCGGCAGTATTCGTATCAACGGACAGGATATCCGCAATCTGCCGCTGGATGAGGTGCGCCGACGCGTTGGTGTTGTACTTCAGGACCCCTGCCTGTTCGCCGGGAGCATTGCTTTCAACATCTGTCTGGGAGACGAGCAGGCCCGTCTGCGGGTCCATCAGGCAGCTGCAGCGGTCGGCGCCCATCGTTTTATCGAGCGGCTTCCACATGGGTATGATGAAGAGGTGCGCGAACGGGGCAACAATTTCTCGGTCGGAGAAAAGCAGTTGATCTCGTTTGCCCGCGCTGTGGCCTTTGATCCGGAGATACTTGTGCTGGACGAAGCTACCGCCAGTATCGACTCAGCATCGGAGATGATGATTCAGGAGGGTATCAGGGGGATGATGCAGGGGCGCACATCACTCGTCATCGCTCATCGGCTCTCCACCATCCGGGATGCAGACCGTATCGTCACCATCCATCACGGAATCAAGTCCGAGGAGGGCACCCACGAAGAGCTGATGCGCGCCGGTGGAATATATTACAAACTTCACCAGCTGCAGTTCAACGGTATATAATTACCGGCTCGTGCGACTCGTGTTGCATACGGTTAACAAACCTGTTACGCTTGTCCGAAAGAACGTTCCCGGAGATTTCTCATGTGTACTACCTGCGGATGCCCAGCCGACGAAAATCACATTCATGAAGATGGCCATCATGGCCATGACCACGATCATCACCATGACCATGACCACCATCATCATGACAGAGAGGGCGCGAAGCGCACCGTCATCTCGATCGAAGAAGATATTCTTGCCAAAAACAACCGCCTTGCATCCTTTAATCGTGCCCTGTTCAGGGAAAAAGGGATTTTTGTCCTGAACCTGGTCAGTTCGCCCGGCTCCGGCAAGACAACCCTGCTGGAACGAACGTTGCGTGATCTGTCGGATTCCATGCGCTTCGCCGTCATCGAAGGTGACCAGCAAACCGATCACGATGCACAGCGCATTGCCGCCACCGGTGTTCCGGTACGTCAGATCAATACCGGCGCCGGATGCCACCTGGACGCCCACATGATCATGCATGGCACAGATAATTTTGACCTGGACAATCTGGATGTACTGATGATTGAAAACGTCGGTAACCTGGTCTGCCCGGCCGCCTTCGACCTGGGAGAACAGCACAAGGTCGTTGTTCTCTCCGTTACCGAGGGAGAGGACAAACCGCTCAAATATCCTCAAATGTTCCGCAATTCAACCGTCATGCTGCTGAATAAGACCGATCTGCTGCCGCATCTCGATTTTGATGTGGCTAAAAGCATTGCATACGCCCGCCGGGTCAGCCCGGATATTGTCATATTTCAGGTCTCAGCCAGGAGCGGCGAAGGCATGGATGCGTGGTATCAGTGGCTGAAGTCAAGCAGGATCATCGCCACCGGATCGTCCGCCCCGGTCGCATCATCTGAGTGATAATTTACTTCGTAGTCGTAGTAGCTCCCCTGCCATACAGATTATCCCGCCACTCCGTCTCACCCTGAATACGCCAGGTCGTGTCCGGCTCGGTATAGAGCAGAGCCCCGCCCGACCCGACAGAAAGGCCGTTCATCGGCATCAGATAGACCTGCCCGGTCTGCTGGTTCCACCATAACAGATCTGCCTTGCTGTCGCCGTTGTAGCTGCCGACGCTCACTATCTCCCAGGTGGTGTTCGCTTCGGTGTACATCATTGCGCCGTTGGTGACGGATGAGCCGTTGGTCTGCATGCCGTAAACCTGCCCGGTGGTTTTATTGTGCCAGATGATGTCGGCCTTGCCGTCTCCGTCAAGGTCGCCCGCTCCGGCTATGCGCCAGCTTGTGTCCGGTTCATACCAGATCAGACTGGCACTGGATGCGCTGGTTCCGTTGGTCTGACCAAGGGCTACCTGGCCGGTGGCGCTGTTCCACCAGAGCAGTTCGGCTTTGCCGTTGCCGTTGAAGTCTGCTGCAGCGACGATCTTCCAGTTGGTGTTCGGTTCGATGTAGATGAGGCCACCACCGGCTATTGCTGTTCCGTTTACCAGCATTGCGAATACCTGGCCGGTTGTATTATTCCACCAGATCAGGTCGGTTTTACCGTCGCCGTTTATGTCTCCCGTGGCGACAATTTTCCAGTTTGTGTCCGGTTCAGTGTAGATGACTGCGCCGCTTTTTGTTGCGGTCGGGCTGGTCATCAGCATCAGGTAGACCTGTCCTGTGCTGTTGTTCTGCCAGACGAAGTCTCGTATGCCGTCGCCGTCAAAGTCACCCTGGCCGACAATTTGCCAACTGGCGTCCGGCTCCTGCCAGAACTGGGCGCCGCCGGTTATTTTGGCGCCGTCGGTGGTTATGCCGGACACTTTGCCGTCGCTCTGGTGACGCCAGGTGATCTGGCCGGTCGGGCCGGTCGGGCTTGGCGGAGTGGCGGAGAGGGCGATCACCTGGGTGATGGATGTGCCTGACGGTATGATGGATACCG
>JBAXVG010000018.1:0-80605 GCA_037129255.1 Desulfuromonadales bacterium | reverse complement strand
CAGAGTGACCGGGAATTCGCCGAGCGCGAGCAGGCTATTGCCCGTCAGGAACAGGAGCTGGCCGACCTGCGCGCCAGAGTTGCCGCCTATCCCAAGGAGCTGGATACCACGGTTGCCCGCGAAGTCAAGCAGGCGGTTGACAAGGTGCAGACCGAGGCGAAATTCAAACTGGAGCTGTTGAACAAGGAGTTTGAAGGGGAGCGCAATGTCTTTGAATCAAAGATCGCCTCTCTTGAATCACTCGTTAAGGATCAGGCGGCCCGCATTTCGAATCTGGGCGAGCAGGTGGAAAAATCGTATGTGCAGGTGCAGGCCATCGCCGTCAAGGCGGTGGAGGGGTCGGCGGCCAAGCCGATTGTTATCCAGACTCCGCAGCAGAAGCAGGAGTAGTATTATGGCCGAACAATCCTTTGCAAGAGGAGGGTCGAGGAGGGCACATGATTCATATTTCGGACCAGTTCATACAAGAAATGACTGATAAAATTGTCAAGGAAATACACCCACAGATGATTGTGCTTTTTGGCTCGTACGCTAAAGGAACGGCCCGACCTGATTCCGATCTTGATTTTCTGATCGTGGAGGATGGCCCTTTTGACGCACAGCGCAGCCGCCGGGCAGAGACAACAAAACTGTGGAAATTGTTTTTCGATTGCAGGGTACCATTGGATTTTTTGGTATACACTCCGGAAGAGGTACAAAAATGGCAATCTTCACGGAACCATGTTGTCGCCCATGCCATGAAAGAAGGTAAGGTGCTTTATGAACGCCGGTAGTCATGCTCAACAATTGATGCAGATGGCTGCAAAGGATATATCTGCATTGCGTGTCATGATTTCATCTGAAGCTATTGCTGATGAAATCTTCGGTTTTCACGCTCAGCAGGCTGCGGAAAAGGTACTAAAGGCCTGGATTGACCAGGCTGGTGGAACGTTCGGTTGGGTTCATGACTTGCGGATATTGTTGTTGACACTTCAAGACTTGGGTTTTTCTATCGAACGTTATCTTGAGCTTATCCATTTGAATAGCTATGCAGTCAGGTTTCGTTATGAGCCATCTGATGAAGAAGATGCTCCTCTTGACCGCTTGGAGACTTTGAGGATGGTCAATGAGTTGTACGAGCATGTTCTAAATAATTCGGAAGCAGGAGAAAACTTATGATTTTAACTGGATACTCCACGAGGATTTACCTGATATTTCTCTTTACTCTCATGTTGCAGACATTTACATCCGTTGCCTTTGCCGCCACCGACCAGCGGAGTCTGGTCGCCCGCCCCAAAGCCCCCACCGGTGAGGTTGTTAAAGGTGAGCAGTGGCTTCAGACCATCGGCATTGACAGCTACCTCTCCTGGCCACGCCCCAAAACCGCCGTCAACGACGCCAGGGCGCTCAAGAACGTGCTGCTGGAGCGCTATCACGTTGACCAGACCCGCGTTATTGAGCTGTACGACGTAAACGCCACCCGCAAGAACATCCTCGGATCGCTGCGTGACTTGAGTAAGCAAGTATATGAATTGGAACAATGCCATGAACTGGGCTAAAATCCTCAATTATGGCGGTTACAACGACTGGCGACTGCCGACCAAAGATGAGCTTGCCTCTTTCGCGAAGCGGGGCGGAAACCGCCCTTCTCAGTATTTTAACGCCAACGGATTCAGTAATGTTCAGGCGGGCTGGTACTGGTCCTCTACTACCTACGAGCACAACGATAACTTCGCCTGGAGCGTGAGTATGGAGAGCGGCGGAGTGGGCAAAGGCAATGAGTTCCACAGCTACTATGTGTGGGCAGTCAGGTCAGGACAGTAGGCTCTTTGACTCTTTGAATTTTGTCTGAACCGGGATTTATCGGATTAAAGGATTGGCAGGATTGTAATCAGGTAAATCTTTTAATCTTGAGAATCCTGGTTCAGGCAAGTAGGGTGGGCAACTGATTCACCGTTGCCAATCAAAACAACTCAGGTTTTTATGGAGATTAGGAGGAAACTTTATGCACGGAACACGAGAAATTATTCAAGAGGCAACGGCACTTCCGGTTGAAGAACGGGTGCTTGTTGTAGATTCTCTGCTACGTTCTCTCAATATGCCTGATAGGGAGATTGAGAAGGAATGGGTTGCTGTGGCACATCATCGCCTTGAAGAGCTGCGATCCGGGAGGGTACAGGGAATTCCGGGAGATGAGGTTTTTGCTAAAATCCGGAAAAGGTTTGCCCAATGACATATTCGTTTCACCATGAAGCAGAGGCCGAATTTGTTGATGCAATCGACTACTATGAGGAATGTGAGAATGGCCTTGGCGAAGACTTTTCTTTAGAAATCAATTCGACAATCAGAAACATTCTCGCATTTCCGACTGCATGGCCGACAATTGATGGCTCGGTTCGTCGCTGTCTTGCACATCGTTTTCCATTTGGAGTGCTTTATAGCATTGAGCAGAATAGTATTCTCATACTTGCTGTAATGCATCTTCATCGCCATCCCGATTACTGGAAGAAACGGCGATAAATATAAAGATATTGAAACGAAGCTATGAAAAAAATGGCTGAATCAGAAGAAATACGCCCGGTTGACTTTTCTGGTGGTGTGCGAGGTAGGCACAGCGCTGAGTATCGCCGTGGTCACACCGTCAAGGTGAGGCATGATGACGGAACAGTAACAGTACAAAAATTTGTTCCTGATTCTGATGCAGTGGTGATGGAGGTTTTATAAATTATGGGAAGAGTCGTTACCTTTGTTTCGCTGACCAATGTTCTGGCTCCTGAATCAACATTTACCTGTGACGCTCTGGTTGATACCGGTGCTGCATATACAACCCTGCCCAACGCCTGGCGCAGCCGTCTGGGAACCCTTCGAATCCTTGAAAAGGTGGAGGTGGAGACCGCTGATCAATCGATTATAGAAGGTGAGATATGCGGCCCGGTAGAGATTAAAATGGAGGGGTTTCGCTCAATTTTGACAGAGGTACTGTTCATAGACATGGAACCGGACGACGGGACGTACGATCCGCTTATCGGATACACCACACTTGAGCTTGCGCATGCAGCAGTTGATATGGTGGGGCACAGACTGATCAATACCAAGCGGGTGGATTTGAAGTAGCAATACAAAACACCACGAAAAGGATATATTCCATGCAAACAACTCCATCAAAATCAGCCACTTCCAGAAAAAAATCCGCAATTCCTGCCGTCACCGAAGCTGTCACCAGGGTTGTCGCCCGCACCCATATCCCTGAAGGTATGGAACTGGAGGAGTGGCAGCGGCTGTTGCGCAAGCAGTATGGCGAGCGCCAGGAGTTCAGGCTGGAGAACAACGGCAAGCATCCTGTCTTTTCCGATTTCAGCCTGACCAACCCGGAATCCGGCAAGACCTACCGTCTGGCCATTCGCGGCGACAAACCGGGAGACAACTTCTGTTCCTGCCCCGATTTCGGCATCAACACGCTGGGAACCTGCAAACATATCGAATTCACCCTGGCCAGCCTGAAAAAACTGCCGGAAGGGGTGCAGCAGTTTGAAAACGGATATCAGCCCGCCTATTCGGAAGTTTACCTCAGTTACGATCTAAAGCGCGAGGTTCGTTTCCGTCCCGGAAGCGAAGCGCCCACTAGTCTGATTGCCCTGGCGAGCCGCTATTTTAATGATTCCGGTGTACTCAGGGAGCGGCATCTGCTGGATCTGCACATATTTCTGAATGCCCTCTCCCGTTGGGATTGGCACGAAGTCCGCTGTTACGATGACGTGATGTCCTTCATCGCCGAGCATCAGGATGCCGCCCATCGCAAGGCGCTGGTTGAAGAAACGCTTCGCGAAGGTATTGACGCCCCACTGTTCGACACGCTTCTCAAAACCCAGCTTTTCCCCTATCAGCGCCAGGGGACGCTATTTGCCGTCTCTTCCGGGCGCTGCCTGCTCGGCGACGACATGGGGCTTGGCAAGACCATCCAGGCCATCGCAGCCGCAGAACTTATGGCGCGCCTGTTTAATATTCAAAAAGTGCTGGTTATTTCCCCCACATCGCTCAAACACCAGTGGAAGAGCGAGATCGACCGTTTTACCGACCGCAGCGCTGCCGTGATTGAGGGATTGACACCCCTGCGCAAGGCGTTGTATGGCACCGACACATTTTTCAAGCTCACCAATTACGAACTTGTGCATCGCGACCTGGAGATGATACGTGCCTGGGAACCTGACCTGATCATCCTGGATGAGGCACAGCGCATCAAGAACTGGAAGACCCGCACCGCCCAGACCGTAAAATCCCTTGAATCCACCTTTGCCATTGTTCTGACCGGCACCCCGCTTGAAAACCGGATCGAGGAACTTCATTCGCTGATGGAGTTTGTGGATCGGCGCCAACTGGGGCCGCTTTATCGCTTTGTCCATAATCACCGGGTTACGGACGATCGCGGCAAGGTAGTCGGCTACCGGGACCTGGAAAAGGTCAGGACATCCCTGAAAGGGGTGATGCTCCGCAGAAAGAAGGGTGAAGTTCTGAAACAGCTTCCCAGCAGGATGGACAAGAACTTCTTTGTGCCGATGACTCCGGAACAGATGGATATTCATCAGGATTATGCTGAAATTCTTTTCAAACTGGTGGCAAAATGGCGCCAATACCGTTTTCTGTGTGAGGCCGACCAGCGGCGTTTGCAGATGGCGATGGCCTGTATGCGCATGGCAGCCGACAATACCTGGCTGGTGGACAGGAAGAGCCTGCACGGCCCTAAACTTGAGGAGCTGGAAATCATCCTTCAGGAACTGATGCAGGAGGGTAAGGAAAAGGCGGTGGTCTTCAGCCAGTGGCACCTTATGACCGATCTGGTGGCAAAGGTTCTGGAGGCGAATAACATCGGCTACGTCCACCTGAACGGCACTGTCCCATCCAGAGAGCGCAAGGGGCTGATGACCAGTTTTCGTGATGATCCCGACTGCCGGGTGTTCCTCTCCACCGATGCCGGCGGCGTGGGGCTTAACCTGCAGAGTGGCTCACTGCTGATCAATCTGGACATCCCCTGGAATCCGGCGGTGCTGGAGCAGCGGATTGCCCGTATCCATCGCATGGGCCAGAAAAAGCCGGTCCGGATAATCAACTTCGTCTCCCAGAATTCAATTGAGGAGCGCATCCTGGCCCTGCTTAGTTTCAAAAAGTCCCTCTTTGCCGGTGTGCTGGACGACGATGGTTCGGATGTTGTCATGATGGGGCAGTCCCAGATGGAGCAGTTCATGAACTCTGTCGAGGAGGCCACGGTCGGGCTTGAAAAGGGCGATCGGCCGGTAGCGAGGATGGAGGTTGAGGAAGAGGTAGAGATTGAGGAAGAGGAAGAGGAAGAGCTGACTTCGAATGATGAACCGGAAGAGGCAACGCTTACAACTGATGAGGTCGAAAAACCGGAACCTGTTGCGGATGCGGAACAAAAGGCTCTGAACGACCTGCTGGCAGGCGGCGCCCGCTTCCTGATGGGATTGAGTCAGGCGCTTGCCCCGCAGAAGCCGGATCATACGGTGGATAGTGAGACAAAATCAGAGCAGCCGCTTGAGTCCATTATGCAGAAATTTATCGGAAAGGATGATGCAAGCGGCAAGCCATGCCTGAAGATTCCAATCCCGGAACCGGAAGTAGTTAACTCTATTGTTACCGGGCTTCAGCAGCTTTTCAGGAATTTTTCCGGGATGAAATGAATAACTGCTTGAAACATACACATATAATTCTGTAATATGTGTGTATAATTCGGGAGGTAATTTCAATGGCTATGATTCGGTATCAGATGTTCATAGAAGAAGAGCAGAAGAATATGCTTGATGATTTGCATCGGCGGCTCAATCTGCCGGTTGCGGAGCTTGTCAGGCGAGCCATTGACCGGCTTGTGGATGAGGAAAACAAGGGGGTTGCGTATCAGGAAGCGGACGAGCAGATCAATACTCTTCTTTCGTTGGCGGGGGTCTGCGAAGGTGGACCTGCTGATCTGGCGGATAACCATGAACAGTATCTGCGAGGAGATACGAAGGCGTGAAGAGTGTGAGGAAGGTTTTTTTCGATACGTGGGGATGGTTGGCCATAGCACATCGTGATGACCAGCGCCATGGAGAGGCTACATCATTTTACCGGGATTTTCTTGTTGCAGGCGGTGTTCCGGTCACTACCGACTACATTCTTACTGAATCAATATCGCTACTTCGGGCGCGAACGTCTCCAAAAGGAACGGAAAAATTTATTGATGGAATACTTGCAGCCCAGAGTACCGGCAGGATCAAGCTTGAAAGGATCGGCGAGGAACGTTGGAGCACCGCCTGGAAATTGAGCAAGAGGTTTGGAGACAAGCCTGATATTTCGTTTGTGGATTTTACCTCGTTTGTTGTGATGAAGGAGTTGCGAATTGCTGAGGCGCTGACGGCGGACAGGCATTACGAGCTTGTGGGGTTGGGGTTTAAGAGGCTGTTTTAGTCGGATCGGTTTTTCCGCTTGTGTTTGAGGGGGGTGTTTTGATGAGTATGTTCAAGATTGAAGTAGTTGTCGCCAATCCCAAACATGAGGAGATCGAAACTCCACCCGTGGAGGCGCTTGTTGACACCGGTTCGGAGCTTTCCTGGCTCCCGGCGGATTTGCTGACTCAAGCCGGTATTATGCCGCGAAGAAAGAAGCTTTTTCAGACCGCCGACGGCACACGTATCGAGCGTGAGGTCGGGTATGCAATTATCCGTGCCGGCGGTTATGAAACCAATGACGAGCTGGTTTTTGCGCAAAAGGGGGACATGACGCTTCTTGGCGTGCGCACGATTGAAGGTTTCGGGGTGATGGTGGACAACATCGGGCATCGTCTGGTTGCTTCGACTACGATTGTGGCGTGAATTTTTTTGCAGGAGGTTTAATGGTGCGTATTTTAAAGAGGATCGTGTGTATTGTTGTTGCAATAGTTTTCGTAGGGAGCGCTGTGCGCACCACTGTTGCTGCCACTGCCGACCAGCGCGGCCTTGCCGTGGTCGAGAAAAACCACGATACTCGCACGCGTGTGGCACTGGTCATCGGCAACAGCGGTTACCGTTCCTCCCCCCTCAAAAACCCCGCCAACGACGCCCACGCCATGGCGTCATCCCTGCGCCGACTTGGTTTCGAGGTGGATGAGAAAACCAACCTCGGCTACACTGAAATGAACAATACCGTTGAGAGCTTTGGCAGGATGTTGAAAAGCGGCGGGGTAGGCCTTTTTTACTATGCCGGACACGGCATGCAGGTCAACGGCGCCAACTACCTTATTCCGGTTGACGCCCAAATAGAGGACGAGAACGAAGTGCGCTACAAAGCGGTGGACGTCGGGTTGGTGCTGGCCAAGATGGAGCAGGCCAAAAGCAATGTCAATATCGTTGTGCTGGATGCCTGCCGCGACAACCCGTTCTCCCGCTCCTTCCGTTCGACCAGCCGGGGCCTGGCCAGCATCGACGCGCCCAGCGGCACCTTCATTGCCTACGCTACCGCGCCGGGGAAGACCGCCGCCGATGGTGACGGCATAAACGGCTTATACACTGCCGAGTTGGTAAAGATACTGGAGACCCCCGGCATTCCGCTGGAGCAGGTATTCAAGCGGACTCTCAGGGCGGTGCGGGAAAAATCGGGGAGTAAACAGACACCATGGGTCGCCTCAAATCTGGAAGGAGAGTTTTACTTCACCTCGCCTTCAAGCATGACAGATCTTGAGCAATCGTCGGCGCAGCCAGCTCTGGTGCAGACGGAACCGGTCGTTGCGTCGGCGGTTGAACCGGTACGCGAACAGCAGAGCGAGCTGATCTACACCGACCCACAGACCGGACTGATGTGGCCCAGAAACGGCAATATCTCCGGCAAGAAGATGGACTGGGACGATGCCAAGAGTTGGGCTAAAAACCTCAATTACGGTGGTTACACTGACTGGAGGTTGCCGACTAAAGAGGAGCTTACGACTTTAGCGAAACTGGGCGGGAACCGCCCTTGGAAGTGGTTTAATGTGAACGGATTCAACAGCGTTGAGGATGGTTGGTACTGGTCTGCAACCGAGTATAACACTTACAATGCTTGGTACGTGAATATGAATGATGGCAGAATGGGTAACCGCCTTAAAAATAATGACTACTATGTGTGGTCTGTTCGTGGCGGACAGTAGGCTCTTTGACTCTTTAATTCTGTTGTCTGAACCGGGATTTATCGGATTAAAGGATTGGCAGCCCGCGTGGGCAACTGATTCCCCGTTGCCCACGCGGGACGACTCAACAAACCGGTGGGCAATTAAACCTGCCCACCCTACGCTTGACAGAGGATTGTTTTTATCGTTCCCATACTCCAGTGTGGGAACGGTCTGTGGCGCACCCGCGTTACGTCAACAGGACGCTGGAGCGTCCGGGGATGCATTCCATTCCCACGGAGACCGTGGGAACCTGGAGTTTGGACTTTTGCTCCCCCTCCCCTTGCGGGAGGGGGTGGGGGGGTGGGGGAAGTCACTTACAGGCAATGACCCCTTATAACTTCCAGTACTCCATCAATATTCTCAATTACAATCTTCTTGTCAAAAGGATACGAAGTTTACGATGTATGTTTTATATCTCAATTCTATGGCATATTCTTGAAGGGAATGACGTGGTTTCATTGCGGCTTCCCCCACCCCCTAACCCCCGCAAGGGGCGAGGGGACTTTTTAGAACCTTGAAAATGTCCAAACTCCAGATTCCCACGGAGACCGTGGGAACGATAGGACAATAGAACGATAGAGATTCCCCCTCGTTACCAAGCTCCAGCTGCGTAACGAGGAAAGTTTTGGAGTTTTTATGGAACTGACCTTTGAATGGGATCCATCCAAAGCGAGAACGAATCTGAAAGATCACGCTGTCTCATTCAATGAGGCAGCGACGGTTTTTGATGACGAGCTGAGCATTACCATTTTTGATCCGGATCATTCGGAATCAGAAGACAGGTTTATTCTCTTTGGCCGGAGTGCAACGAATCGGATTTTTATGGTTGTGCATACCGATATAAATGATGTGGTCAGGATCATCAGCGCTCGTGAACTGACGCGAAACGAGAGGAAAGCATATGAAAAAGAAATCATCCGCAGAAAAGGTTTGTGAACCACGAACGGAGTATAACCTTGAAGCGCTCCTCCCAGCAGGAATCCAGGGCAAATATACGGAACGTTACCGCAAGGGAACAAACCTGGTTCTGCTTGAACCGGATATTGCCAAGGCATTTCCTACGCAAGATTCGGTAAACCATGCCTTGCGCCTGGTGATGCAGCTTGCCGGGATTGCACAGCCGATGAAAACGAGTTCAATTTCCTCGCCATCAAAGAAGCGGGTTGCGCAAACCGGATAATTGGCAGGAGCTGTGCAACGAAGAAAATATGAATCTAAATCCGGGAGATGACTCCCTTCAACCATAAGGAGAAATAATGCCAAAAAGAACTGACATCAAAAAAATCCTCATCATCGGAGCCGGTCCGATCGTCATCGGCCAGGCCTGCGAATTCGACTATTCCGGTACCCAGGCCTGCAAGGCGCTGAAAGAGGAGGGTTTCGAGGTGGTGCTGCTGAATAGCAACCCGGCCACGATCATGACCGATCCGGATTTTGCCGACCGCACCTATATTGAGCCGGTGACGCCTGAGATACTGGTAAAGATCATTGAGAAGGAGCGGCCTGATGCAATCCTGCCGACACTCGGCGGACAGACCGCGCTTAACACCGCTGTGGCCGTGGCCGAGATGGGAGTACTGGACAAATACGGTGTTGAACTGATCGGAGCCAAGCTGCCTGCCATCAGAAAGGCCGAAGACAGGACGTTATTCAAACAGGCGATGGAAAAGATCGGTTTGGCCGTTCCCGGTTCCGGGCTGGCCCATAACTATGCGGAAGCCATGCAGGTAATTAAATCGGTCGGCTTTCCGGCGATTATCCGCCCTTCGTATACCCTGGGGGGAACCGGTGGCGGAATTGCGTATAACCGGGAAGAGTACGAAAAAATGGCCCTGGCCGGGATCGACGCCTCGCCGACCTCTGAAATACTCGTGGAGGAATCGGTCATCGGCTGGAAGGAGTACGAGCTGGAGGTGATGCGCGACACGGCTGACAACGTTGTTATCATCTGCTCAATCGAGAACTTCGACCCGATGGGGGTCCATACCGGCGATTCGATCACCGTGGCGCCGGCTCAGACCCTGACCGACAAAGAGTACCAGATCATGCGTGACGCGGCCCTCAAGATCATCCGCGAGATCGGTGTCGATACCGGCGGCTCCAATATCCAGTTTGGCATTAATCCGAAAAATGGCCGCCTGGTAGTGATCGAGATGAATCCACGCGTCTCCCGTTCATCGGCTCTGGCCTCCAAGGCCACCGGTTTCCCGATTGCGAAGATCGCCGCCAAACTGGCGGTCGGCTACACCCTGGACGAGATCGTCAATGACATCACTCGCGAGACCCCGGCCTGTTTTGAACCGGCCATTGACTACGTGGTGACCAAGATTCCCCGTTTCACGTTCGAGAAATTTCCGGCCGCCAACGCCACTCTGACTACCCAGATGAAATCGGTGGGCGAGGTCATGTCCATCGGACGCACCTTCAAGGAGTCTCTGCAAAAGGCGCTGCGGTCGCTGGAGATAGGTGTCTGCGGTTTTGATTCAAAACTGTTCGATCTGGCGGCGGAGACGCGTCGTGCTCTGACCTCCAAGGAGCAGCAATTGCTCCTTGAAAAGTTACGCGTGCCCAATTGCGACCGTCTCTGGTTCATTGGCGATGCCCTGAGGAGCGGTATGCCGGTGGATGAGATTGTCAGTCACACCGCCATTGATCCATGGTTTTTACACAACATCCGCCAGATTATCGAGAAGGAAGAAGAGCTGAAACGGATTGTGAAGGATGCTAGAGGCGACTTGCAATGCGTCTCTACGGAGATGATGCGCGAGGCCAAGCAGATGGGCTTTTCCGACAAGATGCTCTCAAAGCTCTGGTCAACCAGCGAAGAGAAGGTCCGTGAGCTGCGCTACTCCCAGAATGTGCGGCCGGTCTACAAACGCGTTGATACCTGTGCCGCCGAATTTGTCGCCTACACCCCTTACCTCTACTCCACGTACGAGGACGAGTGCGAAGCCGAACCGACCAGCCGGAAGAAAATCATGATCCTTGGTGGCGGTCCCAACCGCATAGGCCAGGGGATCGAATTCGATTACTGCTGTGTGCATGGTGTCTTTGCGCTGGCTGAGGATGGGTACGAGACTATCATGGTCAACTGCAATCCGGAGACGGTTTCGACCGATTACGATACTTCCGACCGGCTCTACTTTGAACCGCTTACCCTTGAAGATGTGCTGGAGATCGTTGCGAAAGAGCAGCCGGTCGGCGTAATAGTCCAGTTCGGCGGCCAGACGCCGCTCAAACTGGCTGTCGCTCTTGAAAAGGCCGGTGTACCGATCATTGGAACTTCGCCCGATGCCATCGACCGGGCTGAAGACCGTGAGCGTTTTCAGGAGATGCTGTATAAGCTGGGACTGCGCCAGCCGGAGAACGGTATGGCACGCTCCTTCGAGGACGCTGAAAAAGTTGCCGATCGGGTCGGTTACCCGGTGGTGGTGCGCCCTTCCTACGTGCTGGGTGGGCGGGCCATGGAGATAGTCTATGATGTGGACAACCTGCGCCGCTACATGCATTCAGCCGTACAGGCCTCGCCAGAACATCCGATTCTGATCGATAAATTCCTGGATGAGGCGATCGAGATCGATGTTGATGCGCTCTGTGACGGAAGCGAAGTCGTAATCGGTGGTATCATGGAACATATTGAGGAGGCGGGTATCCATTCGGGTGACTCGGCCTGTTCGTTGCCGCCATATTCGATTTCGGATGAACTGGTGGCCGAAATTCGCCGGCAGACAGTGCTGATGGCCTTGGAGCTGAAGGTCAAGGGATTGATGAACGTGCAGTATGCCATAAAAGATGGCGAGATTTACATCCTCGAAGTAAACCCGCGCGCATCACGCACTGCTCCGTTTGTTTCGAAGGCCACCGGTCGTCCTCTGGCCAAGATCGCGGCCAGGATTATGGCGGGAAAGAGCCTTAAGGATCTGGGAATTTCCGGGGATATCATACCCCGACACATTTCCGTCAAGGAAGCGGTATTCCCGTTTGTCAAGTTTCCCGGAGTCGATACGTTATTGGGGCCGGAAATGAAATCAACCGGAGAAGTGATGGGAATCGGGGATACATTTGCCGAAGCATTTGCCAAATCACAGCTTGGCGCCAATGTCAGGATGCCGTTGACCGGAAATGCATTCATCAGTGTGCGGGATGCGGACAAGAAACATGTTGTCAGCGTAGCCGAAAAACTGTATAAAGCCGGATTCGGGATTCTGGCCACCGGCGGGACAGCATCTTTTCTTGAGGAAAAGGGGCTTCCTGTACGCCGCATCAACAAGGTGCAAGAAGGAAGGCCTCACATAGTTGATGCCATCAAGAACGGCGAAGTACAGCTTGTGATAAATACGACACATGGCGCCCAGGCTGTTGCTGATTCTTTCTCCATCCGCCGCGAAGCACTCATGCATGGTTTGGCGTATTATACGACAGTGGCCGGTGCAAGGGCCGTGGCAGATGGAATTTTAGCGCTTAAAAGCCAGGACTTGGGCGTGAAACCGATTCAGGATTATCTTTGTTGAAATACATGCCGTGTTGCGTTAAAATCAGAACCGGCTTTTTCTGCTGAAATCAATACATTTGACGTGATTATCCCACATACTGGAGTTAGGAACAGGCGAATAGATGTCTCACACGATTCCGTTGACAAAAGAGAGTTTTGAAGCGCTACAGGAGGAACTGAAGCGACTGATCCGAGAGGAGCGCCCCAAGGTTATTCAGGATATTGCTGAGGCTCGTGCCCATGGTGATCTTTCCGAAAATGCCGAATATGATGCCGCCAAGAACCGGCAGGGGTTTATCGAAGGTCGTATTCAGGAGATCAATGGCAAGCTGGCCCGTGCTCATGTCGTTGATCTGTCGGGGTTGAAGCCGGACAAAGTTGTATTCGGATGCACGGTTACCCTGTACGATATCGCAACAGAAGAGGAAGTAACGTACAAAATTGTCGGAGAAGATGAAGCGGATATCAAACTGGGCAAGATATCCTGTACCTCGCCAGTCGGCAAAGCGCTTATAGGCCACAAACTGGACGATTCGGTCAAGGTTGTTGTGCCATCCGGCAAGAAAGAATATGAGATTATTGCCATCAAATACGAATAGTGTGCACTCGGATAATAATACGCTGAAAAGGGGAAAGTAATGGCTGATAAAATTAATAAAGACATGACGTTTTTCGAGCTGATGCGCACCTATCCTGAGTCAGTCAAGGTATTGCAGAAGCATAACCTGGGGTGTATAGGCTGCATGGGCGCCCAGAATGAAAGTCTGGAACAGGGTGCCAATGCCCATGGATTGGATGTAGCGACATTACTTAAGGATTTGAACGCTGCTGTCTGATATCATGCCGCTGAGAGTTACGTAGTTATCTGAAAGCCCTCGTGATTCCATTGTGAGGGCTTTCCATTTTTTTGACTGTGGAGAGTAAATGCCCCGCATATAATGAACACACGAGGTTATACTGTTACTCCATATGAGTTTGCTTCGCGTCACTATTGATAAAGATGCTCATATTGCACTGCCGGAAGAGGCCATGAAGTCTCTTGATCTGCGTCCGGGGGATTGCCTTGAACTCAACATATCTGAAAACAGGATTGTAGCGACCAAAGCAACCCCTGTTGTTACAGATATTCAGAATGTCATCGCCCGCAAAAACCTGCAGACCGGCATCCGCTTTATAAAAGGTATTGGCCCCAAACTTGCGGCCCTTCTGGAAAAGCGGGATATTCTCACCGTGGAAGATGCACTCTACCTGATGCCGCTACGCTATGAAGACCGGCGTGAACTGACTCCGGTCAGTCGTCTCGGTACCGGGCAGACGGCGGTTTTTTCCGGCAAGGTGATCTCGGCGGATGTGGTCACAACCAAGGGGGGGCGGCGCGTTTTCGAAGCTCTCGTTGGCGATGATTCCGGAACAATCGCCTGCAAATGGTTCAATGCCAACGCCACCTGGATGAAGCGCACCTGGAAAATCGGTCGTGAAGGGGTCTTCAGTGGCGAGGTAAACCAGTACGGCTATCAACGTGAAGTACATCATCCCGATGTGGAGTGGCTGCCGGAAGGGGCCGATCTGAAGGCTGTTCTGGCTGCCGATCCGGCAAATTTCGGCAGAATCGTGCCAGTGTATCCACTGACGGAGGGACTGCATCAGAAGACGATGCGCCGGATCATGCGTGAGGTGCTGGACAGCTTTCTGGACAATATCGAGAGTGCTCTGCCTGACAGCATGCTGCCGGTCGGCTTCCCGCCATTAAAAGTTGCCTTGTCACTGGTGCACACGCCAGCTCAGGATGCGGTTCCGGCCGATCTGAATGCGGGCAGAACACCAGCCCACCGCTCGCTGGCCTTTGATGAATTTTTCTATTGGGAACTGGGGCTGGCGCTTAAAAAGAGGAATGTTGCACTCGAAGAAGGGATAGCCTTCAAGGTTACCCATCGCTATACCAAAGAGCTGGCGAAACTGCTCCCTTTTGACCTGACGGCCGCGCAACGCCGGGTACTCTCCGAAATCAAGACCGATATGATGGCGCCACATCCGATGAACAGATTGATTCAGGGGGACGTGGGGTGCGGCAAAACTCTGGTGGCGCTGATGGCTTCACTGATAGCCGTTGAGAACGGCTACCAGGTTGCAATCATGGCCCCGACCGAGATCCTGGCGGAGCAACACTGGCACACGATCCGCTTCTGGTGTTCGCAGATGGATATTGAAGTTGTCCTGATTACGGCGGGTATGAAAGGCAAGGCTAAAAAGGATACATTGGATCGCATCGCACATGGCAGCGCCCTGATCGTTATCGGAACCCACGCAGTAATACAGGAGAAAATCGAGTTTGCCAGACTGGGACTTGGCGTGATTGACGAACAGCACCGATTCGGAGTTCTGCAGCGCGGAATCCTCAAAAAAAAGGGAACCAACCCCGATATCCTAGTCATGACTGCCACCCCGATACCACGCACTCTGGCCATGACACTCTTCGGTGATCTATCACTGTCAGTTATCGACGAACTTCCACCAGGCAGGACAGCCGTAGAAACACGAATATTTTACGAATCACGCCGAAGCCAGGTTTATGAAATGATTCGCGCCGAGGTTGCCCAACATCGCCAGGTGTTCATCATCTATCCGCTGGTGGAGGAAACAGAAAAATCAGACCTTAAAGCCGCCAGCCAAATGGCGGAACACCTTGAAAAAGAGATATTTCCGACGCTCAGGATCGGCCTTCTGCATGGCAGGATGACTCCTGATGAAAAAGAAACGGTGATGGGGCTGTTCAAGCTGAACAAGCTTGATATACTGGTGTCAACAACCGTAATCGAGGTCGGCATTGATGTACCGAATGCCACCTTGATGGTGATAGAGCATGCTGAACGTTTCGGGCTCTCCCAGCTGCACCAGTTGCGCGGCAGGGTAGGGCGGGGGAGCGCCAGATCCTGCTGCATCCTGCTGACAACGGGCCGGTTGTCAGAGGATGGAGAAAAAAGGCTTAAAGTAATCGAATCAACCACGGACGGTTTTCGGATTGCCGAGGCGGACCTGGAAATTCGTGGTCCAGGCGATTTTCTGGGTACCCGTCAGGCCGGCATGCCGGACTTCAGGGTCGCCAATATCCTGCGGGATGCCACAATTCTTGAGCAGGCCCGGCAGGCGGCTTTTGATGTGCTGGAAAATGATCCGGATTTTTCTTCTGCGGGACATGCTTTGATGAAGGACGAGCTCGTGCGTCGTTGGGGAAGACGGCTTGAACTTGCAACCATAGGATAGTCTGTGAGGTTGGCAAGGCTCATTCTATACGAATGATGCGGCGATATTCGTGATTTTGAGATGACCTTGTTTACAACAGTAAGCGGTCTATTGCATTTATAATTTCCGTACGATAAGGCAGAACGGAAGCAATTGGTTGACCGAGCAGTGAGCGGGGAACCGCCGTTATTTCAGCGGTTGACGCGAGGTATTCGATCCCGTTGACCGGGATTAGGGGATTGAGCACGGAGGCTCCTGTAAAATAGCGTGTTTCCACAAGCGGTATCACAACGCAGGTTGACAAGGACTCAACAAACCTGCCCTGAATTTCCACCAGATAAGGTGCCTGCTTGCTGGTGCGGGAACCAGGGTTCTTGTAGACATCGAACTGAGCCATCAGAGCAACAGGCCAAGGTCTTCTGAAAGGGAGCCGCGCTCCGCAATCATGCGGTTATAGGAATCAAAAGATGCTTTGTTTTCCTCTTTCCAACGATAAAGCTCCCGTTCGGTAAGAAACGTGATCATGGTTTGCTCAAGCAGCTTGGAAAGATTACCGTTTTCACTGCGTACCATGTTGACCAGATCGCTGTTGGCGGTCAGGTTCACCGGTCGCCGTGGAGCGTTTGTGTTGTAGGAAATCTGCATAAATCACCTCCGTAGTGTGAATGCATGCGTATTGTAGTACGCACTATTATGCGTGTCAACATAAAGAGTTGCTTGCTCTATGCGACAATAGTTGTCGCTGCTCCATGGTGAGACACTCTATCTGCATTGCTGGGGTGGCGTGGGTCGAACCGGGGTTATTGTCGGTTGTTGGCTCGCACGGCATGGCTGCAAAGGTGAAGCTGCTCTCAACCGTTTGCGGGAACTTTGGCAGGAATGCCCAAAATCAGTCAATAGGAAGTCCCCTGAAACAGAGCAACAGGAACAGTATATCGTCTGCTGGCAGGAGCAACAATGATTACACAACATGAACGCTATCAAGGCTGCCTGATGGGTTTGGCAATTGGCGATGCGCTTGGCACCACGGTTGAATTTAAAGCACCAGGAACGTTTCCTCCGGTTACGGATATTGTCGGCGGCGGGCCGTTTAATCTGGACAAGGGGCAATGGACGGATGATACATCTATGGCGCTTTGCCTTGCTGAAAGTCTTGTCAAATACGGAAAGTTTGATGCCCGCGACCAGATGGATCGCTATACAAGATGGTGGCAGGAAGGTTATTTCAGCTGCACCGACACCTGTTTCGATATCGGCACAACCGTTGTGCGGGCTTTGACGCTTTACCATCAGACAGGCGATCCCATTGCAGGTTCAACAGAACCCCGCTCAGCGGGTAATGGCTGCCTGATGCGTCTGGCCCCGGTTCCGCTCTTTTTTGCGTCTGACCCTGAACATGCTATTGCAATGTGTGCAGAAAGTTCACGGACAACACATGGAGCTGTGACGTGTCTCGATGCGTGCCAATACTTTGGTGGGCTGATTGTCGGCGCTCTTCAGGGAATTTCAAAAGAGGTGTTGCTCTCTCCCCTCTATTCACCAGTTGGCGGAGTGTGGAACAAAAAGCAGTTATGTGCTGAAATCGACGAGATCGCTTGCGGCTCCTTTAAACAGAAAGAACCGCCTGAAATCATCGGCAGCGGTTACGTTGTAAAATCGCTTGAAGCGGCACTGTGGGCATTCCACAAATCGTCTACCTTTGAAGAGGGGTGTTTGCTGGCAGTAAACCTGGGTAATGATGCCGATACCACCGGTGCAATTTACGGGCAGCTTGCCGGGGCGTATTATGGGATTACCGGCATTCGGACAGACTGGCTTGAATGTATTGCTCATCTGGATGTCATTGCTGCATTGACGGATGGTTTGTATAAAGGCGGTCAGAAGGAGGAGACACAGGGCGTTGGAGCTTGCGAGCAAAGGTGAGGAGTGTTAATAACAGCACCGAGCCCATGAAACGCCTGCGGCAACGACGTTGTGGGCGGGGAGGTGTGTTATGACCAATAGACCGAATTATTTTCGGAGGGTTGTTGGAGGGATGTTGCCATGAGTCCACATCTTACAGAACATGAATGGAGCGCTCTTCACGAAGCGACAACCGAGATTGCAGGGAAATTCCCCCTGGCATGGGCGAAGCTCTTTGGTTCCAAGGCGCGGGGTGAGGGAGACGCTGAATCGGATCTTGATATCCTGATTGTCCTGGATACCCTTGATTGGGAGTCGGAGCGTTCGGTGTACGAGATATGTTTCCATGCCGGCCTGCGCCATGACACATTGCTGGCGCCAATGGTCATGTCCCGTGCGGAGACAGAATCCACGTTGACGCGAGCAACTCCATTTTTTCAGAACGTGGAACGCGAGGGGGTGCTGCTATGAACGAAGCCGAGGTCGCGCTGGTTGCATACCGCCTGCAGGAGGCGCGTGAGGTTCTGGAAGAAGCGCAGATTTTACAGGCGCAACAAAAAAACATCGCGGCGCAATGAACCGGGTATATTATGCCATGTTCTACGCAGTACTGGCTCTTCTGGCGTCTCGGGGATTGAGTGCAACCAAGCATTCCGGAGCAATCTCGCTGTTTCATCGCGAGTTCGTCAAACCGGGTACAATCCCGGTAGAAATTGCCAAGTTTCTCGATATCGCCTTTGATCTGCGCAACAAATGTGATTACCGGGATTTTGTGATTCCTGAACGTGAGCGGGTTGATGAACTGCTGGTTGCAGCCGAAACATTCGTCACCGAGGTAGAGCACGCCTTGCGGCATCATCCGTAGAAGCTACGGAGACAGCATGATCGAAAATAACAGCCAAAAGCACGACCAGAACAGCCCCTCTCTTCTGGAACGATACGAAGGTAAGATTGAA
Source organism: Desulfuromonadales bacterium (assembly GCA_037129255.1). Taxonomy (GTDB): domain Bacteria; phylum Desulfobacterota; class Desulfuromonadia; order Geobacterales; family Pseudopelobacteraceae; genus JACRCG01. The sequence continues at coordinate 61,869 of JBAXVG010000018.1, read as the reverse complement.
ATCCAGTTGTCGTTGAACAAAAAAAGAACTATTAACCTTTGCTATTTGGACTGGAATCACAGCAGTAGGTCAGAATGGGCTTGCAAAATGCGTGATGTAACGCGGTTGAAATTCACTGTCGGTAGCGACATATTGATGGGCGAACACCAGAAAGGTTGCGTTTCACAATGGGACGGTTCAACAGCAACCTACAAAAGCTATGAGTGTCTTTACGAATGAGCCTGAGTAATTACTTTTTTGCGAAATAGGATAATTAATGCGTATAGTTACCGGCCAGGAAATATTCAATAAAAACTTTGAAAAATCTGTTGTAACTATTGGAAATTTTGATGGTGTTCACAGAGGACATGTCGAAATTCTTCGTCATATGAAAACCAGGGCCCGCACGCTTGATCTGCCTGCTGTAGTGGTTACCTTTGAACCGCATCCTCTGAAAATTCTTGCACCGGATAAGGCTCCTGAACTGATTACCACCTTTGATCAGAAGGCTGAGCTGATTTCAGCTTCCGGGATTGATTGCCTTGTTGTTGTCCCGTTTACAACGGATTTTTCTCGTACTTCGGCTGACGATTTTGTCCGAAACACGCTCTGTGATGCGCTCGGGATGCGACATATAGTCATTGGTCATGACTATGCGTTTGGCAGAGGCCGGGAAGGCAATTACATGACGCTGGAGAAAATAGGCGCCGAGCGCGGGTTCACACTTGAAGATATGAATCCGATCGGGGAGTCCGGGATTATTTTCAGCAGCAGTCTTGTCCGCAGGATGGTTGCTGGTGGTGATATGGAGTCAGCCTCAAAGATTCTTGGTCGTTACCACATGATATCCGGTATAGTTGTACATGGGCGTAAAATCGGTCAAACACTCGGCTTTCCTACTGCTAATATTTCCACATTCAACGAACTGATTCCTCCGGATGGGGTGTATGCTGTCATGGTTTCTCTGGATGGGCAACAGGTGACGGGAGCCTGTAATATCGGCCGTAATCCGACATTTGGCGGTGGCATCCATTCGATCGAAGTATTCTTGCTTGATTTCTCGGGACAGATCTATGACCGGGAGATTTCGGTTTGTTTTGTACAGAAATTAAGAGATATAATGAGGTTTGCTGATACCTCCGCACTGATGTCGGCAATCGGGCAGGATGTTGCGCGAACGAGAATGATTTTGGACTGCGTGGATAATAAGCTGATAAACCATTGATATCGATTGGAAACCTATGAAAAATTTTGATTATAAATTCTGGATCGGCATCGGTATCAGCCTGTTCTTTATGGTGCTGCTCTTCAGAAAAATTGACTTCGGTCAGTTGGTTACCGCTCTTCGCTCTGTTGATTATCTTTTTGTTGTTCTGGCAGTGCTGTTCACGTTTACCAGCTATTTTTTACGTGCGGTGCGGTGGAAATATCTGCTGATATCCGAAAAGAATATTCCGCTCTCCTCTCTCTATCCGGCTACAATCATCGGTTATATGGCTAATAACCTGCTTCCGGCCCGCCTGGGTGAATTTATCCGCGCCTATTTTCTGGCCAAACAGGAACAACTCGAAACGCCGACCGTCTTTGCTTCTCTGGTGATAGATCGGCTGTTCGACGGATTTACCGTTTTAGTAATACTGTTGATTACTCTATTTACGTTGAAGATGCCTCAGGGGATGGAAGATGCCGGCCTGGCACTCAGGGCAGGCGGTGCAGTGACGTTTCTGATATATTGCGGAGTACTTGTATTTCTGTTTCTGCTGAAACGCCAGACGATACGTACGCTCTCGTTTGTGGGGTTTATGCTGAAGCCGTTTCCGCCCCGCTTTTCCGAGCGTCTGATACCGATGCTCGGCTCTTTTATTGCCGGAATACGGATGTCTTCGCACAGTGGACACATCGCAGCCGTCCTGCTGTCATCCGCTCTGATCTGGACGTTTTCAGTTCTTCCCGTAGATATGACGTTGCGCTCTTTCGGCATCGACTTGCCGATTACCGCCTCCATGTTCATTCTGGTGCTGCTGGTTTTTGCCGTAATGGTTCCGGCTTCGCCCGGATTTATCGGGACATACCATTATGCCTGCTTCAAGGGGCTTTCAGTCTTTGGTGTTCCTGAGTCAAAAGCGGTCAGTATTGCTTTGATAATACATGGAACAGCCTTTTTTCCTGTAATTATTGCCGGTTTTTATTATCTGTGGAGAAGTAGAATATCATTTACTGATTTTCAAAGAGCGGGTAAATCCTGATGAATGTATTCAGAATCAATTATAAACTGATAGACCCTTTTCTGATTCTTGCCTGTGTTATTCCCTTTGCTCTGTATATGGCAACGCTGGCGCCGTCGGTGACTTTTTTTGACAGTGGCGAGTTTTTGTCTGCGACAGCGTCCCTTGGTTCCGCTCACTCTCCCGGATACCCTCTGTTTTTGATGTACGCCAAACCGTTTACCTTCATCCCGATGGGTAACCTGGCGTTTCGCATCAATGTCGCCACGGCCTTTTCTTCTTCTCTGGCGTGTTTAGGAGTATATATGCTTACTACCTGGCTGCTCAGAAAAGAAGTTATGCTTGATAATGAACGATTCAATTTATTTGCTGTCAAATTTGCAGGATTGGCGGCGGCTCTGTCCTTTGGTGTAACCCCCCGTCTCTGGCTCCAGTCAAATCATGACAAGCCTTATCCGTTACTGGCGTTTATTTCTGCGATTATCTTCTATCAATTGCTGAGGTGGAGTGAACAGTATCTCGAAGAGAAGGATCGTCCATCGTACCTGTATGTCTGTACTTTTCTTGCCGGACTGGCTATGGCTGTCCATCAGACGGTAGTTCTCCTGCTTCCCGCCTGGTTTCTTATGATTATGTTGACTGATTGGCGCATGATTACCAGAATCAGGGAGCTTGTGCTTTCGGTGGCCTTTGCGTTGTTTGGTTTTTCGGTTCATCTGTATCTGCCGCTACGGGCTCTTCAAAATCCTCTTCTTAATTGGGGGGATTCAAAAACGTATGAGCAATTCGCCTGGCACTTTCTTCGCCATGGATATCCCTCCGAGCCGCAAAAGCGAACTGCCGAGCTGGTGTGGGCGCAGATAAAGGCATTTAATATTCCTCGCGAATTTACGTGGTTGGGCGTGATGCTGGTCATACTGGGAATTGTCTTTCTGTGGAAAAAACAGCGCACGATCATTATGGCGTATGTTGTTTCAATCGTTGTTTTCCTTGTAGTCATCGCTGGTTACTTAAACACGGCTTTTGAAACAATCTTTTTGACAGAAGAATTCTTCACACCACTCTATCTTCTGACGGCAGTATTTACCGGTGCCGGGCTCTTCAGTCTCCTCGGGTATTCAGTGCGTAATGCCCAGCTTCCAAAGCGAATGGGACCCTCCGTATATGGACTGATTGCAGTCATGTTCCTCTGTCTGCCAACAGCATTGTGTGCTGTAAACTATTATGAAAATGACCAGCATGATAATTATATTGCATTTGATTATGCCGCCAATTCTTTGCTCTCTCTCCCGCAGAATGCTGTCATGTTCACATGGGGGGACAGCGGCGCCTTTCCACTCTGGTATCTGCAGGGTGTTGAGCGTATGCGCGAGGACCTGGATCTCCCTCATACACCGCATCTTGTTTTTAACTGGTATCTTGACTCAATGACCAGGTTATTCAAGAACAGCGACCTGAAAAAGTTTGACAAATTTTCTTCAGGGCCTGAAGTCGCACTGCGTATCGCAATTATGGAAAATCTTGGTGCCAGGCCGGTCTATATTGATTTTTCAACCCGTTTTTCGGTTGAATTCAAGGAGTATATTCCTATCCAGGAGGGCATAGTATATAGAATACGGAGAATAAACGAACCAACCGGTGTACCGGATATATCTGTCTGGGAAAATTTCTACCATCGAGGTATTTTTGAAAAGATTTCATTCCTTGATCTCGATACAGGTAAGGCAATCATGATCTATGCAAACAGTTATCTGGAAGCAGGTGAGTTTCTGATTGGTATCAACAGGCTTCAGGAAGGAATGATGATGCTGCAGAAAGCCGAGCTGATTTCGCCGGACATGAAGGCGGCGGCCCAACAGATTCGTAATCGTTTTGGGCTTGTACGGTAAGATCATGTACCCTTTGAACGGAGCAACGCGAGTTCTGTGCATTCTCGGAAATCCGGTCAGTCACTCTCTGTCTCCGGCTATCCAGAATGCTGCCATTTCTGCGTGCGATCTTGATTACATTTACGTGCCATTTTCTGTAAGGCCGCAATCTCTTGGTGAAGCGGTATCAGGATTGCGTGCGCTCGGAGTGTCCGGTTTCAATGTAACCATACCGTATAAGACTGCCATCATGAGTTACCTGGATAAACTTGATGAAAGTGCAGCTGCCGCAGGGGCTGTAAATACGGTTTCAATAAGCGGTGATCACATGACAGGATACAATACGGACGGCCATGGGTTAATCAGCTCCCTGGCTGACGACCTGAGCTTTGTCGCCGGGAGCGACTCTATTGTGGTAATCGGTGCCGGCGGAGCCGCCCGAGGTGCTGTAGCAGCGTTGTGCCGTGCAGGCGCCGAGAGGATAGTCCTGGCAAACCGTTCTTACAATAAAGCCGTCCAGCTGGCGGCAGAGATGAGTAACAGGTATGAAAAAACCTGCATCAAGGTATCTGCACAGGATCAGCTCAGCGAAAACCATCTGAATTCAGCTTCGTTATTGATTAATACAACCTCGCTGGGCATGAAGGGCGATAGAATTAGTTTCGTAGATCTCGCCAGATTGCCAAAGAGTGCGAAAGTCTATGACATGGTATATTCACCTGCTGAAACGCCATTGTTACGGGAAGCAACGGCAAAGGGAATCGCAGCTGTGAACGGTTTGGGGATGCTTGCCGCTCAGGGAGAACGGGCATTCACAATCTGGACCGGTAAAATCCCTCCCAAAGGTTTGATGAAACGTGTATTGCAGGATATTTGCCATTCTTAACTACAACTTGACAATAGCCGCCAATCCACATAGTATGCCCATCTATCCATGACTACTTAGCGGGGGATACATGCAGTCGAACAGGCTTGGAGAAATCCTGGTTAAAAATAATTTGATCAGTCGTGAACAGCTAGGTAAGGCTTTGGAAGAACAGAAGCTTAACGGCGGTCAAGTTCGTCTGGGAAGTATTCTTATTAAGCAGAACCTCCTCTCCGAGGAAGAACTTACCTCTTTTTTGTCCAAACAGTATGGTGTCCCGACCGTCAATCTGGCTGATTATGAGATAGAGCCGGCTGTTATCAAGGTTATCCCTCCGGAAGTTGTCCAGAAATATCAGATTGTTCCCGTTAACCGTGCCGGCGCTACCTTGATCGTAGCGGTCAGCGACCCGACTAATCTTTTTGCGATCGAAGATATCAAGTTCATGACCGGCTACAACATAGAAATGGTTGTGGCGTCTGAGAGAGATATCAAGTCCTCCATTGACAAGTATTATGATCAGTCCGCTTCACTGGCGGATGTCATGGGCGATCTTGATGTTGAGGATATGGAAGTTATTGATGATGGCGATGAAGTAGACGTCAGATCTCTGGAAAAGGCAACTGAAGATGCTCCGGTCGTCAAGATGGTTAACGCCATTCTGCAGGATGCCATCAAAAAAAAGGCCAGTGATATTCACATTGAGCCCTACGAAAAACTCTTCAGAGTCCGATACAGAATTGATGGTATTCTCTATGAGGTCATGAAGCCTCCCATCAAATTGAAAAATGCCATCACCTCGCGTATCAAGATTATGGCGGAACTCGACATCGCCGAGCGTCGACTGCCGCAGGACGGCCGTATAAAGATCAAGCTCGGAGGCGGAAAGGACATGGATTTCCGCGTCTCGGTTCTGCCGACTCTTTTTGGCGAGAAGATCTGTATGCGACTTCTCGACAAGGGTAATCTTCAGACAGACTTGACCAAGCTGGGATACGAACCGGATGCATTAAAACATTTCCAGCACGAAATTCATAAGCCCTTCGGCATGGTGCTGGTTACCGGGCCAACCGGCAGCGGCAAAACAGTTTCGCTCTATTCAGCGCTCGCAGAACTCAATAAGGTCTCTGAAAACATATGCACAGCCGAAGATCCGGTCGAATTCAACTTTGCCGGCATCAATCAGGTACAGATGCATGAGGATATCGGACTGAATTTTGCCGCTGCTCTGCGATCATTTCTGCGTCAGGACCCTGACATTATCATGATTGGTGAAATTCGTGACTTCGAGACTGCCGAGATCGGAGTCAAGGCGGCTTTAACAGGCCATCTGGTGCTTTCCACTCTGCATACCAACGACGCACCTGCAACAGTCAGCCGCTTGCTGAACATGGGGATCGAGCCTTTTCTGGTCGCATCGGCTGTTAATCTGATTACTGCCCAGCGTTTGGCGCGCAGGGTCTGTTCCGAGTGTAAACAGCCTGAGGATATACCTGTACAAGCCCTGATTGATGCCGGAGTTCCGGCCGATGAGGCCCCTTCTTATGTCTGTATGCGGGGCAAAGGTTGTTCCGTCTGCAGTAATACCGGCTACAAGGGGCGTGTCGGTTTTTATCAGGTGATGCCGATGCTCGAAGAGCTCAGGGAGCTCATTCTGAATGGCGCCAATACTGCCGAGATAAAGCGTGAGTCAATGCGACTGGGCATTAAAACAATGCGACAGTCCGGTCTGACCAAGATAAAAGAGGGTGTAACATCCTTTGAAGAGGTTTTGCGGGTAACCGTATCTGACAACTAGCCAGGGGGACTCCACATGCTGAACCTGCATCAGCTGTTAAAAATTCTCGTTGAATCAAACGGTTCTGACCTGCACGTTACGACGAACTCCCCGCCCCAGATCCGTGTAGATGGCAAGTTGGCCCCCATGGATTTTCCTCCTATGAACCAGGTCGAAACCAAACAACTCTGTTATAGTGTGTTAACAGACGCTCAGAAACACAAATTTGAAGAAGATAACGAATTGGATCTTTCGTTTGGAGTTAAAGGATTATCACGTTTCAGGGGTAATATTTTTGTTCAGCGTGGCGCCGTTGCCGGTGTGTTTCGAGTGATTCCTTATAAGATCATGACTTTTGAAGAGCTCAATCTTCCTCCGGTAGTTCCGGAGCTTGCAGCAAAATCAAGGGGGCTTATTCTGGTCACCGGACCAACCGGAAGCGGTAAATCGACGACTCTGGCTTCTGTGATCGATTACATTAATATTAATCGTCATGAGCATATAGTCACCATTGAAGATCCTATCGAGTATCTGCATCCGCACAAAGGATGCCTGGTTAATCAGCGTGAGGTGGGCGCAGACACCAAGGGTTTCAAAAATGCCCTGAGGTATGTGCTGCGCCAGGACCCTGATGTTGTTCTTGTCGGTGAGCTGCGCGATCTGGAAACTATTGAGGCAGCCCTGACGCTCTCCGAAACCGGTCATCTCTGCCTGGCTACCCTGCACACCAATTCATGTGTTCAGACCATCAACCGTATCGTGGATGTTTTTCCGCCTTACCAGCAGTCACAGATACGGGCACAGCTATCGTTTGTTCTGGAAGGAGTCATGTCTCAGATTCTCATTCCAAAAATGAATTCCAAGGGGCGTTGTCTGGCACTTGAGATCATGGTTCCGAATCCTGCCATCCGCAATCTGATTCGGGAAGACAAGATCCATCAAATTTATTCACAGATGCAGATCGGTCAGGACAAATTCGGTATGCAGACCATGAATCAGGCGCTTTTTTCTCTGTTCCAGAAGCGTAATATATCACTTGATGATGCAATTGGACGTTCTCAGGATCCCGAAGAACTCAAACAGATGATGAACAACCCTTCCGCCGGCATGCAGCGCCGCCCACAGATGCACTGATCATTTGAACAAGGAGGACTCTAATGCCAAAATTTAACTGGGAAGCCCGTACCAAAACAGGTGGCACTCAAAAGGGGGTCATAGAAGCTGCTACCGTTGAAATTGTTGAGGCACAGCTGAAAAAATATGGTTTCAGCAATATTACAATAAAATCAGAATCCAAGGGGCTCGGCTTTAAACTGCCCAGTTTCGGTGGTGGTGGGAAAATCGAAACAAAAGACCTGGTTGTCTTTACCCGCCAGTTTGCCACTATGATCGATTCGGGTCTTCCACTTGTTCAATGTCTTGATATCCTTTCAAGCCAACAGGAAAACAAGGCGTTCAAGGAGATTCTCCTCAAGGTCAAGGAAAGTGTTGAAAGTGGATCGACGTTTGCTGATTCATTATCCAAACATCCCAAAGCGTTTGATCAGCTTTTCGTGAACCTTGTTGCCGCAGGTGAGATCGGCGGTATACTTGACACTATCCTTGCGCGTCTGGCTGCCTACATCGAAAAGGCGATGAAGCTTAAAAAACAGATCAAGGGCGCAATGGTTTACCCGATTACCATCATGTCGATTGCGGTGGTGGTCGTTGGTGTTATCCTCGTATTTGTTATTCCGACGTTTGCCAAGATGTTTGCCGATTTTGGGGGAGATTTGCCTACACCGACCAAACTGGTCATTGCCCTTAGCAATTTTCTGATTAAATATATCGTCGTCATCATTGGCGGTTTTTACGCTTCAATCTGGGCTGTTAAAAAGTATTATTCAACCCCGAGTGGTCAGAAGGTTATTGACCGGTTGGCGCTAAAAGCTCCTATCGCCGGACCACTGATCAGAAAAGTTGCAGTAGCCAAGTTTACCCGCACACTTGGCACAATGGTCAGCTCCGGCGTTCCGATCATGGACGGACTTGAAATTGTGGCCAAAACTGCAGGCAATAAAATAGTGGAAGAGGCTATCTATTCCGTCCGTCAGGCTATATCCGAAGGGAAGACCATGGCTGAACCGCTTGCCGCCTGTGGAGTGTTCCCTCCGATGGTTGTACAAATGATCGCGGTCGGTGAAGCAACAGGCGCCATGGACACCATGCTGAACAAAATTGCTGATTTCTATGATGACGAAGTCGATGATGCTGTGTCTGCAATGACCGCTATGATGGAACCTTTGCTGATGGTATTTTTGGGGACAACCGTTGGTGGACTGGTTGTTGCCATGTACCTGCCGATATTCAAGCTGGCGGGGGCGGTTGGCGGCTAGGCATGGGCCCGGAACGCAGGCTCAGGTATTTCATTTATGCCAGGATTATAGTTTCTTTTCTCTTTCTGGCCTCTACACTTCTTGTCGAGTATCAAAGCCCATCAATAGATGAAAATATCATTCGGCCCGGCATTGTCAGGCTGATGGTGTTTTCCTTTATCTTTTCCATTCTGTCTCATGCCGTTATCAGATTTGAGCGGTACAGATTTTTTCTTACCTATCTCCAGATAATCTGGGATCTATTGTTTGTGTCGCTCCTGCTGCTTTTCACAGGCGGCATTGTAAGCCCGTACTCCTTTTTATACCTCCTCTCCATCATGAATGCCGGTCTGTTGCTTGGGCGTCAGCAGGCGCTCTACACAGCATCTTTATGTGGAATATTGTATGGCGCCATGATCGATTTCCAGTACTTCGGTCATCTGTCAATTTTAGGGTTGAGGCGTGATGACGCCTTGCAATTAGGCGCTTCACACCTGTTCTACATGATTTTTATTAATCTCATGGGGTTTGGTCTCACGGCCTTTATTACCGGATACCTTGCCGAGCGTGCCCGGAAAAGCGAGGCAGAACTCCAGGAAAAAACGATAAACTTTGAAGAGTTGTCACGATTAAACTCTACCATTGTAACGAATATCGAGATAGGTCTGCTCACAACCAATTCCTCCGGACTGATCCGGGTATTTAACCCCTATGCAGAAAGACTGACCGGTATTTCTCTGGAAGAGATTTACAATACTCCAATTACTTCACTCTTTAACAGTTTTGAGGGTTTTCCGAATGAACTGACTACTGCGATAAGTGGAGAGTTTGACTATCTGACCAGAGAAAACGTCAGAATGACATTGGGATACCGTGCGGCTCCTTTTGATGACAGCTCCGATGCCTTGACCGGGTTTATAATAAGCTTCTGGGATTTATCCATTATAAGACGCATGGAGTCAGAGCTGAAAAAATCAGATCGCCTGGCTGCTTTGGGTGAGCTTTCTGCACGTATGGCACACGAAATTCGTAATCCCCTTGCTGCCATGTGTGGTTCCGTTCAACTTCTTGCTGCGCATTCATCTGTCGACGAAAGTGACAGGAGATTGTTTGAAATAGTTACGCGCGAAGCAGATCGACTTAATATGCTGATAACAGAGTTTCTGGCATATGCGCGTCCACCTTCGCCTTTAAAGCAGCGGATTGAGCTTGGTTCCTTTTTTGGGGATATCAGCCTTTTTGTATCTACTGACCCGCGCTTTGAACGTATTTCAATATCAAATGCCGTACCGCCATTTCTGTCTGTGACTGTTGACCCAAATCAGTTTCGACAAGTCATGATCAATATTTTGCAGAACTCGGCAGAGGCAATGAAGACGGGCGGAAAAATCCGGATTGAAGCCGGCCATGCGTTGCGTGGTTCTTATGAAAGCAATAAAGAACCCGTAACCCGGATTTATATAACTGATACAGGCACGGGAATCAGCGCGGAAACGTCGCAGCACCTGTTTGAACCATTCTGGACTACCAAGACGGAAGGCACCGGCCTTGGGTTGGCAATTACCTACCGGATTGTTGAGGCTCACGGTGGAACCATATCCGTCGAAACTCCGGAAGAAGGAGGATGTAGATTCGTCATTACTCTTCCGGATGTATAAATCATCAAATACTTGAAAGAGAGCATGCAAACCAATTGAAAAACAATAATTTTAAATCAGGTTTTGTTTCCATTATAGGCCGACCGAATGTGGGCAAGTCAACACTCCTTAACTGCATCATCGGTGAAAAGATCGTTATTACCTCGGAAAAGCCTCAGACCACGCGCAACCGGATTCAGGGTATTCATAACATCTCTGGTGGTCAGATTGTCTTCATCGATACACCGGGTATTCACACCGGTCATTCCCGGCTTAACAAGAGCATGGTGGAGGTTGCCCGTTCCGCCATCAGCGGGGTTGATCTGCTGTTACTGGTTGTAGAAGCCACTGCTTTGGCTGATGCCGGTTTTGTCCACGACATTCTAAAAAAGGTTACCATCCCGGTCGTGCTGGTTTTAAACAAGATCGATCTGTTGTCTGACAAGGGGCTGCTGCTGAACAGAATCTCCGATTGGGCCGCATTGTATCCATTCAAGGAAATCGTTCCGATTTCGGCTGGCCGCAACGACGGCGTTGAACATCTGGTGTCGGTGATTTCAGGCTATCTTCCGGAAGGGCCGGCACTGTTTCCGGACGATATCCTGACCGATATGCCGGAGAAGTTCATAGTTGCGGAGATGATCCGCGAAAAGGTCTTTCGTCTGACCCGTGATGAGATTCCTTATTCGACAGCGGTTGTGGTGGAGAGTTTTATTGAGCGGGAAAATGGCGTGATTGCCATCTCTGCTGCGATAATGCTGGAGCGGAAGACCCAGAAAGGCATTGTCATTGGAAATAAAGGTGAGATGCTGAAGAAAATCGGCAGTCAGGCGCGTCAGGATATCGAACGTCTGCTTGGCACCCGGATATTTCTGGAACTGTTTGTCAAAGTCGTTGAAAACTGGAGTGAGCGGCCTTCAAAATTGCGAGAGCTGGGGTACGAATAATCCTATAATAAGCATGTGAACATGGATGAACATGGGGATTCTCCCGCTCACTTAACCCGCCGTCCGGTCAAGAAATTCAGAGATCAGCGGCACGATCTCCTCCCCGGCATCCTCAAGGATATAGTGACCGCAATCTGCATAGCGGTGAATTTCGGCATCCGGAAAGCGCCGCTGCCATTCGGCAAGGAAATGGCGGTCAAAGACAAAGTCCTGTTCCCCCCAGCAGATCAGCATCGGCAGGTTGCGAAACCGGTTGATGCCGTCTGCAACATTACTGACGAGATCATAGCCCCGATCCCCCGGCGCCAGCGGAATATCCTGCACGAAGCGCAGTGTGGCAATACGGTTTTTCCAGGAATCATAGGGGAGTTGATAGAGCTTCCGAAGTGCGGCATTCATCGGATTGCGCTTGCAGCCGACATGGGATGCTGCCAGACTAAAGGCGTTGAAACCCCGAACCAGCATTGCGCCGATGAAGCTGTCCCGGCAGATCCGCAGGGCAGGGGGAAACGGTTTTGCTTTTGGCAGATGGAACGCGCCGGTATTGAGAATCACCAGCCGGCTGATCCGCTCCGGGTAGCGCACGGCGTAGGCCATGCCGATCATCCCGCCCCAGTCATGCACCACCAGCGTAATATTCTCCATTACTTCCAGCCGTTCCAGTAACTGTTCCAGATCGTCAACCCGCCGGGAAAGGGTATAGTCGTAGCGTTCGTCTCCCGGTTTGTCCGACAGGCCGCAGCCGATATGATCCGGCACGATGCAGCGATAGCGATCCCGCAGGGCCAGAACAAGATTGCGGTAGTAGAACGACCAGGAAGGGTTGCCGTGCAACATCACCACCGGCGAACCATTCCCCTCGTCGAGGTAGTGATACCCGAGACCGCCAAGGTCGAGGCGCTTCCCGCTGAAGGGATACTGTTCTGATAAATCGGGATTCATATTAATCGGAATTCCTTTTTGCGCGTACCGCCCCGTTGGGTTGTATACGGCTGATTTCATTTGCACTTTCAGGGCGAAACGTATTTTGTTGATGCTCCATTTCCGGGGGGCATCCCGCCCGAATCCGGGGGGAAATCCCCCCGGCTGATATCCATTGCCCCTTTGGGGCAAAACCGTTTTCGGCCTGAAAGGCCGGTTGGATATTAGCCGTGGGCAACCCTGAAAGGGCGGTACACGGAAACGGTCAACACGAATATAATCGCGCCCTGAAGGGGCGCAGGAACCTACACCCGAAACACCTTCATAACCTCATCTCCTAGATGGTTGATCACCTTCACCGCAATCTGCCTCGGCGGTGGGTATATTCTTACGGGTCGCTTCCTCGTGATTGAGAGTTTCGACAGTAATTCTTGTTGGTGCTTTTGCCATTAGTCAATTCCTTATCGGTGTACATTTTCTGCGAAATAATGTATAAATATCTGTATGAAACAGCAAACACTCAGCCAGACCAACAAATTTCTGCTTGATCCTGAAAAGCGTCGTCAGGCTCTGCTCCGATCTGTTCTCTCTTCTTCCGCAGTTGAAGGGATCAAGATGACAGCACAGGAGTTGGTGAATCTGCAGCAAAGCACTACCCTTCAGAGCGGCTCTGCTCGATAATCCTTTTGAAGATGTCCGCCATCGGTTTGTAATCTTCTCCCAAACCTTCCCTGACAGCAGCAAAGTACGCTTCCCGGCGTGCACCTTCCATCTCATCGAATACCAGCATCGGCAGACCCGCCTGTAATCCCATCAATATTGCCAGTAGTCGCGACAGTCGGCCATTACCTTCGCGGAACGGGTGAATCAGTACCAGTTCGACATGCACAATTGCCAGTGATAACGCAACCGTATCATCGTCACCGTGGCAGGGGGTATGACGTGCCAGGATGTCTTTTTCAAAATTATCCATCAGCTTCGGAATATATGCCGGAGCCGCAAACGGAAAGCCACCTTTACTCATCATCACGTGACGGTAACTGCCTGCCCAAGGGTAGATGCCGCCCAGCCATGCACGATGCATGAAAATGATATCTTCTGAAGAAAAGCAATGATCCTGATCGAAACGGTCAAACATCTCCTCCGTTGCCTTCAGCAGTGCAAGGGTCTCGGCCTGCTCCATACCCGCAACAGTGGTAATGCCGCACAGGTTTTTTAGAACTGAATTATTCGAACCGGGTTCGTATTCGTTCTCTTCGAGTCCTGTTGTATCGTAACGGCCATCCTGTTTCATTCGTTGGCTCCCATGCCATTCCTTCGCCCCTTCAGGGCGATCACATTTTATTGCTGCTTCATTTCCGGGGGGATGTCCCCCGAATCCGGGGGAAAATCCCCGTTTCCGGGGGGTATGCCCCCCGGCTGATGTCCATTGCCCCTTTGGGGCAAAAACCGTTTTCGGCCTGAAAGGCCGGATGGATATCAGCCGTGTACAGCCCCAACGGGGCGGTGCACGGAATGGATTAAGCCGTGTGCGCGCCCTGAATGGGCGCGGGAACCTTACCACAAATACCGTTCATCATATTCCACGCCTGCTTCTCGCAGGAAGTTCACATATTCTTCTTGAAACGTTTTCCGTTCGTGATGCGCTTTCTGATTGCGAATATACTGAACAACAGCTTCACGACGGTTTTCGCTGACGGTAAATGCCCCGTAACCGTCCTGCCAACCAAACTCTTTGATTCCCACTACATCGTGTACCCATTTTGAGGATGAATGCTTCATGTCCCTGAGAACATCACAAAGACGATGGGTTGCCTTCAGGCCTAACAGCATGTGAACATGATCAGCCACACCACCGACACATTCCGGGATGCCGCCAAGATCACGGACTATGCCTCCGAGATAGGAATGCAGGCGATCAAGCCATTCGTCGCCAATATACGGCTCACGGTTTTTTGTACTGAAAACTACATGATAGTGCAGGCTTAAATGGGTTGACGGCATTGTTTATCTTAGCATGTACCTTCCTTCGCCCTTTCAGGGCGATCCGGGGGGAAATCCCCCCGGTTAATATCCATTGCCCCTTCGGGGCAAAAACCGCTTTCGGCCTGAAAGGCCGGTTGGACATCAGCCGTGTACAGCCCCAACGGGGCGGTGCACGGAAACCAACGGGGCGGTGCACGGAAATTGGACGACGCACGGAACCCGAATGGGTGGCGCCCGATGCGTTTTGTTCCGTCGCCCCTTCAGGGCGAAACATTTATTTATCATTACGTTTCCGGGGGGAAATCCCCCGGCTGATTTCCATTGCCCCTTCGGGGCATTATTTTGCCGGCTGAAAGCCGGATGGATATCAGCCGTGTACAGGTGCACGGAAACCGGAACGGGCGGTGCACGGGATGTGCTACCATTCCACCCCCAGCATCAGACAGTTCAGTCCGCTGCCGATTCCGAGAAACGCCACACGGTCGCCCGCTTCCAGAATATCGCGTTCGTTGGCTATGGCGGCGGTCAGCGGCAGGGAAACAGTGCCCATGTTGCCCAGGTACTCATAGGTGGTGAAGTCCTTTTCAGGGGGTATCTCGAGGGTTTTGAGAATCGCACTCTGATGGGCGGAGCCGACCTGATGGCAGATCACCTGGTCAATATCATCCGTGCGCCATCCTACCTGCGGCAGAAAGGCATCCCATGTGATTCTCCCCAACTCGATGCCGTAGTTCATGACGTTGACTCCATCGGTTGACATGGATTGTGTGTAACCACCCTTGCCGTCCGGCATGATGCCCCAGAGGCAGAGCCTGTGGTGTTCCGGGGCTGCCTGGGTTATGCCGCCCAGCAGGCGGCGGCGTGTGGAACCTGAAAAGGAGCCGTCGGTCAGAAGGATCGCCACTGCGCCGGAACCGCCGGTCAGGGTTGCCAGCGAGGCGGCAAAGTGCTGCATGGTTCGTTCTTCAAGCATCCGGGCGATCATGATGTCATTGATCTCGCGGGCACTCTCGCAGGAGACTACCAGACCGGCCTTGATCTGCCCCAGTTCGATCCGGTTGGCCACGTCGAGGATACCGTTCAAAACCCCGAGACAGGCATTGGAAAGGTCGAATACGGCTGCCTTCCCGCCAACGCCCAGTTTGGCTGCAACGCGACAGGCGGTGGCCGGCTCGAACTGCTCGCGGCAGACGCCGGCGTAGATCAGAGCTCCTATTTCATCTGGTGAAATACCGGTGGTCGACAGCACTTTTCGCGCAGCGGCAATTGCACCGTTTGAAAGCGGGTAGCCCGGCTCCCACCAGCGACGCTCCCGAATTCCGGTCAGGGACTGCAACTGTCCCGGCGAAACGCGCAGATAACGATACAGCGGCTCCAGGCGGGACTCCAGCTCGGTCGAGGTAACAACAACCGGCGCCAGTTCATAGCCAAGCGCCTCAATGGTAACTTTTCGATACTTCATCGTTATGACTCCATCCTTACGGTAAAATCATTCATCTGGTAGATCAGTTTTCCATCCACTGAAAGAAAACCGTCTGCGGTCAGAGTCCGCTCCTGTTCATCCACAGCTGTGATCCAGGCCTGAACCGTCACCCTGCTGTTGGACGGCACCACCTGTCCGCGATACAGCCAGCGATGTTTACGTTTCAGAGCCACTGCCGGGATGATATCGCCATTCTGCCGGCCCCAGCGATCGAAGGCCGCAAATTTCACAAGCTGGATAAACGACTCCAGCCCCAGTGATCCGGGTGTGACCGGGTCTTCGTAGAAGTGCGCCCTGAAAAACCATTCATCGGGATCAACGTCCTTGATGCCGCAGATGTAGCCGAGTCCTGATGGTCCGCCATCCGGATCATACCGGTCGATACGGTCGATCATGCGTAGCTGACTGTCAGGGAACGGAGCTTCAGTGGGGTAGGGCAGGCTTCGGCTCAGCCCGGCCTCCGCTGACAATGGCTGATACGGTTTTGCATCGCGGATACCGACCTGGTTGGCAAGCGCTTCTTTGGCAAAGAACCCGAACATGGTTTCTCCTTCATAGATGCAGCCGTACCGGTCAACTACGCTGAAATCGAACTCCTGGATGATCATGCCTCCGCTGGTGGCAACTTTTTTCAGAGTTGCAGTTGCGGTCAGCGTGCCGCTGCCGGGTGTAACCGGCCGATGCTGCACCGCACTCCCCCCCAGGTTGCGGAAAGATATGTCGGTGGTACTGGTGAGGGCTGAACCGACATAGGCTGCCAGCCAGCCACAGGGCTGCAGGGCAGACTCCAGAAGCACCGCGAAAGGCATCCTTGGCTGCCGCTCAGAAACAAAATACCAGGCATCTATTGGCACGTCGTACTGTGTTTCGACCATGGCGCCGGCCTTCATCTGCCACGGTTCGCCGAGCACCGCAGTGACACGGTCCATGAACTGGAACGGAGGACCGGGCAGACGGGCGATTCTGCGCTCTGCGTCGAAGATACGGTAACGCTCGCCGAAGGCTTCGGAAGGTCTGCCGTTGCTGTAGGCCAGGATCTGTTCTTTGGTGTAGATGGCCGGTTTACGGGAATCTTCATTTCCCCCCTCCCTTGACGGGAGGGGGTCAGGGGGTGGGTGATGGTGCCATTGACTGAGATGTGGGCAGCTTCCCCCCCTCCCTGACCCTCCCCCGCCAGGGGGGAGGGAACTATCAGTACGAGAAGCTCTCTCTCTCCACATCGCTTCCAGCTGTTCCCTGGTCGTTCCGGTCAGGCGGGCCGACATGCTGGTGATCTCCACGATCGGCTTGCCATCGGCGTACATCAGGGCATCAACAATGACATACGGTTCCGGGCGGTAACCGAGCTCGCGGATGGTCACCTCGTACGTCACGACCTTGGTAGTCTCAAGCACCTGACCCCGGCAGCAGAGTCTGCTGGCCACACCCGGGACCGGTTCCCAGGCAGAACCGTCCGCTTCCGCCACCCACCCCAGCCTCAGCAGGTATATGCGCAGCGTGTGCATGCAGCACTCATACATCAACGTGCCGGGCATGACCCGATCATCGACAAAATGGCAGGTCAGGAACCAATCCTCCGGGTGGATATCGGCTTCCGCAGTGATGATGCCGATGCCGCATCGTCCTCCGCTCGGGTCGAGCTCATTGACGCGATGGACGAGGCGCATTCCGCCGCCCGGGATCGTCAGCGGGTGTGACAGCGGCAGTCCGTCAAACAGCGGACCGAAGCAGCCGGCCAGGTCTCCATCCCGCAACCGGTCAAGCTGAACCGCGTCATACCCCTCGCGTGCCATCGGCGCCAGTTCCCGCCACTCCGGGGGACGGATGCCGCTGGTAGGGCGCAGATCGATGGACGGTCGCACAATTCCCTTGCCGGCGGCCAGTTCGCCTGCTGTAAAAAAACCGGCGCACCCCTCGCGCATGGAGATGAGTGGCTGGCCGCCTACCGTGGATTCGAAGAAAAAGCGGAACAGCCAGGT
Organism: Desulfuromonadales bacterium; assembly: GCA_037129255.1. Classification (GTDB taxonomy): domain Bacteria; phylum Desulfobacterota; class Desulfuromonadia; order Geobacterales; family Pseudopelobacteraceae; genus JACRCG01. The sequence continues at coordinate 43,848 of JBAXVG010000018.1, read as the reverse complement.
ATCTCCCTGCCTGAAAAAGCGCTCAATATGGATATCGTAGCGGATGGTTTCGCCCGGCCCCGGCAGCCCGCGATGAAAGGTGACCACTGCATCGAGCAGACGATAGACCGCCAGGCCACGGGTAATGAAATCGATGCCGAGATATCCGGAAAGAAACAGGTCGGCCTGCCCGGCTTCTACGGCAATGCAGGTAGGGATGCGCCCTCCGTCCAGATACCAGGCGCCGGCATGAATGTCATGTTCGGTAACGACCCTGCCATGAGTCATGGAGAGCGGCTCACCCTCAACGGTCATGATGCGGTCCACCAGCATGAGCGGTTCGTCAGGCAGTCTGACGCGTGTCGGAAAAGTGTCCGCTTCGGCAAATTGGGGGCCAAGCACGCGACCGGCCGAACCACGGGCAAACTCCAGACAGAGTTCTCGGTGGAAGGCAACCATACTCACTCCCCAGCCCCCTCCCGCTGAGGGGAGGAGGAAACTCCCTCCCCCAGCGGGGGAGGGTTGGGGAGGGGGCGCGTCGTACCCCAGCGCCTCTCGTAACGTCATCTCCAACGAAAGAGCCTGGGCCATGGCGCTGGTAAAGGTGTCGCTGGCCGCGAGAAAAGCCCCATGGGCCTCGGTGCGGGCCTGCTGTACCCTGGCAATGCTCTGGAGCAGGATGTCCGCGGTTGTGTCGGCAACAGGAGTTGCGGACGGAACAGTGGCGGGTGATACAGCCGCTGATTCCTGTACGGTTGCTTTTTTTTCGGCCCGAGGCGCAGGTGGTCGGGGAGGCGCAAACGGAGGACCGCCCACTGCTACCCGTACCATGGCTGCTGATTCCGGTAAGGCGGTTTCAATCTTCGGAGCCTTAAACAGCGGTGCAAGGTCGATCTCAACACGTTCGGCAATCAGGTGGGCCAGCATCCGCAGCAATCCGGAAACCGGTTCCTGACCCGCATGACAGGCTGAACGCGCCAGGTGTGGCCGATCACCCAGGATGTGGCCGATCATTCGACTGCAGGATGCGCCGGGACCCATCTCCAGAAACAGTCGAACGCCATCCCGGTAGGCCGATTCAATCACCAGCGGGTAGTTTATGCCGTGCAGCGCCTGTCCGAGAATCGATTCAGCAGCACTTTCTCGGTTGACTTCGTATGGCTCACCTTTGACGCCGCTGTAAAAAACAACTCCTGCCGGCGGTTCTGTCGGGAAAAGATGCAGATCGTGATAGGGGGCTGCAACCTGCTGTGCAACCTCGCAATGCACCGTGGTGACCCCCTGAAGCTCGAAAAAACGGCTGCCAAGCGCTGTTACCAGCCGGGAAACCGCTTCGGCGTCTCCACCTATGACGCACTCGCCCGGCGTGTTGACGATCAGAAGATAGGTGCGGGGGAACGCTGCAACGGCACGACGTACCTCGTGCTCCGGGGCTTTGACCACTCCGAGGCGCCAGTTCACGATTGAGCCTTCATCCAGCCCCCAGGCGCGTTGTGCAGCCCGGCACTCTCCGGCCAGGTCGGAGGTGAAGAGTGTTGACCCCTTCATGCGGCTATACATGCCGTCCCGGTCGCGCCAGGCCCGCAGCGCGAAAAGTCCGGCCGATTCACCCAGGCTATAGCCGATCACAGCGGAAGGGTGTACACCAAAAGTGTGTACCAGATCGCTGACGGCGCAGCCGGTGGCCACCTGGCCGAAGATAACGGCCCGATGATTGTCATCGATCAACGCGGATGGTGCGCCGTTCCAGAACAGTTCGGGCTGAAACTGAGAACGGAGGTGGAGATTCTCCCGGTCCTGACGGCGTAAAATTTCCGGCCAGCGGCTGAACAGCTCCATCCCCATGCCGGGGTAGTGGTTGCCGGAACCGGGGAACATGAAGGCGATTTTGCCCTGACGCCCCAGCGGCGTGGCTGAATAGAACACCCGGTCGCGCAGGAGAGGGGAGCTGTCGGGGATAGCTCCGCCGGCTGTCAGGGTCTGCCTGCCCAACTCGATCAGAGACATGAGTTCATCTCTGCTTCTGGCAACCAGGGAGAGTGCAAGGGATTTCTGCGACCTGTCCAGGTAATGACAGTGCGAACTTTCAGCAAATTCAAACAGATTAATATCTCTGCTTTTTAGAATGTTAACTCGTAATTGATCAAGTTCAGCCTGAAGTTCTTCCTTTGTTTCACCCGTCAGGGCAAACAGACATTCTGCGCCTGGGCCGAGCGGAGCGCAGCGTTCCGGATCAACGGCAACCGGAGGAGTGTCCCACCCTTCCAGCACGACATGGCTGCAGGAACCATCAACGCCGCAGGCGCTGACCCCGGCACGACGCGGTCCGTCAGATCTGTTGCGCAGCCAGTAACGGGAGGAGCGTGGAAAATAGAGCGGTGAACTGTCTGAAGGAGCTGAAACGGGAGTTTCCAGCCCGCGGTTGCCGGGGATGATTTCCTGGTACAGAGCCAGGCAGGCTCGCACCAGGGATGCCAGGCCGGAGGCGGCGCCGCTGTGGCCGATATCTCCCTTGACACTGCTGACGGCACATGAACGGGCCGGGGATCTGCCGTCAGCGAAGAACGATGTCAGGACGGCAGCTTCAAGGCGATCACTTTCGGGAGTACCGTTGGCACTTGCCTCTACAAAACCGATCGTCTCCGGGGCGACACCGGCATCGGCGTACGCCTTTTCCAGGGCGCGCCGATAGGTGGTATCGTCGAATTGCGCCACGTCACCGCCTGCCGTGCCAATGCCCCGGATGACGCTATAAATCCGGTCACCATCGCGCTCGGCATCCTCAAGGCGTTTGAGCACAACGGCGCATGCGCCCTCTCCGACGATGGCGCCATCTGCCGCCAGGTCAAAAGGGGTGCTGATCCCTGAACGTGAAAAGGGGAACACGGTATGCTGTCCGAGTACGGCCCGCAGGTCTCCGGCCAGATCAACTGCGCCGACCAGGGCCTGGCTCAGTTCGCCGTTCTGCAGTTGACGAATCGCCATCTCCAACGCTCTGATGCCGGAGTTCTCCTCACTGGAAATGGTAAAACCGGGCCCGCTGATTCTGAATTCGCGAGCTATCCTGCTGGCCACAACGCTTCCCAGTGCTCCCATGGTGCGGTTGGCAGTCAAGGGGGGGCCGGCTGCGTCGAGGAGCCGGGAGGTCCAATCCGTCAGCTCTGTCGGCGACAGCTCACGTCCAAGTTGCTTCGCCCATTGTCCGGCCTGTTCGGGCAGGGCCCAGCGCAGGCTGAAGTTGGTGCTGTTCAAATCAAGGGCTATGCCGATGAACACACCGGTGGCAAGGTTATCGTCCCGTCCCGGTCCGGCATTGTGCAGTGCCTCTGCTGCTGTCTGCAGCATGAGCAGCTGTTGCGGGAGCATTTCCTCCATCTCGCGCGGAGGTATACGAAAGCGGTTGGCCGGCAGCGCCACTTCGTTCAGATAGAAGCCGTTGAACGGAGTCGTATCCAACCCTTCCTCGCGGAACCAGCCGCATTGGGGCGCTCCACGCCAGGCCGGGGGAGGCGAGGTTCTGACGGCACTCTCGCCCCCCAGCACCCGCTCCTGAAACGCCTGCAGAGACTGCCAGGGGCCGAAGCGTGCGGCCATGCCAACAATGGCGATAGTCGCCCCCCTCCCAGCCTCCCCCCGCTGGGGGGAGGAGGTTGCTCCCTCCCCCAGCGGGGGAGGGTGGGGGTGGGGGTGGGGGGAAGTCGGTAACCACTCCTCTATCAGCAGATGGGCGTTGATGCCGCCGAACCCGAATGCGCTGACGGCAGCCCGCCGGGGAATGCCGTCACCCCGGCGCTGCCAGGGTTCCGGAGCCTGCAGGATGCGAAAAGGTGAAGTCTCAAGCTCCATGGAGGATTGCGGCCTGTTGAAATTGGCCGTAGGGGGGAGCGTTTCCTGCTGCATGGCCAGCAGAACCTTGGTCAGGGCCGCACCGCCCGCTGCGGTCAGAAGGTGGCCTATGTTGGACTTGACAGAACCGATGACGCAGCGTGTTTCATCCTGTCCGGCTTCGCCCCACAGCTGTCTGAGACTGGCGACTTCAACGGCATCGCCAACCGGAGTTCCGGTGGCGTGACACTCGATCAGGTCTACATCGCGGGGCTTCCATCCGGCCTGAAGATAGGCGGACCGCATGGCGCGCAGCTGTCCTTCCGACATGGGGGCCAGCAGGCTGCCACCCACATCGTTGGAGAGTCCGACACCCCGGATGACACCGTAGATCCGGTCGCCATGCGATAATGCGTCTTCTGTGCGTTTAAGGAGGAACAAGCCGGCTCCTTCTCCGACTACGAGTCCATCACCTGCCGCATCAAAGGGGGAACAGATGCCCCTCTTTGACAGAGCCCGCAACTGGGAAAAGCCCATCTGGGTAAAGAGAGGATCGGGGCGTGAAACACCACCGGTCAGCATGGCATCGGCCCGGCCGGACAGCAGTTCGTCCATGGCCAGCCTGATGGCGTACAGCGACGAGGCGCAGGCAGCGTCCAGCGTGCAGGCGCCGCCACCCAGACCGAGAGAGCGTGCCAGGATGCCGGCAGGCAGGCCGGAGACATAACGGTTGAGTGGAGAAGTAAACGAAGGGGGAGACGCTCCCCCCAGCAACTGTTCTTCGAAGGTACGGCCAAGCTGGTTGCGGGTCAGCAGGGAGGATGTCTCGCTCGGAAGGGCAAGATTTCCGATGATGACGCCCACCCGCTGGCGGTCGAGCGGGGCGGTCACGGCATCGTCAAAGGCGCGTTTTCCGGCATGGATCAGCAGATGGAAGAGCGGGTCGAGACCGTCAAGGATGGCCGGATCGATGGCAAGACCGGGAAGGGAGGCAGCAGTGGGGAGCCGGTCGATGAAGCAGCCGCGTCGGGAATAGACATGATCGGCTTTCCCCGGCTCCGGATCGAAGGCGACATTGGCCGGAACCAGCCAGCGGCCGTCGGGAATCTCGCGGAAAGCACTCCGGCAGGCCCGGATATTTTCCCAGAGAGCAGCCGGTTCGGGTGCATCAGGAAAAATTCCACCGATTCCGACGATTGCCACGGAGCAGCGGGCAGGCTCCATCAGGCTGCTTCCAGCTCAACACACCCCGGCTGCGACAGTTGGTTGTGACGGAAGGCCCTTTGCAGTGAGGGGGCTATGACGCACTCGTAATCTTCCAGCCGCGCAATCAGTTTGCCGCTGTTGCGGTCAAGAAACTCAATGTCGGCGGTTGCGCCATGATCCCGTTCCGAAGTGACCCTGATAACGATCTGTGCTCCATCGCGGGGGAAACAGTCCTGGAACTGGCGGTAGCAGCCGGCGAATGATGGGAGAGAACCGGAGCCGGAACGCTCGAAACTCCACAGGATCATCAACTGGAAGGCGCTGTCGATGACCAGGGGATCGGTAAGCCAGATATTCCGCAAGGGGTGTCTGATCCACTCTCCGGGGTGTGGGGCGGCTTTTACCAGCGCAGTAATTCCTCTGCCGGAACAGCCTCCGACCTGTTCGATCCCCTGCAGGTCCGGACCATGGAAGAGGCGCTCATGGTCGTAGATTGTGCCGCTGTTCGGGATGTAGGGAGCGGTTGGCAGGTCTACGATGGAGCGGATGCCTTCCGGCAGTTTTGTCGCCAGAACAATTTCGGCACGGACATGCAGGATGCTGCTTCCGTCGCTTGTGCTGCCGGTCAGTTCCACCGGAACAATATAAAGGGAATCGTGTTTGCCGGCCCGGCCGGCCATTACTCTGAGGGTACAGGCTGTGGCCTGATCGAATATGACACCTTTGCAGATGCGCAGGTTGTTGAAACCATGGAAGCGGAAACCCGGATTTCCGTGCAGAGCGCCATGAGCCAGCCATTCGACAATCATGGCCATCGGAAGCACCGCCTTGCCGTCGATTACATGGGAGCGGATGAACGGATAATCCTCGACCGTCAGGGTCAGCGTAAAAGCTTCGGCGAGCGGCTTGGCCGGCGCAGGTGATGCAACTGCCAGAGCTCCGGCCGACGCACCCGCCAGGGCTATTATTTCAACCGGATCACCGAAAGCGGCAATTTCACGTACCAGAAGTTCACCGCCTGCATTCAGACTGATCAGACCGATCCCCTCACCTGCAAAAACTTTTTTCAGGGCAGGGGTTACCATTCCGCCATCCCACGGTCCCCAGTTTATGCTGACCGTACGGCAGGAGGAGCGTCGTCGTGATTCGGCCTGGGCCAGCTTGTTGAGCACTTCGTTGGCTACAGAGTAATCGACCTGTCCGCTACGGCCGAAACGACCTGATGTAGAGGCGAACAGGGCTATGATGCGCAGGTCGTCCGAGGCTGTCGCGTCCAGAAGCGCCTGTAACCCTCCCACCTTGGTACCGTACACCAGCGAAAACTGTTCAATGGTCTTATCGCTGATCAGGCGGTCGGCCAGTACCCCGGCGCCGTGAACAATACCACGGATCGGTCCGTAACTCCTGCGGATGTCGCTTAACAGAGCTGATACGGCCACGGTGTCACGAATATCAACGGATCGGTATATCGCCTGCCCGCCCGCCTGCGCAACTCTTGCTATGGTTGTCCTGAGCTCCCGTCCGGCTACAACCGCCCGGTATCGCTCCTCTATCTCGCGAGGGTGGAGCTTTTCAGCGGCATGTTCAAGGATGGCGCGTTTGATGCGGCTTTCATCATGCAAGGACGACAACCATTCCGGTTCGGTCCGCAACTCCGGACTGCGCCCCAAAAGAACCAGCAGTGGTCTGTAGGCTTCCGCCAGCGCAACGGCGGCAGCCGTCGTCACTCCCCGGCCGCCGCCGGTTATCACGACCACATCCCCTTCGTGCAACGGGGCGGTTGCCGAAACTGCAAGTTCCGGGAGATCAATCACCTGCAGGGTTGTCCTGCCTGCCGGAGTCAGTCCGACTTCCATCGGGCCGGACAGGAAAAGTTCATCCGCAACAGCACGGGCTTCGGCAGTACTGTCGGAAAACAGACCCAGATCAATTGCTTTGCAGGAGACTTCGCTCCATTCGCGGGCAGCAGTTTTTACCAGACCGGCGAGACCGCCGGAAAGCGGGTCGGTCAGACTGTTGTTGCTCCCGCAGCCAAACGAACCGTCCAGGCGCGAAATGGTTGCAAACAGAGCGCCACCGTTCTCTCCGGCCCGGCGCAGTGCTGGCGCAGAGCTTTTCAGGAGCAGGAAAGCGTTTTCGAAAAAAGTTGCATCGGCTCCGGTTGCAGGGGCGCAGATAACCAGTCCGGCAAGATCCGTTCCGGAAGCATTCAGAAAAGCCTCTTCAATACTGACTTTTCGTACGGATCGCCCGGAAAAGCTGAGCAGAGAGCAGAGTTCAGTAGAAAATCCGGAACCGTCATCCGTAATCCAGATGACACCCCGGTCTGTCAGCTTCAATGCACAACTTTTCTCGATAAGCGGAATCGGGACAATGGTGCTTCGATTGACCGTTGATGCTGAATCAGCCCGATTCTCCCTGATAACCACCGGCTCAGTTTCAGCGATTTTGTCAGACGAGTCCGACCGGTCAGACGTGAACACATCAGGTGCGGCCCCGCTTCCCAGGTGGCGTGCGATCTCTCCCAGGGTGTGCAGGGTGCCCAGATGCTCGGGGCCGATGACCGGCGAACCGGGGAGTCGTTCCTGAAGCGCCGAAAGGATCTCGACCCGTTTGATGGAGTCAATGCCCAGGTCGGAATCCAACCCCATCTCCAACTCCAGCATCTCTACCGGATAGCCGGTTTTCTCGCTGACTACCGCAAGCAGAGTTTCGGTGATCCGGTCAGGTGTCGGACCGGTCTGACGTGTTGTCTGACCGGTCTGAAAAACATCAGCCGGTGTCATAGCATGCGCTACCGCCCCCAGGAAGCGTGCGATCTCTCCCAGGGTATGCAGGGTACCCAGGTGCTCGGGGCCGATGACCGGAGCACCGGGGAGTCGTTCCTGAAGCGCCGAAAGGATCTCGACCCGCTTGATGGAGTCTATGCCCAGGTCGGAATCCAGACCCATCTCCAACTCCAGCATCTCCACCGGATAGCCGGTTTTCTCGCTGACCACCGCCAGGAGAGCCTCGGTGATCCGGTCAGGATGTGCAGCTGCGGTCTGACTGGTCTGACTGGCCGGGCTGACCGGACTTGACTGACCAGCCGGTTCAGCTTTGAAAACAGCCGGTGTCGGTGCCGGAGAGGCTCCCTGGAAAATGCGCTGCTGCTGTTCCAGAAGCATCTGAATCGTCTTCCCGGCGGCTTCCTGCCCCTCCAGAAAACGGCGGTGGAGCTGGGCTGTATCGTCCTGCATACGCAGAAGCGCTGCCATCCCTTCACGGGTTACCCGCAGTGACTCTGCCAGAAGGTCTTTTGATACCGCGGCAGTTGGGGCGGTCATGGCCGCTGCCGGGGGAGAAGCTGCGAGCCCGGCGGCAGTCGGCATGGCGGGGCGGGGCGGAGTGGCAGGGCGTTTCGGCTTCGGCTTGACATAATTCGCACCGCACAGGTTTACCGTCATCAGAGGTTTTTTGCCGTTTGCCGGAGATACGGCCCGATATCCTTCATCCCATCCGGCCAGACTGACTTCAAAGCCGAGTACGGCCAACTGCGCCAGACAGCGCGCCAGATCAGCGATGCCGGACCGTTTGCCTCCTGAGGCGTCAAGCGCGACAACAGTATGCGGACGGTCTGCGAGTATGGCCGAAACGAGGCCGCTCAGACGCGCGCCGGGACCGACCTCGACGAACGTGCGTATTCCTGATGCGTACATGGCTTCAATTTCGGCAACGAATTCAACCGGTCGGGCCAGTTGGCCGGCCAGCAGTTTTCCGGCTTCGAGCGCATCGGAAGGGTAGCAGGCGGCGCTGCTGTTGGAATAGACCGGGATTTGACCTTCTGAAATGGTTATGCCGGACAGCGCGGCCAAAAGCGGGGCGGCCGCGTCGGCAACCAGCGCGCTATGGAATGCAGCTGCAACCGGCAGGCGCTTGCAGGACAGTTTGCGCTGTCCGCAGGCATCGGCTGCCCGGGCTATCTCGTCGGTTCTGCCGGACAGAACGGCCTGGTTCGGCGCATTACGATTGGCGATGACCAGATCGAGTTTTTCTTCGCTGATCAGCAGTTGTACATCCGGCAAAGGAGCGGATACGGCCAGCATGCTGCCCCTGTCTCCGTCTCCGGCCGCCATCAACTCTCCGCGCAGGCGGGAAAGGGTATGGAACGAGCGTTCGTCCAGCCGTCCCGCGGCGCAGAGAGCGGTCAGCTCACCGTAGCTGTGACCGGCGACCGCGTCCGGCGCAAGCCCGAACGACTCCAGAAGGCGCAGGGCGCCCAGGCTGACAGCACCGATAGCCGGCTGGGCCGCATCGGTGGCGCGCAGGGCGGCTTCCCGGGCTTCCCGGGCATCGTCACTGAATGGTGTAGGAGGATATATCAGATCAGACAGGCTGCTTCCAGCGGTCGCACCAAACTCCAGGTCCGCAGCCTCAAGACAATGCAGCATCCGGGGAAAAGAGCAGGCCAGATCACGCAGCATGCCGATATATTGCGCCCCCTGGCCGGGGAACAGGACGCCGAGCCGGCCAGGTTCCGCATTACAGGCAAACCAGGCACCGTCAGGAGTACTCCAGTGGGTGGCCGGATGTTTGCGGAGCATGATCAGCGCATTGCTGCAGAGTGATTGCAATGAGGATTTGCCCTGTTCAACGACCAGCGCCAGGCGGCAGGCGTTTGCGGCGTTAAAGGAGGAGCGGAGGGTGGCTGCCATGCTGCGGATATCGGTCCAGGTCTGACACTCCGCAACATCTGCCACTGCTTTCTCCAGTGCCGGAGCATCGGAAGCGGAAAGCGGGAGAATCTGGACCGAGCCGTCCCAGTCCGCCATAGTCGCAACCGGCTCATACTCTTCAAGCACGACATGGAAGTTCGAGCCGCCGAAGCCGAGCGCGCTGACTGCGGCCCGGCGCGGCCGGCCGTTTCGGGATAGCCAGGGGCGTTTGTGACTGGTGATGTAGAACGGTGACTGCCCGTCTGAAACCTCGCTGAGCGGCTGCTTGACCTTGATGGTCGGCGGTATGACCTTGTGGTGCAGAGCCAGGGCCGCCTTGATCAGTCCGGCTGCGCCGGCCGCCGCCTTGGTGTGTCCGATCTGCGACTTGACCGAACCGATGGCGCACCACGGCCTGCCGGCTGTGCCGTAGATGTCGCGTAGCGCCGATACCTCAACCGCATCACCAACTTTGGTGCCGGTACCGTGGGCTTCCAGCAGGCCGATACTGTCCGGGGTAACACCGGCGCGTCGGTAGGCATCCAGAATAGCTTTTTTCTGGCCCGAGGCGCTGGGGGTGTAGATCGCTTCTCCCTTGCCGTCGCTTGAGGAGCCGACTCCGCGAATCACGGCGTAGATCCGGTCTCCGTCGCGTTCCGCATCGGCAAGGCGCTTGATAACCATAATGCCGAGCCCTTCTCCAAGGATGGTACCGTCGCCGGAGGCGTCGAACGGTTTGGCGTCGCCGCCGGGCGAAAGAGCCGGGGTCTTGCTGAAACACATGTACATGAAGATGTCGTTGAAGGTGTCGATACCGCCGGTGATAACCATGTCAGACTTGCCGGTGGCCAGTTCCATGGAAGCCAGGTGCAGGGCACTTAAGGAGCTGGCACAGGCTGCATCCACCACGCAGTTGGTTCCCCCCAGGTCGTACTGCTTGCTGATCCTGCCCGCGACCACGTTGCCAAGCAGACCGGGGAAGGAATTTTCCTGCCAGGAGACGTACGAATCGGATATGCGCTGCACAACGTCTTCGGCGGTAGTTTCATCCACGCCTGCATCCTTCAGGGCTTCACGCCAGTGGGGATGTCCGAGGCGGGCACCAAGCGGAATGACGAGTTCGAGGGTTCCGGTAACACCCAGAATGACGCTGACCCGGTCGCGGTCATACGTGCGATCGGCGCCATAACCGGCATCTTTGAGCGCCTGTCCGGCAACCACGAGCCCCAGCAGCTGCGAACTGTCGATCGCTTCCAGTGTGGCGGGCGGAATATTGTATTCCAGCGGGTTGAAGGGGACTTCGGAGAGGAATCCGCCACGTCGTCCGTAGGTCATATCGGGAGATTTCGGATCCTGGCGGTGATAATCCTCCACGCGCCAATGGGTCGCCGGGACGTCGCTGATAGCGTCGATTCCTTCGCGGATGTTCGCCCAGTAGGTGCTGCTGTCTTCGGCGCGGGGAAAGAGGCATCCGATTCCGATAATGGCCAGCGGTGTTCCTCCTGGGAGAGCCGGCCGATTGTTATTGTCCTGTGTCACGCGAAGTACTCCTTGATGTGTGTGTCTTCAAGCGGTGCTATGGTAAAACCGGCCGGGAGCCGGATGTTCTGATAACGCAGCATGTTGGCGCGGGTGAGCAGCGCCGCCCCGAACAGGATATTGCGGGCGACCGTCGCCACCCTGCGCTGTTCCGGCAGCTCCAGAAAACTGCCGGCGGCCCATTCATTGAAAGAGCCCATGGCAGGCCCGCACCAGACCTGGTAGTCAATGGTGCGCGCCGGGTCGCCAACCTTGGCCCAGTGGGCAGCCTGTCCCAGATACCAGCGGAAAACAAGCGCCATGCGATGTTTCTGATCCCGCTCGGCACGCTCCACCTGGCGCGGATCACGCTTCAGGAAGTAGGTCCGGGTATCACGCCAGATGTCGGCAAGCGGCGCCTGGAAAAAGGTCTTTTCGAGCTTGTTCCGTTCGGCGGCAGGAATACTGTCCAGACCATCATGGGCTCGATAGAGATCATAGAGTCTGGCGGCTCGCATCGGGAACATGGTGCCGCGCTTCAGTACCTGCACCGTAACCCCCATTTCGAACATGTCGGCCGCCGGCGCCATGGTCACATCGGCCTGACGGGTCTCCGCCAGCATCCGGCGCACCGCATCGGAAGTACCCGATTCAATGCAGGCCTGATTAACCGACCCGGTCATGATGTAGGCGGCTCCCATGGCAAAAGCAGCGGCGGCAGCGGCAGGTGTGGCGATACCGCCTGCCAGTCCGACCCGCAGTTTGACGGCATACCCGAATTTCCGCTCCATCCGGGAGGCCAGGGAGGCAATCGTCGGAAACAGTGCAATGGCCGGACGGTTGTCGGTATGGCCACCGGAGTCCGCTTCGGCGGTAATTTCCTGTGCCATTGGTATCCGTGCGGCCAGTTCCATCTGCTCGGGAGTGATGGCTCCCTCGTCCAGCAGTTGCCGCAGCAGTTTCTCCGGTGGAGGAGAAAAAAACTTTTCGGCAAGTTCTTCCCTTGAAACCTTGGCGATAATCCGGTTTGGAACAATGATTGTCCCATCAGTCGCCCGATGAATACCATGAGTCCGGTAACGCACCAGAGGCAGCGTCAACGCAAGAAAAGCGGAAGCCTCAACCAGCCGCACCTCTTTGCGGATGTACAATTCGGCCAGCGCGGCCTCCAGATCCGGTTCCTGGGGCGAGTGTATCAAATTGAACCCACAGGGAAAATCTACGCCGGCCAGACGGTCCGCGGCTGCTTCCACCTCGGAGAAGGGGAGGCCGGCCGCCCCGAAGAAGCCGAGCATTCCGGCCTGTCCCAACGCCTCTACCATGGCGACGGAGCTGATCCCTTTGGCCATCGAACCGCCGAAATAGGGGTAGCGGATCCCGAGCTCACGACAAAGATCCCGGTCACCCAGCAGTTCGGGCGCCAGTGGCGGAACATATGCGTCAAGGGGTGAACCGTCTGATCCGGGGGCGGTAAGATGTACGGGACGTGAAAGTTTCCGCAGGTCCTCTGTGATGTTCTGTTCCATAAATGAAGGTCTCAAGGGATTATACTCATTTCGTTTGCATTAGTAAAGAAGCAGGTAAACTGCGGAGCACAAATTGCTAGAGGCGACTGTATTAAAGCTTTACCTTATGAAGTGCGTCCCCGTCAAGCAGGATGGTGATTACGTTGAAGCGGGCGGTGTGGTTGTACAGCGCACAAAATGTCGGGTAATCCCTTATTACAGTATTTGTGTTGACAAACGGTGAGTCGGAAACTATTTTCCAACGTGTCCAGTTCAAAATAATTCATATAGTTAAAGGACTGGTACCATAGTCTGGAAAGTCTCAGTATGAAAGGGAGGTAGTATATGAAGCGGGTTTATAGATTGGTGCTGGTGCTGTTTTTGTTGTCACCTGCCGCTGTAGAAACAACAGTCTTTGCAATGCAGGAGATCAGCTGGACGACTCAGGCGAATCCGATGCGAGGGAGAAACGGGCAACAGGTGGCGTATTTCTGCCCTCCTGGCGGCAACATTTCCGACCGTCTGTGGGGGAGTGTACTGTATACCGATGACTCCTCAATCTGCACCGCTGCTCTGCATGCCGGGCTGATTGACACCTATAACGGTGGAGATGTCATGATTGAAATCAGACCGGGCGCCGGCTCGTACCAGGGCAGCAGGCGAAACGGAGTAACCAGCAAAAGTTATGGTTCCTTTCAGGGGAGCTTTGTCTTTGTAACGGGCGGGCAAAGGCAACGTAGTGACGCAATGATGGATGATTATAACCGCAGGGATGATAACCACAGACGTCCTCCCGTCCCGGATGGCCCGGACATTTCCGTGCCGTTGCCGGGTGGACTTGGATCCTTGAATGTACCAGGTCCGGACGATGTCGGCCAGCGGCATCAGTCACCACATGCCGCTCAGATTGAATGGAATACCACGGCCGGCGACATGCGGGGAAGAAACGGACACCGCGTGAGGTATTTCTGCCCTCCAGGCGGGGCACCTGGCAGTTTGTGGGGGAGCGGCCTCTTCACTGATGATTCATCAGTATGCACCGCGGCAGTGCATGAGGGGTTGATATCGACGTACGATGGTGGCGAGGTGCTGATCGAGATCAGGCCGGGTGCCGGCTCATATCACGGCAGCAGAAGAAACGGAGTAACCAGCCAGAGTTATGGTGCCTTTGACGGTAGTTTCGTCTTTGGCCGCTGAACAAGCATACATCGGGGGGCGGAGTCCCGCCCCCTGTCCCCTCTCCATCCTGTTATTACTGTCACTATTCCGTCAAATGAGACTCTCTCCGTACTCCCCTGTCTCAAAGCCGTACAATTCGATCTGTCGCAAGGATAGTTTCAACAATTGCCAGCATGTTGGTCGTGCTTCCTGCGCGAAGTTTGTCCTTGATTCCGAAAAAATCGAGACAGAGCCCGCATGACAGAATCTCGACCCCCATTCCGGCCAGCTTGTCCAACGCCTCCAGAACGTCGGATCCTTCCGTCGTCAGACGGACACCGCTGTTGAGAAAGAGCATGCGCGCAGGCAGATCGCCCGCTTCAAGCAGGGTATGGATAAAATTTTTCATCAACAGACGCCCCAACTCTTCCGGTCCATCCCCCAGGCGATCAGAGCTGACAAGAAAAACCGGCTTTCCCGACGGGGAAGCCGGTAACGTCGGATTATCCGGAGTTCCGGATGTTATTGTCACTGCCCAGCCATTATCGCTCTGCTCTTCCTGCAGAGTGAATCCCCGATTTCGGGCGAAGCGGGTGACGTTTTCATGCGGAGCACCGTCATCAAGAAGCACACGGATCTCCCCGGAATGTTCCAGCGCCTTTTTGACACTGATGACCGGGGCAGGACAGGGCATATTTCTGCAGTCAATTGTATCCATGCAGGATCACCTCTCTATGAATGTAATAATGGAATAGAGTTCTCTCCGTTCCAGATGAGCTCATATTTTTCGAAGTTTATTCGACGGTTGACATAGGCGGGTAGCACATTTTCCTGTGTCAGAATCTCCATTATGCTGTCGAATTCCTCATCGGTGAAACGAAGCGCCAGGCCGCAATCGGTTGAGAGCGCCCGGGGAGCGGGAATGAGCAGTATCGGAAGACCGCGCCCTTTGAGGATGCTTTCAGCTTTCATGATACGGTGGGCGGAGTTGAAAACCGCCAGCAAATGACCATCCTGAACCATCAGTCGATTCTCCATTGATCGGGTACCTCTGTGAAAAAGGTGCGGAATGCAGGTTGACAATTGGAATGTTAGTTTCTACTATGCCTGAAAAGGAGTCGTACATGCAAGGTGCAATCCCACTGATTGGAATCGTCATACTGGCGTTCGTAATGAGCATACCGTGCGGTTACCTGCGACAGAATTTTGTAAAATACTCTTTCATGTGGTTTCTTCTTATTCATATTCCGATTCCGTTTATTGTGCTGTTACGCTTAAAGGCGGGCGTCAGCTGGCATTTTATACCATTGACTCTGGGCGGCTCGGTTGCGGGCCAGATAGTCGGGGGCGTTATCAGCCGCCGGAGAAGGCACAATGGCAAAACGGGCTAGGATGCCTTTCCCGCAGCCGTTGCCGGGGCTTGTAAAGGAGAGCCTGCAGCTGCTTGGTTTGGCTGAACGATTGCGTGACGCCGAAATATGGCGGGTGTGGTCTGATGCGGTCGGTGCTGTTGTGGCCGCTCGCGCCCAGCCGCTGCGAATCATCAACGGCACCCTGACCGTAGCGGTATCAAGCGCCCCCTGGATGCAGGAGCTCCGTTTCATGACCGGGCTCATGAAGGAAAAGCTGAATGACCGACTGGGTTCAGAGGTTGTTCGTGACATAGTTCTCAAAGCCGGCAGAGTAGACATACCTGTACCGGAAGCGCCGGAAGAGAAGCTCCCCAAAAAACGTCTGACCCCCCACCAGCAGGCATTGATAGAAGAGCAATCATCCTCCATAGCCGATCCGGAAATCCGCCGGGCGTTTTCCGCACTGATGAAGGCGAGTATGGAAAGGCCGGCCTGATCAGCCCCTCGTCAACTGCCGGTACTTGATGCGGTGCGGGATATCCGCCGCCGCTCCGAGACGTTTCCGGCGGTCCTCCTCATACTCCGAATAATTCCCCTCGAACCAGACCACCTTTGAATCCCCTTCAAACGCCATGATATGGGTGGCGATACGATCCAGAAACCAGCGGTCATGGGAGATGATCACCGCGCAGCCAGCAAAGTTCTCCAGTGCCTCTTCCAGCGCTCGCATCGTGTTGACATCCAGATCGTTGGTCGGCTCATCCAGCAGGATCACGTTGGCGCCGCTTTTGAGCATCCTGGCCAGGTGCACGCGATTGCGCTCGCCGCCCGAGAGGGTTCCGACCTTCTTCTGCTGGTCGCTGCCGGAGAAGTTGAAGCGGGAGACGTAGGCCCGGGAGTTGACCGCCACCTTGCCGAGCTGGATCATCTCCTGCCCCTCTGAAATCTCTTCCCAGATGCTCTTGTCCGGATTGAGAACATCGCGGCTCTGGTCCAGATACGCAAGCTGGACTGTCTCGCCGATGCGGAAAGAGCCGCCGTCAGCCTGCTCCTGCCCGGTGATCATGCGGAAAAGGGTAGTTTTTCCGGCGCCGTTGGGGCCGATGATGCCGACAATGCCGCCGCGCGGCAGACGGAAGGACATCCCTTCCACCAGCAGGCGGTCGCCATACCCCTTTGCCACGTTGTCGGCTTCGATGACGATGTCGCCCAGACGCGGACCGGGGGGGATATAAATTTCCAGGTCGCGGGCATGCTTTTCGCTCTCCTGGGACACCATATCCTCATAGGCGCTGATGCGGGCCTGTGACTTGGCGTGCCGTCCCTTGGGGGACATCCGGATCCATTCCAGCTCGCGCTGCAATGTTTTCTGACGATCGGTTTCCTGCTTTTCTTCCGTTGCCAGACGATTCTGCTTCTGCTCCAGCCAGGAAGAGTAATTCCCTTTCCAGGGGATTCCCTCGCCGCGGTCAAGTTCCAGAATCCAGCCGGCCACGTTGTCGAGGAAGTAACGATCGTGGGTTACAGCGATGACGGTGCCGGAGTAACCCTGCAGGTGATGCTCCAGCCAGGCCACTGTTTCGGCATCCAGATGGTTGGTCGGTTCGTCCAGCAGCAGGATATCCGGTTTTTTGAGCAGCAGCCGGCAGAGCGCCACGCGGCGTTTCTCGCCGCCCGAGAGCACCTTTACCGATGTCTCGCCATCCGGACAGCGCAGTGCGTCCATGGCCATCTCCAGCCGGCTGTCAAGGTCCCAGGCATCCAGGTGATCCAGTTTTTCCTGCAGTGTTGCCTGGCGATCGCACAGTTTTTCAAAATCGGCGTCGGGGTCGGAAAACTTGTCGGTAATGGCATTGAACTCCGCCAGAAGATCAACGGTCTCCTGCACCCCCTCCTCGACAATCTGTCTGACGGTTTTTGTCTCGTCCAGCCTCGGTTCCTGCTCCAGGTAACCGACCGTATATCCCTGAGACAGTACCGCCTGGCCGTTGAACTCCTTGTCCACACCGGCCATTATGCGCAGCAGCGATGATTTGCCGGAGCCATTCAGGCCCAGCACGCCTATTTTTGCGCCATAGAAGTAGGAAAGAGAGATATCTTTGATGACCGGTTTCTTGTCGTAGAACTTGCTGACCCGCATCATGCTGTAAATAATTTTATTCGGTTCGACTGCCATGGTATGCCTCCTGATTTGTAATATGCAGCTGAATAAATTTTAGTTTCACTCTTCTCTTTTTGCCTCTTCCCACAGGATATCCATCTCCTCAAGCGTAGCGCCACTCACCTGACGCCCCTGTCTGTTCAAGGTTTCTTCGATATGTGAAAAGCGTTTCTGAAACCGGCTTATGCTCTTGCGCAGAGCCTCTTCCGGGTTAAGCGACAGGAATCTGCCCAGGTTTACAATGGCGAACAGAAGATCGCCAAGTTCATCCTCCATCCGTTCCGGATTGCCTCCGGCCCATGCCTCCTCAAACTCGTGCAGTTCTTCCATCACCTTGGCAAAAACCTGATCGGAATGATTCCAGTCAAAACCGACACGAGATGCCTTTTCCGTGATCTTGTGAGCTTTCAGAAGTGCGGGGAGGTGGGGCGGAACACCGGAAAGCGCGGAGATGCGCTCGGCTCTTTTTTCCTCTTTTTTTATCCGCTCCCAGTTTTCTATCTGGGCATTGCTGTCGCTGATATCGAGATCGCCGAAAACATGCGGATGACGCCTGACAAGCTTTTCGCACAGCGTGCTGATGACATCGCTCATGTCAAACTGACCGGCTTCCTCGGCTATCACAGCGTGGAATACCGGCTGCAACAGCAGGTCACCCAGCTCTTCCCTGAGATGTTCAGGAGATTTGGTGTCAATGGCCTCAATTACCTCATAGGTTTCTTCGAGCAGGTAACGGGTAAGGCTTTCATGCGTCTGCTCCGCATCCCAGGGGCAGCCTCCCGGTCCACGGAGTTTTCACATGATGGTCATGAGTTGGTCAAAGGTGGCGTGGTTCAAGTTCATGGACGTACTATACACGGTTTGTAAAACGTATCAAAACCAAAACTTGACACCAGGTTTTCAGTTAATGGAATCACTGTCAACGGTCTGAACCGTGAGGAGAGTAAAAGAGTAGCACCGTGACCAGCAATACCACCAAGACAATGTGTTGCGTTAGGCTGGTCACTATGAGATATAATAGCGGCCTGCAGGCATGAAAACTATAAGAGAATCGGCGCGGGGAAAACGTGATGCATACCGGAGATTCAATGACATTACAGAGGATGCTGGAACGGCGTGATGAAGAGATGGCTGCAATGATTGAAATCGGTAAGACGCTGACGTCCTGCCTGGATATTCATGACATACTGGAAACAATTATGAAACAGGTCGAGATCCTGATTCATCCGAAAGCCTGGTCTCTCCTTCTTGTTGACAAGGATTCCGGAGATCTGACCTTCGAAATTGTAGTATCTTCGGTCGCTGACCAGCTGAAAGGGTCCAGACTGAAGTGTGGCGAGGGCATTGCGGGCTGGGTTGCTCTGCATGGCCAGTCGCTCCTGGTGCCCGACGTGAGCAGGGATGATCGTTTTGCGGATTACATAGCCGACAAGTTGTCATTCGCCATCCGATCCATTGTGTGCGTGCCGATGAAAATCAAGGAACAGGTGATAGGGGTTATTGAGCTCATCAATAGTTATGAAGAACCTGATTTTGATGACAGCGATATATTGATTGTTTCTGCAATCGCCGATTTTGCAGCAATCGCGATGGACAATGCCCGAAATTATGAACGCATATGTGAGTTGGTGGTAACAGACGATCTGACAGGTCTTTATAATTCCAGGAGGTTTGGGCAGCTTATTGATGATGAGCTCTATCGTTCAATACGCTACAGAGATGAAATGTCACTTGTTTTCCTGGATCTTGACCACTTCAAGAGTGTAAATGACACGCATGGCCATCTTGTGGGGAGTCGCATACTGGGAGAATTCGGCAAACTTCTCGGTAGACATATTCGCTCGTCTGATAAGGCTGCGCGTTATGGAGGGGACGAATTTGCAATTATTCTTCCGCACACGGGAAAGGAAAACGCGGTAAAAATGGCTGAGAACCTGCTTGATATCATGAAAAACACAACGTTCATGTCTGACGATAACGTAACCATACCCCTGACTGCCAGCTTTGGTGTTGCATCATATCCGGAGGACGCCGGCATCAAGGCAGATTTGATCAGAGCAGCAGACGTAGCGATGTACAGCGCCAAAGAGGGGGGGAGAGCCGGTGTCCGGGGAGTTCAGCAAAATGACTCTCATACAAACTGATTGAGGCACATATGATACACCACCTATCGACTGATAATAACGAGGAACTGTATTCACCGGCAAAAGCATTGGTAAAAAGGCTGGCAGCGGGAGTTCTGGTCATTAATCTTGTCATTGCCGGAATAATCTGGTTTTCACTGATTCGAAGCAGACAAAGTTATCTCGAGCGCGCTGAAGTTACCACCCGGAACATTACCCAGATACTTGATGAGGATCTGTCCGGCACTATATCCAAGGTTGATATCGCCATTCAATCCGTAACTGACGAAGCTGAGCGTCAACTGGCAACAGGAACCATACTGGAGTCTGCATTAAACAACTTTATCATTCGTGAACATTCCCGTTTGCCTGAACTCGTAGCGTTTAGAGCAACCAGTGCATCAGGAGATGCGCTCTACGGTCCCAAAGTTCAGCCTGCAAAAACCATCAGTCTGGCGCAACGCGATTATTTCAGTCACCTTCGGGATACCCCGGATGCCGGATTGGTGATCTCAAAACCTCTCATAGGCGGTATTTCCGGTACATGGATGATCATTCTTGCCCGTCGCTACAATCATCCTGACGGAGGTTTCGCAGGACTTGTTTATGCAGGAATTTCACTCGATTACCTGACAAAAATCTTCGAGAAAATTGATGTCGGTTCTGGTGGATTAGTGTCTCTGCTTGATTCTGACTTCAATCTTGTAGCTCGCTATCCGGAATACAAAACCGCCGGTAGATATTCTGGTCAAAAAATTGGCTCACCGCAATTTCATAAAATGATTCAGGCAGGAAAAACCTCCGGAACATATACCGCAATAAGCAGTCTTGATGGCATTGAGCGCACCTATTCATTCCGCACATTGTTATTTGCGCGCCCTTTTTATGTCTTTGCAGGTGTGGCAACTTCTGAATATCTTGCCGCCTGGCATGCCGAAGTGTTGATATTGTCTGCATTCATGTCGGTCTTCATGGTGATTACCATTGCTTCCGCATGGTTGATATATCGCGAATGGGGCAAGAGCAGAGAGGCCGAGCGTGCGCTGTTAAAAGGCGAACAACGATTCCGGAATTTAATGCAGGACGTGGCATCAATTGCCGTGCAAGGGTATGGACCGGACGGCACGACTCAATACTGGAACAACGCTTCCGAACGATTATACGGATACAGCGCACAAGAGGCCATCGGGCGTAATTTGGTTGATTTGATTATTCCACCTGAAATGCGCAGTGCTGTCGAACAGGCAATCACGTATATGGCAGAGACGGGACAACCGGTTCCATCATCGGAATTGTTGCTGATGCGAAAAGATGGATCACGGATACCGGTATTTTCAAACCACACCATCGTCAAGGTCCCCGGACATGCGCAAGAGTTATTCTGTCTGGATATTGACATGACTGAGCTCAAACAGGCAGAAGAAGAAAAACTGGCTCTTGAGCAACAACTCCAACAGGCCCAGAAGCTGGAAAGCCTTGGTGTACTGGCCGGCGGCATTGCCCATGACTTCAACAACTTTCTGTCGGTCATCATCGGCCACTGTTCACTGGCAAAACTAAGACCGACAAAAGCCTCAGATAATATCCGGCCTATAGAAGCAGCCGCTGAGCGTGCCGCTGAGCTTTGTCAGCAGATGCTGGCCTATGCCGGAAAATCCAGTTTTACAAAGTCTCTGATTAATTTGAGAGAACTGGTGGACGAAATGGTCGGGATGTCAAAATCCACCATTAACAGGAATGCCGGGATCAGGAGCAACTTTGCGTCTGATATGCCGTTAGTTATGGCTGATGCCAGTCAGATCAGACAGGTCGCTATGAACCTGATTATCAATGCGGCGGAAGCCATCGGAGAATCACAGGGCGAAGTTTGTGTCTCCCTTGCAAAAAGAGCTGTCAGGGCTGATCAGAATGAGAAAGATTATCTTGGAGCGATCATTCCACCCGGCTGGTACGCCTGCCTGGAAGTCGCCGATAACGGTAGCGGCATGGACGCTGAAACACAAAGGCGGATCTTTGAACCGTTCTATACCACCAAGTTCACCGGGCGCGGTCTGGGGATGTCCGCCGTACTCGGTATCATTAAAGCTCACGGGGGTGCGTTGCAACTCGTCAGCCAGCCGGGACACGGTTCGACATTTACCGTATATCTGCCGCTTCAGACAGGTGACTCCACCGGAGAAGAAAATCCAAGCCGGCCCGACCCTTCGGTTCCATGGCAGGGGAGCGGCACAGTACTGCTGGTAGAGGATGAAGATCAGGTTCGGATGATTGCAAAAGAGCTGCTTGAAATGTTCGGATTTACAGTTGTGGAGGCTGTGAATGGCAAGGAAGCGTTGGAGGTATACCGGAAGAGCGCCGCAGATATTACCTTGGTTCTGACCGATATCGGTATGCCGGTAATGGACGGATATGCGTTGTTCCGTGAACTGAAAAAACTGATCCCTGAACTGCCGATAGTCATATACAGCGGTTTTGGCATTGCCGAAGTCACATCACGGATTGCCAGTGATGATATTGCCGGATTTATCAGCAAGCCTTATAGACCTGATCAATTGAGGGATGTACTGAAGAACGCCGTAGAGGGAGCCAGAAAACAACTATAAATTTGTTTCCATTTTGGTTCCGGCTACGCCGACTCAGGTTTATTCCACCGCATACACATGAATATACTTGTCGCTTCCGGTCACTGCATACCTGCCGTCCGGCGTCAACGTCATGGAGTACGCCCTTTGACTCATCTTGATCCGTTTCAGCTCTTTTCCGCTTCCCAGATCCCACACAAACAACATCCCGCCGCCGCGCTCGCTTTCGGATGATGTGAGCCTGCGACCGTCCTTACTGATGCCCAGTGCGATAATACTGTTATCATGACCCGCCAGTTGAAATTTAATGTCTCCGGTTCCGGTTTCCCACACAACTATCTTTTTGTCAGATCCTGCTGAAACTATCTGTTTTCCGCCGGGGCTGAAAAGCACCGAGGTCACATCATTGGAATGACCGGTCATTGTGCGTATCCTTGAACCGTTTGAGCTGTCCCATAAGGTAAGATTCTTGTCCTGCCCGCCTGATACGATATATTTGCCATCCGGGCTGACCGCAACGGCCAGGACATCCTTATCGGCCCTTATGTCGCTGATTTTATTGTTCCTGAAATTCCAGATCACGATGCGTGATTTTTTGGTGCCGATGGCGATACTGTTGCCTGTCGGAAAAAAGGCAACAGAAGTGACGGTGTCTTCAAGAGACAGAGTGAATGCCTGTCGGCGGCGGGCAATATCCCATACGACCACTCGATCACTTTTACCGGCCGCTGCGAGCAGCTTGCCGTCGCTGCTGAATGCGACCGACTGCACCGATTTGGAGTTTTCGGTTAACGTGCACAAGGAAGACCAGGTAGAGAGGTCCCAGACGTCAATCAGTCCGTCCTTGTCCGCCGATGCGGCCAGCAGACCGTTGGCAGATACCGCCATGGCAACAACGTCAGACTGGTGAGCACCAAGGGTCTTGAATGTACCCTGCACGGAAACGGGTGCCTGGCGATAGTTCTTTTTCGCGTTTTCCTCTTCCTGCCTGCGTCTGTTCTCGGCGCTCTTTTTTTCTTCATCCTGACGTTTCTGCAACTCCTTGTCGCGATCCTTCCTGAACTGCTGCTCTCTCTTGCCTTCCTCGTCCAGGCGGGTTTTATCCTCCTGCATAGCCATCGGTTCAGGTTCATCCTCCGGCAGGATCGCCATAACAAGTTGACCGGCCTGGATGCAGGCGGGGCATGTTTCACTGACAATAACGGCATCGGCTGTTTTATCCATGAAGCTGGTTACTCGGACGGTGCCTTTTTCTACCGTTTCTACCGAAAGCACCTCTCCGGTCTTCGGATGCTTGAGCGGGGCTCCTTCGATATATACCTTGAACATCATCCCGACTCTGGCGCCCGCCTCTCTGCCAAGATCAACAATAGTTGTGCCATCGCTGCGTTTGACTATGTATCCATAAAGCGGGAAGTGTCTGATTATCTTGGAGGCTGAGTCATTTACCAGCCTGTTGAGGCTGCTGGTAGAACCACCCCTGAAACGCTCGGCCGTGATAATTGAACCGGTTTCAACGTTCAGCAGACGGACATTTATCTCATAGATTCCGTCATAGCTTTGCACCGTACCACTGATGACTGTTTTAACACCCAGTACTTTGCCGAGTCGAGAGACGCTGCGGGGGTCCAGGAGGCCGGACATCCCCATTTTCTGCTCCTCAAGAATCTGCTGCAGCAGCCGTCTCTCGATAACGTCAAATCTGCCGGTGTTGACGAGAGCAGTTGTAAACCACTCCGCCACAATTTTCCCGACATCCTTCGTCTCAAAAGTTCCATTCTCTTGAAAATCAACCACAGCCACTTTTGTCTTCCTGAATTCGGCAGCGTTGGCAATTAATGCGCTGCTTGAAGTAAATACTGCAATTGAAAGTAAAATAAGTATTTTTCTCATATGAATGCCTTTCGACAATGATCTTGAACGATATAATACAACTATTCGGAATATTTTGCCAGATACATGTTTATGAACTTTAAGTTGAGTGACAATAAGGACTTTGGCGGGGCCGTAATAAATAATGTTGCCCCCTGGTCGCCAGTAATGCTATACATCAGGTGTTTGTTAACCGCAGCGGTCACCAGGCCCTGTGGTTTTTTTTGTGTAAAGGAGTATCAAAAAGCATGATCACAGCATCGAATGTCACACTTTCCTACGGCAAAAGGGTTCTTTTCAAGGATGTAAACATTAAATTCACACCGGGCAACTGCTACGGTCTGATAGGTGCCAACGGCGCCGGCAAATCAACGTTCCTCAAGATCCTTTCGGGCGAGATTGACGCTGACAAGGGCGAAATTGTCATCGGCGCCAGAGAGCGTATTGCGGTACTTCGCCAGGACCAGTTTGCCTTTGATGAGGAAACAGTCTTCAATACCGTCATCATGGGGCATAAACGGCTGTATGACGTTATGACCGAGCGGGAAGCGGTCTACTCCAGGGCTGAGTTCAGCGAGGCGGATGGAGTTCGCTCGGCGGAGCTTGAAGGGGAGTTCGCCGAGATGAACGGTTACGAGGCTGAGTCTGAAGCTGCCGTGCTGCTTAACGGTCTCGGCATTCCGGAGGAGTTGCGAAGCAAAAAGATGAAGGAGCTGGAGGGGGGCGATAAGGTACGTGTGCTGTTGGCTCAGGCGCTGTTCGGAAGTCCTGATATATTGCTTCTGGACGAACCGACCAACAACCTTGATCTTAAATCCATTGCATGGCTGGAGGATTTTCTTTTCCGCTTTCCCAATACCGTCATCGTTGTTTCCCATGATCGACATTTTCTGAATCAGGTCTGTACTCACACGGCTGACATCGACTTTGGCCGGATCAGGATCTACGTCGGCAACTATGAT
This sequence comes from Desulfuromonadales bacterium, assembly GCA_037129255.1. GTDB lineage: Bacteria > Desulfobacterota > Desulfuromonadia > Geobacterales > Pseudopelobacteraceae > JACRCG01. Next base: position 18,911 of record JBAXVG010000018.1, on the reverse strand, counting down.
TTCTGGTATCACGCCAGCCAGCTGAACCTGAAACAGCGACAGAACGAGAATCGCAAGATTTCGGAGAAAGCCGAAGAGTTGAAGGCGTTCATACAACGCTTCAGCTCCAATGCATCCAAGGCCAGACAGGCCACCTCGCGCAAAAAGCTGTTGGACAAGCTTACTCTTGAGGATATGCCGATATCTTCGCGGAAATATCCTCATGTACTGTTCAAACCGGAACGTCCCTGCGGTGACATCATCCTTGAAATTCAAGAGCTTTCCAAGGAGATCGACGGTGCACCTGTACTGAACGGCCTCGATCTCATCGTGCGCAAGGGAGATAAAATCGCTTTTGTCGGGGGTAACAGCCTGGCCCGGACAACCCTGTTTCAGATTCTGGCCGGCGAAATGGAACCAGACAGCGGCAGTTTCCGCTGGGGTGTGACCATCACCAGCGCGTATTTTCCGAAAGAGAATAACTCCTATTTTGAAAATGATCTGACACTGATCGAATGGCTTGGCCAGTACTCCCCCCCCACGGAAGGGGAAACCTTTGCCCGCGGGTTTCTTGGCAGAATGCTCTTCTCGGGCGAAGAAGCTATGAAAAAAACCAGTGTCCTTTCTGGTGGCGAACGGGTGCGCTGCATGCTTTCACGCATGATGCTGACCGGCGCCAATGCCCTGATACTGGATGAACCGACAAACCATCTTGATCTTGAATCCATAACCGCCCTGAACGACGGTTTGATCGCCTTTCCCGAGGTGGTTCTGTTCGCCTCACACGACCACGAGTTTGTTTCTACGATAGCCAACCGAATCATTGAGATCACTCCAGGGGGTATCATTGACCGGGTCATGGGCTTTGAAGAATATCTGGAGGACGCCGATGTTTCGAGGGAAAGGGACGAGTTGTATCATGGGCACGCGGATTTGACTCTGTAGTTTGATTGTTTGTGATTGTGCAGAATAAAATTTGCTTGCCAGTTGTGACGGATTAAGCAACAATGGCGGCCGTTTGAATTGACTTCATTACAGCGAACAGGAGGTATTTATGAGATTTATTGCAAGGTTATGTACACTGGCGTTGCTGGTGAGCACGCTGCTGCTGTCGGGCCGTCCGGCTTCTGCTACCGAAGGCGGTGGCGGGGCTTATCCCAATGGCGCCGAAGACTTCATGTCGGGCGCGGTTCCTCCTCCCGGCACATATATCATCAATTACTTTGACTATTATTCTGCCGACAAACTTGCCACTAACGATGGCAAAAGTGCTCTTCCCGTTTTCAAGCTGAATGTTACGGCCGATGTTCTGCGTGTCATTCATGTTACCAACAAACAGATTCTGGGCGGATTCTGGGCGATGCACCTCTTCCTTCCCGTTATGAACGTTGATGTTACCGTCCCTGGCGCCGGAAAAAACAAGACCGGCCTGGGCGACATCATTGTCGATCCGTTCATACTGGCATGGCATGGCAAACAGTGGCATCTTGCAACCGGTCTGGACATATATATGCCTACCGGCAGCTACGACAAAAAAGACCTGGCCAATGTCGGCCGGAATTACTGGACATTTGAGCCGGTTGTTGCCGGCACCTATATCACCGAGCACGGCTATGAGGTATCGGCAAAATTCATGTATGATTTCAACACCAAGAACAGTGATACCGACTATCTTACCGGGCACGAGTTTCACGTCGATTATGCGCTCGGCAAAAAAATCGACAAATTCACGTTCGGTGGAGCAGGATACTATTATCAGCAGGTGACTGATGACGAATCAAAAGGCGCCAGAGTGAAAAACAACAACGGCAGTGTCGTGGCTCTTGGCCCGGCTCTCAAGTATGACTACAAGAACATGAGCTTCAGCCTTAAATATCTCTTCGAGACGGCTGCCTATAATCGCCCCCAGGGGGACAACCTCTGGGTTAAATTTATGTATGCCTTTTAGTGTTTCTCTGTAACAAATTTCGATACATTAACCACAGGGCTGCCCGCCTTGTGGTTTTTTGTTCGCCGGAAATTTCATGATCTCTCACTCAACCCTTACTATCCAATGGCTATACCCCGATATCGAAGAGGAGCGCCGGGAGTTTTTCACTCATCCGGACAAGCAGGAATGGTATCGGCTGCATAGTGTCACCTGGGAGCAGATCATCTCGCGTTTTGACTCCGGTGCGCTGGTTCCGTATCCTCGTAGCAGCCGGATCGGTGAAATCCTGATATCACCCTCATATCACCGCTTTGAGGATTATCAGACTTATGTTTTCCGCGCCAGACGAAGCTACCGGAGAAACTATTCACACCTGGAGTCCGATCTGCAGAAAACAGGCAATCTTGCCCTCAAGGCTCCCATTATCCTGGCGAATCACAATGACGGCCTGCTCTTCTCCGGATATCGACGGCTCTGCCTGGCATGGAACTACGGTATGATTCCGTATATATGGCTGGTTCAAACAGCCGGTGGGCTATCGCGATCACAAAAATAAAAACGGGAGTATTTTTATATGGTCCATCTCTCCAGCATAACCAGGCAGCACGGCTCGCAGATTCTCTTTCGTGACGCCAGTTTTCAGATCCTGCCCGGCACACATACCGGTCTGGTCGGTCCCAACGGCGCCGGCAAAACCACGATTTTCCGTATAATAGCCGGACAGGAAGAGGTTGATGCCGGTGAACGTATCGTCCCCAAAAAAACCACGATCGGTTATTTTTCTCAGGATGTGGGCGATATGTCCGGACGGACAGCGCTCGAAGAGGTAATGGCTGCCTGTGAAGCCACAGTCAAACTGGCTGCCGAGATGCAGAAGATGGAGGCGGCCATGTGCGAACCGCTTCCGGATGACGAGATGGCAGCTCTGCTTGAGCGCTATGGCACTGCGGTGGAAGAATTCGAGCATTTGGAGGGCTACGATCTGGACACTCGCGCTCAGACAGTACTGACCGGGCTGGGAATCGGGCCGGAGCGTTACAACCATCCGGTAGAGTCGTTCAGCGGCGGCTGGAAAATGCGTATTGCACTGGCCGGAATTCTGACACTCAAACCGGATGTTCTGCTGCTGGACGAGCCGACCAACCATCTGGATGTTGAATCGATCATCTGGCTGGAGGAGTGGCTTTCATCCGAATTCAAAGGCGCGCTGCTGATGACCAGCCATGATCGTGATTTCATGAATCGTGTCGTCACGCGCATTATCGAGGTTGCCAACAGGACGGTTACCACATATGGCGGCAATTATGATTTCTATGAACGTGAGCGCGATATCCGTTTTGAACAACTGATCGCTTCACACAAGCGTCAGCAGGAGATGCTGGCCAAGGAAGAGGAGTTTATCTCCCGTTTTGCCGCCCGGGCTTCCCATGCCGCACAGGTGCAGTCACGGGTCAAAAAACTTGAAAAGATTGATCGGATTGAGATTCCGGCCGAAGAGCGCACGGTCCGTTTCAGCTTTGACGACCCTCCCCGTAGTGGCGATGACGTTGCTGCCTTCAATGGACTCGGGAAGGTGTGGATCACACCCGACGGTACTAAAAATCCTGTCTTCAGCGGGGTGAGCGGCATGGTGCGTCGCTTGAACAAGATTGCCGTGGTCGGAGTAAACGGCGCTGGAAAATCGACTTTTCTCAAAATCCTGGCCGGCCAGACTGAAGCTACGGCCGGTAGCCTGACCATCGGTGCCAATGTCGAGATCGGCTATTTCAGCCAGCATGCCATGGAGCTGCTGGATCCGAAAAAAACCGTCTTTGAGACCCTGCAAGAGGCTATGCCGCTGTCTAACATCGGCGTGATCCGCAACCTGTTGGGGGCTTTTCTCTTTTCGGGTGATGCGGTTGACAAGCGCATCGAAAATCTTTCCGGTGGCGAAAAGAGCAGAGTGGTGCTGTCTACGATTCTGTCCCGGCCGGTTAATTTTCTGATTCTGGACGAGCCGACCAACCACCTGGATATCCGATCACGTGAGATCCTGCTGGATACCCTCCAGAATTTCGGAGGCACGATCGTCCTGGTCAGTCATGACCGCCATTTTCTGCGATTACTTGTAAACCGGGTATTTGAGGTTGATCATGGCGAGATGAGAGTATATGAGGGGAGCTATGATTATTACAAAGAAAAGGTGCAAAGCATGGTTTAGAAGTTTTTTTACTCAGTATGAAATAGATTTAAAAAACAGTTTAATAGAGCTTGACATACTACCTATTAGCCGCTAATCTTTAAGAAAGGATTAGCGGCTTTTTTATTTATCTTCCTACCTAATTCCTACCTAGTTTCTGATTATTGTGTTTTTATGCCCTGTTTAGGTAGGAAATAAGAGAGATAAGGCATAAGAAAAATAGCATAACTATCATATATTTAAACGTATTTCTGCTTTCCTACCTAGAAAGGAATCTATATGCCAAAGGTCAAATTTACCAAATCCAAGATTGACAGCATCAAGTATTCTGACAGCGGCCAAGTGATTTACTGGGATACAGACACTCCCGGTCTTGGTCTTGTTGTCGGATCAAAAACCAAAACATTCCGTCTGCAGTTGGACGTGAAAGACTCTTCCAAGCCGAAAGGATACAAAACCGTCAAGAAAACTTTGGGGCGCTATGGTTCCGACATTACTCTTGAACAGGCAAAGGACATGGTTAGGGGCCATGTGAACAAGGACACTGGCGAGGCTGTTCTTGGAGAGCGTATCAAAATCAAACTGGGGGATATTCCTGGCGCCGGGGATAACGTTACCCTGGGCGAGCTGGTTACGTCCTACTTCAAAGAAACCAAGAGAAAGGACGGCAAAGACCGACGCGCGAATTCAGCTATCAGATACCAAAACTTGATAGAGCGGCATTATGCCGGATGGTTGGATATTTCCCTCAAGGAAGTAAACGAACTGACTCCAAATATTGTTATGGAGAAATTCCAGCAGTTAGCTGCAGGTGGCCCACTGACTGCCAGAAATGGCGTTGTTATGCTATCGGCGATTTTAAAATATGGACAGGCAAAGTATCCTGGCACTCTCAAGTCAAATCCAATGTCTATTCTCACGAGCCGTCATGTCAACGTCATGCCGAAGATCGAACCACGCCACGAATGTCTGATTTATGATTCAGAAAAACATCGGAATGATTTCGAGGTCTTTTACAAAGGACTGCAAACGCTCCCTGAAGTACGTCGCGACCTGGCATTATTCATCCTCCATACTGGCACCAGACACAACGAGAGCGCCACACTGACATGGCAGCATATCGACATGGATCATAGAGAGCTGCGCATTGCTGATACAAAAAACCGGCATCCCCTGCATATTCCGTTGAGTAGTCAGGCTATGGCAATTCTTGAGCGCCGCAAGGAACAGTGTCCGGAAGAGTGCAGATATGTGTTTCCAACTCTTGATGAGCGCCGCAGGGGCCATACTACAATGCGTTCTGAGGTGTTAAGGAAGGTCACAGGACTTGAACTAACGGTTCATGCTTTGCGTCGTAGCTACATGACAATTGGCCGGAAGCTGAAACGATACGAGGACACCGACCGGCTGACGAACCATGTTGACGGCTCAGTCTCCGGTCGGCATTACGATGAGACCAGCGTTGAGGATTTACGGGAAACCTGCCAGATGATCGGCGACGAGATCGAACGGCGGATGCTGGTGGAAAAGGCAAAGGTTATACCGATTACCAGAAGAGCAGCTTGACACATACCGAGATTAAGCAGCACAAATAAACGCGCCATGAGCGCCACAGGAGCAGAAAGATGAAAGACAACCGCAAGACACCAGCGCAACTCCTTGCACTTGACAGGCTGAATGACATCATCATAAATGATATGGTAATTATGCGCCTGGCGGCTTATGGCCTTGAATATGAGGCCTCAAGATCGATAGTCAAAGAATCGGATGTTGCCGCTTTGCATTGCTATATCGAAGACACCATCGGAAAAATGCTGTCAGTAGAGGATAGAGTCATAAGCGCTATTGGATATGAAGAACCAGCAGACTTGAAGTTGGCAGCATAGTTTCCACCTTCGCGGGATAGAACGGCCATTCGACAAGCCGGGTATACCCCAAAAAACCGCATTATTACCAGATGGTTAAGACGGTTGTCATGTTCATGAAAAATATATGTTGACAGGTTTTTAACTAGCGTTTATCATTTGCAAAGCTTCACAAGCACCCCTCATTTAATCTCAGGGCAAAACCTTGAACATTTGAGGCACAACCTTTCCCCTTGGACAGGAGTCCGTTACCCGCGCTTAGTGCGCGACCGGACTCCTATTTTTTTGTCCGGAGAAAGGCTTTTTTATGGCAGTAACAGCAGCTACTCACCAGAAGTCAATGTCCGCAGCAATCCCCAGCCTGAAACAAAACCTCACTGAAATCGAAGCATCCGCAGAATATGGCATGTCCGTTTTTTGGTACCGCCGTTGTCGTTGGGCAGGTAATGGCCCTGCATTCATCAAACTAGGTGCCGCATGCCTCTACCCCCGGAATGAGTTGGAAAAATTCTTCAACAGCCGTCTGGTAAAGAGTACCAGCGAATCCGCCGTAAGGGGGAACTAATGAACTCCCAAACAAAACGCCACCTTTCGGGGGAAAGTGGCGCGGGTGGTACAGCTAAATCCTGTTTGAATTCTACCACTTCGCCGCTAACACTTCAAGTAAAATGTGAATGTCTCAATCCTTGTCCTGCATGTCAATGTACCGAAATATCCGCCTCAGCGGAGGTGCCGTCATGAACGCACACCTCATGCAACAGGCGATGGTTGCGGACGGACTGCAGCCAGCAGAACCGATAATTGCTGATGGAGTCTTCAGGCGCATTGACGCCGCTTCCGGCAAACCTAAAAATGGATTAATATTTTATGTAAACCACGGCAACGCCGGTTATTACGGCCATTGGTCTAAAATGCCAGAAGGACGCAAGTGGTCTGCCAAACGTGAAACTGAGTTTACGCCAGAAGAGCGCCAAGAGTATGCCAAGCAGATGCAACAAGCCCGGGAAGATCAGCGAAGGGCCGAAGAACAGCGACACACTGAATGCCGGGAACGCGCCAAGGCTATCAGGGAATCGTCAAAGCCAGCGCCAGCAGATCACCCTTATCTGATCAAAAAAGGCATACAACCGCACCATGCCAAAATCCATAACGGAAACCTGATAATTCCAGTCTACGACGTTTCCAACGTCCTTCACGGTCACCAATCCATTGATGAATCCGGAACCAAGAAGTTTCTTCCCGGCACTACCGTCAAGGGGAATTTCTCATGCATACCAGGTGATAATTCCAAACCTTTTTATCTCGCTGAAGGTTATGCCACGGCAGCAACAATTCACGAAGCCACCGGCGCAACGGTCATAATTGCATTCAGCTGCGGCAATCTCAAGCCAGTTTCCGAAGTAATCCGGGCGCGAGTTGGCAAAGATAAAACCATAATCGTCTGCGCCGATAACGACCGATTGAGACCCGACAATCCGGGGCTGAAACACGCCACGGCAGCAGCGGCAGCTATTGGGGCTGGTCTGGCTACCCCTTTGTTTCCCGGCGACCTTGGAACAGATTTTAACGACTTGCAGCACATATCAGGACTTCCGGCAGTCCGGGCCGTTTTGGAAGCCGCAAGACCATTACCACCAACTCTTGACGAGATTATCAAAAAATACGAGTTGCGACCATATCAACAAAAACTAATTGAAGATGTCCGCAAGAACATTCTGGCAGGTTATCACAAAATTATGGTCTCATCGCCTACCGGCAGCGGCAAATCGATTATGTTCACGCACATCATCAAACTTTGCCATGAAAAGGGACTTTCGGTTCTATTCATGGTGCATAGACAAGAGATTATTTACCAGATTGCAGAGTACCTTGATTTGTTTGGCATCGGGTATGGAGTCATCAAAGGCGGCGAAAAACACGATTATCATCACCATGTTCAGCTGGCAATGTTCCAAACCATAGCCAGAAGATTAAAAAGCCCATATATAAGACAGGCGGACATAATAATCATTGATGAAGCACATCACGCCACTGCCAACACATTCTTGAAATCAATTCAAACATTCACGAAGCCAGACGGCATTGTCCTGGGATTTAGTGCTACGCCTGCCCGTCAATCCGGTCAAGGATTGGGTAATTTATTCGAGATAATGCTGCAGGTTGCCTCAATCTCAGAGCTGATAGAGCTTGGATATTTGACGCCAATCAAAGCTTTTGCTCCTGTACGTCCCGACCTTACCGGGGTGAAACTTGTGGCAGGGGATTACAACGAGCGGCAGCTTGAAACCGCTGTTAATACATCAAAGGTGGTAGGCGACGTTGTGGGACATTATCTGCAATACGGCGATGGCCGGAAGTCGTTCTGCTTTGCGGTCACTGTTGCACATGCCGTGGCTCTTTGCACTCAGTTTTTAGCCAAGGGCATTACGGCAGCTGTTGTTTCAGCCAAGACCTCTAAAGGCGACAGAGAGGACATTATCAACCGATTTAAGGCAGGTTCGATTCGGATCATTATAAACTGCCAAGTTCTGACTGAGGGGTTTGACTGTCCTGATGCCGGTTGCGTTATTTTGGCAAGGCCGACCAAGAGTCTGGTCATGTATTTGCAAATGGTTGGCCGTGGTATGCGTGCCATTCCCGGAAAGACGGATTGCATTCTGCTTGACCACAGCGGGGCGGTTTTCGAGCATGGTTTCCCTGATGAAATTGAAACATGGGAACTTTCTAAAGACAGCAAGACCGTCAACAAAAAGCAGGAAAAACGCAAAAAGAAAGAATCCGAGCCGATATGCTGCCCGGTTTGCGGTCTGCTTTACACAGGACAGTTGAGCTGTCCCGGTTGCGGGAACATCCCGACGATAAAACAGTTGGGCAAAGATATTGAGTACGACCTTGATGCAATTCTGGGTGAAATAGTCAGGAAACCCAAACCGCCAAAAAAGCCAGCAGAAGCCAGTAGCGAGACCAAGGCTTCATGGTACAGACAGCTGAAACTCCAATGTCAACGGTACGGCCACAATACCGGTTGGACCGCTCACTCGTTCCGGGAAAAATTCGGACACTGGCCGAACCGTTACCAGAATCTTCCGGCAACGGATTTTGTGTCAAATGAGGTTGAAAACTGGTTAACTTACCAGAAAATAAAACGTCTGAAGTCGCCTTCCAGAAAGGCGGCTTAATCGTGGGAAGATCGCGCCAGCAGCATAAAGAAAAAATGCCGCCATTCGTGCCGATACGCCTTGACACGCTTGAATCATTCGCATACCGGGAGTTACCACCGTCAGCAGCAAAGTTATATCCGTACTTCCTGAGAACATGCGTCCGGGTTGTCCGAGGCGCACCAAACGAAACAACCATATTTGGATTCTCTTATACCGAAGCCAAGAAGTACGGGTTTTCCGAACATACGTTTATTAGAGCAGTCAAGGCGCTCATACTTCATGGGTTCATCGACCTTGTCGAACAAGGCGGCTTACGTGGAGCCGGTCACAGTTGCAGCAAGTACAAGCTCAGTAAACGGTGGGTCACTTATGGCGGTCTGGATTGGGCGGTTCAGGCGAACAAAGGGGCAAAGAAATGAGCACAGAAGATGGCTATATATATGAACTCTGCACTTTTGGCAGTACTGCGAGGACAAAAAACAGCCTCTACAGCTGCACTTTTGGCAGGGGTTGACCGTTTCAGTACTGCCAAAAATGCAGTTGTAGCACCCTTTCAGTACTGCCAAAAATGCAGTTGACTTTGTTTTTAAGATGAAGCACCACTAACCCAAAAAAAGGAGATACATCATGCAGATCGAAACTAAACTGATGAAATTGGCAACAATCCAAATGACACTCGAAGCAATGGCCACCTGCCTGAACAGAATCACAACCGACGATGGCACGATTGAGGCCGACCAGAACCAATTACCGAGCGAGTGGGCTATCACTGGCGCGGTTAATGACCTTCAAAGTATCATTTCTGCCACCGAACAAGAGCACAAAGACGGTGCTGACAACCTGATGTATGGCCTTTGTTGTGAGGCCATCGGTCACTTGGAAGCAGGAAAAACAGAAGAGGCTAGCAGATGCATGTTTGATCTTGCGGATCGTCTTATCCAGTAAATATTAACTGACACCAGGGGCGGACTCGTGCCGCCACTTTTAATAGCATGCACGTTATATGCGTTAAATACTATATATGAGGTTAACTTATGTCAAAACCACGATTGAATGAACGCGAAAAGTCAATCATTGTCCAGCGGCTTGCCGAAGGTGTGTCCGGGTACGGGATTGCAAAAGAGCTAGGCCGGGACAACAGGACGATTTATGACCGCGCAAAGCGCCCTGAAATCCAAGAGCAGGTAGAGGTTATGCGTCAAGACTTAGCTGAAAAATACGAAGAGCTTAACCATCGGATGCTGGACTCAATTACTGATGCAGACATTCAAAAGATTAACGCATACCAAAGAATTATATCAAGTGGAGTCCTTACCGATAAAGCACGTTTAATCAGGGGGTTAAGCACCAATATCACGTTGTCAGTCCTGTTGAGTCGCCATGTTCGAGATACCGAGATCGACCCGGAGAATCAAGGCACAATCATTGAGATTAATGACGACATATAAAAGGCGCTTTTAATTTTTGTTGCGTTGGATTGGTACCATATCTATATGACGTGTGGACAGATTCGGGGGTATACCCCCCACCCCCTGGGGCAATAAAAATAGATGGTCAACGCATGGTTGGTAACACGTTTTATATAATTGTGCTACCAAGATCAAGGACGACCACGCTAACCACGTTCCAAAACTGCTTTCAACTCCGACGATGTTACCCCGTAAATATTCTGGAGTAGGCAGAGTCTGCGTTGGTCTAAGGCTACTCCCTGAAATGACGTTTTTGACAGTAGATGGAATGGCGGAGGTGCATCGAAGCATATCATCGAATTATCGGTGTTGAAATCAGTCAGGTCTGCGTCCCAATTCACCAGCATCTGTATTTGTGACATCTGCATTATCCTTGTTGGAAGATTGGAACATCTGGTTCATTCCTTGCTCGTGCTGCCGGTTCCGTGGTCACGGATAGCCCCATATCTTCTATGGATGCTGATGGGGTCATAGGGAAATTCCTCAAGTCCAGCAAACTTGGCGGCAAAATCGGATTGCATCTTTCTGACTCGTTTGATTTGCTGCCTAATGAGGTACGCAAGGCCGCAGAGGACGCAGGCGGCACCAAAGATAATACTTATTACGCTATCTTGCATAAGGACTGCTCCATTTAAAAAATAAGAGCGCCGCCATGGATCGTTCCGGACTTCAATCATCCGGGCTGTCACATGCACGACGCTCTGATTGTCTAAAGATATTCCGTGACGCAGATTTGGTCAAGTATAAAAATACCAAACCATGCGTCAAGTACTGAGGGTGATGATATTGTGATCGAGATAGACAGTCAGGACATCCAGAAGATAGCGTCGGCTGTTTGTGCCATGCTGGGGAGTGGTAATGCTGTTGCGGCTTTCTGGATGGATTGCGGCTCGGGATGTACGGGAGAATCAATTAATTTATTGTCCCGTGATTCATCCTGATTATTCAGGTTAGCAGTATTGGCAATGCCGTTTAGTCTTTTACGTTCTGCGGCTTCGGCCTCATCCATCGGCAGCGAACGTTTTAACAAGCTGCTTGATCAGGTTGAAACTCTACGGCAAAGCAACAAGGCTGTTCAGGAAGCTTACGACCGGATACCGGACAGTACGAAACCGGCAGATATCAGGGAAGAGGCGTTGGCTTACATCGTGGAGAAGTACCCTGAGCATAGCCTTACCAGACGATTTATTGCACAAGTCAGGGCGTGGCTGCACGAGAAAGGTATCCTGAATACCTCCCGTTTGACCGATGCAGACTTAGGCGCTATCGGGCTTAATGCTCTGAAGAGTACGGCACGAGGCGAAGTGTCAGGGCCGCTGACGGGTGAAGGTCGGGGGATGGCGGCGAAGGTTTCAGAAGAAACCAAAGGAGTTGTGACAGAATATAATGATAATTTGGATAAACTTAATAATAAGTTAAAGAACACTGATGGCGATAAGATAACTCAGCATTATATTTTTCATCTTGGCAGACCTTCAAAAATACTCACAGATACAGGGATTCCAGATTTACCTATGAAAATAAGGCAGGATGTAGTCAGAAAAGCTATTGGAGAAGATTCAAGCAAGAAACATGATCTACCAATAGAACTGCTATATAATTTGCCTAAACACATCAACAATCCTATAGCAGTCTTTACGTCAGATACTCAATTAAACGCAAAGACGCTTTTGTTGCAGTTTAGGCATAAAGGTAAACCTGTAATGGCTGCAATTGACTTGAATGTCGAGGGCGGGAATATTAATGTAAATAAGATTACCAGCGTTTATGAGCGTAACGAAATTGAGTATGTGAATTGGGTTAATAAAGGGAGACTGGATTCTTTAGACAAACAAAAGGGCCAATGGCTGCTTGAGCGACTAAGGCGTGTAATTCGCCCCGAGACAAGCGGTTCGTTGACCCCTAATAAAATATTATATCATTCGTCTGAGTATGTCAAGAGCGGAATTAGAGACGATATTGACGGCACTAATGTCAAGTTTTCCCGTTCCCCCGAACAGCGCGAGGTTGAAGAAGCACATAGAGATATCATGGACGATGCTATTAAAAATATGCGTCCCGGAACTTACAAGTCCGATGACGGGCAAGGCAATACCATCGAACTTACTATCAAGGAAGCAACTCAAGTACTTACCCGTCTATCCAACAAAGCCAAGTCTAACCCTACCGTGCAGAATGCAACCAGCGCCTTTGCTGCTGCAACTGACGGACTCGCCCGTCTGGCTGAAGGTAATACTTTTAAAAGAATCGTGTTACCAATAGCAATCAGCCGCTCCTGTAATGACTGGGCTGATTCGTCGTTCCCGCCAGTTCAAGGCATAGTAGACAAGGGTTGACTGCCGTTCGGGCTTCCTAGAGGCTCCTGAGAGGCCACAGGATATAGGGGCGCTGGTTGTTGCATGGGTTTTCCCCCAAAAAGGGGAATAAGCGCCTGGCAGAATGTTCACACTCCAAGGGCCGGATTTGAAATCGCACCCATTGTGCCGGTATCATTGCCAAGGGTAGCATCAGTAATGTGACCCCTTCCGGACTTAGTTCGATTTCGAATCCGACTAAGGTGATATTTTCTCACATTGCTGCCAAGGGTATTCGATAAGTGTACCCCCTTTTGACGGCTCAATTTTGCGCCACGAAATTACGTTGAGGTGGTTTACGCCTTACAGGGCGAATACCTAAGCCGCCATTCGAGCGGATAGCAAGTTCCGCTGCGGTCTTGTTGCGAGTGGTGTCGGCTTGTGCAACATTTTGCGTAAGCCGATCATCTTGATTTTTTAGATTGCCAGCATGTTCTTTCCCCGATTCCTTCTGCCTCTCCTTCGCCTCTTCGTCATTACAGAATACGGCATTTTGACGTATTTTGATGAAATGCCCGTTGTCCGGGTATTCTACATGCGGCGCTACGCCGGATGTAAAGAATTACCGGATTGACGGTTGACGCTCAACTTTTTTGTTGGCCGTGTTCTGGAGCAGATTGTTTTTATCTTCAGGGATTGGTGATCATGGGGTATATTCTTCGTGGCGGAAAAGTAGGAAATTCCGCCTGTTCCTACCTATATCCTACCTAGAAAAAATTATAGTCTATTTTATTCAATAAAATCAGTATATTACAAGATCGTGCTTAGTATGATTATTACAAAGAAAAGGTGCAAAGCATGCAGCAAGTTCAAACTCAGTAATCGGTGGGCCACCTGTCACACTACCACCAAACCAGAAAACAGCAGTCGCCGTGAACATGATTAGTTCACCAGAGAAGTGAAACCCAAGCGTCTGGAGCAGATGAAAAAAGGGTGACTTTATACGCCACCCTTTCCTTCGCTAATTGCTGCCAGTTCGCTTTTGTCCGAGATTACTTCGTCGTCGTAGTCACTCCCCTGCCGTAAATTTTATCCCGCCATTCCGTTTCACCCTGGATCTTCCAGGTCAGGTCAGGTTCAGTGTAGAGCAAAGCTCCTCCCACTACATTCAAACCGTTCATCGGCATCAGGTAAACCTGCCCGGTCTGCTGGTTCCACCAGAGCAGTTCGGCTTTGTTGTCGCCGTTGTAGTTGCCAACGCTGACTATCTCCCACAGCGTGTCCGCTTCGGTATACATCAGTGCGCCGTTTGTGACTGATGAGCCGTTGGTCTGCATGCCGTAGACCTGGCCGGTTGTCCTGTTGTGCCAGATGATGTCAGCCTTGCCGTCTCCGTCAAGGTCGCCCGCTCCGGCTATGCGCCAGTTTGTGTCGGGTTCGAGCCAGATCAGGTTGGCACTGGATGCGCTCGTTCCGTTGGTCTGACCAAGGGCTACCTGGCCGGTGGTGCTGTTCCACCAGAGCAGTTCAACTGTGCCATTTCCGTTGAAGTCGGCAGCGGCGACTATTTTCCAGTCGGTATCCGGTTCGGTGTAGATTATTCCCCCTTGTGTCACGGTTGTTCCGTTCACCAGCATGGCGTAAACCTGCCCGGTTGCGCTGTTCCACCAGATCAGATCGGCCTTTCCGTCTCCGTTTATGTCACCTGTGGCTGCGATACGCCAGTGAGTGTCGGATTCGGTGTAGAGGATTGCGCCCGATTTTACTGCTGTCGGGCTTGCCATCAGCATGATGTAGACCTGGCCGGTGCTGTTGTTCCACCAGACAAGGTCTCTGATTCCGTCGCCGTCAAAGTCACCCTGGCCGACAATTGACCAGGCCTGATTTGTTTCCTGGTAGAATTGGCTACCCCCGGTGACTGTGTTTCCGTCTGTTGTCATGCCGTATATCTTGCCATCACCCTGGTGGCTCCAGTTGATGGAGGGGGAGGGGGGTTGTGGTGTGAGCGTAAAAGTGGCGGTTACATTCTGGGTGGCACTCATTGCCACAGTGCAAGTTCCGGTGCCACTACATGCGCCGCTCCATCCGGCAAAGCTGCTGCCGCTGTCTGGGGTGGCGATCAGGCTTACAACCGTACCGGTTGTAAATGATGCGCTGCAGGTGGCGCCGCACGATATGCCGGATGGGGAGGATGTGATGGTGCCAGTTCCTGTGCCGGTTTTTGAAATAACCAAAGACTGTCCATCACGCACGCACCGGACATAGGAATTGGGCTCATCGAAGTAGTAGCCATCGCTGACGCTACCATCGTAGAAGTTCACGTACCACGCGCTGTCCGTAAAGGGAACGTAGATGTTAGACGCCCAATAGTTGGACGCAACCGTTTTCGGAAACCAGGTCTGTTGTATCGTCGGCCCTGGGTCAGGGATGCTGTAATCGAAGATGTCGGTCAGCTCTTGTATGGACGGCAGGCGCCAGCCGCCGCCAGCAAGCGCAAGATTGCCGCAGACGTTGAGCGTGGCGGTGTTGTTGCTTGCATCGTAGGTGCCGGACGCCTGGTACCAGTTGTAGGCTACCGCCGTGCCGCTGCACGTTGCATCGTTGTTCTGGCCGACGCTGCATTTCTGCCAGATCAGGCCGGTGTTGTTGTCGGTTACGGTGCCGTTGCCATTGTCAGTGAACGACATCGGGTTGATGCTGTTCGCCCCATCCTGCCCGGTGCCGGCGCAGGGGATCTCGGCGTAGGGCGACACAGCCTGGTAGCATTTGCTCTGACCGGTGTCGGGAAGCTTGAAGGCGTAAGAATGGTGAATGAAGAATGTAGAATGTAGAAGAGCGGCAAATAGCAGTGTGAAAATAAAGTGTTTCATTGGTAAGACCCCCATTATTTGTTTAATTTCTTCGTTCCCACGCTCCGCGTGGTAAGGTGATTCCCTAAAATGTTTATACCCAACGTTGTCCGGTTAGGTTTTTGCATATAGCTCCCCTCCTGTTTTTAGGAGGGGCTGGGGGTGGTCGCCTTTGACTTCCAATAATTTCAGTTGGCAGTTGGTAGGTCGCGTTAGACAATTACGGTATTGCCATCATCGTAATGTTGCGTTTCACGATAAGGCAGTTCAACACAACCTACAAAATCATCAACCATAAAACACGCTTTCAGTCTCTACAAGCCCCTACATTTAAATCCTGCCAATCCTTGAATCGTGGAAATCATGGTTCAGACGCTATCTGCTCTTCTCAAACTCTGCCAGACGTTTCCTTAATTCCTCGTTTTCCAGCTTCGCCTCACTGGCTTCCTGCTTCGCCTCGCTTGCCTCCTGCCTCGACACACTTGCATCTTGCTCAAATTCAGCTATTTTCTCTTTATATTGCATTATCTCACGCTGCATACCCTCAAACTCGCAAAGAATGTTATCCTCAACATCCATCTGCTTTCTCATCTCAGGTTCCACTATCGCGGACTGCAAACGACGTATAAGTGAACGGTGCTTTGCAGGATAATCTTCTTCTTTTACGTTCAGAATATGATGATCTGCGTCAACAAAAGTGCTCTGATCAAATATACTCAGCAGCTTTTCAAGCTCATTCCGACGATTCTTCGCCAGATTGGGAATCACAATCACATAGCTGTCGTGAGTTAAGCTCTCGATAAAGCTCTCTTTTACAGTCAACTGCTCGTTTGTAACCAGATCTTTATAGGTGCGATTTACCCCGATTATCGAGGATTTGGCATAATCGAGTTCGTGACCTAAAAAATAGATCCCGATAATCGGTATGCCGATCTTTCTGGAATGTTTTTCTATCGTGGCAATCTCAGTGTTGTTCCTGTTGGAATACTGACCGCCAAGATACGCCCGGAAGCGCATGATGTCCGTTGCAAATTTTGCCTTTTGTATCTCAATCAGAACTTGCTTCAAGCCGTAGCCGGTTTTAATAGTGGCAGCAAAATCAAGGTGATACACCGTCAGAGTTCCCATATGCCCATCAATCTTGCTCTTATCAATATCAGCGGTATATTCCTGAGGACGAAAATCAAGGGATACTATCTTTTCGCCTATTATCGAAGAAATCAATAATTTGGCGATTTTTGCATCCTCCATAAGATATTTGAAAACAACATCGTACATCGGGTTGGCTATGTGCATGACGGCATCCACTGTAGTTTGTTTAGTTTATGGGAGATATGGGAGATATGTTAATTCTGCTAGTCCCAATACGGTTCACTTAAGCAATAAACGTAACAAAAATTACTGTCATTCCGGCGATCTTCTGGCCGGAATCCAGTTTGTAACTCTTTGAAAATCTGGATCCCGGATAGAACCCTTCCGGGATGACAACCTGCTTATGTCCGCGTGCGCAAACGATGAAACTGTTTGCACACCCTACTGTTTGAACTCGAATTCATGGATTAAAAACAAAGAAAATAATCAAAGGATCAATCACTTTCCGCCACGCACGCAACGGACATAGTTGCTAGTGCTATTGTCCTTATATTCGTTGTCGACGCTACCATCGAAGAAGTACACGCCCCACGCGCCGCGCGTACCGTAGGCGTACGTGGTAGACGACCAATAGTAGGACACAACAGCATTGGGGAAGTATGTTTGGTCAATAGCCGGACTATACCGCGCATAATCGATTAGCGATTTCAGCTCCTTTATATTTGGCAGCCTCCAGTCGTTCTGCCCTCCCAGGGAGAGTCCCTCACAGTAGGTGAGTGCGTTGTCCCAGGAGGTCATGCTGCCCCCCTCCCCCTGCTGCCAGACAAGCCCGGTTTTGCTGTCAGTCACTGTGCCGTTACCGTTGTCGGTAAGGGTGGCCGCGTCTACCTTTGGGGCGCCCCACCCTGCCAGAAGTATGAACAACAGCATACTGCACACTTTTACTAAGCTCATGATACGCTCCTTTCGTGCTGGTATAATTTTAATCCAAATCATCCCATAATCTGACGAATCCCAATATTCTGGGGACACAATACTGTTTATCTCGCTCATTCAGTCCGGCAATCGGTGGGCAAGGTGAAGCTTTGCCCACCCTACGGGAAAATTGTGCTGCCAGTCCCATAAATAGATTTTTCATACTCCCCCGCTGTAACTGTATTGAATTATGAATTTGTCGAGTGTTGAATTGTTCGGCTTGCGGAAACTTTACTCTGACGCAGATTATATGTCAATGTCAGATACCCCACCACCCATGCCGGGAACGGGAAGCGGGAACGCGCCTTTCCTTGCGGTTCTTCGTACCCCACTTACCCCTCTATGAGAACGGACAGAGCCTGACTCGGACGTCCGGACGCTCGAACTGTTCCACCTCCTTCCGGACGAACAAACCATCATCCCCCGGCCTTACAGAGCACAACCGCATGATCGTTGTGCATTGCATTGTTCAAAAGGAGAGGGGACCGGCCCTGCTAAGGCCGATGGGATACAACTACCAGGAACGAAGGAGAGTACTTATGTACATGATAGGGAAGAAAAACAGTACCAAGAAGATCGACGGGCAAAAAAACCGGATGAAGCGACCCCTGTAAAAAGCGGCGTTCCAGAAGAGCCAGTCACTCCTTCCGCAGTAGCTGTTGATCCCAGTATTCAGCCTGTTGTGGCGGCTAAGATTCGGCTGGGGTGTGACCTCTCAGCGGAGAGCCATCGGCGACTCCGGATATTTGTCGCCGAGAACAGAACGACCATACTCGCCGTTGTCGAAGGCTGAATATCCGCTACCTTCCCCCGAAAGGGGGAGGGCCGATTTGGTGACCCAGAGGTACCAGCGATGACCAACCTTGCCGTCAAGTTCAGCATAAACTTCCCAGCGGCTCTCGTCATTATGGAAGCGTGATTCGCTCATCTGGTGCTCATACAAGGCTGCCTGCAGCGGAATAAACAATGCGGCAATCTTTTGGAGGCCGCCGGTCATACTCCATGGCGACATTGATAGGCCAAGGCCAGACAGTTCACGAAGGGCGCGGTGCAATGGTTGGGCGTAGAGGAATTTTGCCAAGAGGATATGTACCCAAATTGAGATACCGTAGGGGCTT
>JBAXVG010000017.1:0-81478 GCA_037129255.1 Desulfuromonadales bacterium | reverse complement strand
CCAACCCTTCAACTGACGCCGTTTCGTCCTTCAATACCGACGGCTCTCTCAAAGGTCAGGGTTATGCCGTTGTTGACAAAGGTGACGGCACCTACACGGTAACATTTGGCGCAAACATCAAGGCCAATACCAAAGTGCCTTATGATGCCAGCCTTGTTCACCGTATCGGCATCACGGTTCGCAGCGTTGCCGTTCCCGGCGTGGTCGGCAAAACTCCCGGCGCTTATGCCGGCCCGATCAACCAGACTACCGGTGCCGTCATGGCCCAGTTCCTCAACACCAACGGCGCAGCGCTTGTGTATGACTTCATTCCTGCCACCGGTGCCGCCTACAAAGATGCCACCTCCGGTTCTGCTTTTGCCCGTGACATCGTCACGATCGCAGCCTGCAACCAGTGCCACTACAAAATTGAGTTCGGTGGGGCCCTGGGCAACAACACCAGCGGCCATATGGGCTCACGTCCCGATACCAAAATCTGCGTAATGTGTCATACCAACCAGCTTGCAGCTATAGCGACCAACACAATCGGCGCCGGCGCTACAGTTGGTACCGGTAACTTCACCAACTTTATTCACCAGATTCATATGGGCGAGGAGCTGCCTGTTGCAATAACCGCTACAACACAGGCATTATCCGGAGCAATCCCGGCCAGTGAAGTCAGGTACCCACAGGACATCAGAAACTGCACCTTCTGCCACCAGGGCGCTGATGTTGACCACTGGATGAGCAAGCCGACCAGGAATGCCTGCGGCTCCTGCCACGACAATGTCAACTTCGCTACCGGAGTCAACCACGGTATCGGCGGTGCAAAAGCTGATGATAAGGCCTGCGCGACCTGCCACGATGCGAACGGTATTTCCGGATATCACCTCCCGATCGACGTGCCTAATCCTTTAAGCGCACTCCAGGTATATGCCGGCGCACCTTATAATGGCGTATTCTCGGCCTACAGTGCGGCGTATCAGGCAAACGGCAGAGTAGCACCGGGCAGCCCCAACAGCAACACCAACGCATCCTATGTAGCAGCAGCCAGCCTCAGCAGACTGCCTGCCGGCGCCAAAGCCATCAGCTATGTTATCAATAGTGTTTCCAGAAACGCCAGTAAACAGCCGGTTATGGAATTCAAATTCCAGATAGCTACCGCAGATGCAACTGGTAAGCTGGGTACACCTGTTGATGTTATTTTCAACAAGTCAGACGGCAAAAACGAAATGATCACCGGTTTCGTAGGTTCACCAAGTATCTACTGGGCTTTTGCAGTGCCGCAGGACGGCATTACAGCACCGGTTGATTACAATACTACTGTCTCCGATTACCTGAAGAGGGTCTGGGATGGCACAGTTGTAGCGAAACAGGGCGCGGCTAAAGCTGCCACGCTGACCGGCCCGGTTAACGGTTACTACACCATCACTATGACCGGCGTAACAATTCCGGACAGCGCGGTCATGCTGATAGGAGGTATCGGTTATACCTATGGTATCGGCAGCGCAATGACCAGGCCGACATCCAGCGGCACCACCGGCCCTTATGTCCCCTTTGTAACCACAACGCAGCCGCTTACACAGATTGATCTGGCGGCATATCCCTACAAATTGGTCCCAAGTGCCGGTATCGGCACCGGTGGCCTTAGCGTTCCACCAAATAACGTGACGAAAGTGGCCACCGGTTACACCGGGCGTCGCGTGATCACCGACAACAACAAGTGTAATGCCTGCCACGGCAGACTCGGCGTCAAGCCGACCTTCCACGCTGGTCAGCGCAACGACGCACCGACCTGCACCTTCTGCCACCTTGCGGGCGCCACCAACAGCGGCTGGCCAATTAACATCAACTTCGACGTCCATGCCATACATGGTGCTGCCAAGCGTGTCAACAAGTTCAGCTGGGAAGTATCCGCAGGCGCCAAGTACTGGACCGTCGGCTATCCGGGCGTCCTTAAAAACTGCGAACAGTGCCATGTGGCCGGAATGTACGACTACAGCAATTCCGCCTACACAGCAAATAACGGTTCGATATTCGACAGCATGCTGTACACCACGGTAGCAACCGGCACAATGCCTGCTTCGGTGCCTGCAATCCTGACAGGAAACGAAACCGTGCCGGGTACCTATTATTCTCCGTTCGTAACTGCCGGCGCAGTTTATGGCACAGGTTTCAGCTATACCTCCACTACCGGCACGGCTACTCCGACCGTACAAGCTGCTCCTACCACCCTGGTAAATTCACCGATCGCTTCAGTCTGCTTCTCGTGTCATGACACGAAGACTGCCAGATCTCACATGGTTGATCAGGGCGGATCGATCTACGAAGCCCGCAGCACGGCGCTTCTTAAGAAAGAGCTCTGCATCGTGTGCCATGGGGCACTTTCTTCAAGCAATTCCACCAACACAACTACTCCGGCCGTCAAGGCGGTTCATCGTTGGTGGTAATCTGATCCTGTGTATGGGCGAGGCATGCCTCGCCCATACAGACAACACAACGTAATAACGTTATTAATACTAACAATGTCCCGAGGGTGGTATCACCCTCGGGCTATTTATTTCAGGAGCAGATATGACAGTAGTAAGACTTTTGGTAATTATAGCAGTAAATGTGATTATGTTCGGTTGCAGCGGCAAGGGGAGCGACCAGCCTCAGGCAAATAAGACAGAGCAGAAAACAGCAGTGGATGATGGCGGGAATCTTGCGCTCAAATTTCTGCAAGGGGCTCAGGATGGCGACAAAACCAGGATGTATGAAGCGGCGAATCTGACAACAGAGATTGTCAATGACAGCAAGGATAAACTGATACACAGCAAGCAGAATATCTTAAGCGACAGCCAGCGCATTGAATTTGAACACGCCTTGAGAATATCCGGTAATATCGATTTCTTTATAGCGAAGATCAGAAAGATGCTGCCGAAATCGGCCACCATTCAGATCACCAAATCAATGGACGGGAACGTGATTGATGGAATAAAAAAGGGCGAACATACAGTCAAGCTGACATACAGCAGTAGAGCGGAAGCCATGAGCGATAAAACAGGCAGGCCTGTCAAGGAACTGGTTCTGCATCTGTTGCAGATATCCCGGTCGGTAAACGGTCGCTGGATACATGACTTTTCATTCGACAGCAAGGAGTTCGATAAAATGGCTGACAAGGATTTTGAAGTACTTTCATATTATTGAGGGAGCTGGAAATTGTTAATATGCCATTTTTTTCGTAGGGGCGAAGCAAGCGCCTTACATGCTTCGCCCTTTTGCCACGGAGATCAAAGGCGGGCGAAGCAGATGAAACTTGCTTAGCCCCTACAATCAAAAACGGTAAATCAGTATATTCCACATCCCTAATGTCTTTCTGAAAGCAGCTCGTAATAATTCTCGCAAGGTTGATTGACAATGAATAGACCCATACTACTGCTGTTTGCCCTTGTACTATCGTCACCTGCGTATGGAATGGTCTACACCTGGACCGATTCCGCAGGATTAACTCACTATACGAACAAGGATTACGAGATTCCGGCCCGCTATCGAGCCAGGACGAAATCACTCTATCCTGAACAGACAGATACCCGCGCTCCCCTGTCGAACGTGCAGACACCTCCGGCACAGCCTGATGCGCTTTCCGCTCAGCAGGCAAGACCTGATGAGTCAACCCAGTCCGTTATTGCTCCCGAGCCTCAAAAGAACCCGCAGGAACAGTCTAAACGAAGGAGAGGCCGCAGCAGGGGGGCAACGACGGAAGATTAGGCCGGCTGCAGGCGGTGTCAGTTTTCTTAAAACCAGTTGCTAATGAACGTAAAATGTTTTAAATAGTAGATGCTTTCAACTCTATGAATTGAGTTCTATAGGCGGGAGACGCCTGAAGATTGCTGAAAGTCGTACCAGTTCATGGAAACTTACACCCATATGAAAGGAGGTATGTGTCCGGAGGATAAAACGATGGCTTCATCTGTTAATAGAGCAGTATCAAACCTAATGGGAGGAATACGTATGAAGATGCAGAAATTGTGGTACCTGATAGCATTAGTAGCATTGACAATGCTGCCGCTTGCCGGTTGCGGCGGCGGCGGCAGCAGCATTGCCCAGACGAAAGATGGCAGCAAGATCACGATCGAAGGACAACTTGATGTGGCGGCACTGAAGAGTACCGACAAATCAGTAGCCCTCAGCCCCTATTCAACCGCCAAGGCCAGCACGGTGTACATCATTGATGCCCAGGCCGGCACGGTACTTACCAGCGGCGCAATTGACGCCAGCGGTAAATTCAGCGGTCTTTCCTTCACCCTGCCTTCGGTAAAGAGCATACTGGTGTTCAAGGCTGTTACCGCATCGGGCACTCTGCGCACAATCGTGCCGATCGACCTGAGCAATCCTCCGGCATCCGGCACTATTACCGGAAACCAGCCAATCGTCATCTATATCAATTCGACCAGCGATGCTATTGCTAAATCTGTCTCCTCATCGCTTGGCCTGACCGGTATTATTGGTGATGGCGGACAGACACTGAACAGTAAATCCAAGACATACGCCGATGCCCAGACGCTCGTAACGAACAGCGGCGGCCTGACTCTGGCATACGGCAGCAGCGGTCTTGCACTGTCCGGCAGCGTTGGTGACAACACTCTGCTTCCTGCCTGGAATGCCGGCTCACTCACTGCCGACGACCTGAAAAACATTGCCCTGGACGGCAAGATTATCAGTGCCTTCATCTCCGGCAATCAGCCTGTCGTCAACTTCCAGGTTACCAACAAAGCCACCGGCAAGGGGATCAGCGGTCTGAGGACCTTCTCGCTGCATGTCGCCCAGCTCAAGCCTGAGCTTGACGGCGCCGCTTCCTACTGGCAGAACTACATCGCCGATGGTTTACCGCTGACAGCACTTCCTGCGGCTACAGCAGCGCCTACCAACCCTTCAACTGACGCCGTTTCGTCCTTCAATACCGACGGCTCTCTCAAAGGCCAGGGTTACGCCGTTGTTGACAAAGGTGACGGCAGCTATACGGTAACTTTCGGCGCAAATATCAAGGCTAATACCAAAGTGCCTTATGATGCCAGCCTTGTTCACCGTATCGGCATCACGGTCCGCAGCGTTGTCGTTCCCGGCGTGGTCGGCAAAACACCCGGCGCTTATGCCGGCCCGATCAACCAGACCACCGGTGCCGTCATGGCCCAGTTCCTCAACACCAACGGCGCAGCTTTTGTGTATGATTTCATCCCAGCCACCGGAGCCGCCTACAAAGATGCCACTTCAGGTTCTGCTTTTGCCCGTGACATCGTCACGATCGCAGCCTGCAATCAGTGCCACTACAGACTTGAGTTCGGCAGCAACAACACCAGTGGCCATATGGGCTCACGTCCCGATACCAAAATCTGCGTGATGTGCCATACCAATCAGCTTGCAGTGATAGCGACCAACACAATTGGCGCCGGCGCTACGGTCGGTACCGGTAACTTCACCAACTTCATTCACCAGATTCATATGGGCGAGGAGTTGCCTGTTGCAATAACCGCTACAACTCAGGCATTATCCGGAGCGATCCCGGCCAGTGAAGTCAAATATCCGCAAGACATCAGAAACTGCACCTTCTGCCATAAAGGCGCCGATGTTGACCACTGGATGAGCAAGCCGACCAGGAATGCCTGCGGCGCCTGCCACGACAATGTCAACTTCGCCACCGGAGTCAATCATGGCATAGGTGGTGCGAAGGCTGATGATAAGGCGTGTGCGACCTGCCACGACAGCGCTTCTGTTAAGGCGTATCACGTACCTTATGTAACGAAAGTTACGAATGCAACCAGCGGCGTTAATTCCTATTATGCAAACAACAATGCCCTGCCGACCGGCGCATACAAGATTGAGTACGTTTTGGGCGCTGTTTCCGTTGATGCCGCTAGAAAGGTGTCGGTAAAGTTCCAGGTCAAGAAGGACGGCACCGCAGTAACCTTCGGCACCTACAACGCCACCACGAATCCTAACATTATTCCTAACACGGTTGGCGGTCCATCCATCAGGATTGCATTCAACGCCACCCAGGATGGCATCACGTCACCGGCGGACCTGAATGCCTCCATGTCTGCTCCTGCTATTGGTATGGCTGCACCTACAGTTACCGCCAGTACCGCCACTCCTCCCAGCACCTTTACACCTCCGGTTACAACCAGCAACCTCTGGGCAAGCGGCGGAACGCTGACCGTCAATGGCATTACCTGGACGCTCACCGGACCTGACACGACCGGATTCTACACCATCACCAGCAGTTTACCGCTGCCCGCCACAACAACAGTGGTAACTGCGCTCATGTATGGTTCCATGACCCAGACCAACCTGGCCGCTTATCCTTTTAAAGCTACATCCATTGCCGACTACACCGTTGTTACAAATGCTACAACAGGCGCCAAGACGTATTCTCTGACGAACACCGGATTAATACTCAATGCTGCAGATGCAAAGGCTTCATTGACAGGCACCGGCTTCACGGCGCGTCGTACGCTGGTCGATAATGCCAAATGTAATTTATGTCACGACCAGCTTGGCATTAAGCCGAACTTCCATGGCGGCGCCAGAAATGACGGGACGATCTGCAACATCTGTCATACTCCTAACGGTGTTAACACAGGCTGGTCGTACGGCTTCAACACCTTTATCCATGCCATACACGGGGCGAGCAAGCGCACGACCAATTATACCTTTGCTGCCACCGCCCCCACAACGGGGATCGTCGCTACTGACGGGTACTTCAAAATCGGATATCCCGGCGTCCTCAAGAACTGTGAACAGTGCCACGTTAGCGGAGGGTATGACTTCTCAACCGTCGATGCCACCAAACTTCTTTTTAACACAGTGGCAACCGGCACGACGGCTGCTGCAACCTACAATACGGCTCCTTATATCGCACAAACAGCAGGCACGGTGTATGGCAGTGGTTTCAGCGCCGCTACTACTACCGGTGCAGTTGTGACTACTCAGGCAGCGGCTACCACGCTGGTTTCATCGCCGATCGCGGCGGCATGTTTCTCCTGTCATGATACGAACACTGCCAGGTCACACATGGTTAATCAGGGTGGCGCGATTTACGAAGCACGCAGCACGGCGCTTGCCAAGCAGGAGCTCTGTCTGGTGTGCCATGGTGCACTGTCTACATCCAATTCTACCAACACAACTACCCCGGCCATCAAGGCGGTTCATCGTTGGTGGTAAGCTGAACGTTGCAGAGGCGAGGTCTTGCCCCGCCTCTGCAAGAGGCAACAAAATCGTGTAGTAACATATCTACAACAATAGCCCGGGGGTGGTATTTCCCTCGGGCTATTGTTATAAGAAGCGCATAAGACACACGAACATGGACAAGAATGTCCGTACTCCCCGGGAAATCAACCAGGAAAGCTCATAGTTTGGTGACATGTAGGGGCTAAGCAAGTTTCATCTGCTTCGCCCGCCTTTGATCTCCGTGGCAAAAGGGCGAAGCAGGTAAGGCGTTTGCTTCGCCCCTACAAAAAATATGTGCCAAGTCGTTTTCCTACCGGATCAGGAAGTCTTAACTGATAAAAAACATCAAAGCCCCTCCCGGTGATGAGAGGGGCTTTGCCGTTAAGATCTTGAGGCCCCGAATGCCTCTAAGGATTATTTATCCAGTTCCTGGTGCCGGTATGGCAGGTGCTGGTGCAGTTCCCTGAAGGGACTGCAGAGGTAAATGGCACATAACCGGTAATTCTGCTGTTACCGCCGCCGATGGTGCCGGCTGCAGTGGCCTCGAATGCCGGGGTCGCAAGCCCGGCAAAATGTTTGTCGGCCAGAGTAGCAGTGTTGTGACAATCGGTGCAGAAGATGGATGGTGTTGTGCTGGAAACTTTAAGTAAAACGTGAAGCTGATGCAAATTGACCGGCGTAGTGGCGAGTATGGTCGTTTTGCCGGAGAAGAAGCTGTTATACTGGGGTGTCTGAGATGCCGTGCCCTGTTCATGGCACTTGAGACAATCAGTGGAAATGGTGATCGATCCGGTGCTCCAGCCTGGAGTGGTCTGGCCGCCGTGACAGATAATGGCGGAACAGGTGCCGATAGCAGGGCTGTAGCTAATCGTACCTGTTTTGGCTTTGAAGGCGGACGCAATGGAGACATCGACCGTACCGTTTATATGCAGCGCCGTATTGGCACCAGCGCCGTTATGACAGGAGTTACAGGTCACGCCGGGCAGGGCGAGATGTTTGCTGTGGACGTTGCCGGCCGGCGGATAACCGTGACATGCCGTGCATCCGGCAGTTGATCCGCCGCTCCAGTTTGGAGTAGGCAGGCCGCCGTGACACATGACAGCGGAGCAGGAACCGGAAGCAGGGTCGTAGCTGAAGGTACCGGATTTGGACTTGAAATTGGATGCAAGTATGACATTGACGGTACCGTTTTCGTGCAGCACTGTACCGGCCCCTGCGCCGTTATGGCAGGTGTCGCACGCTACGTTGGCCAGAGCCAGATGCTTGCTGTGGGCATTGCTGACCGGCGGATAGCCGTGACATGCCGTGCAACCGGAAATTGACCCGCTGCTCCAGCTCGGGGTCGGCAGACCGCCGTGGCAGACGACAGCGGAGCAGGATCCGGAAGCAGGATTATAGCTGAATGTGCCGGTCTTGGCTTTGAAGTTCGAAGCAAGGGAGATATCAACCGTACCGTTGGCGTGCAGCGCCGTGTTGGCTCCAGCGCCGTTATGGCAGGAGTCACAGGCAACGCCGGGCAGAGCCAGATGTTTACTGTGGGCGTTTCCGGGCGGTGGATAACCGTGACATGCCGTGCATCCGGAAATTGACCCGTTGCTCCAGCTTGGAGTTGGCAGGCCTCCGTGGCACAGGACAGCGGAACAGGATCCGGATGCTGGATTAAAGCTGAACGTGCCGATTTTGGCTTTGAAGCCCGATGCAAGTATGACCTCGACCGTACCGTCGGCATGCAGCACCGTATTGGCCCCTGCACCGTAATGACACACATTACAGGTCACACCGGCCAGGGCCAGATGTTTACTGTGGGCGTTGCCGGCTGGCGGATAGCCGTGACATGCCGTGCATCCGGAAATTGACCCGCTGCTCCAGCCTGGAGTTGGCAGGCCGCCGTGGCACATGACGGCAGAACAGGAGCCGGAAGCAGGGTTGTAGCTGAATGTGCCGGTTTTGGCTTTAAAGCCGGATGCAAGTATGAGATCAGTCGTACCGTTGGCGTGCAGTGCAGTACCGGTTCCTGCGCCGTTATGACAAACGTCGCAGGTCACTCCTGTCAGGGCCAGATGCTTGCTGTGAGCGTCGCCGGCAGGTGGATAGCCATGACATGATGTGCATCCGGAAGAGGAAACAGCAGGGTTGGCAGCGTGGCATCGCATTCCGCTGATTGCTGTTGAGCTCATGCAACTCACTCTGCTTATCCCTCCTGACAGGTCGTTGCCGTGACATCCGGTGCAGGAGTCGGGTAACATACTTTTGTTTACCGTAATCCAGCTCTTGTGTGTTCTGGACCATCCGGCGGGGTGTTCGCCACCGCTGTCCACCACGGGGGCATCACTGCTGTTGCCGCTGCTGCAGGCTGCGAGGGCAAAGAGCAGTGCTGCTGCGGCAGAGATTCTGATCAGGTAATATCGCATATACTCTCTTCTCCTATCTATGGCAGGCTACGCATCGTTCGTTGTTGGCTCTGCCGTGACAACGGTAGCAACCGGCCGGATCGATTTTGCCTTCAATCTTATGAAGAGTCATGAAGTTTCCACGGTGAGGCAGCTCACGGTCAGGACGGTAGCCGTATTTGACGGATGGCTTCATCTCGACCTGGCCGGTGTGGCAATCGGCACAAAATGAAGGTCTGTGGCATACTGAGCAGAGCCGGTCATCTGTTGATGCGTAATAGCGGTGGTTCTTTACAAAGACTTTTGTATGGCTGAAGGAGGTCAACGATTTCATTGCCCCTTTATTCTGATCGTTGTGGCATTCCGAACAGTTGATCTGTTGTCCCGGGGCGAGTGTTTCCGAGTGAGACTCAGGCAATCCCGGAACAGACTTCATGGAAGCACATGCAGCAAGTACCAGCAGCAAGCCGGCCAGAGCAGGAAATATCACGACAGGGCGTTTCATCTCGCACCTCCTTTACTGCTGAGATTCAAGTTATAGGTCAGGCGAAGCAGGCCCTTAAGGTCATCAGTAAACTGCGGATTCTGTCCATAGCTTATGTCCCCGGAGAGCGCAAGTAAAGGGGTGAGGCGATAACCGACTGAGGTGGCCACTTCCCAGGCACTCTGTTTATCCGATATTTTTTTGTCAAATACAAAGATGATGGCGTCGGCAGAGGCAAAATAGCTAGTATCGTCACGCATGATAAAGCCGCGCAGTTCGTGGTAGGAAGCCGATGATGCAGAAGAGGGGGTCACGGCAAAAGCTGAGCCGGCGCGTAAATAATGGTAACCGGCGCCGGTACGGATGCTGTTGTCCATGAACCTGTAGCGAAGGTCGGTGCCGGTCCGGTCGGCATTTCCGATTTCCCGGGTGTAGTGACGATAGTCTGCGGAAAGATCTATCTGGCTGTTGATCGCGTAGGATGCTATGCCCCCCTTGACTCGCGACATATCGCGAAGTGCCGAGTACATGCTTGAAAACATGACTGAAGTGAGGAAATTGCTGCGGTCGCGGTATTCATTGAATTCGCCGGTTAATACAAGCTGTTTGAGCGGTTTCAGGTTCAGTTGATAACTATGATCCGCCACGGACCTGGTTTCGGTATTGTAGCTGGTGTGCCCCATCAGTTCAAGCATGTTGAGGGGCGCAAGCCAGACATCCCCTCCGACCAGTCTGTGGTTGCCGAATTTACCTTCCCGCGCAAGTATCTGGTTGCTCAACCGGCCAAGAGCCGGAGCGGCGGTTTCGTACAGACCGGAGACACCCAGTTCCAGCATGCCGCGGTAGCGGTAATGTAAGCGTCCACCGTAAATGGCGTCTCCCTTGCCATCGGTATTTTCATTCGGTATGTGCGCGGAATGCACATTGGCTCCGCCGAATGCCGAGATGCCGAAACCCAATGGGAGATCGGTACGCGCGCTTACGCCGTCAATTTTTTCATTTATGATGCCTTCATTGATGATGAAACGGCCGGCGCGAATCTGGGCATTGGCCTGGTTAAAGCGGTACTTGAGATAGCCGTGGGTGAGGTTACCGTCGGCCTGATCATTGTTGAAGCTCTTGTCACCGAGATCCAGACGCCCCCAACCGTACAGGTGGAGTGAGAGGTTTCCATCGGCCAGTTTGTCCGCGTCGATGCTCAGGAACTGGGTGGCCGGTACAAAATTCTTTTGAGGAAATCCGGTGCGGCTGTCCTGGAAGAAGCGGAAAATGGTCGTCGACTCGATCGAGGTCTCCGCCAGTACTGCTGCAGGAAGGGCCAGTAACAAAACAGCGGATAACAGGCAGCTAACGGTTTTTTTCATAAGAGCTCTCCTGCGATGAGATGAGAAAGCCTTCGGCGATAGTAGGTGTATAACGTATTTCCATAACCGCCAGGACATGTCACTGTGGGGCTGTTTAGCCGATACTAAATAACAGCAATAAATAACAAAATCAATGACTATGTGTTTGAGGTACATAATTTGAATTGACAATCGAATGAATGCACGTTTTTATGGTCGTTCACAATGAAGACAATCCTTATCTCCATAGTGCTGGTATTCACCGGATATGTGCTGTATTTCGGCTATTCTCTGGCGTTGATGCCGCCGGTCGCTGATCTGGCGGATAAGAAATTCAGCACTACCATACAGGTCAAGGATTGGCAGGGCAACTACCATCCTTTTGTCGTCGGGCCGAAGAACCGCACATGGACGCCGTCCGGACGAATTCCGGTCGAGATGAAGTGGGCCGTGATTCTGGCCGAGGATGCCAATTTTTACAAGCATGAAGGTTTTGATGTCAAAGCCATCAAAAATGCCATTAAGTATGATCTGGAGAAGAAGAGTCTTAAGCGGGGTGCTTCAACCATCACCCAGCAGACCGCCAAGAACCTGTTCCTGTCTCGCGAGAAGACGATCATCCGCAAATTGAAGGAGATCTATCTGGCGTACCGTATGGAGCAGGAATTGACCAAGGGTCGCATCATCGAGCTTTATCTGAATGTTGTCGAACTGGGGCCGATGGTTTACGGCATTGGCCACGGAGCCCGGTATTATTTCAGCAAACCGGTTTCAGCTCTGACACCGCGTGAATGCGCCTTTCTGGCAGCCATGCTGCCCGGCCCGCGTGTTGCGTACAATCCCTACAAAAATCTGGGCAAGGTTTTGAAACGCTCGGACATGATCCTGAAACTGTTGCGCCAGAATGGTATTCTGGGCGAGGCGGAGTATCAGGCTGCGCTGGCTCACATGCCCAATCTGGGCCGCATGCAACAGAAAGTGGACGAGAACATCAGCGCACCGCCGGTCTTTGCGGCGCCTTCGTCGGTCAGGTACGAAGCACCGGAAAAACCGGTTGATTCGACACAGGGAAAAGGGGAGGCGGAGAGAAGTCCACCGCTCCAACCGGCCGGTGCTGGCACTGAACATCCCACAGAATATCAAAATGAGAAATAATGACTGAAAAAGTAGATCTGAAAAACCTTACGTTGCCGGATTTGGAGCAGTTTCTGAAAGGCAAAGGCAAAGAACGCTTTCGAGCTACCCAGATTTTCAAGTGGCTCTACCAGCGTGATGCCCGCTGCTTTGATGAGATGACCAATATATCCAAAGAGCTGCGGTCGGACCTTGCCGAAACTGCCTGCATCAGCCAACTGGCAGCGGAGACGATAGAAGAGGGGCGTGACGGTACTCGTAAGTACCTCTTCAACCTGGCTGATGACAACGCGGTGGAATCGGTCATGATCCCCGACGAGGGGCGGGCGACGCTCTGCATCTCGTCGCAGGTCGGTTGTGCCATGGCATGTGAATTCTGCCTTACCGGTACCTTCAAGTTAGCCCGTAACCTGACCACCGCTGAGATCATCAACCAGATTATGGCCGTGCGCCGTGATGTGGAGATCAGAAACATTGTATTTATGGGGATGGGTGAACCGCTTCACAATCTGGATAATGTCATTCCCGCCATCCAGATTATGCTGGATGGCAATGGTTTACAGCTGTCCAATCGAAGAGTGACGGTTTCAACGTGTGGACTGGTGCCGGAGATGGTACGTCTGGGGCGTGAAATTCCGAATGTAAATCTGGCTGTGTCGTTGAATGCCACAACTGACGAGTTGCGCGACCGACTTATGCCGGTAAACCGCTCCTACCCGTTAAAAGCTCTCTTGCAGGCATGCAGGGAATTTCCCCTCCCTGGTCGTCGCAAGATAACCTTTGAATATGTCATGCTAGGGGGAGTAAATGATTCGCTGGCGGACGCCAGGCGACTCTTACGGCTGACGAGCGACATTCCCAATAAGGTCAACCTGATCCCCTTCAACGAACATGAGGGGTGCGGGTTCAAAGCTCCTGCACTGGCAGTAATCGACGCATTTCACACATATCTGATCGATCGTAATGTGACAGTCATTACCCGTGACAGCAGGGGTGGAGACATCTCGGCAGCCTGTGGGCAATTGAAGGGGAGGCTGAGGAAGTAACGCATTTTCATCACGGAGACACTGAGTCATCACGAAGAAATTATCACTTATATACCCGCGAAAATTCAGCGAGACCTTTGAGGTGGTAATATCCCCGAAGGTCTTTGCTGTAAAATATTCACGCGATTCCAGTTTTTCACAGTGAACAGCACTTTCAGGTTTACACCTGCGGTCGCCTGGAACGATATTCGATCACCGGTTCAGGACGTTGCACTCGGCGTGGCGCTGTTCCGACCGGCTTGGCTGACTTGCTCCATGGTTTTCCTGTAGTGTCTCTACTGCTGCCGGGCTTGCTGAAACGACTACCTGTTGGTATGCCACCTTTATTGGAGGTTCCGCTGCGGGTGGAACTCTTACGAAGAGTAGTAGCAGGTTCGAGTCCGACGATCTGAAGTTCGGGCAGTTTTTTGCCGATGAACCGTTCAATCCGTTCAAGGTAATTTCGTTCTGATGAGGATGCGAAGGAGATGGCGATTCCGGTTGCACCTGCGCGACCAGTGCGACCGATGCGGTGGACATAGTCCTCGGCAAAGCGAGGCAGATCGAAATTAATGACGTGGCTGACTCCATTTACGTCCAGTCCGCGAGCAGCGACATCTGTAGCGACCAGCAGGCGGATTGCGCCACGGCGCATGCGGTCAATGGTCTTGTTACGGGCCATCTGGGTCATATCGCCATGCAGGGCCGCCGCCGGGAAACCGTTCCGGGACAATTCGCGGGACAGCTCATCTGCATCGCGCTTTGTCGCCGAAAAGATAATTGCACGGGTTAGTTCGGCATCACGGATCAAATGGTTAAGCAACTCTTTTTTATGGTTCAGGCTGTCGGTCACATGCAGGCGCTGCTCAATAAGAGCGTGGGAGGATGTGCGGACGGCCAGTTGCACTTTTTTGGGATCACGCAGCATCTGCTCTGCCAGCTTAGCGATCGAGCCTTCCATGGTGGCGGTGAACATGACGGTTTGGCGCTCGGATGGTGCCCGCGAGATGATTTTTTCCATATCTTCGCTGAATCCCATGTCCAGCATGCGATCAGCTTCGTCCAGAACCAGCATCTCCAAACGATCGAGACGCACGCTGCCTCGTTCAAGATGGTCCAACATGCGTCCGGGAGTGGCGACAAGAATGTCAACCGGTGCGGAAAGCAGACGCAGTTGTTCTCTATAGGGCATACCACCAAGCAGGGTGCCGCAGCGCGGACGAATACCGCGTCCGTAGCCCCGGGCGGCCTCCATTACTTGGGCAGCTAATTCCCGGGTCGGTGTCAAAACCAGAATACGTGGCCCTTTGCCGGGGATGGCAGATTTTACGATCAGGCGTTCCAGTGCAGGCAGCACAAAGCATGCAGTTTTACCTGTACCTGTCTGGGCAGTGGCAATCAGGTCGTGACCGGCCATTACCAGTGGGATTGATTGTACCTGAATAGGCGTAGGAATTGTGTAACCGCAGGCGGTTACTGCTGAGAGGATGGCCGGGTTAAGGCCCAGTTCTGCAAAAGTCATGATGATTCCTTTTCTGGGAGCGGTGTAAAGGGACAAGCACACACGAACCGAGGAATCATACGAATCATTCCGGAAAGGAGCGTAATATCGTGCGGGCAGACAATGAACCTTCGCCTGCCGGACGGTCTGCTTGTTTCAATGAAGGAATTGAAGATGCAGGGGGCAGAATGCGATGATTAAAAGAGAAACAACGGACACCATACCGTTGTTTCATATTCAACAGTAATTCATAATGGTATAGTCATTATACAGTAAAAGCAAGTTATTTTCGAGTACCACAATTTTATTCTCAATGGACAGTTGTACCTGCCTTATAGCGGCGCCTCAACGGAAGACACAGTATGACTGCTGCCAGCAGCAGAACGGAGCCCGCCGAAGCGGGGTGAGCCACAGAAAGAATGATCGGGGACAGGACAACCCGCACCAACGTGCGCAGCAGTTGATGGTGGGAGATAAAGTCGGCTAATGGCGGGCTTAAGCGGTAGTAAAATGCAACAAAAGCCCGACCCGGAGCATTGGTCAACAGAGCATGGTCTCGGAAGTCGCGTAAAATCTGCACATGTGGATGCAGGTAGCTGCCGTAGGCTGCAGTCGCGATGAAACAACCACCACCACCGCCGCCACCGCCACCGCCACTTGCAGCGCTACTTGAAGTTGTAGTGGATCCGGATGCTCCACCAGCAGGTTCCGTCGTGCTCATGGAACTTCCATTAGTGCTGAAGTTTACACTGTGATTGTCAACGTTGGTTGAATTTGTAAACAATAGCACCACTTCAGTGGAAGAACTGAAACCGGGAATAGTAACGGTGGCATTGTTTGCGTTGGCAAATGGAAATTCGGTTACGGTTGTGCCGTTTTTCTTGAAGGCCGTGGCAGAAATACCGCTGGTACCGTTGATGGTAATGCTCAAGTCGGTCGGCGCCCCGGTTGAAGGTGAAAACCGATAGTAAGCGAAAGAGTAGTGCGGCAATGTCACAGATGGAGTTGGAGTGCTGGTCGCTGAGCTGACCGGAAAGGTAGAATAGCTGGAAACAGGAGTATAATCGCGAAGCAGATTGATTTCATTAATATGGCTTTTCCAGTCACGCGTATAAACTCGTTTGGAAAAAGCCATCAGATCTCCACCCAATGTACTTCCAAAAGAAGTGGATAGAACCGATTCCAGCACGGGTACCATGGGAATATCGGCATTGACGCCGGGTGAGTTCTGAGTGGCCAGTTTCTCCCAGGTTGTTTTAATAATCCCAGAACCGTATTGTTCGGACAGGTAGCGGGTAAAGACCCACCGGCCGTAACCGCCGCCTGTCGTAGTGCTCGTAGTTGTATCAAGAGACAGAGTCGTGTTGTTAATGAACCAGGCAGGAACGTAGTTATAAAGCTGGTTGACTCCGTCATAGAGTTCGTCCTCATGCCAGGTAGAGGTAGCCTCAGCATACCAGATATCAAAGAAATAGTTGTAGCCGTACTGGATTGCGTGGTGGTATTCGTGAGCTGCTGTGATCTGCAGGCTCTGGGTTGGAGTGTAGGATGCACCGTGAGCATTGACAAAGATGCTATCGGTAAAGTTGTTGTCGATCTCCATGAAACTGCTATAGGCGTTGGAGAAACCGGTTGAAGGGATAGCCTGACCAGAGGTCGTCTGACCGTAGAGGCGCTGGGGAGCCAAATCTCTCATATAAATGTCGTAAGGCGCGGCAGATACGGTGGGAGCAAGGCGCCACCCGCGAGATACGTATGCGCTTGCAACATCGTCAAATGTCTGGGCTACTGTCTGCACCCAGCCTATTGAGGAAACGGCGTCTGTTCCACTTGTTGTGTAGTGAATCTTGAACCGTCCCGAGGGTGACAGAAGTGTTGTTTCGTTACCACTTAGCGCTGGCGCAGCCAGTTGTTTAGCAAGTATTTTTTGTGTGGCTGGTTCAAGTTTATCCCAGTCACGGCGTAATCCATGTTTGAGCGGAGTGCCACAATGCGGTGCTGCGTCTGCCGACTGAAAAAGGACCGCCTTCGAAAACGAGTTGTCTATGTTCTGCTCAGTAAATCCATTCAAGTAATAATCGTCAAGTTGTCCTGAAACGCCGGGAAGCGATGAACCGAGAAGAAAAAGAGTCGCTGCCATGAGCTGAATTATGCCGTTCTTCATTAATCCACCATCCTTTTACCTGTCCTCAACGGAACAAGTGATGTTATACCGCGCTTTACCAATATCTCGACAGCGAAAGACCCACTGCCGATTGAATATGTCCCTGCTGCAAGCACGACCATAAAATAACCGTGATCGTCTGACTGAATCGTGACAGGTGCCGTGCCGACAGATGAGATCTGCAGAGGCGTGCGAGGACTGGAAACATACCTTTCATCACAGACGAGCTTGCCGCCAGAAGTTTGAATATAACTGACACCTGCAATGGCGCCTGCACCTTCCGGCAATGCAATCGGGTGGTTGTTCGAAGAAGGTTTTAGCAGCACTATCGGCTGCACATGCTCACGAACAGCAATAAAAGCGCCGCCGTTGGTCGTCGGACCGGCTTTGAAGCTGACGCCATCAAAATGGTAATAGACCCACGTGTCAGCCGGACGTTTTGACAATGCATAAGTTGTGGTACACATCAAGGTGCATGCAACTAATACAAGAAGAAGATTCGTACCTGTGAACATGGAGCCTGCACTGAGATAGAGTTTAATACCATTATCCAAAATATGGCACTGTGAAGTCAAACAGAATAAATTACCCGTGTCAAGAAGATACTTGCAGATTAGAAGAATATGTTGTAAAATCCTCTATTTCGAAACAGATCGGAGAATGTAAGTCAAAGACCGTTGTTTTTATAGTGGCATTGTTGTTTGATTGATGGATGAAGTCAGAGTCATCGGAAACTATGGGAATATTGAGCAGGGGCGGAGTGGTATTAAATGAAAAATATTTATGTAACCCAGCCATTTTTGCCACCATTGCGAGAGTTTGTACCGTATCTCGAACAGATTTGGGAGAATAAGTGGCTTACTAACAGTGGACCGTTTCATCAGGAGTTGGAAAAAGAACTGGCCGATTTTCTGGGGGTAGAACATCTTGCGCTGTTTGCTAATGGCACTCTCGCGCTTGTTACGGCGCTTCAATCGTTACAGATTACCGGCGAGGTAATAACAACACCATTTTCTTTTGTTGCAACTGCGCACTCTTTGCTGTGGAACGGTATCAGACCTGTTTTTGTTGATATCGATCCAATCACATTTAATCTTGATCCGGACAAAATTGAGGCTGCGATTACTCCGCATACGACCGCGATTCTTCCAGTACATGTTTATGGTAATCCTTGTAATGTTGAGCAAATACAGGTTATTGCGAACAGGCATGGTTTGAAAGTCATTTATGATGCTGCACATGCCTTCGGGGTAAAGTACAAAGGCGAAAGTATCCTTAAGCATGGTGATTTGTCAATATTGAGCTTTCATGCCACTAAAGTGTTCAATACATTTGAGGGTGGTGCCATTATCTGCCCTGATGCAAAGACCAAAAAGCGGATTGTTGACTTAAAAAATTTCGGGTTTGTTGATGAAGTCACAGTAGTAGCTCCCGGGATAAACGGCAAGATGAATGAGGTGCAGGCTGCTTTTGGACTGCTGCAACTCAAACATATTGACAAGGTAATCGATAGAAGACGTCAGATAGATGCACAATATCGGAAACAGCTCATATCTGTCACAGGTATCACCTGTCCACCCTTATCTATTGAGGCGACAAGTAACTACTCTTATTTCCCGGTGCTGGTCGAAAAAGAATATCCGCTTTCAAGAGATGCTCTTTACGAAAAGCTTCGTCAATGTAACATCTATGCCCGCCGCTACTTTTATCCCTTGATCAGTGAGTTTCCCATGTACAGCGGATTGGCGTCCTCACTGTCATCTGGTTTACCCGAAGCACATTCGATATCACTAAAGGTGTTGTGTCTGCCGATTTATCCTGGGTTGAGCTGTTCTGATCAGATGAAAATAGTTAAAATAATATCGGAGGAATAAGATGTCATTCTACACTACTGATGAATTGCTAGAGATCGGTTTTGCTAAGATCGGTTCTGATGTAAAAATATCTCGAAACGCGTCTATATATAATCCAAGTGGAATTTCATTAGGGAGCCACGTAAGGATCGACGATTTCTGTGTTCTTTCGGCAGGCTTTAGCGGTATTGAGATAGGAAATTATGTTCATATAGCAGTTTTTTGTTCACTAATGGGACAGGGCAAAATAACTCTTAAAGATTTTAGCGGATTGTCATCAAGGGTATCAATATATTCAAGTAATGACGACTATTCTGGCGAATGGCTCACAAATCCAACAGTTCCCGCAGCATATACAAACGTGACACACGCCGATGTCACACTTGAACGCCATGCTGTCATAGGAGCAGGTACCGTTATTCTACCTGGAGTCATCATTGAAGAGGGTGCCGCTGTTGGTTCTCTCAGTCTTGTAAACAAATCGTGTAATGCGTTTACCATTTATCAGGGCGCTCCAGCCCGCAGAATTAAAGATAGGCACCAGAATTTACTGCTACTTGAAAAACAGCTGCTGGCAATAGTGTAGTCGTGTCCCTTAAGCAAAACATCCTTTCTGGCTACTTCGCTCAAGCATATACGGCTGTAATCAGTATCGTAATGGTTCCCCTTTATCTCAAATATATGGGTGCAGAAGCCTATGGACTGGTGGGTTTTTTTACCATGCTGCTGTCGTGGCTGCAGCTTATGGACATGGGGCTGACACCGACCTTATCCCGGGAACTGTCGCGATTTCGTGCAGGCGCATTAAGTGCTCTGGAAGTATGCACTCTGGTGCGCAGTCTTGAATGGCTTTTTGGGATATTGGCAGTGATTTGTGTTGTTGCTTCTCTTCTGGGAAGTTCTTGGATTGCTGTGTACTGGCTTAAGGTGCAAAAGCTCGGCATCAATGAGGTTGCGAATTGTATAGCAATTATGGGCGGGATTGGTGGTCTCAGGTGGCTGACAGGTATATACCGTAGTGGTTTAATTGGATTAGACAGGCAGTTTAGCGTGAATGGAATCAGTGTTGTCATAGCTACACTTCGTTCAGTAGTAGTTTTAGGTATTCTAATTTATTGGTCACCATCACCTTTGGTTTTTTTTTCCTATCAGGCTGTAATTGCTGTTGTTGAGTGTATCACATTCCGGCAGGTTCTTTACAGTGCCATTCCTTCGGTTCAAATGCCAGTACTCCCCGACTGGTCTTCTTTGAACAAAATTTCGGGGTTTGCTGGATCAATTGCTTTTACTGCTGGTATCTGGGTCGTCATAATGCAGTTGGATAAGCTTATTTTATCCCATTATTTAACTCTCAAGGATTACGGATACTTCTCTCTTGCCGCCTCTGTAGCAAATGGCATAATACTGCTAAGTGCTCCACTCAATCAGGCGCTTCAGCCACGACTGACTATACTGGCATCTCAAGGTCAGGAAGTTGAGTTTATAAAGCTCTACCGCACGGCAACTCAACTTAGTGCAGTTATCATGGTTACACTTGGAGGCATATTATCATCGTTTTCTGAACAATTACTCCTTGCATGGACTGGAAAACATGAGATTGCAACCCATGCAGCACCCATTTTGTTCTGGTATGCCATGGGTAATGCTGTTGTTGGTTTACTCTCCCTGCCGTATTTGTTGCAATACGCACGTGGCTATCTGCGACTGCATGTCATAGGAAATATTTTATTTATGTTATTATGGATTCCGGCGATCATATTCAGTTCATCGCGATACGGAGGAGTTGGTGCTGGAGTAACATGGTTTGTTGGTAATCTTGGATTTATGCTGATCTGGGTGACATATGTTCATCAACGTCTGGCGCCATCGATAGTATTTGCCTGGTTTTTCCGGGACATTTTCATGGTGGTTATTGCGCCAATCGCGGTTTTGACTGCATTATCGATAACAGCCCCAGACCTGCACAGCAGGTTGATTGCGGCAAGCTACCTTGTACTGTGTGGAATTATTGTATTAGTCGTTGCGGCATTATTTGCGAGTGACGTAAGAAAAATATCCTTTCGTTTAATAGGAATCAAATGACGACAAAACCACCAATATCATTAGCTAGACGATGCATTAGAGCTGCCAAAGATACCTGGTTGTTAAATCCACTTAGAAGATGGATAATAAAAAGAAAACAACGCCAGTATATTGAAGCTTGCGATGCCCACTTCAGACGGCTTGTTATTTTTTTAGTTCCCGGCTATGACATCATAAGTGGTGGAATAATGTCAATAATTTCTATTTCTGACGAAACAGATAAAATTCTTTCAAGTCATGATACAGATATTTTTGTTTGCTCACTTCCTGGCGAACCACCTTTATTGAGATATACCAAATTTATCAACAAAGCATTTCTATGTGATTTTCAGATGGTTATTTCCAGATGCGATAAAGATGCAAATCTATTGATTCACATTCCCGAAGATTATGTGTCACAGTTCATACGGCATGGACTTGATCAGCTTAAACAATACAAGTCTTTAAAATATAATTTTAATATCATGCTTCAGAATATTGATTATATTCCGCATAAAATAGACATTGATATTCTTAAGGATATTGGAAGCATATCTGTCACTACAGCGCACAAGGCCTATGCTGATAGCAGAGTAGAAGAACTATTCGGATGTAAACTTTGGCATTTATCAACGTTTGTGAGTCCTGAGCAGTATGAGTATCGTAGTTACGAAAACAAGAAAAATATAGTAATAGTCTCTCCAGACTATCATCATAATCGTAGTAAAATACTCGAATCGCTAATGTCTGTTTTGCATGAATATGAATTTATTGTAGTTAGAAAAATGACATATCAACAATATAAATCATTGATAGCCGAGGCAAAATTTTCCCTTACCTTCGGTGAAGGTTTGGACGGTTATTTTGTAGAACCTATATTCAGTGGCGGAATTGGTTGTGCGGTATTTAATGAAAGATTTTTCACTGAATCTTATCGAAATTTACCCTGTATGTATTCATCATGGGAGGAATTAATCGAAATGTTGCCTCGTGATATTAAAGCACTTAATAATCAAGTAAAATACACTCAGGCGCATCTTACACAATTTAATTTGCTTGCTTCGAATTATTCTTATCAGGAATATCAGCGTAATTTAGATGATTTTTACCGCGAAAGATTTCCAATATCACACAGTAACGGAGTAAAGGATCTTAAGAATTGTATGGATAGTATTGGCATGTTATCTCGTATCAAATGAAAAACACACAGGTTTGCATTATTATACTTAACTGGAATGGCTGGCGTTACACCATAGAGTGCCTAGAGAGTGTATTCAAACTTGATTACGAAAGTTACCGTGTAGTTGTTTGTGATAATGATTCATCGGACTTTTCTCTTGAATATATAAAAGCTTGGGCGGAAGGACGTCTTGACGTCTATCTGCCATTAGACAGTCCACTGCGACACCTCTCCTCTCCTCCAGTCAGTAAAGTGATACCATATCGTCAATATAACCGAGAAGAAGCTGAATCAGTTGGAGATGCCAATAATGCGGACTACCCCTTGATATTGATTCAGACCGGAGCAAATTTGGGATTTGCTGGTGGGAACAATGTTGGATTACGCTATGCACTTCAACAAAATATTTTTGAGTACTTCTGGCTGCTTAATAATGATACAGTTGTTAACACCGATTCATTGAGGGCTCTGGTAGAAAAAGCAGAATTCTACAAGGCGGCCGAACGCATGGTCGGGATTATTGGTTCCAAACTGATGTATTACCAAAACCCGGATATCCTTCAAGGTGTTGGCGGCACGTATAATAAGTGGTTTGCTATTGCCAAGCATATTGGTTTATATGAACGAGACAACGGTCAATATGATACAGAAGAGGTGACTGATGCAACCGACTATCCAATTGGCGCCAGCATGTTTGTATCTAAAATATTTGTTCAGGATGTGGGCCTGATGTGCGAGGGATATTTTCTGTATTTCGAAGAAATGGACTGGGTACAGCGTGGCAAGATGAAGGGGTGGCAAATCGGCTACTCTTGGCAGTCCAAAGTATTTCACAAGGAGGGGGGATCGATCGGCTCAAGCTCGAAAGGTGCTGACAAATCAGAATTTGCGGATTATTACGGATTGAAGAATCGTATTGTATTTACTAAAAACTTTTTTCCACAATATCTATGGATAGTACGTCTTGGATTTATTTTCGTGTTTTTAAATAGAATTAAGCGACGTCAGTTTAAGCGTTTAGGTTTGGCGCTGAAAGCATTTTGGGGTGAATCACTATAATTCAGCAGTCATTCTTAAACGCAGCCGGAAGAAGTATTTGTTAACACGACAACACAACATACCGAAATTTAATACAGAAATACATGAATCAACGACAGTTACTTATTTATGGGTAATATCCTTGGTATTGTTATATTTACTTGATGGTTATGATAAATATAATAGAATTAATGACGGGGTGAAGCACGCGTTATATTTTAGAGGGGTCATACAATGTCTGATGTTAATTTACATCATTCGGTTATACTCAATACATGATAAAATAGTACAGTTGGGATTTTTATTAATAATAAGTTACATCGTCGGTTTCGTGCTTGTTGGTAGTAAAATGGACCACAGCTTTATCAGTGCTGGCTACTTTTTTGTGCGTTACATATATTTCTTGTTTGCAATAGTAGTTAGTTCCCACGTTAAAGGTTTACTTTTAGTAGGAAGAACTTTTTTTATATTATTTGTTTTCAACTGTTTATTGGCTTGGTACGGGCTTTTATTCGATGTACAGCTTTTCAGTTCTTATGGACATTTATCGCCATCAATGAAATTGAGATTTGGCTATGATGGTCTAATTCCAGAACAAAATATTGCCACTTATTTTTACTTATCTGGCCTGATAATATCATATTGGCTGTATGTAAAAGAGCATATATCTCTTTTTGTGGTGGTTTTTGGAGTTGTATCCTGCATGATAGTAGGGACTAAAATGTTAGTAATATCCACTATAGCACTAGTATCATGCGTGCTTGTGAAGAATGGATATAAAAAGCAGCTTATAACTTTTTTTGTTATTGTACTATGTACAATAACATCGTCATCTCATTGGCATGCGTATTTTGCTAATAGACATTTATTTGATCTTCCAGGCTCGCTAAATTCCGGAAGAGTTTATTTGATTAAAACTAAACTGTTACCGCTTATTTCAAAGCTTAGTTTAAATGGTTGGTTTTTTGGAGTACAAAACCCAGATCCAATGCGATATTTAATTGAAATGGAACTAATCGATTTATTAATCTTTTTTGGATTATTGGGAACAACCGTATATTTGTTAATAATTTATCTGATCGCCACTAAAATAAGAAAGGCTCCGTGTGGTATCGAAGTACTGATAGTATTTATAATCACAGCTTTTCTGTCAGGACATTTTTTTTACGATCCAGCTGTAGCAGTATATTTTTCAAGTGTATTAATTATGTCTCAGTCTATACAAACGGCAGAATTTAATCACGCGCATCGTGAAATGAGAGATCAAAGCTAAATATGAGAAATAAACAATGACCACTAGAAATAAAATCATAAACATTATTAAATTGCACACGCTTCAACCACATGCCTTCTTTTTTTTACTGATAAATATGGTTTATCTGCTGCCAATAATATTAGCCATTGCAATCGATTTTCGTGAAGGAGATGTACATCTGGTATTAAATTTTGATATTGAAATATTGAAAAAGATAGTATCAATTTATTTAATTGCAATATTATCTTTTATTTTCGGGACTGTATTATGGTCTTGGGCAAGGAAGTCGTGTAACAAAAATGAATCTGAACCTTTTATCAGTATGGTATATCCTCTTACTAATTATTATTATATCCCTTTGATTATCGTTTCTCTTATATTCTTAATGACTAAAATTGCACTAATCCCAAAAGGCGCCTATAACGCGTATGCCTTTGATACAGACGCAATGACGGGTGGAATTTGGACTTTTTCAATGTTCTGCTCAGAAATATTAGTTTTCATGAGCATTCCAGTGATATTATCATCACGGAAAAATAAATGGCTGATATTTGCTTTAGTGGCTTTGATCTCATCAGTTAATCTGTTACATGGCACGCGCTTTTTCTTTATCATCATGATGATATTGCCATGCTATTACTTATATATCAGTAATAAAATTAAATTTTCTACATTATTGTTATACTCTCCTCTTGTGATCATATCGTTGCTGTTCTTATCTTATTTAATATTTCTAAAAAGGAGTAATGTTGACGTTGGTTGGGTACATTTTGATTTCCTGAAAATCATCAGCCCAGTAATGTACGAGTCTATATTTTCTCAAATGTCACTCATAAATGTTTTGGCCAATAATGTTTGGAGCGACTTTGGTAGTATTCACAACCTGTTCCTTGACATATTTTATTTAACAATTCCCAGGATACTGTTTCCAAATAAAGATGAGGTTCAATTTATTGCTGACTATGCATACCTTAGTCCGATGGGAGCATTTTCCGGCTATGCCCATGGCTTACTTTATCTAGGATATTTTTATTGGATTTTTTACCT
This sequence comes from Desulfuromonadales bacterium, assembly GCA_037129255.1. Classification (GTDB taxonomy): domain Bacteria; phylum Desulfobacterota; class Desulfuromonadia; order Geobacterales; family Pseudopelobacteraceae; genus JACRCG01. Next base: position 55,818 of record JBAXVG010000017.1, on the reverse strand, counting down.
GGTCTTAGGATTCGTAGGATCATATTTGTATGAAAAGGCTAAATATAGTTCTGTCTTTTTTGTACTATATGTTTATTACGTTTGTGATTTCTTGTTCAGGGTTATGAGAGATGGGTATATCATACCGAGTAAAATGCTTATAAATTGCATAATAATGTTTTTTATTTTAATATTATATGAAAAGTATGCTAAGTCTATATTAATACAGATAATAAAAAATAAACAAATGCTATCCAAGCGGCTAATATGAGCCATTTTATGAATAATTGTACTATACTTGTTTGTATTTTGCGTCTTGGAGTCAAATGAAAGCGGTCGTTATCGATTCGTCATGGCAGGGCAACACAGGTATTGGCCGTGTTTATGATGCGTATGTCAGCAGATTGCCGAGTTTTTTATCAATGGATTTCCTGCATCTGGGGTGTAAAAAGAAAAACCCCCTATATCCGATACTTCTTGGGTCTGCTGTGAGGCGGAAGAAGCATTCAATTTTCTGGTCTCCCGGATTTTTTCCACCAGTTGGTCATAAAATGCCGGCTGTTATAATGGTTCATGACCTTACCCACCTTCATTATTATTCCGGTTTACACAGGGTTTATTACAACACAGTACTTAAGCCGTTGTATAAAAATATGGATGCCATTGTAACAGTTTCTGAATATACCAGACATGAATTACTGAATTGGGCATCACTTGAACCAGATAAAGTCGTAATGATCCACAATGGTGTTGGAAGTGAGTTTACGCCGACGGGTAAAAAAGTAGATTTGGGGTGGCCCTTTTTGTTTTACCCCGGAAATAGACGGGCATATAAAAATTTATCCCGGCTTATTGCAGCTTATGCCCGGTCAAAGGCTCATAAATCCGGTGTGAGGCTCGTCCTCACCGGCTTACCTGATGAGTGGATTACACAAACTGCTATAACCAATAACGTTGGCGACATGGTGGTTTGTATCGGGAACATAAGTGGCGACGAGTTGCCTGCATACTACCGGACTGCAATGGCGGTAGTTTTTGTCTCTCTGTATGAAGGGTTTGGGTTGCCTGTTTTAGAAGGCATGGCTTCCGGAGTTCCGGTATTGACATCCAATGTTTCTTCTCTTCCCGAAGTTGCCGGTGATGCGGCTCTAATGGTCAATCCTTTTGAGATTGAAGAAATTAGCCATGGCATTGATTCAACTATTTTTGACACTCATCTACGAGAGCATTTAGTACAGAAAGGTGCTTCTCGCATTGCAAGTTTTTCGTGGGATAATTCAGCAGCGCGATTATGGCACACGGTTGCCAATTGTGCCGGGCAAGCAGCATAAATATTTGATTTAGCGCAGGTACCTGTTTGAAACCATACAGTTATAAAATCATCATATTAACCTTGAATGCAGCCTCTTCCTGGAATAGCTGGTACTCGTCACTCAAAGTGCTGCCGGACATACAGAAAAACATGCTATTGATCGATTCAGAATCCGATGATGATACCGTGAAGCTGGCCCGGCAAGCCAGTATTGAGGTTGTTTCAATCAAGCGGGCAGATTTCAATCATGGAGCTACCCGCGAAATGGCACGCAAGTATGTTAATGCTGATATCGTTATTTTCATGACTCAAGATGCCATACCTTCTGATAGCTTGTTGATAGAAAGACTGATCGAGCCCATCATCAAAGGCGATGCTTCATTCTCTTACGCCCGCCAGCTTCCGCGCGCAGGTGCTGATTTATTCGAGAGTTTTCCGCGTAAGTTCAATTATCCACCGGCGTCTAATCTGCGCGGTATTGAGGATACTGAAAAGTACGGAGTCTATACCTTTTTTTGCTCTGATTCATGTGCAGCCTATCTGAATTCAGCTCTCGATGAAATCGGTGGTTTTCGCCCTACTCTTACCAATGAAGATTATTTTGCATCAGCGCGATTACTCAATAAAGGTCATAAAGTCGCATATGTTGCTGAAGCAACGGTTATACATTCCCATGCTTATTCGCTGGTGAATGAATTCAAGCGATATTTCGATACCGGTTACGTTCGTGCCGAAAATCCTTGGGTGCAGGAGATAGTAGGTCAGGCCGAAGGCCGAGGGAAAGATTACTTCCTGGCACTTGTCTCGGAATTAGTGAATAAAAGTCCGTGGCTTGTGCCCTATGCTGTATTAAATACATTTATAAAATTTTTGGGTTATCGTACAGGTTTCTGGCTACTCCATGCTCCGAAATGGTGTAAAAAAATATTCAGCAGTCAAGCATACTATTGGGACTCAAAGTATTACGAGCCAGGAAAGGGCATGAACAGATAATGAATTCTATTGTAATTTTCGGTGGTTCCGGCTTTATCGGTAGCCATATGGTGAGAGAATTGAGTCTGCTCGGTATAGAAAAGATTATTATTGCCGATTTGAAAGAGCCACACCATTTAATTAATTCCAATGTAGAATACCGAAAATGCGATGTACGGCATCCAATATCAACGGATATCTTGGCCAACCCTTCCGTAGTTGTCAACCTAGCTGCAGTTCATCGGACACCTGGTCATCCCGACCACGAATATTTTGAGACCAACGTGAACGGCGCCGAAAACATCGTTGATTATTGCAATAGGACAGACTGCTCAACGCTCTGGTTTACAAGTTCCATTTCTGTTTATGGTCCATCAGAAGAACCAAAAACAGAGCACTCAATACCGCAACCCGAGTCCGCCTATGGTAAATCGAAGCTTAAGGCTGAAAATATTCATTGTCAGTGGGTGGAAAATGGCCGTAATCGAAAACTGGTAATAGTTCGACCTGCGGTTGTTTTTGGTGCGCGTGAAAATGGCAACTTCACCAAACTGGCGAGAGCAATGCAGCGGGGTGCTTTTGTCTATCCAGGACGGAGAGATACTATAAAGGGGTGCGGCTATGTAGAAGACCTTATTGGAAGCTTGTTCTTTATGAACGAGCAGCCGGAGAAGAGTGTACTCTACAACTATTGTTATTCCAAACAGTATACTATCCAGAATATTTGTGAAGCATTTGCAAAAGTGGCCGGTTATCGAAAACCACTTGGCACACTCCCTCTCGCTCCAATGCTGAACGCCGCCCGTGTTTTCCAGTTCCTGAATTCTGTCGGACTGAAAAACGGTATCCATCCGGCACGTATTTACAAGCTCGTCCGATCTACCAACATCATCCCTGGTGAACTGATTAAACGCAACTACCACTATCGCACTGATCTGGAAGAAGGGCTTCGACGCTGGCTGGCAGATGAGCCTGAAGGGGTATTTATTTAGTCTCGCCAAGTCTGATTTTGCAAATTCAATTAACTAGTTTAGGCTTATAATGATTAATATTGATACTCAGAAAAAGTTCGTGGAATCGCGTGATATTTCGTGTGAACATTCTCCTTATGTGCAAAAAAGGGTCTCAATTCTTGGTTCACGTGGAATTCCTGCACGGCATGGCGGATTTGAAACCTTTGCTGAGCAGATTTCACTTTACCTCGTTAAAAACGGATGGACAGTTACCGTCTATTGCCAGAATAATTCCGGCAAGGAATTGTTTGAAGAAATGTGGAATGGCGTCCGGTTAATTCACATTCCGGTTGGATGTTCGGATACAGTCGGATCCATAATATTCGACTTGAAATCGACTTTTCATGTCATGCGGGAGAAGAGTCTCGTTTTTACCCTTGGATACAATACTGCCATATTCTCATTCTGCTACAGAATATTTGGGATAACCAACTTGATTAATATGGATGGGTTTGAATGGCGCCGAAAAAAATGGTCATTATTGCAAAAATGCTGGCTATATTTAAATGAGAGAATTGCGTGTAAAGTTGCAAACCATTTGATAGCCGATCATCCTGAAATTAAAAAACATTTGCAAACCAGAGTTAAAGCTTCAAAGATTTCAATGATTCCATATGGAGTTGATGTTATAGAAAATTGTGATGTATCAGTATTACGTAAATTTGGATTGCAGCAAAATTGCTTTGCTTTAGTTGTCGCCAGACCTGAGCCGGAAAATTCCGTATTGGAAATTATTCAGGCTTATTCATCAAAAAAAAGAGGATACAACCTGGTGATAGTTGGCTCGCATGATCCACGTAACTACCCCTATCATGCAAAACTCTCTTTATCGGCGGGTGATGAAGTAATATTTCTTGGAACCGTTTATGACAAAAACATTCTGAATTCTTTGAGAAGGTTCTGCCGTTTATATATTCATGGACACCAGGTTGGGGGAACGAATCCATCGCTTTTGGAAGCTATGTCTGCCGGTAATGCGATACTGGCGCATGACAATCCGTTTAATAGATGGGTAGCAGGTGATTCAGCGGTATATTTCAAGGACCAGAGCGAGTGCTCTACTGCATTGGACAGCTTGATTGATAATTCCGAGAAGTTGCAGAAATTAGGCAGTAATGCACTTAAAATCTGCAAAGAAAAATTTGTTTCAGAAAAGGTGATGTCGGCATACAATGATCTATTATGTGCATGGCTGGCGAAAAAATAAGAAAAGAGCAGTGATTGGGACTTTGCCGGTCAATGCGGCGATTTATTCGGTGTACTTTGTATGTGCCTTTGGATGAGCCTTGTCGTAGACCTCCATCAGGCGGTCAATACTGACATGGGTGTATTTCTGAGTGGTGGAGAGCGATGAGTGCCCCAGCAGTTCCTGAATGGCCCGCAGGTCGGCGCCCCCTTCCAACATATGTGTGGCAAAGGTGTGCCGCAGGGTATGCGGCGAGATCCTTTTGAAGGTGGAAATCCGCAAGACGTGCGCGTCAATGATTCGAGTGACACTACGGCGGTTGATGCGTCCTCCACGAGTGTTGAGAAATAGCGCCCCCTTGGGGCAGGCAGCGTCACGCTGCTCAAGATAGGCCAGCAGCGCTGCGGTGGCACGGCTGCCAACAGGGACGATACGCTCCTTGCCTCCCTTGCCCATCACCCGCACCATCCCGCCAGTCAGATCAATCTCTCCTATGTTCAGGCTCGTCAGTTCAGAAACCCGTAATCCGCTTGAATAGAGCAGCTCAAGGATGGCACGGTCACGCAAGGCATGTTTGTGCTCCTCATTCGGCGCCTCCATCAGGGCGGTGGTCTGGTCGATATCCAGGTGAAACGGCAGGCGCTGTTCTTTTTTGGGTGTTGCTACAAGCTCGGCCGGATTTTTATTAATCGTGCCGCGCCGCATCAGAAAACGAAATAACGAACGAATAGCAGCCAGCTTCCGGCCAATGGAATTTTTCTTTATGGATTTTGAGAGCTGGGCCAAATAGCGTCTCAACAGCAAGTGGTCCACATCCAGAACTGATACGGCAGCTCCTTTTTCCTGTTGGATAAACGAGAGCATCTGCGCCAGGTCCGAATGATAGGCTTTAAGAGTATGTTGCGAAACATTTCGTTCGGTTTCCAGGTAAGTAGTGAAGTCACGTATATTGACAGACAAAGGATCCATGGAATGTTAGTCGAATACTGGAAGGCCGCTTTTCAACTTCCAGCCTTTGATGATTTCCTGATAAACCCATTCTTGGCGATAAGTGATGGTTTTTATTCTGTTGGATGGGAGGATGAAATAGTCGAATTCTGCAATCACTTCACCGGATTTCTTTTCTGGGAGACACTCTGATGTCAGGATACGAAAATCTGTCAGAGTGACGCCTCGTTTTTTTAGCCCTTCAGCATGCTTCATGAAATCATCCCGTAGTTCCTTCTCCATATAGGTCATGCCGGCATTTTCAACCTCATGCCAGCGCAGCATTCGGTTGTAGGACTTCATGCTCTTATCAAATTCGTCACGTAAACCCATCTCAGTGGTGCAGGCTGTCAATGTAATGTATGAAAACAGCAGTATAGATCTCTTGATCCATTTCATCATAAATTCTCCTTTTGTATGGCATCGTTTCATATTCAGAACCGCAAGTATCTTTAGTACCAGAATCACTGAAGGAGTCAAGAACCACAGAAGAAGGCGTCCATTCTCTGATTCATTTCTATCTGAATGTGAATCAGCCTGCCGCTCCTATCTGCTGTTGCCCGAACCGGTATAATGGAGTATAAAGGCCACTCTTACAAAAACCTTGACAGGAGTTCCATATGATTCACACCGTCATCCAGTGGCTGCTTGACACCATCGGCGCCATGGGGTATCCCGGCATTCTGCTATTAATGGCCATGGAGAGTTCTATCATTCCGGTGCCGAGCGAGCTTGTTATGCCGCCGGCCGGTTTCCTGGCCTATCAGGGCAAGATGAATTTGGCCTCGGTCATTCTTTGCGGGACAGTAGGAAGCCTTGTCGGTGCCTATGCGAACTACTTCGCCTCACACTATATTGGCAGACCGTTGATCATAAAGTATGGCAAATATGTACTGATTCCGCCAGATAAGTTTGAGCGGGTTGAATATTTCTTCCTGCAACATGGAGAAATATCGACCTTCATCGGTCGACTTCTGCCGGTTATCCGGCACCTGATCTCTATTCCGGCCGGCCTGGCCGGCATGAATCATCTCAGGTTTTCTCTCTATACTCTGATCGGTGCGGGGCTCTGGTGCAGCATCCTGACACTGATCGGCTATGCCATAGGCGGGAACCAGCAGCTGATCATGCAGTACTCGCACAAGGCATTGGTCTGGGTGGTTTTGTTCAGTGTCATCCTGGTGGCCGTTTATGTCTGGCGGCAGCGATGTAAAAAAAAGTAAAGCAAATAACAGTCCGGAAATCAAAGGACTTTTCAGTCCGCTGGTAGTTGTTTCAAGCGGGTTTGGCGTTTGTTGCTATTAATAGGGTTCCGGAGGAAGTGCAATGCAGATGACACGAGTGGGACGCATCCAATATATTGCTGTTGATTTTCCTGGTACGGCGTGCTCAGTTCAGGGATTCACCACGCGCCATGAAGGTGTCTCGCGCCCTCCCTATAACTCACTCAATCTGGGCACAAACACCTTGGACCAACAGTTCAACGTCGAAGGAAACCGCAGCCTGCTGGCGCGCGCTTTCGGCGTCAACCAGGATGCACTTGTGACGCTCAGGCAGGTTCATGGCAGCGATATTCTGGTCATCGACGAACCTAACGAAGACTATAGCCATTTTCTCGGCCTTGAGAGCGATGGAGTTATCACAAATCAACCAAATGTAATGATCGGTGTTTGTGTCGCTGACTGCGTTCCGATACTCCTGTGTGATCCCGACGAGCGTGTCATTGCCGCTGTTCATGCAGGTTGGCAGGGGACTGCCTGCAGGCTGATTGCAAAGGCCGTAGAAGGCATGAAATCGGAGTTCGGCTGCAATCCGAAGAAGATAAGAGCTGCGATCGGCCCCAGTATCAGAAAATGTTGCTATGAAGTTGATACTCCTGTCAGGCAGGTATTCATGAAGAGTGGAATCGTTTGGGAATCCTGTGCAGAGCCAAGCGGTGAAGGGAAATGGCAGCTTGACATGGTGACGGCCAATCGGGAACTGTTGATGCAGGCCGGACTTGAAGCCGATTCGATACAGGTATCCGAGATGTGTGTCTGTTGCCACCGCGAGCTTTTTTTCTCTTATCGCAGAGATAAGGGAGAAACCGGTCGACAGATGGGGTTTGTTATGTTGAGTTCCCAGAGGTAAGATATGCTCGCAAAAGTATTTAGCAGTGCTTTGATCGGTATTGACGCCATCCTGGTGGATGTAGAGGTAGATCTGGCTCCAGGTTTGCCTGCTTTTGCCACAGTTGGGCTTCCTGATGGCGCAGTTAAGGAAAGTAAGGACCGAGTCAAGGCTGCGCTGAAAAATTCCGGTTACGATTTTCCGGCCCGGCGTATTACAGCCAATCTGGCTCCGGCAGATATAAAGAAGGAAGGTGCAGCCTATGACCTTCCGATCTCGGTCGGTATCCTGGCTGCCACGGGGGAAATCAAGGGTGCGCGGCTGCGCGAGTATTTTCTGTTGGGGGAGTTGTCTCTGGATGGTGGGCTCAAGTCTATTCGCGGCGCATTGTCTATGGCGGTTGCCGCTAAACGTGCCGGATTGGCCGGCCTGATTCTGCCGGTAGAAAACGCTTCGGAAGCTGCTGTTGTGGAGGGGATCGATATAATCGGAGCTACCAGCCTCTCCCAGGTGGTGGAGTTTTTGACCGGACGCGAGCATATTGCCCCCTGCCGGGTTGATCTGCAGGCTCTATTCGCAAGCGGTTGTGAATATGGGGAGGATTTCAGCGAGGTCAAAGGACAGGAGCACGCCAAGAGAGCACTGGAGGTGGCGGCCAGCGGAGGTCACAACATTCTGATGATCGGTCCCCCCGGGTCGGGGAAGACCATGATTGCCCGGCGCATCCCCTCCATTCTGCCGCGCATGTCTTTCGACGAGGCTATCGAAACCACTAAAATTTTCAGCGTCAGCGGGATGCTGGAAAAGGAACGCGCACTTTTGGCGGTCAGGCCGTTCCGATCCCCGCACCATACGATCTCGGATGTTGGGCTTATCGGAGGGGGCGCAACTCCAAAACCGGGCGAGGTTTCACTGGCTCATAATGGAGTTCTTTTTTTGGACGAACTGCCGGAGTTCAAGAAAAATGTTCTCGAAGTTTTGCGGCAGCCGTTGGAGGATGGCAAAGTCACTATTTCCCGATCACTGCTCTCACTGACCTATCCGGCCAGAGTAATGCTTGTGGCAGCAATGAACCCCTGTCCGTGCGGATATTTGTCCGATCCGACCCACACCTGTACCTGCACCCCGATCGCCATTCACCGTTACCGCTCGCGCATCTCCGGACCGCTTCTGGACCGTATCGACATTCACATAGAGGTACCGGCGGTCAGATATCGTGATCTTGCCGACCGGGGCGAGGCCGAGAGTTCTGCTGCCATCGCACTTCGTGTCGAGAATTCGCGCAAGCTTCAACTGGAGCGTTTTAAAGGGACTAAAATCCACTGCAACGCCCAGATGACACCTCGCTTCATCAAGAAATACTGCGAGCTGGACGCCTCCGGCAACCGCATGCTGGAACTGGTCACCGACCGGCTCGGCTTCTCCGCCCGCACCTACACCCGCATCCTCAAGGTAGCCCGCACCATTGCCGATCTCGATGGCAGCACTTCAATCCGCGAACAGCACATCGCCGAGGCGATTCAGTATCGGAGTTTGGATAGGAAGACAAACTGAAAAACTTTGGATTGCCACCATAGATCAACAGGCTTTGGGAGAGGAAGTAAAGAGAGGAAGTCTCGTAACATCCGCTATGATATTTTCAAGCATTATGTTGAGCCTGATTTTGTTGACTTCTCTTTTTGCTTTCGCCGCACAACCGCTCGTCCTGTCAGGAAACAACGACTTGTATCGCCTTGGCGGCTCGAATCTCGGCATCCCTGAATACACAACCGGCAGGCTGACCATTGCCGATGTCACCTCCCCCCGCCATGACATGATTCTTAAATGGGGGATAATCCTGCTCCCCTGCATGGCCATATTCCTGCCACTAATCTCACCGCTGCTCGGAAAGCAGCTGGTCAATGCCGCTCTGCTCCCACTGATCCTGGTTTCCCTCAGTGCAGCCATCTATGGCAAAAAGCGTTTGCGTGAGATTGACCGCAAGCTGAAGCATTTAGGTGCCCGGCTCAAGTTGCTTAAAGTATCTGCGCCTCCCGCCAATCCGACCGTTGTCTCATTCGGCTGCTGGGTCGGGTATGAAGACGAAGAGGGCAATGCCCGCTGCTATCAACTGGCAGGGGGCCGGCGCTTCAGCTATCCCGGATTTGCTTTTTCCTGATGTTCACTTTTTTCTCTGCGCCACCTCCCGCCAGCCCGATCAGGGCAATGGTGATGTCGATGATCTCGTCATACCTTTTTTCATACTCATCCGGCGACAGTCCGACGCTGGTCATCAACCAGGGGGCCAGTGTCGCGAATCCGAACAAGGTCGCATTGATGTAGGCGCTGACCAGCTTCGGGTCCAGTGCCGGTCGGTCGTGCGGCCGGCTCTGCTCCTGCATGCCTGTGATAACTGACGCCATCTGCATGGCAGGCGTGGGGACGGACGGGTCGAGCATCTTTTCCGGCTCGATGCCGTCCAGTTCGGCCCGCATGATGATCGAGGCAAACCCCCGGAAAAATTCCTTGCCTGCCTGCATCTTACGGCGGATATCTTCCGGATCTACTGCGATAGCCCCGTCCGGTGCCGGAGAGGGGGCGGCCATCACCCGGTCGATCTCGTGCTTGATGATGTCGGCTACCATCTTCTCCCGCGTCCCGAAATACTGCTGCACCAAACCGTGGCTGACCCCGGCTTCAGCGGCGATGTCACGGATACTCACCGAAGCGATGCCCCGTGTGGCAAAGAGACTGCGGGCGGCTTCGAGAATATCTGTCCTGGTTTGTTCTGCGTCGCGGAGTCGTTTATCCATGGCAGCCTCATCTTTCGTCTGGTTCATGCTTCACTTATTTGTGACTGTTGTATTCCGTACGTGACTCTGTTGTCAACCAAGTGTTTGCGCCATTGCCCCATACCATGGCAACAGCGTGCTGTCGGGAATATTTATACATGCTCACGCCCTCCTCTCTTCTGACAGGGGAAAACTGTCGGAAAATTTTACAGTCTGCTGCCTCCCTGACCGCTACAGAACATAACTATTTGTTACTATGGACTGTTTTTTTGCAAAAAAAACTGGTGCGCTTTTTGCTCTAGCATGCTATAAGCTATACAAATGTATATTTAGTCGACACCAAACGGCGGTCGGACATTTTACACCCCACAAAGGAGACATCTGTATGACTACAAAACTGAGACACACCATCCTCCCCGGCCTGCTGGCAGCCCGCTGGCCGAAAAAATACTATTTAGCTGCATTATTTTTTGGATTGTTATTGATGGCCAGTGCGCCGGTTTCGGCATTAACGATTGGAACGTATACCCATAATTATGAAGAATCTTATCCGGGCGGGAAAAATAGCTATGTTACGGTGAGTGATGTTTTTCCTTTCTCTGATGCTTTCAGTTTTAGTGGCCTGGCTTACAGCAAAATCAATCATTTTGATGTAACGCTTACTTATTCGAATACTAATAATCTTGATCCTTTTACTGGGACGCCCAATGAATACTGGTATATGAGACCGGGTGGAACACAAGGTCAATACTTATCATTCAAGTTGAATCCGGCGGATAACCAAATTTCTACAACATTCATAGTTGACTCAACAAGTAGCAACTCGGAGTTCGGCCAGATGGTAGCAGCAGAGAATTTCTTTTTCTCGTTTACTGAAGCTACATCTGATGCAATGTTTTTTAGTGATAGCTTCCAACTCTATAGCGCAACACTTACTATTGATGGAGAAGCTGCACAAACTCCAGTTCCTGAACCTGCTACCATGCTGCTGCTCGTTCTTGGTTTGCTTGGTTTGGCGGGAGTCAGAAGAAAGCTTAACATGTAACTAAACTCGTAAGCCGTTTGTACCGAGCGTGGCGCTGAAGAGGCGTTGCGCCCGGTTTGATTTGTCACATCCGGCAAATAAAAGAGGATATATATGATTACATCTACCATGCGTACTTGCTGCGTCCTGCTGACATTCATACTTTTGACCGTACCGGCTGGTTTTTCCGCTGAGTACAGTTCCGGCGCGACGGCAAAGGTGCTGACCAGAACAACCGTCACCGCAAACGGACAGAAGATAGTCTACCCCGTTACGGACAAGGCCGAGGTGACCGCCATGACCGTGGAACTGGCGCCAGGCGCCGAAACCGGCTGGCACAAACACCCGGCGCCGGTATACGCATACGTCGTTGCTGGCAATCTGAGTGTAACGCTTGAAGACGGGAAAGAGCTTTTTTACAAAGCGGGAGATGCCATAATAGAGGTCGTAAACCTCATACATAATGGCAGGAACAAAGGGAGCGACACGGTAAAGCTGGCGGTATTTTATCTGGGGATTGAAGGGGCACCTAATGTTATCAAGGATGATCCGCTGCGGAAGGCTGACCAGAAGAAATGAGTAGTATTTCTGTCAATCAGGCGTGGCGCGTCACGTCGGTTCCGGTTTAAAAACAGGTGACTATTCACAGCAGCAATCTCACCCGCATTGATAGAACCCTTCATCCCTCATGAGTAGCAGCAATTACGTCCCCCGTGCATATCACAACAACCCGTGCTGATAACGTTACTGCTGCTGGTTCCGGTTCCGCTGCTGGTATCGTTACCTCTGCCGAGGTCGTCAGTGTCGGCGACGCGTGGAGTTTGTGGAGTTATCACCCTCCACAACGGATTATTGTCTACCTCCACGGCTGATTGTTACAACCCCCGCCATAATATCAGCTGCCGGAACCACATCCCTCTAGAGTGGCTGCAATTTACATCCCTCCACGTTGATTGATCACATCCCCCACCTGGTATCGATTCGCAGCAACAATCTTCCCCGAATTGATGGAACCGGCGCGGAGTGTAGTCCGATATACAGCAACTGGCACCAGCACCCCTCCGCGCCACGACCGGAAATGTCCGATGTGGTACTGATTTGCCTCTGCTTTCCACAACGTCGCTCTACCAGGCACCTCGTATGCTCGATACAAAATTAGTTACCGACGCGCTAAAGAAGAGTGCTAGGCAGTATCATCTCACGGCGAATCATTGCACTTGTTATCAAGGCAACGTAACGCGCTATCAATCCGACCGGAGCGATCTTACGTCCAAAATTGAAGCCGAGTTTCACGAAAGAGTATTGCGCTCATTTCTAGTGACCGGTTGCGTCCGAACATCCGAAAAAATCGTTCGGGAATCGGTGGCAGCATGACTTTATTGGAAAGTGATTTGCTAGCAGCGATTAAAGCACTTCTGGAATCATCACAGGCTATGACTTGCGGAAGCGGTTTCACCGCTGATGATATAGAGCGCTATTACAAATCTGTTGAATGGGCAAAACGTGTGATTATAAGAGCGGACAAAACGCACAAATTAAAAAGGAGAGACAACATGACAAAAGCAGAATTTGTGGCAGCAGTAGCAGAGGAACTGGACGTACCAAAAACCGTAGCAGCAGAGAGCGTAGATGCGTTTATCTCGGTAACGACAAAGTTGTTGAAAGTCGGTGACAAGATCACTTTCCCTAGTTTCGGTACTTTCGGTGTTGCAGAACGGGCAGCTCGTAAAGGCCGCAATCCGCAGACCGGTGCAGAAATACAGATCGCAGCGTCAAAAAGCGGCAAGTTTACGGCTGGCAAGGATTTGAAAGGGTTGTGACGTACTTCCCTCGCTAAAGCATCGGAACTTCTTGTCCGGCAGCCGATAACGAATGGTATCGAACGTAAAGTTGAACGTGAATGAGGCGCTGGAGTGTATAGACGGGATTATATGAGGTTTCATATTGACGGTAGGCACCCGATAGTCCTAAAGAGGCCCTCGGTATACGAGAGTGGACTCGGAACTTATCATGACTTTAGTGATTAAACTCGGCAACACGCTGGAGGAGAAGGAAGCAACTTCGTAGTGGTGACACATTCCAGTTCCTGAACCTACAGTTTGTGCTGCATGAAATGAGGATTTGGCCATCCCGTAGTGGTGCTGGGTCTTAAAGTTCTACGGTTTTTTCATAGCGGTGCCGTTCACCTTCCGAAATACTAACAATGAAGGACACCGAAATTTAAACCAATCAGATCGCCAGCCCGATCAGGGCCATGGTGATGTCAATGATCTCGTCATACCTCTTTTCATAATCCTCAGGCGTCAGTCCGACGCTGGTCATAAGCCAGGGGGCCAGTGCCGCAAAACCGAACAGGGCCGCGTTGACATAGGCGCTGACCATCTTCGGGTTGAATGGCGACCGGCCGTCGGGACGGCTCTGCTCCTGCATTCCGGCAATGGTCGAAGCCAGATGTGTGGTCGGCGTGGGGAGATCCGGATTGAGCATCTTCTCCGGTTCGATACCGTCCAGTTCGGCCCGCATGATGATCGAGGCAAAATCCTTGAAACCTTCCATTCCTTCCCTGAGCTGACGGCGTATGAGCTCCGGCTCGCCTCCGCCTGTCCCGTCCGGCATCGGAAATGGCGCGGACATGACCGCGTCGATCTCACACTTGATGATTCCGGCCACCATCTGCTCCCGTGTTCCAAAATACTGTTGGACCAGGCCGTGGCTGACCCCGGCTGCTGCGGCAATGTCGCGGATGCTCACTGATGTGATCCCCTTTTTGGCAAACAGGCGGCGGGCGGCATCAAGGATGGCGGACTTGGTTAGTTCTGCGTCGCGGGTTCGTGTATACATCGCTACACCTCGGTAGTTTCGGTAATATATCCGAAATGATGATTGACATTATTCGAATGTTGTATTACTTGTCAACTACACGTTTGTATAGTTTGGGCAGCAATAAACATGTCATCCTGAACAACCTGAAGGATCTGCTTTTCTAAGAAATTGATTTCGTTCAGCTGTCTTGCCGTTACGCTCGCAACGCTGGCTATGCCGGCAACATCGGGAGCCTGGACAGTGACGGTTGTCAACGATTGTGATTACATGGTGTGGGTCTGGATAGGCATTTTCGGTAAAGATATATACAATTCCACCGACGGTGTACTTGTAAAACCGCATTCACGGGAGACCGTTCCATTAGGGGGCCTGGTGCTTCAAGGGTGCAAGAGGCGAATTCACGATGGACGGTAGAAATTATATAAGGAGCGGACTATGAAACGGTTTTTCCAGATGCTGCTGATCTCAGCCTTTGTTGTCATGGCGACGCTGTCTGTGCCGGCCAGGTCGGAGGCATGGAAAGTAACAATTGTTAACAATTGCGATTTGCCGGTGCAAGTTGTTTTTGTCCTTGCAGGGCAGACCAGACCCCCCGAACACAGATATGAATACTCTGTTTCGCCCAAAAACCAGAAAGATATCCCCATCGGTCTCTGGTGCTTGACTGGTGCGGGAGGCCTGTCCATAAGGAAGGATCAGAAAACTGGGGACTACATAGGGGATATGATTGAATATACCTACAACCCGGGTTTTCCTCCGTGCGCGAACAAGACGATAACGATTGAGAATTCTGGGCATAAATGTGGGTTTGCGCAGAAATAGTACGACTTTGACAGATGAGCAGCCCTGGACATCATTGATTATTTACTCTGTATGGGCGACAGCAAGGCATCATCGTGCTTCGCCCGCCTTTATGACCATTCCTCACAAGAGCAACACAGGCGAAACATCTGCTATGCCCCTGCAAAAACCGATTATCAGGCCGTTTACCGCCATGCAGACATTGTCTCCCGCCTTACCAGGAGAACCCACCATGAAAAACGCCACGAAACGCGCACTCTTTCTGACCGTTCTGCTGCCGGTTATGCTGATCGGCCTGATGACCGCCACCGCCCATGCCGCAGACACGGATGACTTTGTCATCACCGTCGGAACGAACTCCAACCTGAATTTTACCATCCCCACCGATGGCGTCAGCACCTACAACTACAACGTGGACTGCAACAACGATGGCGTGGATGAAGTCACCGGCGCGACCGGCAGCTACACTTGCAGCTACGCCACACCCGGAACCTACACCGTGCGCATCAAGGACAACACCGGACTGAAAACCGGTTTCCCCCACATTTTCTTTAGTTTCAACTCTGGCTTGGAGGGCAATAAACTGCGCACCATTGAGCAGTGGGGAACAGGTAAATGGACGTCCATGCGATTCGCCTTAGCTTATTGCGAGCACATGACGGCGGGGCAGCAGGCAGCCGACAGCCCTGACCTCTCCGGCGTGACGGATATGACTGGAATGTTCTTCCGTTCCAACTTCAACCAGAACATCGGCAACTGGGACACCTCCCATGTGACCACGATGGGAAGAATGTTCAACTACAACTATTCCTTCAACCAGGATATCAGCGCTTGGGATACCACCAGCGTCACGGATATGAGCTACATGTTTGCCTATGCCCAAGCCTTCAACGGGAACATCGGTGGGTGGAATACCGCCAAAGTGACCACCATGAGCGGCATGTTTGCCGGCGCCATAGCCTTTAACCAGGATATCAGCGCCTGGGATACCTCCAGCGTCACGGATATGAACGCGATGTTCTCAAACGCCTTAGCTTTCAACCAGCCCATCGGCAGTTGGAACATCGCCAAGGTGACGAATATG
Source organism: Desulfuromonadales bacterium (assembly GCA_037129255.1). Lineage (GTDB taxonomy): Bacteria > Desulfobacterota > Desulfuromonadia > Geobacterales > Pseudopelobacteraceae > JACRCG01. The sequence goes on along the minus strand of JBAXVG010000017.1, from coordinate 39,757 downwards.
AGTTCCATGTTCTGGGGAGCCAAAACCTTCAACCAGAATATCGGCAACTGGAACACATCCAATGTGACCGAAATGAGCCAGATGTTTCATCTCGCCAGCGCCTTCAACCAGCCCATCGGCAGTTGGAACATCGCCAAGGTGACGAATATGACGGGCATGTTCATCGGCGTAACCCTTTCCACCGCCAATTACGACGCCATGCTGCAAGGATGGGGAGCGCAGACCGTGATACCATCTGTCACCTTCAGTGGTGGCAACAGCCAGTACTGCACCGGCAAGCCCGCCCGCACCACGCTGACCTCCGCCCCCGATTCCTGGGTCATCGCCGATGGCGGCTACAACTGCCCGGCTGCCAATGATTTTGTCATCACCGTCAAGACCGATAACATAGGCAGTTCCACCAGCACCCAGTTCACCATCCCCACCACCGGCGCCGGGTATGACTACAACGTGGACTGCAACAACGACGGCGTGAACGAAGCCACCGGCCAGACCGGCAACTACACCTGCACCTATGCCACACCCGGAACCTATACCATCCGCATCAAGGACAACACCGGCCTGGGAACCGGCTTCCCGCGTATCTATTTCAACTACAGCGGAGATCGACAAAAACTGCTCACCATCGAGCAGTGGGGCACCGGCAGATGGACATCGATGAACGCCGCCTTTAAGGGGTGTAGCAACCTGACAGGGAACGCATCCGACACTCCCGACCTCTCCGGCGTAACGGATATGAGCAACATGTTCGGTGCTACCATCTTCAATCAGAATATCGGCAGTTGGGATACCTCAAACGTGACCAACATGAGCAACATGTTCACCTTTTCACCTTCTTTTAACCAGCCTGTCGGCACCTGGAACACCGCCAACGTCACTGACATGTCCGGAATGTTCGCCCAGGCATCCGCATTCAATCAGCCTGTCGGCACCTGGAACACTGCCAACGTCACCAACATGACCGGAATGTTCGCCAGCGCAACCGCCTTCAACCAGCTTCTCGGCAGTTGGAACACCGCCAAGGTGACGGATATGAGCTACATGTTCCAGGACGCCAGCGCCTTTAACCAGAACCTCGGCGGGTGGAACGTAAGCGCTCTGACAAACGCGACAGATATGTTTAACAGCGTGAAGCTTTCCACCGCCAACTATGATGCCCTGCTGAACGGCTGGGGGGCTCGAGCCGTGCAAGCCGGCGTGATCTTCAGCGGCGGTAACAGCACCTACTGCGGTGGGGCATCCGCCCGTGCCGTTCTGACCGGAGCCCCTAACTCCTGGAGTATCACGGACGGCGGCGTGGCCTGCCCTCCCATTGTCACCACCGGCGCGGCAAGTGGCATCACCACCACCGGCGCGACCCTGAACGGCACGGTCAATGCCAACAGCTACAGCACCACCGTCACCTTCGAGTACGGCACTGATACCAGCTACGGCACCACCGTCACGGCGGCGGAAAGCCCGGTCAGCGGCGCAGGCGCAAGCTCGGTCAGCCAGGCCATCAGCGGACTTGCCCATGCCACTACCTATCACTACCGCGTTGCCGGGGTTAACTCCAACGGCCCAACCTATGGCTCTGACCAGAGCTTCACCACCCTGTGCACAGACACCAATAGTGTGACCAACGCCAACGACAGCGGCGCAGGCTCCCTGCGGCAGGCCGTTGCCGCCACCTGCGCGGGGGGAGCCGTCACCTTCACCGATGATTACACTATCCCGCTGGCCAGCATGTTGACCATCGACAAGAACCTGACCATCGACGGCACGGGGCACAGCGTCATTATCAGCGGCGATGTGGACAACAACGGCACGCCCGATACCCGGATTTTCTATGTCAATGCCGGGGTGACCTTCACCCTGCAGAACCTCACCGTCACCAAAGGGGAAAGCCCCACCAACGGCGGCGGCCTGACCAATCGCGGCATCACCACGGTGAAGAACGTCACCTTCTCCGACAACCACGCCGTTGCCCGCGGCGGCGCCATCCAGACCTACAACACCCTCACCGTCATCAACAGCACCTTTTCCGGCAACAGCGCCGGTACCCTCGGCGGGGCCATTCTCGTCAACAGCGGCACGCTCTCCGTCACCAACAGTACCTTCGCCAACAACAGCGCTGTCGACCAGGGGGGCGCTATCTATGCCTATGTTCCCGTGACCACGGTGAACAGCACCTTTGCCGGCAACAGCGCGCCCTATGGCGGCGCAGTCCGTGTTCAGAGCGATACGTTCACCAGCAGCAACAGCATCTTTGTCAAGGGTGCCTCCGGCAACAACTGCTACGGCGTTGTCCCCACCGTCGGTGGCAACAACCTGGCGGATGACGCCAGTTGCGGTTCACTGGTGACCACCTCCGCCGCCATCAAGCTAGGCACTCTGGGTAACTACGGTCCTTCGACAGGCTCAGGACAGGCTACCCAGACCATCCCGCTCCTGACCGGTTCAGCAGCCATTGACGCGGGTGATGAAACGGTCTGCGCCACCCTGCCCGGTGGAAATTTTGACCAGCGCGGATTCAGCCGAGCCGGAACCTGCGACATCGGCGCATATGAATACCCCAAAGCGGAAAATGACTTCGTCATCACCGTCAAGACGGATAACCCCGGCACCTCCGGCAGCACCCAGTTCACCATCCCCACCATCGGCGGCGGCTATGACTACAACGTGGACTGCAACAACGACGGCGTGAACGAAGCCACCGGCCAGACCGGCAACTACACCTGCAACTATGCCACACCCGGAACCTACACCATCCGCATCAAGGACAACACCGGCCTGGGCACCGGCTTCCCGAACATCTTCTTCAACGGTGACAGAGAGCGGCAAAAACTGCTCACCATCGAGCAGTGGGGCACCGGCAAATGGGTTACGATGGCCTATGCTTTTGCAGGTTGCAATAACCTGGCGGGGCAGGCCACCGATGTGCCTGACCTCTCCCGAGTGATCAGCATGAAGTACATGTTCTGGCTCGCCAGTGCCTTCAACCAGGACATCAGCGGTTGGGACACTTCCAATATCATCAATATGAGCTACATGTTCTTTGGCGCCAGCGCCTTCAACCAGAACATCAGCGGCTGGAACACCGCCAAGGTAACCGACATGAGCAACATGTTCGACAGCGCCACCTCCTTCAACCAGCCCATCGGCACCTGGAACACCGCCAACGTGATGTCCATGGTAAACATGTTCGGTAGTGCCACCGCCTTCAACCAGCCCATCGGCAGTTGGAACATCGCCAAGGTGACGAGTATGAACGGCATGTTCTGGGGCGCCACCGCCTTCAATCAGAACCTCGGCGGCTGGAACATCAGCGCGCTGGGACACGCGACAAACATGTTCAAAGACGTTGCCCTCTCCACCGCCAATTACGACGCCCTGCTGCAAGGGTGGGGAGCACAGACTGTGAAACCATCTGTCACTTTCAACGGCGGCAACAGCAAATACTGCAGCGGGGCAGCGGCCCGGGCCGTACTGACCGGAGCCACCAATGCATGGAGCATCACTGACGGGGGGCTTAGTTGTGCTCCCGCCGTCACCACCGGCACGGCAAGCGGCATCACTTCCACCGGTGCGACCCTGAACGCTTCGGTCAATGCTGGCAACAACAGCACCGCCGTGACCTTCCAGTACGGTACAACCACCGGCTACGGCACCACTGTCACCGCAGCGGAAAGCCCGGTCAGCGGCACAAGCGTCGCTGCCGTCAGCAAGGCAATCACCGGGCTTTCCTGCGGTACCGCCTACCACTTCCGGGCGGTCGGGGTAAATGTTGTCGGCACCATCAACGGCAGCGACGCAACATTCACTACGATCGCCTGCACCCACACCGTCACCTTCAACGGCAACGGCGGAACAGGCAGCATGAGCAACCAGACAGCCAGCAGTGCCACGGCGCTGACCACCAACGGCTTCAGCAGAACCGGCTACACCTTTGCCGGCTGGAACAGCGCCGCTAACGGCAGTGGCACGGCATACGCTGACGGGGCCAGCTATCCGTTTACGGCTGATGTCACGCTCTATGCCCAGTGGACAGCTTCCTACAGCACCCACGAAGCTGACGCAAATCTCTCCGTCACCCCGTCCAGCTACCTGTTCGGTGTGGAAACTCTCAATGATTGCGGGAACAGTAAAGCAGTACCATTCACCATCACCAACAACGGCAGCTCAACCCGCACTCTGGGGACATTTACCTTTGGCGGAGTGGATTCGGACCAGTTCGCACTCTCATCCGATACCTGTTCCGGGCAAACCCTGGCGGCATACAAAACCTGCGGCGCAACGGTCAAGTTCTGTCCGACCAGCACCGGCTCAAAAGGGGCGCTGCTTAACATACCTCTCTCCGATGCGGCGATGCCGGTCTTGACGGCTTTGCTGCACAACCATGAATCAACCGACGAAGAAGCCAGACGGAGAGTACCGCCGGTCATATATACACTTGGAAGCAATTTTACGAGCATGACCAAAAATGTACAATACACTCTTACCTGGTCGCTTCTTGGTTATGACGACAGCTATCAATCCCTTATTGCCTTTTTTGACTGCACCGGCATTAGCGACGGCAGTTGTGGCGACAGCTATGGCAGTAAATATGCCGCCTCCGCCTATCTCGCTCCGGACAGTACAGAGGCGGGTGCCTGGACTTACAACGGCATCGTTTCTGATAAATTTAATTTCAGCTATACCTTTACCGCACCAGCAACCGCCAAAGATATCGTTGTTCGTTTCTACAGCAGAAGTGCGGCAGACGCAGCCAGTGGTAAAGGCGGATTATCAACGCTGATTCCAGGCAACCAGTCAACAACGTATTACGACCAGGCCGGACGACGCATTCTCATACATATTGTGGATTAAAGGAGACTATCAATGATACCTCGAACTTTTTGCAAAACAGGCGTACAGATTTTTACAATGGCGGCACTTGCAGCCACCTGCTTTGCTGCAAATTCAGCGCAAGATGCTGATATATCGGTTGACCCGGTTATTCATCTGTTTCCGACGACGGCGCTCAATACCGATTCGGTTTCAAAAGTTTTCACCGTCAAAAATAAGAATGCTTCAACTGTATTGAATGTCGGGACGCTGAGTTTTGGCGCACCTCATGCGGACCAATATATTATGTACGCGGACACCTGCTCGAATGCTGCTCTGGCCGCAAACGGCGGAACCTGTACTGTTTCTGTGAAATACCATCCCACCCGTAGCGGCAGTATGTCTGCAACCCTGCTGATTCCTTCGAGTGCAGTTGAAACCCCGACTTTGACCGCCTTTGTTACTACAAACGAATCGGCTGCAAATGAGGCAACACGTCGCTTGCCGCCGGTTCTTTCCGCTGTGAGTATTCCGGCAACGGTTACTTCCAATACATCAACAACCATAACCTGGTCGGCACTTGGCTATGACAGCAGTTATCAGACTAATCTGGTGATTTTTAACTGTGCGGGGATAGTTGACGGCAGTTGCGGCAACAGCTATGGCGACGCCAATCGTGTATATGCTTCCGGAAGCCTCACGCCAGTCAGCAGTGGACCCGGCAACTGGACTTTCAACAGTGTCACTTCCACACAGTTCAACTACAGTCACACGTTTACAACTCCTGCCGTTGCGGAAGCGACTGACTTCGTGATTCGCTTTTACGACAAGAGTCAGGGTGACTCCGATGCCGTCAAGGGAACATTGTCGTTGCTGATACCAGGGGGTTTACCGGGAATAACATATTACGCAAGCGATACATCGGGTCGGCGGATTGTAAAATCTATTACGCCTTAAACCAAGGAGACGTTATGTCAAAACTACTTAGTATTGGTCTCGTTTTAATGGCTATGCTGCAGGGGCATGAAGCACTCTCTGCCAGTCAGCCAGACAGTTCCGCTCTGCAAAATTCATCACTATCCGCGCCGCTCAGCTTGCGTGCAAAGCCTGAAGTGAACGGGGCTCTGCTCCAATGGCAGGCGGTCAATGGTGCCGAACATTACAGGATTTATTGGGAACAAGGCAGGGATGTCGCATCATATTCTCCAACTCTGGACAGCATATCTGCCGACCGGATCAGCTATCACGTCCGTGACTTATCTCCCGGGGCTTTGTACAAATTTGTTGTCTCCGCAGTGCGCTCATCACAGGAAAGCCCCCTTTCTATTCAGGTGGGGGTTACACCGCCGGCAGAAGAAAAAAAACAAATGTTGCAAGACTCTGCACCATGAAGGGCCAAATTACACCTTAAACAAAAGGGGGAATGTAATGAACAAAAAGAAAGAAAGTAATATCGATACAAATCAAGAGCCTGGAATTGTACGAAGAGAGTTTATCAAGCGATTCGGGAAGTTTACCGCAGGGACGGCTGTTGGTCTGTACGTGTTGATGTCATCCAGAACATCAAAAAAAGCGATGTGCGCTTCAGACGCTGGTCCTCCATAATCATGCATGAAACAGTTCAACCGGTTCGTTTACCGCTTAACAAAACCTCTACACTTTTTCTTCTGGACGATGAATCGGTTGTATTCTCGACAAGAAGCAAGGAACTCTACGGTCTTGATCAAACGGCTACTGTTATTCTCTTTCGTCTCGAACAGGGCGAAACAGTGGAAGGAGTATCACTTGATCTGGGATTTACAGGCGAAGCGACTCTGCATATTCAGAAACTGGCAGAGTTGCTGGCGGGTGATGAGGATTTTACAGAGGAATATCAGAATGAATTATCCTGTCCCCTCGAACCTCCGTACCTGACAACTGGATCGCCTTGCTACCAATTGTTGAACACCCGCTTCGCCGTGGAAGGCTCTGCCAAAGTTATCGAAAAATGGATTACTCCGTTTATTGCGACACTTCAGTCGGTTGAAGATGGTGACCTTGATCTTCTGATCAGCATCAAACCGGATAATGACAAATGGCACATTTGGATGAACGGAGTTGTACATGGTGATCCCTTATCAGTCGAGCGGCTTCTACCGGTGCTCTATGCACAATTAAGGGTTTTTGCTTTCCAGAAGCACCAACGCTTATTGACAATGCATGGGGCAGTAATAACCTGCAAGAGCGGACAGACGCTCGTGTTGGCTGGACGTTCCGGTACCGGTAAAAGCACCCTTGCCGCAACTCTGCTGGCCCGGGGTTTCTCTTTGGTGAGCGATGAACCGGCTGTGATTGATTCCGGCAGCGGCAATGTGCTGGCGATGCCTCTTGGTCTTGGGCTTAAAGAGGGGAGCTGGTCGATACTGCAATCAGAGTATCCACAAGTATCACATCTTCCCACCCATCTGCGCTTTGACGGTCAAAAAATCTGCTATCTGCTTCCCGATTCAATACAGGTTGTACCATGCTACGGCCGCTATCCCGCGACTCACCTGATATTTCCCGAGTTTAATCCTGAAGCAGCTGGTAAACTTGAACCGTTAAGCATGGTACAAACTCTTAAACTTTTTGCAGACGCGGGGTATCATATCCCCGGACTTGATGAAGAGAGAGTGGTCGGCATTATCAACTGGCTTGCCGGACTTGAGCGATATTCACTTGTGTATTCATCCACCGGGGAAGCCTTGCTGCAGCTCAAAGAAATTATTACATGAATAAAGGAAGTTATGTCTTCTCCGACATCACAAAACAGCATCATTCCTGCCAGTTTTTCCCTTCTCTGTAAAATCCTCTCGCCCTGGACAAGTGATACTGATCATGCCATTGTCAAAGAAGCAATCAATAACAGTGCGTTAGATTGGCAAAAACTTACAGAGTACGCCAATCGCGCCAATTTAACACCGGCATTGCGATACGCGCTTTCAGAAAAAGGATTGTGGGAAACAGTTCCGCCAGAGCTTCAGGAATATCTTGATGCGATGCACCAATTTAATACTGAGCGCAATGAAGCGATTTTTCAGCATCTTGGCAGACTCATTCAGATTTTAAATAAGGCTGGCATTACGCCACTACTGATAAAAGGCGGAGCAGCTCTTGCAACCGGTTTATATCCTGATCCCGCCATACGCTTTATGATGGATCTGGATATACTGGTTCCGGAAAATGTGCTGATGCAGTCAGTTTCCGCTCTTGAGAAGCAGGGTTATTATGTCCCAGAAGCCAACCTGACCACGAATCCGAATTTTAATCCTGAAACCTGCAAGCACTATCTGCCACTTGTGCATGACGATGAAACTGCCCATGTTGAACTGCATCGTACGCTACTCAGTGATGATCAAGCAGCTCTGCTTCCAACAGAACATGTCTGGCGGGATGCTCTCTTGTGCAAATCCGGACAGATGAAAGAGGTTTCGTTTTTCATAATGTCGCCGACCCATCAGATTCTGCACTCAATTATTCATTCAGAAATTTCCCACGCTAATTATAAAGCAGAGCGTCTTGAATTGCGGCAATTACTGCATTTCGCCTATCTATGCAAGCGGCATACGGACAGTACTGACTGGCAGCAGGTGCAGTCACAGATGAATTATGAAAAGACGAGTCAGGCATTGAGGGCGTATCTTTATTCTGCAGAGATGCTTTTGGGGGTCGTAACTTCATTTGCTTTAGAACCGGATGCTGAAGCAAAACTACACTTTTCGAAAATGATTCTTGGTAATGTAGAAGGAAAATATTACATTTCCCGGATGATATCCGGAGAAGTGGCTCATATTAAAGAAGCATTTTCAAAACAGGGTTTACTGCTCCGCTTGCCTCGGCTTAATCACTGTTCAGTCGGATGGTTACGCCTTCGCTATATCATGGTACTGATTAATAGATATTCTACTGTCGAAAAACTTAAAGGGTATTTTGCAAGAAAAATCCATTCCCTGATTAGTACCGGTTGAATTTATGTTCTCCTGCACCAGGTAAGTCATATAACTGCGCTATCTTAAACGGGTTATGATACCAAAGAGCGACGGCAGTCAGCGTCCCCTCGGTATTCCGACAATCCGCGACCGGGTGGCTCAAATGGCTGCCAAACTGGTCATCGAGCTGATCTTTGAGGCTGACTTCTGCGAAACCTCATACGGATTCAGGCCGAGGAAATCAGCCCTCGACGCAGTCGATGACGTAACGTATGCCATGAACACCGGCTACACCGAAATCATCGACGCCGATCTTTCCAAATACTTCGACACCATTCCGCACGCCAACCTCATGGCAACGGTGGCCGAACGCATCTGTGACGGCGAGATACTTCGCCTCATCCAGATGTGGCTCAAAGCTCCGATCATGGAAATGGACAAGGACGGAACGAAGCGAAACATCGGCGGCGGCAAGGGCAACCGCAACGGAACACCGCAAGGCGTAGTAATCTCACCGCTGTTGTCCAATCTCTACCTGCACATACTGGACAGGATAACCCAGGCAGACGGGTCAACCATTACATCAGCGGGAACCGTGACAATATATGGCAGTGACTATGCTACCGCGAGCTAGATGCCTCCGGCAACCGGATGCTGGAACTGGTTACCGACTGTCTGGGCTTCTCCGCCCGCACCTATACCCGTATCCTCAAGGTCGCCCGCACCATTACCGATCTTGACGGCAGTGCCACCATTCATGAGCAGCATATTGCCGAGGCAATCCAGTACCGGAGTCTGGATAGAAAAACGTCATAACTTTATTCGTAGTATAAAACAGGCCCAATAATTCCTGTCCGATCTAACCAGCCACCGGGCAATGTGGGTCAATACTGAGCAAATTCTCCGCACGACTACGCTGCTATGCACTCAGCCCCAGCCAACCGTTGTCCCAACTCAAATGCACGTTGACATTCTAGTGGTAAAACCTCTGCACGACGTTTGGCTTTGTGAATCGGGTCGAAGCTTTCGATCACCACCTTTGAATAATCATCAACCTGGCAGGTGTCAAAAGCACACAACGTCTCGGCAGAGCCAAGGAGCATGTTCACATAGCGTTCATTGGTGTTGAAGATCTGTTCGTAACCAAACTCCTTGCTCCGCTCTTCCGGAACATTCATGGTGTAGATGAAACCGGTCTTTATTTTTTTAGGGAACAACGTTCCGTAAGGCACGGAGTAGGTGAGGTACGGAAACAACTGACGCTCGATAAAGCTGCGCGTCTCACCTGTAACCGTGCCAAAATATATTGGCGAACCGATGACAAGGGCATCGGCTGTGGCAATCTTTTCCAGCACCGGTGCCAGATCATCGTTCACCACGCATTTCCCGTAACTGCTACCGCCGCGTGTTTTGCAGGCGAAGCAGCTCTTACACCCCTTAAAGTCCAGATCATAAAGATGAAACTGTTCCGTCGCAGCTCCCAGTGCCGCAGCCCCTTCCAGTGCCTTGGTCACGAGTGTAGCTGTGTTCCATTGCTTCCGGGGACTGCCATTGATTCCGATGACGTTCATGTGAGTTTCTCCTGTTGTAATGGCTATTTCATCTGATTAGATACTATCTGACCGCTTATGGCGGTACAACATTTTTCCAGCGATAAGCACGATTAGGCAATAAATAAGCAGGGTCGTTCTATTGAGGTGGATCCAAAAAAATGCTTGACTCATTAGACCGACTGGTCTAATCTGTGCCCATGAAACGCACACACAACAAAGATGATATCGTACAGGTTGGACTCGACCTCGTGTTAAGCAGAGGGTTTAATGCCACCGGTGTTGAAGCAGTTCTGAAACAGGCGAACGTTCCGAAGGGGTCATTTTACAACTTCTTCTCCAGCAAAGAAGAATTTGCCCTTGCGATAATAGACAAATTTGTCGCTGACAGGGTTGAGATATTATTCCCCATTTTCAGCAATCAATCCCTACCACCGCTGGAGCGCATCAAAAAAAGCTTCGAAATCTTGATTGAGACATTTGAAGGTGCTGAATGCTCCAAAGGGTGCTTGATCGGCAACCTGAGCCAGGAGATGGCCGATCAATTCGATAACGTCCGGCAACGCCTTGAGAAATCTCTGCAAGAGTGGGCCAAGGGGGTGTCCAGATTACTTCTTCAAGCGCAGAAGGAACATGCCATCCCAGCAGACATGGATGCAGATATGCTGGGAGAAAACCTGATTTCTTCATTCCAGGGAGCACTGCTTTACTCCAAAGTCAAAAAATCTCCAGAACCATTGAATAATTTCATCCATTTGTATTTTGATGTTTTTCTTACAAAAAGAACAAAAAGAGAAGAGACATAAGTCCAAATATTTTTTTGCAATTTATTGCTTAGACCGGTCTAGGCGTTAATAGACTACGAGCCAGAGGTGAATAAAATGACGACAAGAGATAATTCTTGGGTTCTGATCACGGGCGCATCAAGTGGTTTCGGTGAAGAGTTTGCCCGCCAATATGCCGAGCAAGGGCATCCTCTGGTCCTGGTAGCGCGCCGACTGGACCGGCTGCAAAGGCTCGCTGAGGAACTACGCCAACAGTTCAGCATCAAGGTCGTCGTGGAGCAGGTCGAGCTTTCGGATGTTGCGGCAGTCATCCAACTGCACGAGCGGCTCAGCGAGCGAGGCATTGCAATCGACATCCTTATCAACAACGCCGGCCACGGACTGCATGGCACGTTCCTTGACGCCCAATTGGACACGTCGCTGGCGATGGTGCAGCTGGATGTGGCAAGCCTGACCGCTGTTACTCTCGTTTTTGCACAGGACATGCGCACACGCGGACGAGGGAAGATCCTGCTGGTCGCCAGTCTGCTGGCCTACCTGGGCGTGCCAAAATACGCCGTCTACGCGGCGGCAAAGGCCTACGTATTGCGTCTGGGTGATGCGCTGCATCGAGAACTCAAGCCCGACGGCATAACGGTGACGACGCTCTGCCCGGGCATGTCGGATACCGGGTTCGCCATCGCAGCGCACCAGAAGCTCACGCCCGTGTTGAAGCAGTTGATGATGCAGCCGGCACCCGTGGTACGCGCCGGTATCCGCGCGTTGCAGGCCGGACGCATCAGCGTCGTTCCTGGCTGGGCCAACAAGGCCACCGTGATCTTTATCCGGGCAACGCCGCGATGGCTGCACCAGGCAGTCATCTCACGCATCATAAACGGATGAGCAGAACGACTAACCAAACTGGTGAGGATTGTATATGAAAACGACAGCATTAAAGAAGTTAGGCAACATGTCACGCAGGTATCGCATAGCACTCATCATGGGAGCAGTGGTTTCCATTGCCATCGGTGTTGTATTTGGAAAAAACAAGAAGCCGTTGCCTGCTGATGCAACCACTCCCCGCCTGGTGCGCGCCTATACGGTAGGTTCCGGCAGGAGTGACTCAATGGAATATACAGGGGTGATCCATGCTCGTAAGGAGAGCGATCTCGGTTTTCGCGTGCCCGGCAAAATCATTGAGAAACTCGTCAAGGCCGGAGACCACGTCAAACGCGGACAGGCTCTGATGCGGTTTGATCCGACAGACCTACGGCTGGCCGCCAATTCGGCCAGGGAGGCGGTCGAAGCGGCCCGGGCCCAGAACAAACGCGCCCTCGCCGATGAACTGCGCCAGCGTGGGTTGGTTGCCATAAAGGCCGTATCCGTACAGGAATACGAACAGGCCAAATCAGCGGCAGACGCAACAACCGCACAGTTGAATTCCGCCGTTGCCTATTCCCGGCAGCTGGAAAACCAGGAGGGGTATGCCGCTCTCAGGGCTGAAGCGGACGGTGTCATCATGGAAATACCGGCTGACGTAGGCCAGGTGGTGGCTGCGGGAAACGTGGTGGTTCGCCTTGCACAGGACGGTGCACGCGAAGCGGTGGTCAACCTGCCCGAGGGGAATGAGAAGATTGCCAAGTCCACGGCGACAGCCTCCCTTTATGCTGATTCAGCTCATACGTTCACTGCCAAACTGCGCGAATTGTCCGCCATGGCCGATCCGCTCACCCGAACCTATCAGGCACGCTACAGCCTGGATGGGGTTGGCAAGAACGCCCCGCTTGGCGCAACGGTAACTGTCCATCTGAATGGCGAGACCAGTAATGTTGCGATGCAGCAGTACGAAATTCCGGTCGGTGCGCTGTACGACGGCGGCACCGGCACAAGCGTGTGGGTTATAAATCCCGATGCGACAACATTATCGCGCCGACCGGTCGCGGTTGCGAAGCTTGGAAGCGAAACCGTTCTGGTGAGCAAAGGCCTCAAGCCGGGAGAACGCATTCTCGCGCAGCAGTCGCTCACGGGTGCCACATCCGAGAGTTACCGGCTATCTCAGGCCCGCTATGAAAAGGGTGTGGACAGCTATCTGCAGGTGCTGGATTCCCAGCGTTCACTCTACGGCGCCCAGCAGAACCTGATCGGGGTCCGGTTGGCCCGTTTGGCCAATCTGGTAACGCTCTACAAGGTGCTTGGCGGGGGGAGTGAGTAGTAAGTCAAATGAGTAGATGTAGCGAATACTGAATGTACAGTTTCAGGGAACAGTTCCCTGAAATATCAATATGAAAAGGAGTAAGTCATGAAAACAAGTGCATTGGCAGTAACATTGGCATTCCTGGTGCCTGCAGCGGGTCCGGTTTTTGCCCAGTCACACCAGGAACAGATAATCTGTGCGATGACAGCCGGTAATTGTCTGGATAGGGCTAAAATCATTGAGAAGAGGATCATGGACATCAAAACCGAAATAGCTAAGAATGTTAATGTCTCACCGGAAGAAGCAAAAAAGCTGGATAAAAAGCTGCAGGATACCATGGGCGAACTTAAACGAGTTGAAGCAGCATCCTAGCCAGGATAGGAGGAGCTCCGGATGAAAGACGAGACCCCAGAGAAGATCATTCGAGACGTAATCAGGTTGTGTTCCAACTGTGACACCTGCCGTTACCTGATGGAAGAGGGGTGTGTCTTTTTTCCGGAACTGTACCGGCTTTGGGATCGCGAAGTTGATGATGGTATTCCCATTTCCGATGCGGAACTGCGCAACCTTATGGAACTCTGCACGTTATGTGGAATCTGCCCCTGCCCGAAAGTCCCAGCTGACATTATGGAGGCAAAGAGCCGGTTTAGAGATAAGGAGGGGCTCCCGCTCACGACGCGAACGTTCAACGATGTGCCGCGTATTGCCCGCCTTTGCGGCACATTTCCGCGACTGGTCAGCACACTGCAAACAAATGGTGCTACCGGGCCACTGCTGAAAAAGATCGTCGGCGTTCATCCGGACCGGCAGTTTCCTACTTTCCCGAAACATAATTTTTTTGACTGGGCGGCGAAGAAAGGGTTGACCAATAAGCCGGCTAGAGGCCGCGCTATTGCCTACTTTGCCGGTTGTACGGCCGGCTACATCTTCCCCGAGGTCGGTCAGGCAGTGGTAGAGGTGCTGCAAAGAACCGGCAGGTCGGTATACGTACCGCCGCAGAACTGTTGCGGCATGCCCTATCTTGTGGAAGGCGACCGTAAAAAGACACTGCAGAGTGTCCAGTCGAACTTGGAGCAGTTGCTTGAAGCCTCCCAGGCCGGCAGTGATCTTGTCTGCTCCTGTCCTTCCTGTGGCTATTTCATGAAGAGCCTTGTGAAGGAAAAGGCCTGCTATTCCGACGCCTACCAGCAATCTGTCGGAGCCGGTGAGAATGAAGTCAGGATTCCGATCCCAGGCCAAGGCGGCGGCAAGCACCATTCGTTCAGGAAATCTGCCTATCGTGACCCCTTCAAGGATAACGGCTTCTTTGCCTCCATAGACGCAATGGATCGCATCGGTCTGGCAGACGGGATTTCCGACGTGGGGGAGTATCTGGCCCGTATCCATGCGGACGGACAGCTGGATACCCGTTTCAATGCCGTACCCAAACGTGTCGTCTACTTTGCCCCCTGCCATCAGCGGGAGCAGAAGATAGGTTCACCCTATGTGGGATTGCTGGAGCTGATCCCCGGACTAACCATAGAAACATTGGGAGGAATGGATTGTTGCGGAATGGGGGGGAATTTCGGGTTTAAGGCAGATTTTCACGATAAATCCCTTGCCATCGGACAACCACTGATGGCGAAGATCCGGGAGGTGGATCCTCAGGCGATTGTCACCGACTGCTTGAGTTGCCGTCTGCAGTTCGGTTACACCCTGCCATACCCGGTTTTCCATCCGATAGAAATTCTGGCAATTGCATCCGGCGTGCGGTGAAAATACAAGGGAGAAAGAAATGAGCGATCATATTAAAATTGAAGGAAAAATCGAATTTCAGGTGGTGGAACGAGTACCTGAACGGGTTGTCTCCGAAATGCCAATTATGCCCGGCGTAAAGAATCCCTATGGCGTGGTCAATGCCGGTGCAATCCTGTGGTTTGCGGACGTCACGGCGACAATATTGGTGATGGGGCCATCAGCCATTCCCACAGAAGGCATGGCCGGCTTCCCTCTTGCCATAACGCTGAATGCCAACCTCATCAGCAACCAGAAGGATGGGACGTTCAAGGCGATCTCTACCTTCGTAAAGAAGGGAAAACGGGTCAATGTGGTGCGGACGATCGTCTTCGGCAAGAGCGACCGGTTGATTGCCGATGTAACCACGAATCATGTGGCGGCGAAGCCATATGATATCGCTCGAAACGATTCGAAGACTGGTTCTGAAGGGAGTTGAAGAATCCAGCATTCGATGTCTGGGTTAAACCCCTGATTCAGGCGTTTTCGCGCACCAACCGCGTGCTCAACGACACCAAGCCGTACGGCAACATCCTCGACTTCCGCCAGCAGCAGGACGCGGTGGATACCGCCATCAGCCTCTTCTCCGGCGAGGCGAGTAAGCCCGCCAAGGAGATCTGGCTGGTGGATCCAGCCCCGGTGGTGATTGAAAAATATCGGGAAGCAGTTGCGGCGATGGAACGGTACATGACGCAAAGCGGTCTGGTGTGCGAGCCACAAGCTGTCTACAACCTGAAGGGTGATACCGCGCGCATCGAATTCATTACCCGTTTCAAGGAAGTGCAGCGCCTCAAGACCCAGCTCGACCAATACACCGACATTGATGAAGCGCAAAAGCAAACCATCAATGCCATTTTGCCCGAGGATGAGCTGCGCTCCCTGCGAGGTTCCTATCTGGAAACCGCCCAGCGCCTCAAAGCCCAGCAGGGCAAAACCGGCAAGGACGGCAGCGATGCGCAAGACGCCATCTAGCAGCTCGATTTCGAATTCGTGCTATTTGCCAGCGCCGTGATCGATTACGACTACTTCATGGCAGGGGAGCGACAGGAGGGTGAAGAGGCCTTGAAACTCTCGAACCCGGTGCGGATGGCTTTTTCGTCCAACGCCTTGCCAGCCTCCAGGGTGCCGATATACTCAGCAATGTCGTCACGCTCATCCATGAATTTGGCATCAGCCTGAATCAGGCCACCGGCAAGAAGAAACAACTGGAGAGCGTCTTCGACTTTGCCTTCGGATCGGGCTCGCTGCTGCTCAATGTGCGTCACCGCATGGGGGCGCATGCTGCTGCACGGAGTGAAGGATTCCGAGTTCGAGATTTATCACGGCGACACGCTGACCAACGACTGGGACACCTGGGCGAGGACATGCGCTTCAAGAATTATGGCCTGGCCCCCAAGTCCGCCGCCGACTTCGCCTTTTTGCTGCACGGCTTTCAATACCTGAAGCCCGAAGGGGTGATGGCGATCATCCTCCCCCATGGCGTGCTCTTTCGGGGCGGCGCGGAAGAGCGCATCCGCACCAAGCTGCTCAAAGACGGCAATATCGACACCGTGATCGGCTTGCCCGCCAACCTGTTCTTCTCCACCGGCATCCCGGTCTGCATTCTGGTGTTGAAGAAGTGCAAAAAGCCAGATGACGTCCTGTTCATCAACGCCGCCGAGCATTTCGAGAAAGGCAAACGGCAAAACCGCCTGCAGCCGGAGGATATCGACAAGATTCTCGACACCTACCAGTACCGCAAGGAAGAGGAACGCTATTCTGACGGCACAATCATTTTAAATATAAAATACTATGTTATCCTTTCTATAAATTTGGTATTATCCGATCCGTTAAGTTACTCAATGGTTTTCCAGGGATTTGTAGCAAAATATCTAACACAGGAGGAAGCAACAATGAAAAGAGTCAAGGAAATTCTGCAGACCAAAAAAACCGGTATAATCTCAATTGTCCCGGAGGCCACAGTGTTTGCGGCGCTTAAACTCATGTCCGATCAAAACGTCGGCGCGCTGCTGGTTATGGAAGGTGAAAAGCTGGTGGGTATTCTCTCAGAGCGCGATTACGCTCGAAAGGTCATATTAGAGGGAAAATCGTCCAAAGAAACTTTGGTCAGGGATATTATGACCGAAAAGGTCCTGTTCGTTAAACCGGACAGCACTAATGAGGAGTGCATGGCGCTCATGTCCGAGAAGTGCCTGCGACATCTGCCCGTAATCGAGAGTGACCGGGTTATCGGCATGATATCAATCGGCGATGTGGTCAAGGCGATTATTTCTGAGCAGCATTTTACCATCAATAATCTTCAGCAATACATTATGCAGGGCTAAACCTCTGTCAGCTGTCCGAAAGGAATTCCAGCGTATGCCGGATGGCGCGGCTAACCTTAAAGTGGGGAATGCGCCGTGAAAAGGAGATCATTGATTGTCAAGCCTGAAGATTACAAAGGTGACAGGTGCAGTATGCGTAGTAAACCGCTGATTCTGGTGGTTGATGACATGGCCGGTAATCTCCGCTTGATGAAAACCATCCTGGAGCCGCTTGGCTACGAAGTCACTACAGCGCTTGATGGGGAAGAAGCCATGGCTGCGGTCCGGAATGATGCCCCCGACCTGATTCTGATAGATGCGATGATGCCTCATATGGATGGATTTGAAACCACCAGGAGGCTTAAAGCAAGCGCAGAAACCAAAATTATCCCGATCATTATGGTAACCGACCTGAACCGGGTGGAAGATAAGGTCAAGGCGCTGGAGGCAGGAGTTGACGACTTTCTAACGAAGCCGGTGGATAAGATAGAAATGAAGACCCGTGTTGCTGCACTTCTTAAAGTGAAAGCTTTTAACGATCATATGCTTAATTATCAGAAAGAGCTTGAGGCAGAGCTTGATAACAGGACCAAATCCCTCAAGGAGGCTTTTGGAATTGTCAGGACAACCGCACTTGACACTATCAACCATCTCTCCAGGGCTGCGGCATTCAAGGACGGATACAGCCGTGGGCATGTTCTGAGGATGAGCAACTTTGCTGCCGCCATCGCACGTTATATGGGAATGACTGAGCGGGCGATCGAATCGCTCCTACATGCCGCTCCCCTGCATGATGTCGGGAAAATAGGCGTTCCGGACCAGATTCTTCTAAAGCCGGGCAAACTTGATCCTGAAGAGTGGAACATTGTTCGGCAACATGCGGCAATCGGTGGAAAGATACTTGAGAATGCGGATACCACCTATATAAAGCTCGGCGAGATGATTGCCCTGACCCACCATGAGAAATGGGACGGTACCGGATACCCGAAAGGGCTTAAAGGGGATGAAATTCCTCTTGCAGGGCGAATAACGGCAATATCGGATGTCTTTGATTCGCTTATTTCCAAAAGACCGTACAGGGAAGCCAGAACGATTGAGGAGGCTTTCTACATCATCAAGGAAGGCGATGGTACCCATTTTGACCCAAAAATAGTGAAGGCATTTTTTGCTTCCGAAAAAACCATTCTGTCGATTAAGGCAAGACATCCCGTTGAGAGTTGAGACCATGCGCATAGGACACGGATATGATGTACACCGGCTGGTGGAGGGAAGAAAACTGATCGTGGGCGGGGTGGACATCCCGTGGGAAAAGGGGCTTTTGGGGCATTCGGATGCCGACGTGCTGCTGCACGCCATTGCCGACGGTATTCTGGGGGCGATTGGTGAAGGGGATATCGGCAGGCATTTCCCCGATACCGATCCTGCCTTTAAAGGGGCCGACAGTCTGAAGCTTCTGGCGCATGTCGTGCAGCTGGCTGAAATTCGCGGGTTCATGCTTGGCAACCTTGACGCCACAATCATCGCGCAACGACCGAAGATGGCCCCTCACATCCCTGTCATGCGGGAAAATATCGCCAGGGTGCTGAACGTCGGCGCCGGCCAGGTCAACGTCAAGGCTACAACCGAGGAAGGACTGGGGTTTACCGGTACCGGCGATGGGATTTCAGCTCATGCGGTCGTGTTGATGGTGGATGCACTGTTGTAACAATTAAAACCTCCGGGGTTTCAGAAAAGACCCCGGAGGTTGGTACTACTCCCTTTTACAGCCCCTTCTTTGCCATCTCCTCCACCAGTTTCTTCTGCTCTCCGTTCAGAGACTCCGGTATATGTACCCCGATTTTGACATACAGATCGCCTTTGGCGTTTGAACCGAGTGTTTTGATTCCGCACCCTTTCAACCTGATCTTGGTGCCGGGCTGGATACCGGCCGGAACCTTGATGCGTTTGTCTCCCTCGAGGGTTGGAACGTCGAGAGAAATTCCCAGACAGGCGGCACTGAAAGGTACCGAACGCTCCACGAACAGATCGCCGCCGTCGCGAATGAAGACCGGATCAGGGAGGACGCGGATGATCAGGAACAGGTCCCCCATCGGGCCGCCGCCTTCACCCTGGCCCCCTTTGCCGGTTATGCGGATCTTGCTGCCGTTATCGACTCCGGCCGGGATCTTGACTTTCAACTCCTCGCGCTGCCCGTTCCGGCGGAAGGCGACCATCTTTTCAGCCCCCTGGGCAGCGTCCCGGAAACTGATATCGGTCTCCATCTCCAGATCTCCACCCCTCTGCGGGCCGCTCCGGAAACCTCCCCGGGCGCCCCCTTTTGCGAAAGCCCCTCCGAACAGGCGCGACAGGATGTCTTCTGCTCCTCCGCCCCCCAAATCCTTGTAGGCATTGCCGAAGTCGAAGCCGCGGAATATGTCTTCCTGGCTGTACTGCTGGTGGAATCCGCTGGAGCCGAACGTGTCGTACTGCTCCTTCTTCTTCGGATCGGACAGCACTGCGTAGGCCTCGTTAATTACTTTGAACTTGTCCTCGGCGGTTTTGTCATCCGGATTGCGGTCCGGGTGATATTTGACGGCAAGTTTGCGGAAAGCTTTTTTGATATCGTCCGCTGAAGCGTTTTTTTCAACCCCCAGCGCCTTGTAATAATCTGTAGCAGCCATTTCTGTCACCATCCTCCATTGTACGCTGTAACACGTCGCATTTTGGTAGGGTGGGCAGAGTGTTTTTCCAACAATCCGCGTGCGCTAACGGTGAAACTGTTTGCACACCCTACGAAAGATGAGATGTTACAAGGCGCCATTCTTTACATTCCAATTAAACAGTAAGCGCTGTCGAGTCCGGTGTCAACCGCGATATTAACGTATTTTGTATCAACTTGATTATTCTATGATTTGTTTGCATAATGTATTATCCCGACAAAATTGGAGTAAATATGTCCAAAACAGTCTACATTGAGTCAAGCGTTATAAGTTATCGGGTTGCCCGGCTAAGCAGAGATATTGTGGTCTTGGCACGCCAGGAATTAACAGCGGAATGGTGGGACAACGTCCTTCCGCAGCTTGACGGATTCGTATCCCCCGTTGTTCTTGAAGAAATTGCACTTGGCGACCTTGATTCAGCGGATCAGAGGCTTCAGATCGTGGAGCAATTTCAGAGTCTTGAGATCAATGACTCTGTCAGGTTGCTTGCCGAACAGATTGTTATACAATTGAAACTGCCTGATCACGTTTTGCCGGATGCATACCACTTGGCATTACCTGCTGTTCACGGCATCGAGTATCTGGTAACGTGGAATTGCAAGCACATTGCCAATGCTTTCATGCTTAAACGTATCGAAAAAATAGTCGTTGCCAATGGCTACGACATGCCGGTTGTATGCACACCGGAAGAGCTGATGGAGGAACTATGACCACGAGATTTTCAGATCCGGTTGTTGATGAAGTGCGAGCTATTCGTAAGGGTATCATCCAGGATTGTGCAGAAAAGCATGAAGACTATTATTCCCACTTGATCGCTTTACAGGAGCATTATCATGGGCGAACCGTATCTTTTGCGGCAAAATCGGACAGTGAACAACGAAGTTTAGCAAAAAGTGACTGTCACACTTCGGTTTGATACTTACATCGCTCCAGTGAAAGGAATACATCAGATATGAAAAAAATCATCATCATCGGCGGCGGCATATCCGGCCTCGCGACCGCCTGGCTGCTGCGGAACAAGGCGCAGGCTGCCGGTAAAAAGCTGGACATAACCCTGTTGGAGAAGGAAGAGCGGGCGGGGGGGAAGATATGGAGTATCAAGGCCGACGGTTACACCTGTGAATGGGGGCCAAACGGCTTTCTCGACAGCAAGCCGCAGACGCTGGATCTCTGCAGGGCGATAGGGGTCGAGGGAAATCTGCATCGTAGCAACGACAACGCCCGCAAACGTTTCATCTTTTCCGGCGGCGAGCTGCATCAACTGCCTGACGGTGGTCCGGCTTTCCTCAAGAGTCGTCTGATCTCCTGGCCGGGCAAGCTGAGGCTGGCGATGGAGCCGACACCGTTTATTGCATCGTCACCCACCGGTGTGGACGAAACTCTGGCTGACTTCGGTCGTCGCCGCTTGGGAAATGAGGCGTTGGATAAGCTGATTGCACCGATGGTTTCCGGTATTTTTGCCGGTGATCCCGAAACCATGTCGCTCATCTCCTGTTTTCCGCGCATAGCCGAGTTGGAGCGCGATTATGGCGGGCTGATCCGGGCCATGATCATGCTGGCCAAACAGAAAAAACGGGATATAGCGGCCGGGAAGGTTGTCTCAAGCGCCGCCGGGCCGGGAGGAATCCTGACCTCCTTCCGCGAGGGTATCCAGTATCTCTCCGATTCCCTGGCCGGTTCGCTGGGCGCGATCGTCAAGCCTGGGAGAGCCGTAACTGCCGTGGAGCAGGGTGGTAGTGTTCCTTATCGGGTAACGTGCGGCGATGGTAGCGAGTTTGAGTCTGATCAGGTGATCATGGCCTCACCGGCATTTGCGGCTGCTGACATGCTTTCGGCTCTGAGCGGGGAGTTTGCAGCTGTACTGCGGCAGATTCCCTATGCCAGCATGACGGTAATCTGCTTTGGTTACATTCGTGAGCGAATCAGGCACTCGCTAGACGGATTCGGTTATCTGATTCCCAAAAAAGAGGGGTGCAACACGCTCGGCACCCTGTGGGATTCAAGCATGTTCGAGAACCGGGCGCCGGTGGGGAAAGTGCTGCTGCGCAGCATGATGGGAGGGGCCTGCTTTCCGGAATATGTCAAGCTGAGTGATGACGAGGTTGTGGCACGTGTCAGGCGGGATCTGAGATTGACGATGGGTATTGATGCCGAACCGGAATTTATCAGGGTGTTCCGCCATCCGCAGGCCATTCCGCAATACACCGTCGGGCACGGAAAGCGGTTACAGGCGCTGGAAGAGTTGCTTAAAGCGCATCAGGGGCTGATCCTGACCGGCAACTCATATCGTGGTATCGGACTGAATGACTGTGTAGCTGCTGCCGAGCGGGCGGCAGATGAGGCGCTTGAACTGGCGTGATTCCGGATTTGAGCCATCACTTTGCGGGCGGCAGTTCGCCGGCCTGACGTCATGACAGCTCTCATGCGGATATTCCTGCTGCTCCTGCTCGCAGCCCTGCTTCCCTCTCACACGGTCGCCGAAGAATCTTTTTCCCATATATGGAGCGGATATTCTACATCGCTGAGCGGACGTTCTCCCCAGCAGCGTAACAATGCCGTCCTGGCCGGACGCTGTATTGACGGTTACATCATACCGCCCGGTGGCAGATTCAGTTTCAATGAACTTGTGGGTGAGCGTAGCCGTTCCAAGGGATATGAAATTGCGCCTTTCCTGAATGCCGACGGCATGCTTGAGGAGACTCCGGGAGGCGGGATCTGCCAGCTGGCTTCTACCATCTACAATGCCGGACTTCTTGGGGGGCTGGAAGTGGTCGAACGTCACCCCCACTCCCGTACAGTGCCTCACGTCCCCCCCGGTCGAGATGCTACCATCGCTTCCTGGCGCAAGGATCTCAAATTGCGCAATCCTCTGCCCAACCCGCTGCAAGTCAGGATCAGCAGTGACAACAACCGGTTGACAGTGTCGCTGCGTTCGTCGGTTGAAAAGAATTTTAACATTGTGATTATCACCGAGCAGGCGCAGCTCGAACCCCAGTCCGTGACCGGGCAGACAAAAAATGGGCAAAGAGGGGGGCGCGGCTTCTCAACCGCTACCTGGCGGGTAACCAAGAAGGGTGGAGTCGATACCAAGGAACTGCTCTCGGAAGATGTCTATCCCGCACCGAGCCGAATCATCGCCGGAGGGGGGAGATGAATCCTTTTCATTATTCTCCACATTTTTGCAAAGGAGGAGTTGCCTTAACGCTGATGGCCGGAATTTTTCTCTCGCCCATCACCGCCCTGGCCGCCCCTGACTTCACCACAGCAGAGAAAAGGGCATTGCTGGAATATACCCGCAGCTGCCTGACCGCTCAGCTTGCCGGCGCTGCATCACCACCACTCCCCCCCGGGTTTGCTACCCGTCAGCAGCGAAACTGCTTCGTGACCTTTTTCATCGGCAGACGCGTCTTTGCCTGTTTCGGCGGATTTGTGCCCCGCCGGGGCAATCTGGCCGCAGAGATCAGCGAGAATATCCGTCTGGCATTGAAGAACGATACCCGCGCCCGCACAGTAAACCTTCAGACCGCAGCAGAAGCTGGTGTACAGATCACCTTCCCGCTCGGACAGCCGCAACGGGTGGATGGCTATCAGAGTATCGACCCGGTTCGCGAGGGGATGTTCGTCGAAAGCCCACATGGGGGGGTGGCCTTTGTCCCCGGTGAAGCGCTCACAGCATCTTGGGCTTTTCGCGAAGCATTGCGACGTCTTGGAGAGCGGAACCCGGCGGCAGTGACCGTGTACCGCTTCAAGGCAGAGGCGGTTTCAACGAGGGGTATGAACCTGAAAACTCATTAGTATGCTACTTGGTTGATGGCGTGCTCGTTTTCATGCAGCGGGTTCGGCTTCAGAATGGGCCGGCTCCGGCAGATGCTCATCTTTCTGCTGGGCTATGAAGAGCTGGTCGCCAATGTAGGAACCCACTCCATCATCAGCAACGTGGAAATCTCCGTTCAGGATTGGTATGGCGACCCGCAACAACATGGTGTAAACAAACAGGCCAGTGGCCCATATGCCCATGGCCAGCAGAAGTTCGGTGCCGCTCGGCGAATACTCATAAATCTCATGCAACGTATCAGGTATAAAACCTGGTATTACCAGCCCCATTCCCTTCTCTATGTAGACACCTGCAAAAACCAGTACGCAGCCGATTATCAAAGTAATGGTGTTTTTCCGGGTTGCCGGGACCAAAAAGAGGAAAAAGGCAGTGATGTTGAATATCATCGCCGTCCAAATATAGGGAACCAGGGCAGAATGCCCGTGCAATCCCTGGAAAAGGTACTGAAATGACGCCAAATGAACCGTATCTGTGTAATATTCCTTGAATATTTCTGCGCCAAGCAGGAGGAGGTTGATGAACATGGCATACGCCATGATTTCTGCGACCTTCTGAATAGCCTCATCCTTGATCCTGAATTTGGTGTACTTGCGCACCAGCAGAAAGATCAAAAGCATGAAGGCTGGTCCGGAACAGAATGCAGATGCCAGAAAACGGGGAACCAGGATGGATGAATTCCAGAATGGACGAGCACCAAGCCCGTTGTAGAGAAATGCCGTCACTGTGTGAATGGATATTGCTGATGGGATCGACAAAAGCACCAGCGGCGTATAAAAATTATGCTTCGGCTCTCGTCGGTAGTACAGACTGTAGAGGATGTATATGGATATCGTCAGATTTAACACCAGATAGGTATTGAGAACAACGACATCCCACGCCAGCAATGATTGTGGAAAATTGAGCAGCCCCAACTTGGGAATCAGATGCCAGAAGCGCTCGGGATGCCCTATATCGACTGTTACGAAGAGTAAACACATGACAATTGCTGATACCGCCAATAATTCCCCGAGAACAGCAAACTCCTTGATTGGGCCCCATTCATACACATAGGCCGGAATCACCAGCAGTACCGCAGCCGCAGCCACTCCAACCATGAAGGTGAAATTGGAGATGTAGAAGCCCCATGAAACCTGATCCCGCATGGCAGTAACGATAAGGCCTTCATTTAATTGATAGGCGTATGCCAAGGCACCGATGCCCATCAGAATCAGCAGAAAAAAGACCCAGCAGTAATAGGCCTTGCTGCCTTTGGAGACCAGCACCAGTGTACCCGCAAAAAAGTTCCATATATTTTTCATTGTTACTCCCTACAGATGATGTCGGTTTGCCGGACCATGAGACTGTTTATCAGGGTCAGGTCGCATAGAAGTAGAAGAATTTGGGCTGTGTGTTGAGCTCTTCCTTGAGTATGAATACTCGCTTGTTTTCAATCAGGTACCTGATTTCGCTTTCCGGGTCGAGCAGGTTGCCAAACTTGCGGGCACCGACCGGACAGATCTCTTCGCAAGCGGGATAACGGCCCGGTTGTTCGCGTGTTCTCTGAACACAGAATGTACATTTTTCAACAACGCCTTTGGGACGGGGACGGTTGCCAAGGTAGTGGGTGGCTGGATTCATTTCTGCTGCAGGGAGGCCCGGCTTGCCCCAGTTAAAGTGACGGGCGCCGTAAGGGCAGGCTGCCATACAGTAACGGCAGCCAATACACCAATTGTAATCTACAACGACAATTCCGTCTTTCTCTTTCCAGGTCGCCTGGACAGGGCACACTTTCGTGCAGGGGGGATTCTCGCACTGCTGACACTGAACCGGCATATAAAAATGCCCCTTTTCAGGAACCTTATCAGGGTTGTAGTAGTGCTCGGCTTGCGACAGATCAACCCCCTTCTCTTTGTTCAGCTGCATGACGCGAATCCAGTGAATCTGAGGATCCCGTGACTGATTATTCTCTTTTACGCAGGCATAAACACAGCGGCGGCAGCCGATGCAACGCGAGAGATCCAGCGCATAGCCGTAGCGAACTCCTTCTATGGGAGGCGTGGCCTTGACCGTCACCTGCTTTGAGAATTGCTTGCCATATTTGGTTTCGAGACGGGTTAATACATTCTTTAACTCTTCTTTGGAAAGTTCCCTGAAATGCTTCTGAAAAAATTCCTCCCATAGAGAGGCCGAAGCGTTTTTATCAGGCAGGGCGATCAAACCGACACCGGCAGCCAATGTCTTTAAAAATTTGCGGCGTGAACTATGATGGGCATAATCATTCTTTATAATTTCTGACATGAATCAGCTCCCTGAAAGGATTTCGAAATTAATGACGTGCTTCGCCAGGGCGCACCGGCGGCGGAAGGGGCTTAAGAGATTTGAATTTCGGGTCGTGCGGGTTGTGACAGTGTACACAGAGCAGATATTGCTTGTCACCGTTCCAGAAACCGGTACGCTTGCCGTGAACACCCACCTTCCAATCGCGGAACTTGTCGCCATGGCATTGGCCACATAATCGATACGACTCTGTAAAATCAAGCAGTTCGCCGGAGACCAGTCGCAACTTGTCCCGATTCATCAGATTGTGACAGTCAGTGCACCAGCGCTGGCCTTCTGCATGATGCAGCACTATCTCGGTGTGGTACTCTGTCAGTGCCCTGCGTTCCGGATTGGGTTTCAAATAGGTATGGCACTGGCTGCAGGGGAAAACCCCTTCGGAAAATGGTGGACGAGGCACAGCAAAGGTTTTCTCCTTCGCCCGATTTTTTATGTCATAAACAGGTTGCTGTTCAGCTGCGGATTTTTCTGATACAACCAGCTGCCCGGAACGGTCAAATTCCTTCACCCTGGCTGCATACGTCAGTCCCACTGACATACAGAGTACCGGTACCAAAGCAAATAAAACCAGTCTGGGACGAGCAAAACGTGGTATTTTCATCTCAACCTCATAAATTGTTTGATAGGCAGAATAATGCACCAGTATCAGCACATCTTGAATGTATGTGACTGTTTCTGAGCGCAGTGATATGAGAGTCTACGCAATTTGTCAATAAAAATAATATGTAAAAGCCCGTTTTCTCTGATACATTTCCGTTGTAAATTTTAGCGCATCGGCTGATTCTTATTGCAAATAGCTTTATGAGTGGGTATATGAACGTTATGCAACTAAAAGGGAGAGAACTATGAGCCACTTCACAGCAGGTATTATTGCCGTTATGAGTGTGTTTTTCGCGGGAACTGTTCTGGCGATTCAGCCAGGAAAAACGGTAACGTGGGACACCCCCATGGGAAAAGTTGTCTTCGATGGTAAAAATCACTTTGATGCAAAGGTCAAATGTCTGGAATGTCATTCCAAGATCTTTAAAATGAAGAAAGGGTCTACCGATATGAAAATGGCCGATATAAATGCCGGCAAATTCTGCGGTAAATGCCACAACGGAAAAAGAGCATTTGAACCGAAAGATAATTGCGATATATGTCACAAAAAGTAATTATTGACAGCACAGGCTTGCACATAGTACGGAATAGTTATTATTAACTGCGCAATGCGCAGAAAACCACGCACAAGGAGACAGTATACTATGAAGAAAATGATCGTCGCAGTACTCACACTCACCGTTTTTGCCGGATCAGCATTCGCCGCCGACGTGATCGAGATGAAAAAAGGGGTCTCTTTCAAGCACAAGGCACACGCCGATGCTCTCAAGGACTGCAAAAAGTGCCATGAGAAAGCTGAGGGCGGGAAGATTGAGGGCTTTGGCAAGGAGTATGCCCACAAGAAATGCAAGGAGTGCCACACAGAAATGAAAAAAGGACCCACCAGCTGCAAAGAATGCCATCTCAAATAGCATTTCTTTCCTGCGGAGGCGGAGTAGTCCGTTTCCGCAGGAATGTATATAGACCCTCCCCGGAACATTCCTGATTTGGTACCTGCGTTTTGTAACCCCCTGTCTGCTTGGATTCTGTGATAATGTGTGAACCCATTGATAATCCCGTGCATACATTCTGACGGCATTCAATTTTCATTGCTATTTTGAATAGACTTAGTGTATACACAAAAAAATTTATTCTTGGAGGATTCTGTTCATGTCTTCAAATCTTTTCAGACTCATCATGTTGATGTCATTGGCTCTTGTCTGGGCTCTTCCCGCTCGTGCAGAGCAGGGGATGGCCATTGACCCTGCCACCTGCCTCGGTTGCCACAGCAATAAGTTTTCCATTCATGATTTTGCTGCGTCTGTTCATGGCAAGAATGCCTGCACAAGCTGTCATGTGGACATTACCGATCTCGCCAAGCACATGAAAAAGGAGATCAAGGTTGATAAGGTGCACTGCGAGCGCTGCCATAAAAAACAGAATTCCGAGCACTATGCCAGCGTACATGCCGAAAAAGGGGTTACATGCGCTCAATGTCACACTGACATCCATACTCACAACTACTGGAAAAACGATAAACGTATCGCGGTAGCTAAATGCGTTCAGTGCCACGACAAGGAAGCGGTTTACCGGAAGTCGATCCACGGCAAGGGTGTTGCTGCCGGCAATATGGATTCAGCCGCATGCCATGACTGCCATAACCTGCACGCCATTGACAAATTGGGCGGGGCGTCCGATCACAAAGGTCGCGAATTTCATACTAAAGTATGTATGAAGTGCCACAGCGACGAAAAGTTGATGGCCAGAAACAAGGTTACCAATGTAGCGGTCAAATCATACATGGAGAGCTACCACGGCAAGAATTACCGTCTCGGTTTCCCGGATAAGGTCGCAGGCTGTGCGGATTGCCATACAGCCCACTCGGTATTGCCGAAATCGGATCCGCAATCCAGTGTCAGCCCGGAAAACCTGGTCAAACAATGCGCTCCCTGTCATCCCAAGGCAACACCGCTCTTCGCCCAGTATTATGCTCATGGTGAAATGACGGACCGGGAAAAATATCCGATCCTTTTTTACACGTTTGTCGCCATGACCGGGTTGCTGCTTTCCACCTTTGCCGTATTCTGGGTTCACACATTGCTGTGGATGTTCCGCGGCTTCGTTGAAAATCGGGAAAAGTTCGACAAAATGGCGGCAGGCACTCATCACCATGAAGTCATTCCGGATGCTCATAAACAGTATCGACGTTTCAACCGCCTGCACATCTTCCTGCATCTCCTGGTTATCACCAGCTTCCTGCTGCTTTCACTGACAGGCCTTCCGCTCAAGTTCAGCAATCAGGCCTGGGCAATAGCACTCATGAATCTGTATGGCGGTTCGGCAAACGCAGGGCTTCTGCATCGCATAGGCGCTGCAATAACATTCATCTATTTCGGTTCGGCTCTTGTCATGAGCATCAACTTCCTCTTCATCAGGAAAGACATTAAAGGTAACCCGCTGCAGCGCCTGTTCGGTCCGGATTCACTCTGCTTTAATCTGCGCGATATCAAGGATGTGTACTTCATGGTCAGGTGGTTTTTCTTCAAAGGGCCGAAACCCACCTTTGAACGCTGGACATACTGGGAAAAATTCGACTTCGTCGCGGTCTTCTGGGGTATGTTTGCCATTGGCGGGTCAGGCCTGATGCTCTGGTTCCCCGAATTATTCGGGTTATTCCTGCCGGGATGGGCTTTCAATATTGCTACCATTGTCCACTCCGACGAAGCGCTGCTGGCTACCGGCTTCATCTTCACGGTACACTTCTTCAACACCCACGGACGTCCCGAGAAGTTTCCGATGGACTTCGTCATCTTTAATGGCCAGATAGGCAAGGAGGAGATGCTCGAAGAGCGTGGCGATCAGTGGAAGCGCTATGAAGAAGAGGGGATAACCGAGAAGTTTGCCTGCAAGAGGACCAGTGGTGTTGTCTATGACTTCCTGGTCAAGGGTTTTGGATTCACAGCCCTCTGCATAGGCATCGGGCTGCTGCTGCTGATGATTATTGCATTCCTGAGCGGCGGCGGACACTGACAGGCATCAATTGAGTATCATTACATAAAAAGATCAGGGGGGCGAAACGGCCCCCCTTTTTTTATCCTGCTTCGCTGTTGTCAACGGGTTTGTTCTGTGTCTGGTCGGCAGACTGCTTCTTCTGCCATTTGCCTAAAGCGATCGATTCTACTGCAGCTGCCATGCCGAATGAAAACACACTGAATACCAGCGGCAGTCCATGAGTTCCCGTGAGATCATACATAAAGACCTTTATACCCCCGAAAACCGTCACGAGTATGGCTACATTGCGAATTTCTTTATTCTGTTTCAGGTAAGCAAACAGTATAAGAGCCACGGCCGCACAGTTGATAAGGACAGACTGGGAGCAGCGGAATGCATCGCGCTGCATCTCTGCCGGAAACAGCGGGACGGCCTGAAACATGGCGATGCGTATCATGTAGAAACCGCTTACAAGACCGGCAATCAGGAGCAGCACGGCACTGCGGTCCTTCTGATCAAACTGGCCGAAAAACGAGGAGTCCTGGACAGGCGGCCACCATCGGCACCACTGATACTGATAGAGAACAATACAGGCCAGGAGACCGGCCGGGAGGATATTGACAGCGTCCGTTGCCGTCGGGCTATCACCCTGAAGTGCAACAACGAGGGCCATGCAGCTGTAGATATGGAACACGTAAGTTGTCACCCGGACCACGCCGCTCTCCCATACCCGGGACATGACAGCCATGAAGATGGCAACCATTGAGATGATCGGCAGGGACAGGGTAAATAGGCCGGTTGCAGCCGGAAGCGCCAGCGCCAGGAGTACTCCGGAGGCAAACGTTAAAGATCCGGCGCCGGGAGAACCTTCAACACCGCGGCGTGCCAGCCAGAAGGTTGCTATCAGGTGGCCGATTGCAATCATGACGCCTGCGATGCCGACAATGGTTGTGCTTCCCCCTTGAGCGCCCGTCACGTAGGTAGCGGCTGAAAAAGCCCAGATTACGTTGATCGTGGGAAGCGACAGATCGAATCTGGATATCTTTTCCGTTCCGTTGCGGATGATACCGAGCAGGGCAAGGGACAGATATGCGGCAGCAAAAATGGCTATGACCGGTAGAAACCAGGCAATCGCCAGTTCGGGAGGGACTGTTTCTCCCTTGCGCAGTACCTTTATAATCTGGATTACCCACAACTGCAGCATAACCATGGTGACGATAAGGATCAACCAGCGCAGCCATGAGCATCGTTTCAGTTGAGCGGCAAAATATCCGAGCAGATTGGCGGTAATAAGTACCAGAGAAAGATAGGGAAAGAATGGGTGCGGATAATCTATCGCCGCACCGGCGAAGCACATGCCGAGAATTCCGACCGATATCGGAGTAAAGGCATTGAACCGGCGACTGATCATTGCCATGCCGATACCGGTAGCCATCAATGTCAGATATGCCGGCTCGAGTGGAAGAGATTTGAAGTGGGTGTGAGTTTCAACCACGATGGTTGACATCAATATCGCCCCGATGGCAGCGAAAATAGGGGCAAGAGGGCTTTGCTCCCTGTATTTGTACCATCCGACTATCATCAGGATAGCGGCATAACTCATACCGATACCCGAACCGATAAGCTTGTTGACCAGACCGCTGTCGGTTATGGTGCGAAGGATAAGTGCCACAACGAGCAGGAAGCAGAGCGTGGCGAGGCGAGGGAGTAGAGAAGTTCGTCCGGCCCAGTTCAGTACCTCTTCCGAAATATCGGGCACTTCCTCGGGAGGGTAATATTTCTCCCGGGATGCGGCGCCTGCCGGAGATGGAGGAGCAGGCGCGGCAGTATCTACATCACCCATACGCGCCGACAACCGCTCCAGTTGACTTTCCAGTGTCTGAATCCGTGTCGCAAGCTGCTTTTCCCGTTCTTCAAGAGTCTGTTCTGTCTGTGACATTCACGCACCTCCCCTGATAATATTATACTCAGCCGGCCATTCATCGTTACGTTGACCATCAATGTAATGTCCGCCTGATTTATTCTTATTCCGGATGAATTGTCAATACAATCAGTCTGAGTAAACTCTACTTTTTTATTCATCTGATTCGCAGGTCATGAGCCACAATATTTGTCAAAAAAGTTTTGACAAATATATCGTCCCATTGTAGGTTGTCACGCTTTCCAGCAGATATTTCCATGATTCATTTCTGAAAATGGTGTGTCAAATATGAAGAAGGAGTAGCTCACAATGGCAATTCGTAATACAGCCGGGTACGCTTGGAATATTATCAGCCTCATCGGTATGATCCTGGCGGTCACCGCAGCCGGACTCATCATAGTTTTTTTCGCTTTCGAGATGATTACCGGCGTTGAACACGCCTATCTGGGACTCATGACCTACTTCATGTTTCCTGGCATGCTGGTCTTCGGATTGCTGCTGGTCCCTTTCGGAGCCTGGCGGGTACGTAAAGAAAGACGAAAATCAGCTATTGAAGGGATGCTGTCACTTGAAGAGGAAATACCCCGCTTCCCCCGTCTTGACCTCAACGACCCGAGCAAGCGCAATCTTTTTATCTTCTTCATTATGGCAAGCGTCATCTTTGTGATTATCGTGGCTATCGCCTCCATCAAGGGCTTTGAATTTACCGAATCAACCGTTTTCTGTGGTGAACTCTGCCATCCGGTCATGACCCCGGAACATACAGCCTGGGGCAACTCTCCCCATGCCAAGGTCAAGTGCGTGGAATGTCATGTCGGCCCCGGCGCCGCCTGGTACGTAAAAGCAAAGATATCCGGCATGAAGCAGTTATATGCTGTTCTGTTCCATACTTATCCGGAGACCATTGAGACTCCGATTGACAACCTCCGCCCGGCCCGGGAGACCTGCGAACACTGCCACTGGCCGGAGAAATTCTACGTCGGCCGCCAGAAGATTTTCTACCACTATGCACCCAACGAGGAGAATACTCCCCGTAAAGTCGATATGTTGATTCACGTTGGTGGAAACCCGAAAAACCCCAATATAAATGGAATCCATTGGCACATAGGCAAGGAGGTAACCTTCATTGCCCGTGACCAGAAGCGCCTCGATATTCCCTATGTCGCCATCAAGGACAAAACCGGCAAGCTGACCGAGTACTCAAGCATCGAGACCCCCCTCACCAAGGATGAGATTGCAAAAGGGAATAAGCGCCACATGGACTGCACCGACTGTCACAACCGCCCGACCCATATATACCACTCTCCATCCGTTGAAATGGATCTGAATTTTGTCTCAAACCATATCGACCGTTCACTCCCCTTTATTAAAAAGGTAGCGGTCGAAATACTTGAGCGGCCATACAAGACCAAGGAGGAGGGGTTTGCCACCATTGACAAAGAAATCCCGGCTTTCTACTCCAAGAACTATCCCAAACTGGCTCAGGAAAAAGGCGCTGCTATTAAACAGGCTACGGGAGAAGTGAAGGATATTTATGAGCGGAACTACTTCCCTGCCATGAAAGTCAAGTGGAACACCTATCCGGACTACATCGGGCACTTCTATACACCTGGCTGTTTCCGTTGTCATGATAACAAGCATAAGACCGCCGATGGCAAGATAATTTCCAAAGACTGCAAAGTTTGCCACGATGTCCTCGACCAGGCCCAGGAGAATATTCCACTCGGAAAGCGCGTGACCGAATTCGTTCATCCGGTTGATATCGGGGATGAACTATACAAAACCAACTGCAGTGATTGCCACTCCGCTGGCGGCCATGATGTTCCCGGTGAGGGAAAACAGGTGAAGCAGGAACCTAAGAAACAGCACTGAGAATACAACAAAGCCCCCGAAGAAACCTCTCCGGGGGCTTTGTTGTATCTACCATAATCTGATCGCAGTCACAGCTCTTCAAAATCTTCTTCGCGTGCCACTACTTCCGTCCCGTCCTCTGCTTCAACTTCTACCGCTTCATCAGACAGCTTTTCCAGGAACTGCCTGTTATCGCTAATGGTTTTGCGAACCTCAATCAGCAGTTTTTCAAGGTCGTCAGGCGCCTCTGCCATAAAAGCTCCTATTGATTCAACGTTGCCAGAAAGCGCTCGGCATCCTTGGCCGCCATACAGCCGGTGCCTGCCGAAGTGATTGCCTGCCGATAGTTAAAATCCTGCACATCGCCGGCAGCGAAGACCCCCTCAATACTGGTGGCTGTCTGATTGCCATCAAGTCCTCCGCATTTCGTCCGGATATAGCCATCCAGCATATCCAGTTGTCCTTCAAAAACGGCTGTATTCGGCACGTGACCAATGGCTATGAAAACCCCGTGCAGTGCCAGTTCCTTGACAGATCCGTTTCTGTGGCGGATACGTATCCCCGTCACACCGCTTGCGTCACCCAGTATCTCCTCTAGCTGATGGTTCCACTCAATGGTGACATTGCCTCCATCGGCTCTTTCGATCAACCGGTCGGAAAGCACTTTTTCGGCCCGGAACTCTTCCCGGCGGTGCACCACAGTGACATGAGCGGCAATATTCGCCAGGTAAAGCGCCTCCTCGACTGCAGTACTGCCACCCCCGATTACCGCAACGTCCTTACCTCGATAGAAAAAGCCGTCGCAGGTGGCACAAGCAGACACTCCCTTACCTTTGTAGATCTCTTCGGAAGGGAGCCCCAGATACTTTGCCGATGCGCCGGTGGCGATGATGAGGGCATCACAGGTGTATTCCGCGCTATCCCCTTTCAGCAAAAAGGGGCGTCTGCCCAGGTCGGCGGCAAAGACATGGTCATAGATCACTCCGGTATGGAAGCGTTCGGCGTGCAGCCGCATGCGTTCCATCAGGTCCGGGCCCTGTACACCCTCATGGTCACCTGGCCAGTTGTCAACCTCGGTGGTGGTGGTCAGCTGTCCTCCCGGCTGCATGCCGGTGATCATGACCGGATTAAGATTGGCCCGGGCAGCATAAATTGCAGCGGTATAACCGGCGGGACCGGCACCCAGAATAATAAGCTTATGATGAACAGCGTCCATGTTCCCTCCAATAGATAAGAGGAAACCAGCTGTCGGCTTCCTCTTTTTGTTCCTGCAGATATATCTGCACCTGACAAGCTGCCTGGTTACTGATTCGAACTCACAGCAGCATAAGCTTTTGCCGCACTTCTCTGGGCCGCATTTTGTAAGTTATTGGCAGCATCAGCCTTGTCGTTCTCCAACTGTATAGCCCGCTGTTCATCCGCATCGTTCTCTGTTTCTTTGGCAACAATGTTTTTGTCATCAGCCATCTTCAATGCTTGAACTGAAATTGTTATCGTATCTGTTTGCGCTGCTTTTGCACTCTTCTGAGCGTCTTGTGCAACTTGAGGCACTGAGGATTGAAGATCAGTCTTAATCTGCGGATTGACCTGAATAGGACTGGCCAAAACACTATTCGGTGATAGAGACGCAATAGCCATTGGTTTCACCTCCTGACAACGACGCGATTATCAACACTGATACCTTCTTATATTCTACTTATTTAAACGGTTATGCAAGAGATATTTTGAGCGCTAATCGGGATAAACAGTTGAAACCCTGCAGGACTTCCGTATACTATAGCCAGAAGTCGTCTGACCTTGACGAGGTGCATCATGACCACACGCATTGAAATAGATTCGATGGGAGAAATGCCGGTACCGGCTGACTCCTACTACGGCGCCCAGACTGCGCGCGCCATTCACAACTTCCCGATTTCGGGGCTGAAGCCGCACCCTGCCTTTGTGTGGGGAACAGTGACCATCAAAAAGTGCGCGGCCAAAGCCAACATGTCCACCGGCAGACTTTCATCCGAAATATGCAATGCCATAGTGGCCGCTGCCGACGAGGTTCTGGCCGGAGGGCTGGCTGACCAGTTCGTGGTGGATCCTTTCCAGGCCGGTGCCGGGACGTCGCACAACATGAACGTCAACGAGGTTCTGGCCAACCGAGCTTTGGAGCTGTTAGGACGCGAACGGGGCGATTTCAGTACCCTGCACCCCAATGATCATGTCAACATGGCTCAGTCCACCAATGATGTCATACCGACCGCAATCCGCCTGACCTCGCTGGAGATGCTCGATCCCCTGCTGGAGGAACTTGAAAGGCTGGGTATGGCCTTGTCAGCCAAAGCACACGAGTTCGACCATGTTCTTAAATCAGGGCGCACCCATCTGCAGGACGCCGTCCCGATTCGTCTGGGACAGGAGTTCGGCGCATACGCTGTAGCAATCCGCAAGAACCGGGAATGTCTGGAGTCGTGCATTCCGGCTTTGCTGGAACTGGGCATAGGCGGCACTGCTGTCGGGACAGGCCTGAATGCGGAACCGGCCTATATCAAAACCATGATCGAAGAGCTGTCAATCGCAACCGGGTTCCCGCTGGTTGCCAGTGCGGATCTCTTCGAAGTCATGCAGAACATGGACCCCTTTCTGACTCTTTCTTCAGCCCTCCGCAGTACTGCGGTCAACCTGGGACGCATCGCCAACGACCTGCGCCTGCTGGCTTCAGGCCCGCGCACCGGACTGGACGAGATCCGCCTGCCCCCCATCCAGCCCGGCTCGTCGATCATGCCAGGCAAGATAAATCCCTCCATGGCCGAGATGACAAACATGGTCTGCTTTCAGGTGATAGGGTGCGATCAGGCGGTCATGCTGGCAAGCCAGGCCGGTCAGCTGGAACTGAACGTCATGATGCCGCTGATCGCCTGGAACCTGACTTTTTCAATGGAACTCCTCAGGAATTGCGTGCAGAAGTTCACCGAATCCTGTATAAACGGGATTACTGCCAACGAGGAGCGCTGTCGCCACTATCTGGAGGATTCGCTTGGCCTGGTTACGGTGCTGGCCCCCTACATCGGCTACAACGCTTCGGCTGCCATCGCAAAGGAATCGGTCACCAGCGGCAAGAGCATCCGCCGGATCGTGCTGGAACAGGGGCTGATACCCGAGGCGGAACTGGACAGGATCATGCGGCCTGAACATCTGACCTCACCGGGGTTGCCGTAGTGATAACAATCAATGTACCATGTAACATCACATGCAAAGGAGAGTCGACAATGAAAGAAGAAGTACTGAAGGTTCTTGAGATGGTTCGTCCCGGTCTGCAGGCCGATGGCGGCGATGTAGAACTGATTGACGTAACAGAGGACGGTATCGTCAAGGTTCGTTTGAAAGGTGCCTGTGGCAGCTGCCCGATGTCCACCATGACCCTCAAGATGGGGATTGAGCGTGCCATGAAGGAAAAAATTCCGGGCGTAAAAGAAGTAGTTCAGGTCTGATCCGGACACCGGTAAACGCCACAAACGCTCCTTCGGGTAACACTGACAGGAGCGTTTGCCTTTTCTACTTCGAATTGAGGTACTATCTGTCAACATGACAAAAGAAGGCTTTGATCCAATTGTAGGAAAAACCGCCAAGATTCTTATTCTGGGGTCCTTTCCCGGCGAAGAATCACTTAAGCAGAAGCAGTATTACGCTCATCCGCGGAACGTGTTCTGGGACATGATTGCCGCAATCTGCGACACGGGTAAAATCGATGATTACGAGCAGCGCTGCGATATTGCCCGGCGCGAAGGTATTGCCATCTGGGATGTTCTCAAATCATGCGAAAGAGAAGGCAGTTTGGACGGGCGGATCAGACGGGGCAGTATTGTTATCAATGATTACAGTCGGTTTTTTTCAGAATATTCTGTGAATGCAATTTTCTTTAACGGTCAAAAAGCGGCCATGCTGTTCCAGCAGCATGTTGCACCGTCAATCTTACCATATCAACCTCAGTTGGTGATACTGCCGTCGACAAGTCCGGCTCATGCAGCGCTTTCAAAGCAACAAAAGCTGGAGCGCTGGCTAGAAGTCAAAACATACCTGGAAACGTCAAACGAATACCTGTAAGAGGGCTGATTCACTAACACCCGCATTTCACCATCAAACCGTCACATTCTGTTTCCCTCTACCGGTTTTGAGAGCGACCAGAAATTGACAAATAACACTGGCTGCTGTATTTTTCACAGCCTGAACCGTATTCCGAGAGGTCTGAAAAATGCCGCCATTGCACACACCTTATTATCTTATCGATGAACAGAGGCTGAAAAAAAATCTTGAAATCATCCGGTCTGTACGTGAAGAGTCCGGCGCAAAGTCCGTTCTGGCCCTGAAATGCTTTTCATCATGGTGCGTATTTGATCTGATGCGTCAGTACCTGGACGGTACAACCAGCAGCTCTCTCTTTGAGGCGCGTCTCGGGCGAGAAAAATTCGGCCGGGAGGTGCATGCCTACAGCGTTGTGTATTCTGCCGAAGAGCTCGAAGAAGTCAGCCGGTTCGCCGACAAGGTGATATTCAATTCCGTCTCCCAGTTGCAGATGTTTCACGACCGCGTACATGGCCTGAAGGTCGGCCTGCGGGTCAATCCGGGTATCAGTTATTCCCACTATGACCTGGCGGACCCGGCTCGCAGATATTCGCGACTGGGGGTAAGCAATGAACAGGAAGTCAATGCGGCGGCAGAACTGATCAGCGGAATAATGTTCCATTTCAACTGTGAAAACGACGATGTAAATAATATTGCCGCCGCCTTGGACCAGATCGGCACACAGTATGCCGTCCTGCTGGAGAGAATGGAATGGGTCAGCATCGGTGGCGGTATCTTTTTTACGAAGGCTGACTATCCTCTGGAAAGATTCTGCGGAATCCTGAAGGAATTCAGCCAAAAATACGGGGTGCAGCTCTATCTTGAACCGGGTGAGGCAGCCATCACGAACAGTACCGAACTGGTGACCACGGTGCTTGATGTGGTCCATAACGAAGTTGATATTGCCATCGTTGATGCCTCTGTCGAGGCACATCTGCTGGACCACCTGATCTACCGGACAAACCCCAGGATTTCATTCCCCGGCCCGGGAAGCAACCGGATTATGATCGCCGGCCGATCATGCCTGGCTGGCGACATCTTCGGCAGCTA
This sequence comes from Desulfuromonadales bacterium, assembly GCA_037129255.1. Taxonomy (GTDB): domain Bacteria; phylum Desulfobacterota; class Desulfuromonadia; order Geobacterales; family Pseudopelobacteraceae; genus JACRCG01. Next base: position 1,071 of record JBAXVG010000017.1, on the reverse strand, counting down.
TGAATTGGAGACCTGCCTGAAGATCGGCGACGAGGTTCGGGTCGCAGATATGGCAGGATATACGATGGTGAAGAAAAACTGGTTCAACGGCGTTCCGATGCCGTCGATTGCAGTGCGGAGGATGGATGGCTCTGTTGAACTGGTGCGTAGTTTCGGATACGAAGATTACACAGGCAGTCTATCATAAGAGGGGGAGTTACTTCATGAAAAAGAAGAATGTCATGATTATCGGAGCCGGCGGAGTAGCGCATGTTGCGGCCCACAAGGCAGCGATGAACAACGATATCCTGGGTGATATACTCATCGCATCCAGAACGCAGGACAAATGTGACGCAATCATTGAAAGCGTGAATCGTAAAGGGCATCTCAAAAACCCGGCCGGTCGCTTATACTCGGCTCAACTTGATGCCCTGGACATTCCGGCGACCGTCAAGTTGATAAAGAAGAGTAAATCCGGCATCGTGATCAACCTTGGAGCGTCCTTCATCAATATGTCTGTGCTGGAGGCATGCATCGAGACCGGTGCGGCGTATATTGACACCGCCATTCACGAAGAGCCGGACAAGGTCTGCGAGGAGCCCCCCTGGTACGCCAATTACGAGTGGAAGCGAAGGGAGCGATGCGATGCAAAAGGGGTGACCGCCATACTCGGCGCCGGATTTGATCCGGGCGTGGTCAATGCCTACTGCGCCCTGGCAGTCAAGTGCTACTTCGACAAGATCGATACGATCGATATCATGGATGTGAATGCGGGAAGTCACGGCAAATATTTTTCGACCAACTTTGACCCGGAGATCAATTTCCGGGAGTTCATCAAGGTCTGGACCTGGATCGACCGGCAGTGGAAGGAGTATCCCACCCACTCTGTGAAACGGGTCTATGATTTCCCGGTTGTCGGTAAACAGCCGATCTACCTGAACGGCCACGACGAACTGCACTCACTGTCAAAATACATCGATGCCAACAGCATCCGTTTCTGGATGGGCTTCGGTGATCACTACATCAACGTATTCACAGTGCTCCGCACGCTCGGCTTTCTCTCTCACCTTCCGGTGACACTGACGACCGGCC